>NZ_JBPQFM010000025.1:0-91659 GCF_051373225.1 Amycolatopsis sp. w19 | reverse complement strand
CACGCGCGGGTTCCGGGCGGATCGGCTCGGGCCGCGGCGTCTCCGGCCGGGGCACCCGCGGCGGGCGCGGAGGCAGCGGCGGCAACGTGCCTCCGGACTGCTCCGGCCCCTGCTGCACCTGCGGCTGGGGTTGGGGCGCGACCGGCATCGGCACGGGCAGCTCGGGCCGCTCCGCGGGGAACTCGGTGCGGTGGCGGGCACGGCGGCCCGGAAGCAGCGGCGCGGCCTCCGGCACCTCGGTGCTCTCGGGGTCCACCTCGTCCTCCGGCTCATCAGACGGGACCGGCGCGAGCAGGTCGGTGCGGACGAGCACGATGGCCCTGGTGCCGCCGTACGCGGATTCGCGCAGGTGCACGGAGATCCCGTGCCGTGCGGCGAGGCGCGCGACCACGAACAGGCCCAGCCGTGGCTCGGCTGACAAGGCCATGATGCCGAAGTCCGGCGGATCGGCCAACATCGCGTTCAGCTCGGCGGCCTGCTCGGGCTCGATACCGAGGCCCTGGTCCTCGACCTCGATCACGACACCCTTGCCGACCACGTTGCCCCGCAGCTCGACGCGCGACTGCGGCGGCGAGAAGGAGGTCGCGTTGTCGATCAGCTCCGCGAGCAGGTGCACGAGGTCGCCGACGACCGGGCCCTGCACCGCCATCGCGGGCATCTTCGCCGTCTTCACCCTGGCGAAGTCCTCGGTCTCGGCCGAGGCGCCGCGGGTCAGCTCGGCGAGCGTCACCGGCTTGCGCCACTGACGGCCGGGCTGGCCGCCACCGAGGATGATCAGGTTCTCGGCGTTGCGGCGGGCGCGGGTGGAGAGGTGGTCCAGCTGGAAGAGCGTGTCCAGCTGCTCCGGGTCCTCCTGCTTGCGCTCGGCCTGGTCGAGCACCTTGAGCTGGCGGTGCACGATGACCTGGCTGCGGTGCGCGATGTTGAGGAACACCGTCTTGGTGCCCTCGCGGGTCCTCGCCTCTTCGACGGCGGCCGCGATGGCGGTCTGCTGCGCCTTGTTGAAGGCCTCGGCGACCTGGCCGATCTCGTCGTCGCCGTGGTCGAGGAAGTGACCCTTGTCGTCGAGGTCGACGGGTTCGCCCGCCCGCACCCGGTCCACCAGTTCCGGCAGCCGGATCTCGGCGACGTCGAGGGTGTCCTCGCGCAGCCGGGCCAGCCGTCCGATGAGCCGGTTCGACAGCCGCAGGGCGATGACGAACACGCCGATCGCCACCAGCAGCGCGATGGCCGCGGCGATGGCCGACGTGATCAGCGTCCGGTCGGCGTCGTCGACCGCCTGCGTCGTGGCCGTACCACTCTGCTCGACGAAGCCGCGCATCATCGCGTCGCTGACGCCGCGCGCGGCCTGCAGCCACGTCTGCTCGGGGATGGGGAGCGTGGCCTTGCTGTTCTGCAGGAAGGTGTTCTCGACCGTGTTGACGGCCTTCCACGGATCACTCGCGACGAGCTGGTCGAACTTCGCCTTGACGTCCGGGAGCATCCGCGAGACCGACGACTCCAGCTGCGAGCGATAGGAACCGACCTCCGTGACGTACGCGCGGTAGGTCTCGTCGGTGAAGCCGCCGCCCGCGACGGCCGCGGCGGCGAGGGCGTTCGCGCGCTGCATCTGGTCGATCGCGGTGAACAGCGGGACCGCCGTGATCCGCTGATACGCGTTCTCGGCGTTCGGCGCGTCCTGGGCCAGCCCGGTCAGACCGTCGACGAACTGGTCGAGGATCTGGTTGTAGAAGGTGAAGGCGTCCAGCAGCGGAAGCTGACCGGAGTCGGCCGACTGCCGGATCTGCGGCATCTTCTGGAGGAGCCCGTTCAAGGTGGCGATGTTGCGCTGCACGCTGTCGGGCGAGTCCCCGATGAACTTCTGCAGATGCGCGGCGACACCCTGGGCGGCGGCGTCGGTCTTGGCGCGCTGCTCGGTGAGCGTGGCGTGCTGCGACCGGTCGCCCGCGAGCTCGCGCAGCGCCAGGCGCCGCTCTTCCTGTACTTGGACGAAGAAGGGGAGAGAAGGGGCTTCCGAGTCACGGATCCGCTGCGCGTAGTCACGGCCATTGACCGCGTCGAAGATCAGGTACCCGCCGATCGCCAGACCGACCAGCATCAGCGCGATGCTCGGAATGAGCGCGATCGTCAGAACGCGCGAACGAATCGAAGAGCCGCGGCCTCGTCCAAGGGAAATCTGCTTCACCGTGGTCCGTTTTCCTTCCGGCAGTTATTGGTGTCGGGTCGCCGGGGATCTCATACCCGCGGGATCCGATAGCCGGATCAACACAGCGTGGTCCGCTCCGCCCGCGAAGACGCTAGGAGACCCAAACGGGTGAGTCAAGTCCAGACGCGAAGGGTAGTCGCGTATGGCCGTGACCTGCTGACAAGAGGCAGCCGGACCAGGAAAGTCCACCACGTGGGACAGAGCACCCGGCTAAGTGACCGACCAGTAGATCACCTGGCGGTTTAGCGCAGGCAGCGGCTTGATCGACGCTCTTCGGACACGATCAAGTCACACCTCGTGACGTCCGCGTCTCAGCGAAAAAGTCGACGAAAACTACTCGCCGTGACGTCGCTCACGCTTTCGGACCAGGGCTCCACATACCGTTCGGTTTGCGAACGACATCACCGCGGAGGAACGCCGTCGTAACACCCTTCGCGCCACGGAATCGAGAATTTCCGACGCTTATCGCGGCCGATTCGGCGAAATGATCTTCGTCGCGGCGGCCGAGTTCGTCGTCGATGAGCGCCTCGACCCGCCCGGACGCGTCCCGCAGCATCCGGACGCCCGCCCAGCACAAGGTCGCCACCCCGCAGATCAGGATCGCGACGAGAACCGTCTCCACCGGGTACCGGGAGCCGAATTCGTTGAGCAGGAAACCGGAGGCGACACCGAACACGGCGACGACGACATAGGTGAACGACACGATCCCCTCCTTCTCCAGGCGCCGTGGCCCGCGCCTCACCGGTAAGACGGGCGACGTGGGTTTTCCTTACGCCACAGGGGAAGGATCTACGTCACACTCGCGGCGAGAGCGAATGTCGAGATTAACAGCGGATTCGCGAAAGATCGCCCGTTCTCCCCCACCGGGGCGAGGCGATCACCTATTTGCCACCCATTTCCGAATACGGTTCACCATTTTCGCCACACCGGGTATCACTCCGCGCTCAGCCCCGGAGATCCCGCAGCGTCGTGACGGCGCGGAGCACCTCGCCGTACGTGGTGTAGAGCGGCGCGAGCCCGAACCTCAGCACGTTGGGCGGGCGGAAGTCGCCGATCACCCCACGGTCGATCAAGGCCGCCATCGTCTCGGCCGCGTCGTCGTCGATCACCGAGATCTGATGCCCGCGGTCCCGGCCGCGCGGGGTCAGGATCTTCGCGCCGCCGAGGAGCTCGTCCGCGCACCGGAAGAAGAAGTCGCCGAGCGCGAGGCCCTTCTCCCGCAGCACGCCGCGGTCCACGCCGTCCCAGACGTCGAGGGCGGCGTCGAGCGCGAGCAGCGAAAGCATGTCGGGCGTGCCCGCGCGGCCACGCTCGATACCGGCGTGCGCCTCATAGGCGCCCCGCATCGCGAACGGGTCGCGGTCACCCGCCCAGCCCGCCAGCGGCTGCTCGAAGCGGTCCAGCCATTTCGTCGCCACGTAAAGGAAAGCGGGCGCGCCGGGGCCGCCGTTGAGGAATTTGTAGGTGCAGCCGACGGCGAGGTCCACGCCTGCCGCGTCCAGCTCGACCGGCAGTGCGCCGACGCTGTGGCAGAGGTCCCAGAGCGCCAGCGCCCCGGCGCGGTGCAGTGCCGCGGTCAGCCCGGCCAGGTCGTGCGCGCGCCCGGTGACGTAGTCGACGTGGTTGATCAGCGCGACGGCCGTCCGCTCGCTCACCTGGGCGGGCATGTCCTCGGCGACCACCCGGCGCACCGTGCGCCCGGTCAGCCGGGCGGCCTCGTCGGCGATGTAGCCGTCGGTCGGGAAGGTGTCGGCGTCGACGAGGATCTCGTCGCGGCCGGGCTGGAGCCGGGTGGCGGCGACCAGTGCCTTGAACAGGTTCACACTCGTCGAGTCCGCCACGACGACCTGACCCGGCGCCGCGCCCACGAGCGGCGCGATCCGCCCGCCGACCCGTACCGGCGCCTCCCACCAGCCCTCCGACCAGGACCGGATGAGCCGTCCACCCCATTGCTCGCGGACGACCGCGGCGAGCCGACCGGCCACGTGCTTCGGCGGGGCGCCCAGCGAGTTGCCGTCGAAATAGGCGACGTTCGCGTCGAGGTCGAATTCGTTTCGCTTGTGCGTCAAGGGATCGGCCGCGTCCAGCGCCGCGGCCTCGGCTACGAGGTCAGTCACGGCCACCATCGTCGGCGAGTGTGTTCCAGAAGTCCAGTTCGTACGACTGGAAGAGCCGCGCGTGCGTCCGAGCGTCCTTTTCGGACAGTTCACCGGCGTCGAGCGCGGCCTGCACGGCTCGGACGGCCAGCTCTGCGAGCTCGGGCGACGGCGCGCCGAAGAAGTCGAAGAAGGCGCAGGCCTCGTCGTCGAAGCCGTACCGCTCGCGCATCGCGGCGGCGATCGCGGCGCAGTACCGGCCGAAGGCGGCGAAGTTCGCGACGATCGCCACGATGACGTCCGCCGGTTCGCCGTTGAGCGCCAGCCAGGCGACGAACGCCGGATACGCCTGGCATCCCGCGCGCGGCTCGAAATCGGGCGATTCCTCCGCGAGCGCCGCCAGCTTGCCGAGCGCCAGCCCCTCGCCGGAAGCCAAGGCCGCGAAGAACTCTCTCGCGTTCCGCTCCCTCGCACGCGAGGCGAGGTGCAGGAAACTGCGCCAGTCGCTGCGGACGATCCGGTACTCCTCCTCGGCGATCGCGGCGAAGACCTCCCGCGGCGCCTCGCCCGCTTCGACCGACGGGACCAGCCTGTTCTCGCCGTCGCGGGGGGCGAGTTCCGCCTGGACCGCGTTGATCAACTCGCGTGCCGAACCGGTCATCGTCGAGGCTCCTCCTTGTTCGGGGCTGACGCGGTGAAAACGGAAAAGGTGGACATTTCGCGTAGCGCAACCGTGGCCGCGATTCTCTATCCAGCACTGCCGACAGCCCTTACAGTGTGCCTGATCAGGCAGCATCGAGGAGGCCAGCGTTGACCACCCAGCCGACCGTCGCCGAGCAGATCGAAGGCCAGACCATCCCCGCCCTGCTTCACCGCAACGCCCAGGAGTTCGGTGACCTGCCGGCGGTGACGTCACTCGACATCGAGGGCAAGCCGACCCTCACCTGGGCCGAATTCCGCACCGCCATCGCGGAGGTGTCCCGCGGGCTCGCCGGTCTCGGGCTCGGCGTCCGCGACCGGATGCTGATCATGGCGCCGAGCAGCCCGGAACACCTGATCGCCGACCTCGCCGCCGCCCACCTCGGCGCGATCCCCTGCACCGCGTACGCGACGCTGAGCCCGGAGCAGATCGGGTTCGTCGCCCGGCACAGCGCCGCCGGCGTCGTCGTCCTCGCCGGTGCCGACGAACTCGACCGCTGGTCTCAGGTCCTCGACGACCTGCCCGCGCTGAGGCACGTCGTGCTGCTCGACGCGTCCGTGATTCCCCAGGACGACAAGCGTTTCCTGTCCTTCGCCGACCTCCGCGCGGCGGGCGCCGAAGCGCACGCGGCCGACCCGGAGGCGTTCGAGACGGCGTGGTCCGCGATCACGCCGGACGATCCGCTGTCGATGATCTACACCTCCGGCACCACCGGCGACCCCAAGGGTGTCGTGCTGTCGCACCGCAACGCGATCTACCAGGCCGTCGCCGTCCAGAAGCTGCACGACTCCCCGATGCACGCCACGAACATCGCGTATCTGCCGCTCGCGCATATCGCCGAACGGGAACTGTCGATCTACATGCCGATCGTGTGGGCCGGGCACGTGCACACCGTCGGCGATCCGACGGGCGTCGTCGGCGCGCTGGGCCAGGTGCATCCGAAGAGCTTCTTCGGTGTCCCGCGCGTGTGGGAAAAGATGGTGGCAGGCCTGAAGAACCTGCTCGGCTCGCTGCCGGAGGAGAAGCGGAACGGCCTGATCGGCGCGAACGAACTGCTGCAGCAGGGCTACAAACTGCGCAGTGACGGCAAGGAAGTGCCGCCGGAACTCGCCGAGAAGATCGCGCGGACCGACGCGGCCGCGCTCGCGCCGGTGCGGGCGATGCTGGGCCTCGACCAGATCGAGGTCGCCTCCAGCGGCGCCGCCGCGCTGCCGGTGGAGATCCTGTACTTCATCGCCGGGCTCGGCGTCGAGATCCAGGAGGTCTGGGGACTTTCCGAGACCACCGGCGCGGTCACGTCGAACACGCCGACGGCGTTCAAGGCCGGTTCGGTCGGCCGCCCGCTGGAAGGGATCGAGGTGAAGGTCGCCGAAGACGGCGAACTCCTCGTCCGCGGCGCGATCGTTTTCCTCGGCTACCTGCAGGCGGACGGCACGATCAAACCGGACGTCGACGCCGACGGCTGGCTCGCCACCGGCGACATCGGCACGATCGACGAACGCGGCTTCGTCACGATCACGGACCGCAAGAAGGAACTGATCATCACCTCGAGCGGCAAGAACATCGCCCCGACGAAGATCGAAGGGCTGCTCAAGGAGCACCCGCTGATCGGGCAGGCCGTCGCGATCGGCGAGAAACGGCCGTACGTCACGGCGCTGATCGTCGTCGACGACGAGATCGCGCCGGGCTGGGCGACCGCGAACGGCATCCAGCTCGCCGAGGGCGAATCGCTCGCCGACAACGCCGAGGTCCGCGCGGAGATCGAGAAGGCCGTCGAGGCCGCGAACGCGCGGCTGGCCAGGATCGAGCAGATCAAGCGGTATCACGTGATCCCCAAGGCGTGGACGCCGGAAACCGGCGAAGTGACACCGACTTTGAAACTGAAGCGGCGGATCATCAACGACCGGTACGCGCCGACCATCGCGGACCTGTACGCGGCCGCCACCCCCGAACCCGCCCCGGCCGCCGGCACCTGACCCCTCGCGCGCGCCAGGAACGGTCCTTTCCTTGCGAAATTCGCAAGGAAAGGACCGTTCATCGCACGCGGACCGGGCCGAAAGGAGTCGCGACCGATCGGCGACCGCTGCTAACTTGCCGCCGTGGATCTCTTTTCCCGATCTTGGGCGGCGCTGCTCGCCGCCGTCGCCGAAACCCCCGACGAAGACTTCGACAAGCCGTCCGGTTGCGCCGGCTGGCTGGTGCGGGACCTGGCGTGTCACCTCGTGATCGACGCCCAGGACGTGCTGATCACCCTCGCCACCCCCGCCGACACGGAACCGACGCGCGACGCGGTCACCTACTGGGAGGTGTCCGGCGAACCGCCCACCGGTGAGGACGACCTCGACGCGCTGATCGTGCGGCTCGCCGCCGCGTACCAGGAGCCGCGGCTGCTCAAGTTCCACCTCGACGACGTCGGTTCCGCCGCCGGACGGGCCGCCACCCTCGCCGACCCGGCGGCCAGGGTCGCCACCCGCGACATCGTCCTGACCGCGGGCGACTTCCTTTCCGCATACGTCCTGGAGTGGACGCTGCACCACCTCGACCTGGTCGCGTACCTCCCGCACCTCGACGGCCCCGCCGCCGACGGCCTCGCCGAGACGCGGCGGATCCTGGAGGAGCGGACCGGCGAGAAGTTCCCCGAGTCGTTCTCCGACACCGACGCGCTCCTGGTCGGCACCGGACGCCGCGAAGCGACCGACGCCGAGAAGGCCGCCCTCGGCGACCTGGCCGCGAAGCTGCCTTTCGTCATCGGCTAAACCGGACGACACGCGTGACTGGATGGCGAACTCGCGTGATTGGGGACGGGACTCGCGTGATTGGAGGCGTTCCGTCTCTGATCACGTGAGTTCGCCGCCTGATCACGCGAGTTCCGTCTCTGATCACGCGTGTCATCCGTCTGATCACGGGTGTCAGGCGGTTCGGGTGGACTCCGTCCACTTGCGGAGCCGGGGCGGGACACGCTTTTCGAGGCCGTAGTTCTCCAGGTGCGCGCTGAAGACCTCGTCGAAGGCGCGCTGCACGGTCTCGGTGTCCCACACCGGGCGCTCGAGGATGGGCTGCTTCAGGTACGGCTGGCCCATGACGTGCAGCTGCGGCCCGTTGCAGCGGATCATCTGCCCGGTGATCCCGTCGGATCCGGAGCCGAGCAGGAAGAGCACGACCGGCGCGATCCGCGACGGCGTCCGGTCCGGCGGGCAGGCCCGCAGCGAACGTTCGGACTTCCACACCATCCGGGTGTGCGCGAGCGGGCAGACCGCGTTCACCCGGATCCCACTCTCCTCCAGGTCGAGCGCCCAGGAATAGGTCAGCGAAGCGACGGCGCCCTTGCTGGCGGCGTACACGCCGAGCTTGCGCTGCCCGAGCGACGCCCCGGACGAGATGTTGACGATCGAGCCGGGCATGCCCCGCGAAACCATCGCCTTGATCGCGGCGAGCCCGGTGTACATGACGCCGAGGACGTTCACCTCGACCAGTTCTCGGGCCTGCTCGACGTCGTCCTCCCACGGCAGCGCCTCGTAGTTCAGGCCCGCGTTGTTGACCAGCCCGTCGATCGCGCCGAACTCCGCGAGACAGAGGTCCACGATCTCCTGCGCCTGCTTCGGATCGGCGACGCTGTGACCGCTGGCGACCGCCCTGCCCCCGAACCGGCGGATGTTCTCCGTCGTCCGTTCGGCCAGTTCGGCGTCGATGTCGTTCACCACGACGGCCCCGCCCGCCCTCGCCACGTGCACCGCGAACGCCTCGCCGAGGCCACGACCCGCCCCGGTCACGACGACGGCCTTGTCGTCGAGCAAACCGTTCATCGCCTTCACCCCTTTGACCCAGCCGGCCTCCACCTCCAGACCGGTCTCTACTCAGTGTTGGACCATTCGGCCCAGCCGGACCTCCGGCGGCGGCGAACGGCGGCCCGGCTGCGCCGAGCGAGGGCGGGGCGATCGGCCCGGAGATACCCGCGGACGAGTCAGGCCGACATCACCCACCGGTCAGACGGCGTAGCCCGATCGGCCCAACAGGCGAAGGATCGGCCGGTCTTCTGTTCGTCTCGCTGTAGCCGGAGGCATACTGAACGTCGTCCGGCGGGACGGCAACTGTGACTCCCTCGCTGACCACGTAACACGGCAGGCAAGAATGCGAGGAAAGCAAGTTCACCCGATCGGGGGGAGGTGGTCACGCAGTGAAGATGAACGCGGCGCCGCGGATGACCGCCGCCCTGGCGAACCGCGAGTTCCGCGCACTCTGGCTCGCCGAGGTGCAGTCCCTCATCGGGGACCAGCTCACCATCGTGGCGCTGGCGATCCTCGTCTACGACCGGACCGGCTCCGCGTTGCTCTCCGCGGTGGTCTACTCCCTGACCTTCCTGCCCGCCCTGGCCGGCGGTCTCGGCCTCTCCCAGCTGGCCGACCGCTACCCGAGGCGCACCGTCCTCGTCGTCTCGTCCCTCATCCAAGGCGTGCTGATCGCGATCATGGCGATCCCTGGCACCCCGCTCGCCCTCTTGTGTGGGCTGGTGGTGCTGGCCCGGCTCGCGAACGCGCCCGGCAACGCGGCACAGAACGCACTGACCCGCGAGGTGTTCACCGACGACGACCTCTATCTGAAGAGCCAGGACATCCGGGGCATCTCGACCAACACCGCGATGCTGCTCGGGCTGGCGGGCGGCGGTCTGCTGGTGTCGCACGTCGGGGCGAGCTGGGCGCTGGCGCTGGACGCCGCGACGTTCCTGCTGAGCGCGGCCGTTGTCCGCTTCTCCGTCTCCAGGCGGGCGGCGGCGTCCGACGGCAACGGCAGCTGGTTCGGCGCGGTGAAGCAGGTCTTCGGCAACCGCCATCTGCGGGTGCTGATCTGGTTCTCGTGGCTGGTCGGCCTGGCCGTCATCCCCGAAGGGCTGGCCGCGCCGCTCGCCGCGGAGATGGGCGTGGGGAAACAAGCCGTCGGCTGGTTGCTGGCCGCCGATCCGCTGGGATTCGTGATCGGGGCGTTCCTGCTGTCCCGATTCGTCTCCGCGGAACAACGGAGGAAGCTGCTCGGCGTGCTGGCGGCACTACCGATGGTCGCCCTGATCGCCTTCGCGCTCAAGCCGGGGCTGATTCCGGCATTGCTCCTGCTGGCGGCGGCGGGTGCCGCGGGGGCGTACCTGATCACGGTGAGCGCCACGTTCATCACGTGGGTCCCGAACGAACTCCGGGGCGGTGCGGGTGGGGTGTACCGCACGGGATTGCGGGTGGCTCAAGGAATAGGGGCGGGACTCGGCGGGCTCGCCGCCGATCGGCTCGGGGCGGCGACCTCGGCCATCGCGCTGGCAGGCGTGGTCGGCCTGCTGCTGGCCGTACTGGTCGCGCTCAGCTGGGGCCACATCAACGGATCCAGCCCGGAACCGTTGCTGTCATGAGGAATCCACACGGGACACCGCTTCCACGCTCGGCCCTTCGACACTTGGGCGAAAAGAAACGACTCTCGATCAGAAGTCACGGCTCGACACTGTCCGACACCTCCCGGCATCCTCGTTGCTGCGAACTAATACCTTGTCCGGGCTCAGAAGTCACGACTGGACACTATCCGTCACCCCTTCCGCGACGCGTCTCGAAAAACATTCAGCGACCAAGATCAGAAATCACGGGACACGATTGCCACCTCCGGTCCGTGTTCGCGGGCACCCTTGCCGGTGTCGGACAACTGTTGCGATGGGATGATACCGGCCGTGGAATACGAACGGTGTATCAGTCGGTACCGGTGAGATTACTCAGCCGTGCCGTCCGGGCGGAAAAGAGGTAGCAATTGCCAGCCGAGACCGGCGACCGCCGCCAGCACGGTGACGGCACCGGCGACCTTGACGGCGCAACGGCCGCGGCCGCCGCGGACCGCGGTGTACCGGTGACCGAACGCGGGCAGGCAAGCCCGGAAGGTGACCAGGCCGGACCTCCGGAGCGCCATCCCTACGATCCCAGGGCGTGGGCGCTGTGGCAGCGGCCGAAGCGGTTCATCGCGTTCCTTTTCGCGATGGAGGCCATCGGAATCGCGATCATGGTCGTCGCGACGATGAATTCCACGAATCCGGGAAGAATCGACTGGGTTCGTTTCGCGATTCTCGCCGTCGGCGCCACGGCGCATATTCAGCTCACTCAGCGACAAGAAGAAAGACGGCGCGATCGAAGCCGCACCGTCCTCATCGACCTCACCGCGGTATGGACATTTCCGGCCGCGGTCATCCTGCCGCTTTCGCTGACGCTTTCCATCATCGCGATCGTCCGGATCCAGCATTGGTTCATCGCCCGCCGGCCCGCGCACAACTTCGTGTTCTCGTCGGTCACGCACGGCGTTTCGGTGACACTGGCCTCACTCACCTTCGCCGCGTTCGGACCGCATGAATGGGGAAGGATTTCCGGCTGGGACACCCTCGGTGAGTTCGGTGTCCTGATCGTCACCGGGATGGTCTTCGAAGCGGTGCAGATCGCCTACATCGGCGGCATCCTCGCGATCGGCTCGCCGAAGCGGCCGTCGCTGTCCACCGTGCTCGGCAACGCGGCGGACAACCTGCTGGAGGCCATCACGATCGGCCTCGGCGCGGTCACCGCGGTGCTGCTGTTGATCATGCCACCGATGGTGATCGTGATGGCCGTGGTGACGGTGGTGTTCAATCGCCTCGCCGAGATCGACCAACTGCAAAACGACGCGCGGACGGACCCGAAAACCGGTGTTCTCAACATGCGCGGATGGTCGGAGTCGGCCGATCGGGCGCTCGGAAGGACTGCCCGATCGGACGACAACCTGGCACTTCTGATGATTGATCTCGACCACTTCAAGTGGATTAACGACACATATGGACACCCGGCGGGCGACGACGTCCTCCGCGATGTGGCGCGGAAATTGGACGAGGTCACCCGGCCCGCCGACGTCATCGGCCGGTTCGGTGGCGAGGAATTCCTCGTACTCCTGCCGGATATCGACGAAACGGCGGCCAAACTGGCCGCCGAGCGAGTGCGCAGCGCTATCGCCGAACTGCATATAGTGACTACCGACAAAAGGGGTAGCCGGGTGACCATCTCGGGCCGCACGACCTCGATCGGGGCCGCTCTGTTCCCTCGTCACGGTGAATCCCTGGAAGAACTCCTGCACGCCTCCGACGCCGCGGTCTACGTGGCCAAGGAGAACGGCCGGAACCAGGTGCGCTTCGCCCAGGACGTCGACCGGCCTGCCACCTGACCGAGGGACACCCGCTGGGTGAACCCGGGGGTTATCCGGATGTCGGCCCCGATCGGCGGATGGCACCCTTGATCCCATGCCAGCGACAGCCGACGCCGCCGCTCGACCTGCCCGGATCCGGCGGCCATGGTCGACTTCGGGCTGGTTGCTGCTGGTCACGGTGCTGGTGTTCGGCTTCGGTCTGATCGCGTCACGGCCCGCCTCGCCGCCGGACCAGGGCCCACCGACGGGTGATCTCCTCGCCGCGCAGAACGCGGTCGACGCGCTGGTGCGGCCGGGCCCGGTCGAGAACGTGATCGCCGAACTCCCCGCCGATTTCACCGCGGTCAGCGGCATCACCCCGGGGGTGATGACGGCGCGGGACGGCACCGTGCGCGCGGTCCACACCGACGGCGGTTGCTCGGCGCCCTGGGGCGACGACAACACCAAATGGGACTACGCGGTTCCCTGCAAGGCCCACGACCTGGGCTACGACATCCTCCGCTACGCCGAACGCAAGGGGCACCCGCTCGGCCAGGAGGCGAGGGTCTCGCTCGACGACCGGCTCTCCGCCGACATGCACAACGCCTGCGTCCTCAACCCGATGGACTCACGCGGCACGTGCGACGTCGTCGCCTCCCTCTATACCGCCGGTCTGGTGCTCAACTCCTGGCATCAGCGCTGGGGTCCGCCGGTCGGCGACCCGCTCGGCCCGATGATCGTCGGCGTGCTGGTGATCGGCGCGCTGCTGGTGTTCCGCCTCCGCGGCTGGGTCCGCACCCGCCGGACGGCCGTCACGCTCCCCCGCGAACCGCGGCCGGTCGTCCCGGTCGGCCGATGGGCGTTGCTCGGGGTCGCCGGGGTCGTGCTGATGGTGCTCGGCGAATCCGCCGTCGCGCTCGCGCACTGGGCGGGGGCGCCGGAGCGGTCGTTGTGGCCGTTCACCTGGCTGGCCCAGCTCTGTCCGCTCATCTTCTTCGCGGTCGGCCGGATCAACGAGGCGGGCTGGCGGTCGATCCGCGCGAGCGGCGGCCGCTATCCGCAGTACCTCGCCGACCGGGCGAGCCCGCTGCTGCGTCCGGCGCTGATCTTCGCCGTGGTCGCGCTGGTCGTCCCGCTCGCGCTGGAAGTGCTGGGGATCCCTACGGGCACGAACGCCACGGTCATGCGGATCGCGCTGCATCCGCTCTGGCTGCTCGGCGTGTTCCTGCTGACCGTCGTCCTCGCGCCGGCGCTGCTGGCGCTGTATCACCGGACGCGGGCCGCCTCCGTCGCCGGGCTGCTGGCGCTGACCTTGGCGAGCGAGGCGGCCGCGCAGTGGTCCGGCTCGGCCGTCCCCCGCTACGCGGAGACGTTGTTCCTCGCCCTCTTCGTCCAGCAACTGGCGTTCGCCCACGCCGCCGGTGCCCGCCCGTCGCGCGGCGTCCTCGTGGCGACGGCGTTCACCGGCGCCGCCGGGCTGGGCCTCACGGTAGCCGTCCGCGGCGAAGGACCGATGCTGCTCGGCGGTCCCGGCGCCCCGGCCGCGCTTTCGGGTCCGCCGTGGGGCGTGCTGCTGCTCGGCTTGGTGCAGCTCGCGCTCCTCGGCCTGCTCGCCCGGCCGCTGGCCCGGCTCGGCGGACGTCCGGCGGTCGCCGCGGCCGCGCGTCTCGTCCTGCGCGCGCCGATGAGCCTGTACCTCGGCTTCCTGGCCGCGATGCTGCTGCTCGTGGCGGTCGTCTACCTGCCGGGGCCGTTCGTGGACGGGCTCAGCTGGCTGGCCCGCCCGAAGGTCTTGCTCGCGATGGCCCTGCTCGCCGTGCCCGCCGTGCTCGTCTTCTGGTGGTTCGAACGCCATTCGGGACCTCAGCAGCGGGCGGTCGACGAGCCGGGTCTGCGGGCCATGGTGTTCTGCCGCGCGGCGGCGACGGTCGGGATGGCGTACTCGATGCTCGGCGTGTTCGGGTTCGCGCTGACGCGGTTCGGCGGCGCCTCGGCCGACGCCGACCTCCTCGGGATCCGGTTCGGCCCGGTCCAGAGCCTGGTCAACCTGCTGCTCGGGGTGTACCTGCTGCATACCGTGCGCAACGGCACGAGCCGGATGACCGGGACCTGGCTGGTCTGCGCGATCGCGTGCGCGCCGCCCCTGATGACCGCCCTCGAAGGCGAGCGGGTGAGCGCCGCCTCCGTCGCGCTGCCGGTCGCGACGATCGTCGTCGCGATGCTCGCGGCGGCCGCCACGCTGGTCCCCGCCCGCGCGGCCCGGCGTGTCCTTCCCTGAACCACACGGCGCTGACCAGGGGATTTCCGTACCCTTGAGAGGAAAACGGTGGTGCGTGCCACATCTTCGGGGGGATGTGTAATCCTGCGACAACCCGCAACAGGCACCATGCGTCCCTTGAAGAGACCGTCGAACCGGTAACGAACAGAAGGAGCAGACCGCGTGGAGTACCCGCCTCGGAATGGGCATGGGGATCGACGTCCCGCCCGGCCTAGGCAGGACGCGCCCGGACGCGTTCCTTCCCGCCCGGCCCCTCCCCGTGGAGCCCGCCCGGTGCCTGCCCGGCAGTCCGCGGGCCAGCCACCCCGGCGCCCGGCCCCGCGACGCAAATCGTTCCGCGGCCCCAAGATCGCCCTCGGCCTCGTGTCGCTGCTGGTGATGGGCCTGACCGGGTACGCGTGGGCCGCGATGGACGGCCTGACCTTCGCGAACGTCGGCATCGGCGCGGACGAAGGCGACAAGCCCGCCGACGGTGCCCGCGACATCCTGCTCGTCGGCCTGGACAGCCGCACGGACGCGCAGGGCAACCCGCTGTCGAAGGAAGTTCTGGCCCAGCTGCGCGCCGGGCAGGCCGACGGCGAGCTGAACACCGACTCGCTGATCTTCGTGCACATCCCGAACGACGGCTCCAAGGCCGTCGCGATCTCGCTCCCGCGTGACTCCTACGTCGACATTCCCGGCGGCTTCGGCAAGCACAAGATCAACTCCGCCTACGCCCGCGCGATGCTCGACGAGCGCAAGAAGCTGCAGGAAGACGGCGTCTCCGACCCGAAGGAACTCGACCAGAAGGCCAACGAGGCCGGCGCGAAGACGCTGATCAAGACGGTCGAGCAGCTGACCGGCTCGACCATCGACAACTACGCCGCCATCAACCTGCTCGGCTTCAGCGAGATCACGCAGGCCATCGGCGGGGTCGACGTCTGCCTCAACGACGACGTCAACGACCAGTTCTCCGGCGCGAAGTTCACCAAGGGCCCGCACACCATCTCCGGCGTCGAGGCGCTCGGCTTCGTCCGGCAGCGGCACGGCCTGCCGCGCGGCGACCTCGACCGGGTCGTCCGGCAGCAGGTGTTCATGGCCGGGATGGCGCGGAAGGTGCTCTCGGCGGGCACGCTCGCGAACCCGGGCAAGCTCAACGACCTGATCACGGCCATCAAGAAGTCGGTCGTGCTCAACCAGAACTGGGACGTCTTCGGGTTCGCGCAGCAGATGAAGAGCCTGACCGGCGGTCAGCTCGAGTTCCGGACGATCCCGATCGTCAACATCGAGTACAAGACCCCGAACGACGGCGTCGCCATCCAGGTCGACCCGAAACAGGTCAAGAGCTTCGTCCAGGGGCTCGCGGGCCCGCAGCCCGGCGAACAGCAGCAGGCGCCGCCCGCCGAGTCGGCCAACAAGGCGACCACGGTCGACGTCCGCAACTCCACGAACCGGGACGGGCTGGCCTCGTCGGTGCTGAAGCAGCTCGTCGACAAGGGCTTCACCGCGGGCGACACGGCCACCGCGAGCGCGCGCAAGAAGACGGTGGTCTGGGTCGCCAAGGGCGAGAAGGCGGCGGGCCAGGCGGTCGCCGACGCACTCGGCGGCAGCCCGACCGTCCAAGAGGACAAGAGCGTCGAGGCCGGGCACGTGATGGTCTTCCTCGGCTCGGACTTCAAGGCGCCGAGCGGCGCCGAAGGCTCCGGTTCCTCGCAGAACGCCGCCGGTTCGTCGGCCGCGGCTCCGCCGCCCGAGCAGTCCGACGAGAAGCCGATCACCGCCGAAGGCGTGCCCTGCGTCAACTGACGCCGCGCCGCTCCTCCCCAGGTGTTGCGAAAGCCACTTTCGCAACGTTGAAGGTTGCGAAAGTGGCTTTCGCAACGGCCGGATGAGCGCTGAAGGCCACCGAAACGCCCCCTCCACACGCCATTCGTTCACCCATTCGGCTCAGCCGGCCAAAATAGATGGGAAAACCACCCCCGAAACCGCGTAAGAGCGGCGGCCCTGCCGACTTTCATACACGTGAGCGCGCTCGTCCCTGGTTTTGTCACATGGGACGGGCGGTGGAGAAGGTTGGCAAGGCAGGGGATGGGGAGTGCTGATCGACGCTGAGAGCTATCAGCGGATACTCGGAGACGAGCTCCGCAAGCTCCGCCGTAAACGTGGCTGGACACGCAAGGAACTGAACCAGCATCTGCAGAGCGAGATCTCGCTCCAGACGCTGGCCACCTACGAGCTGGGCACCCGGCACTGTTCCGTGGTGCGGCTGGTCGAACTGTGCGTCGCGATGGACGAGCTGCCACAGGATCTGCTGGCCAAGGTGCACCGCCGGGTGTTCGTGGACGAACCGGGCCGGGTGCGGATCGACCTGCGCCTGGTGATCAAGGACGAGCAGCAGGAACTGCTCCCGCTGCGACGGTGGGCCGACGACCGGCTCAAGAGATCGAGTGACAACGGCTCGGCCGAGGTCCACCTCGATTTCGCGGCGCTGGAACGGATGGCCGAACTCTGCGGCATCCCCACCGTCGATCTCATCGGAAGGCTTCGCCGGCTCAACCCCTCATGAGCGCGGCGTTCCCCGGTCCGTGAAGGCCATGCCCCCCATCTTGGCTTTCACGGACCCTCCCCCTTTCCTCAGCCGAGGAGTTCGTAGTCCTCGCGGCGCACCTTGCGGGTGTCGAGCCAGTACCGCCAGGTGAAGCCCGGCCAGATCGTGCGGTTGACGCCCTTCGCGTCGAGATACCAGCTCTTGCAGCCGCCCTGGGTCCAGATGCCCTTGGCGAGTTTGCGCTGGATCTCACCGTTGAAGCGCTCCTGCGCCTCCGGCCGCGGGTCGAGCGCCTTGCCGCGCGCGAGCCGTAGCGCCTGCGCGACGTACGAGATCTGCGCCTCGATCATGAACACCACGGAGTTGTGCCCCAGCCCCGTGTTCGGGCCGAGCAGGAAGAACAGGTTCGGGAACCCGGACACGGTGATTCCCTGGTAGGTCCGCATCCCCTCGGTCGCCCACTCCTTGCCGAGGTTGCGCCCGTCGCGGCCGATGATCTCCAGGTCGTCGAAGGCGTCGGTGACGTGGAATCCGGTGCCGTAGATGATCGCGTCGACCTCGTGCTCGACGCCGGCGCCGTCGACGACGCTGTGCTCACGGACCTCTTTCACGCCGTCGGTGACGACGTCGACGTTGTCCCGGGCGAGCGCCGGGTAGTAGTCGTTGGAGACCAGGACCCGCTTGCAGCCCATGGTGTAGTCCGGCGTCAGCTTCCGGCGCAGCTCGGGATCCTTGACGCTCTTGAAGATGTTGCGCTTCGCGATGCGCTGGCCGATCTTCATCACCCACGGCTGCCCGTTGAAGCCGATCGCGCGGGCTTCGAGGCCCCAGTAGAGAACGTCGCGGAAAGCGCGCTGCAGCAGTGGCACCGAGCTGAACGTCTTCCGCAGTGCTTGGGGCATCTCGCGGTCCGGCTTCGGCATGATCCACGGCGGCGTCCGCTGGAAGAGGGTCAGTTCGGAGACGTCCTTCGCGATCTGAGGCACGAACTGGATCGCGCTCGCGCCGGTGCCGACCACGGCGACCCGTTTGCCGGTGAGGTCGTAGTCGTGCTCCCACTGCGCGGAGTGGAACGCCCGGCCCTTGAAGCGCTCGATGCCGGGCAGTTTCGGGATCTGCGGCAGATGCAGCGCGCCGACGCCGGCGACCAACGCCGGCGCGACGAACTCGTCGCCCGGCTTCGAGGCGACGTGCCAGCGGTTCTCATCGGCGTCCCAGCGGGCGCCGGTCATCTCCTGGCCGAAGCGGATGAAGCGGTGCAGGTCGTACTTCGCGGCGACGTCGCGCATGTACTGCCAGATCTCGGGCTGCGGCGAGTACGCGCGGGACCAGCCGGGGTTCTGCTCGAACGAGAACGAGTACATATGCGAGGGGATGTCGCAGGCGCAGCCGGGGTAGGTGTTGTCGCGCCACGTGCCGCCCACGTCGTCGGCCTTCTCCAGGATGACGAAGTCCTCGCGGCCCTCTTTCCGCAGCTGAATGGCCATACCCAACCCGGAGAAGCCGGTTCCGACGATGACGACACCGGTCTCGGTGCGGTTGCCCATGACCCCGACCTCTCGTTCGTATTACCTGTTACCGGGAGTTCACCTTACTTGAAGTAGGTTACCTTCGGTAGAGTGTTGTGGTGACGACGGCGAAGCGCAAACGCATGCCACGAGCAGAGCGGATGCGGCAAATGATCGAAATCGCTGAAGAAGTCTTCGCCGATCGCGGCTACAGCGCGGCGTCGATGGACGACATCGCGGAACGCGTCGGGGTCTCCAAGCCGATGCTCTACGAGTACTTCAACTCGAAAGAGGGGCTCCTGCTCGCCTGCATCCAGCAGTCGCGGGCAGCCCTGCGCGAGGTCACCGAACGGGCGACCGTCGGCGCGACCTCGGCCGAGGACGCGCTGCGGCGCGGACTGCTCGCGTTCTTCGTCTTCATCCGGGAACGGCGACAGGCCTGGTCACTGCTCCGCCACGAGATGGCGCTGATCGGGACCGGGGCCGCCGACGAGATCGAGCAGACCCGCCGCCAGCAGACCGACCTGATCGCCGCGCTGATGAGCGACCACCTCGACCAGGCCGACGACCTCCGCGCCGAGGCGTCCGCGGAGTTCGTCGTCGGAGCGTGCGAACGGCTCGCGATCTGGTGTGAACGACACGAGGACCTCAGCCCTGAAACGGCGACCGGATACGCGATGGACATCCTCTGGTCGGGCCTGTCGGCGAGGGCCCGCTGAAACGACTGTGAAGATGCTCGTGCATTAGGCCATTCGGTCGTCACTCAGAGCACATTGCCGCCAGTGTCTTGTGACACAGAGTTGTCCTACTGTATCGATGACACTGTAGAAAGTCTGATGGACAGTCGCGGCCTCCGTCAGGAGGGGGCGCCACCACCCGAAAGTGGCGTCATGACGGCGGCGTGACGAAGTCCATTGAGTGACGCATGCTCGCGAGGAGAGGGGTGAGGCGGATGACCGAACCGATCACCGCGTCGTACGTCCAAGAGGACGACGACTGGAAGGTCACGGTCAGCGGCTCCGGTAAGGAACTGACCGGTCGCGCGCCGGGCATCATCGCGGCACGGGACCGGGCCGACCAGCTGGTCGAGAAACTGTCCCCGCCGGAACATTCGACCGTGGTGCACCTGCTGAACGGCAGCGCGCTCGAGTTCACCGCCGCCTACATGACGGCGAGGCTGACGCTCCCGGAGATCGAACCGCTCGAGGTTCCCCCGCCGGCGAACGGCAAGGCCAAGGAGAAGACCGGCGGCAAGCCTCCGGTGCCCCAGGGCAAGGAACTCCCGAAGGCCGTCGACGAGGCGAAGTCCAAGGAGAAGTCCGAGCCTGCCAAGACACCCGCCAAGGCGGCCCAGACCTCCTGAGACCTACTTCAGGAGTTTGCGGATCAGCAGGACGCCGATCAGCACGGCCCCGCCGATGAGCGGGTACTTAACCTTGGGCTCGTCCAGCTTCGCGCGCAGACCGGTCTTCGCGGAATCCACCAGCTTCGCGGGGTTCGCCTTCGTGCCCAGCTGGTCGAGCGTGGCGACCAGCGCGTTCCTGGCCTGCTCGATCTCACGCTCGATGGTCTCGGGATCGCGAGCCACGTGTCCTCCTCGCCGCGACGGACTTGCTGGTAGCCCACGTTAGAGGACGGCACCCCTCACCGTGGCACCGGCCACGCCGAGAAACGTCGAACGTGTCGCACGCTACGATTTCGGGGCAGCACTGGGGGCCCGTAGCCCAATTGGCAGAGGCACACGGTTTAGGTCCGTGCCAGTGAGAGTTCGAGTCTCTCCGGGCCCACCCAACCTGCTCGAGACGCGTGGCCTCAGCGTGCGGTGGCTACCCGGCGGGCTTCTTCGACCAGCGTCTGAGCCGCCCGGCCCGCACGCTTGAACTCGTCCACCGTGGCCGGAGTGTGGCTGTAACCCGCCTTGGTCTTCAGCTTGAGCAGGGTTCTCAAGTGCTTCGCGATTTCCTTGTCGGCCTGAGCCAGCAAGCTGATCGCTTCGTCGTGGTTCTCGCCCTGTGCGTGTTCGCCCAGCCTGGCACAGCAAATGACGTCGGACGCCGCGATGCCGGCGTGAACACACAAGGTGACGTACGCGTCGGCGATGTCCTCGTGCTCGTCGGCGAGTTCGCGGATCATGTCCGCCGCCTCGTTGAACTGGGTCGCCTTGTGCATGCGACCTCGTTGAACGCTCGCGTCGCATCTTCTGATCCGCACGTCAGCCTTTTCTCTTTCGCAGATGACCGGTCAGCCATGCCCGGCTGCCGGCCACGGTCAGTCCGTCTCGTGCCACATCGCGCAGAACAGCCTCGTCGTACGCGCTGCCGACGAGTTCGGCTTCGGTGAACTCCAGAGGACGGGTGTCGTTGCCGGTCCAGCGGGTCACCTCGACCGCCAGTTCATCGACCTGCGCCTCCCAACGGTCGTCGTCGGCGTCATCTGGCCGGATCAGCAGCAGATCAAGGTCGCTGTCCTCCGTCATCTCGCCGCGTGCCACCGAGCCGAAGACCGCGGCGTACACCGGCGGGACCTGCCAGGACTCCAGTCGATCCTCGATGCGCTCCAGAAGCGTCTTCTGAATCCGGGCGAGCCCGATGATGTGTTCCGCCGCGAGATGGTCACGGTTGAGCCGGTACGCGAAGGCGTTGCCGACTCGGTCGGACTCGACGACACCCTGTTTCGTCAGGCGCCGCAGCACTTTGCGGATGCCCTCCTCCGAATGCCGGGCCAGCAGGCGATGCAACTGCCCGGTCGTGAAGATGCCGTCGTGGCCGGCGAGGACGGCGAGCACGTCGCCGTCGACCGTGGGGGTGACCGTCATCAACGGCCTGCTCAAGTCCACTTGCCTGACTCCAAGACAACTATAGTGCCGGAATACCAACTATAGTACATGTACCTGTCTTATAGTAAAGGCACCGGGCGAGCTCGCTTGAGGCACGTGAAAGCCATCATCGTGAGTGGTCAGGACGGTTAGAACCTTCCTGACCACTCACGAGACCCGGATATCAGCGCACCCGGTCGTAGACCAGCGCCATCTCCCCCAGCTCCCCGACCTCCTGATAAGCCAACGCCCACCTCGACGCCGGCAGGCCGTCGACGAACAGCCGCTGCCCGCCGCCGGTGATCTCCGGGCAGATCATCAGGTACAGCCGGTCGATCAGGTCGTCCGCGAGCAGGGCCTTGATGACGCTGGCGCTGCTGTTGACCAGGATGTCGCCTTCCCCGTCCGCCTTGAGGTCGGCGATGACCTCGGCGGCAGGGGCGTTCACGACGCGGGCGCGGTCCCAGGGCGCTTCGGTCAGCGTGGTCGAGAAGACCACCTTCTCGGCGTCTACCAGCCATTTCGCGTACGCGCGGTCGCGGGGGTCGGCGTTCCCGTCGGCGGCGATGGTCGGCCAGAAGCCCAGGAAGCCCTCGGCGTTCAGCCTGCCGAGCACCGCGGTGGTCGCCGTCTCGTGGATGCGGCCGAGGTGGGCGCGGGCGACGTCGGTGGTGGCGTACGAGACGATCGCGCCCATGTCGCCGGGGCCGCCGGGGCCGCTGTAGTGGCCGTCGAGGGTGAGGCTGATGTTGGCGGTGACGCGGCGGCCGGTGTGGTTCGTCATGTCGTTCAGTCCTTTTCCTGGGTCAGCGTTGTCGCGAGGTTGTCGAGCACCTGGCCCCAGCCGGTTTCGATGCCGGCGATGAAGGGGACGGCCTCGACGGTGGTTTCGGTGATGCGCAGGTCGAGCCGGAGCCGGGTCCCGCCCGGCGCCTCGGTGAAGTGCAGGTCGTAATGACCGGTGAAGAAGGTGTCCCCCTTGGGGTCCAGCACCGAGAGGTCGAACTCGAGGTGTTCGGGTTCGGTCGCGGCGCGGACCTCCCCCGCGGACCGGTAGCGCCCTTCCGCGTCGCGGTAGTCGAGCACGGCACGGCCACCGGTCCACGGCTCGATGACGCAGTCGGTCACGGTCATCGAGGGCGGCGCCCACCAGGACGCGAGCAGCGCGGGCTCCGTCCAGTGCCGCCAGACGTCGTTCCGCGACGCGGCGAGCAGACGGTCGAACGAGAACGCCCGCCCGTCCGCCCACCGGTCCCGCTTCGCGGCCTCGGTGTCCGCGCCGATCGCGGCCTGATAGCGCGTGAGGACGTCGCGCTCACCCGCGTTCGCCTCGATGGTCGTGCTCAGCGTCCGCAGCCGCCCTTCGAGGTCCTTCAGCGGGCCCGCTTCGACCGCGTAGACGCGACGCTGCCCGAGCGGGAACACCGTCACGAGCCCGACGCGGGCGAGGGTCTGCAGGTGCTTGGTGGTCTGCGGTTGCCGCAGGCCGGTCAGCTCGGCGAGCTCACCGACGGACCGGGGCCGCTCGGCGAGAAGCTCGACGAGGCGCCACCTCGCTCCGTCTCCCAGTGCTGCTGCGATCTGCTCCATGCCGAGAAGTATTCACTCAGCAGAATATTCTTGTCAAGGAATATCTTGGCGGCGGAACTCCAGCAGGCTGCGCTGCTCGGTCAGGGTGGTGACGGAGTCGAAGACCAGGCCGTGCGCGGCGGCGAGCTCGCGAAGCTCGTCGAGACGTCGCTCGCGGCCGCCGTAGAGCACGAGCATGACCAGGTCCCACTCGGTCTGCGCCCCGAGCCCGCCGACCGCCTCGATGACGAGGACCCGGCTTCCGGCGCCGGCCGCCTCGGCGCAGCGGGCCAGGATGCGATGGGCGTGCTCGTCGTCCCAGTCGTGGAGGATGTCGGACAGCAGGTAGGCGTCCGCCCCGGCCGGAAGCGGATCGAAGAAGCTGCCCGCGCTCACCTCGACCCGGTCTCCGAGCCCTTGCTCGCGCAGTTCCATTTCGGCGGCGGCCGCGGTGGGCGCGAGATCGACCAGGTGACCGCGCATCGAGGGGTTGGCCTTCAAGATCGCGGCGAGCAGGCTGCCGTGACCCCCGCCGACGTCGACGAGCGTGCCGAAGCGCGACCAGTCGAACCCGGTGACGAACCGCGGCACCTGCGTCAGGTACCGCTGGGTCATCTGCCGGTCGAACGTCTCCCGGAGATGAGGATTCTCGGCGAGATCGGTCCAGAAGTCCTGGCCGTAGCGGCGGACGTAGCCCGCCTCGCCGGTGGCGACGCTGTGCGCGAGTTCGACGAACGCCAGTTCGCCCCGCCCGCCGGCGGCGTTGATGTCCAGCAGCCCGGCGAGACCGTTGCCCGCGTCGGCGCGGAGTTTCGCCCCGTACTCGGTGGTGCGGTAGCCGGCCGACGTCCGTTCGAGGACACCGAGTGTGGTCAGATGCCCCAGCAGCAGATCGAGCGCGAGCGGGGATTGGCCGAGTTCCGACGCCAGGTCCATGGCGGCCGCGCCGTCGCCGGACAACCGGTCCGGCAGTCCCAGTGTCACGGCGACGCGCAGTGCCATCGGCGTCGCGAGACCGGCCAGCCGGAGGAATTCCTGCCTGTCCTTGTCATGAGTGGTCACGACTGACCACTGTGGCAGCGCGGTCAACCGACTTACGGCACCAACGTCCTGCCGGTGAGGGCAGCGTTCTCCACGGCCTCGACGTAACTTCGCGCGACGTCGGCCGCCGGGGTGCCGCCTTCCGGTTCACCGAGCGCCGCGAGCGTTTCGCGCACCCAGCCGGGGCTGACGGCGTTGACGCGGAGTCCGCGCGGCAGTTCACGGGCCGCCGCGGCGACGAAGGCTTCGAGACCGGCGTTGGTCAGGACGCCGAAAGCGCTGCCGCGCAACGTTTCCGGGATCCGGCCCGCGGTCAGCGTGACCGATCCGCCGTCCGGCAGATGCGGGATCGCGTGCCGGAGCAGGAACACCTGCCCGAGCAGTTTCCCTTGCAGGCCTTGGGTGAACTCTTCGTCAGCGCCGCCGTCGACCAGGGCAAGCGAGCCGCTTCCCGCACAGCACACGACGTGCTCGATACCCGGCTCGGCGGCGAAGAGGGCGTCGACAGTAGCGGGCTCTTCGACGTCCACTTTGACGTCGCCCGAGCGCGAAGCGGCGAGCACCGTGTGCCCGCGCACGGTGAGGGCCGACGAGACCGCGGCCCCGATCGTCCCGGTGGCACCGACCACGAGGATCTTCATCGGCGTCTTTCCTTTCAAGGTCGCACAAGAGGTTCTGTTTCGTAGGCGCGGTGCAGCGTCTCGACGAACGACGGCGCTTCCGGCAGCGGCGCCGGGCCGATCCGGTGCACCGCGATCCCCGGCGTCCACGAGTTCATGACCACCGCGCCCGCGAGCCCCGGCAGGTCGGCGAGCGTGACCTCCTGGACCCGTTGCGGCACACCGAGTGCTGCCAGCCGTCGCCGGACGATGCCCATCGTGGTCCCCTCCAGCAAATCGGCGTCGGGCCACACCACCGTATCGGCGTCGGAGAAGGCGAGGTTCCAGATCGTCGCCTCGCTCAGCCTGCCCCGGCGATCGACGAACGCCGCGTCGTCGCATCCTTCGGCGACGGCCCGCCGCCGGAAGTAGGTCTTCGCCATCTCGCCGGTGTGTTTGAGGGCGGGCAGGAGGCGCTCGTGGGCGACGGCCGTCAGCGCCAGCGGACCGGCCGGACCCGAAGCCGGAGGCCGGGTGCGCACCAGGACTTCGAGGTCACCCGGCAGGTGGATCGTCACGGTGAGGGAGACGTCGGCGGGTCCGGACTTCAGCGCCTCGCGCACGTACGAGCGGATCCGGTCGTCCGGCAGGGCGTCGCCGAACAGTTCCAGCGAAGCGGTCCGGAGCCGATCCAGATGCAGGTCGAGACCGCGGACCCGGCCGTCACGCACCTGCATGGCCGTGAAGTGGGCGAAGCCGGCGAAGGCGAGTGGCGCCAAGTCTTCGGCGGTCGCCGTCCGGCCGTTCCGCTGCGCGACATAGGGACTCATGACCGCACCGTAAACCGGTTGCGGCCGCCGTGCCCCGAAGCGAGGATCCGGCGGGTGCCCGCATCGCGTTCGGAGCTGTCCCGCTGGCAGTTCGATCTGACCTGGTCCTTGTTCGAGTATCACCTCGCCGACCTGACGTCGGAGGACTTCTTCTGGGAGCCCACGTCCCACTGCTGGACGATACGGCCGGACGGCACGCCCGACTGGGCCGACACCGAACCCGACCCCGTCCCGGTCCCCACGATCGCCTGGCTCACCTGGCATATCGGCTGGTGGTGGAGCGTGGCGCTGGACCACGCAAACGGGCGAACTCCGCGCGAGCGCACGGAAATCGCCTGGCCCGGCGCGGGAACCGCCATCGCCTGGCTTGGCGGCCTTCGCGCGGAATGGCTGGACCGCTTGACCGACGCCGACTTCGACGCGCCCTCCGCGTACCCGTTCGGCGAGGAAGCCGGGCTGACCTTCGCCCACACCGTCGCTTGGGTGAACGCCGAACTGATGAAGAACGTGTCGGAGATCGGGCAGCTCAGGATACAGCGGCGCGCGGCGTGATGCCGGGAAGGGAACTCGATCTGGGCGCGGTGCGCGCATTCGTCGCGGTGGCCGAGGACCGGTACTTCAGCGAGGCCGCGATCCGGCTGGACATGAGCCAGCAGGCGGTCTCCAAACGCGTCGCGAAGCTCGAGAGCGATCTCGGCGTGCGACTGCTGTCGCGAACGCGCGGAGGCGCCGAGCCGACCGAAGACGGCGAGGAGTTCCTCAAACACGCCCGGGCGCTCATCAGCCTCGCCGACCAAGCCGTCGAGCGTCTTCAGGGCAGGCGACGTCCCCTGCGCGTCGACGTCCTCGGCACGCGGTTGGCGACCATGGAGGTCATCCGCGCCTTTCATGCCGACCACGACGACGAACTGGAACTCGTCACGCCAGGGTTGGGCGCGGTACGCCGGTCGATGCTGCCCGAGTCCGTCGACGCCGCGTTCGCCCGCGTCAGCACGGCGCCGTCCCCGGGGATCGGCCGCACGCCCGCCTATCTGGAACCGGCGAACCTGCTGGTCGGGCGGCGGCATCCGCTCGCACGGCGGCGAAAGGTGGCGATGGCGGAGCTCGAAGGCCTGACCGCCTGGATGCCCTACAACGCGCGCGCCAGCGAATGGGCGGAGTTCTGGGCGGAACTGTGCCCGGCGTTCGGCATCCTGGTCGACACCGACGGCCCGAACTACGGACTGGAACACCACATCGAGGTACTCGGCGGGTCGAAGGACCGGCTGGGTTTCGTCGGCGCGAAAATGCACGTGCCCTGGCATCCGGACGTCGTCCAGATCCCGCTCGTCGACCCAACGCCGGTGTACCCGTTCTCGCTGCTGTGGCGGCACGACAACCGGCATCCCACGCTGCCGCTGCTGATCGAGCACGTCCGCTCCGCGTACCGGCCCTTCGATCCGGAGCGGCAGTGGCTCCCGGTGTCCGATCGGGAGGCCATGACCCGTGTGCACGATGCGCGAGGGTCCCGCGGTACGGAAAAGTGAGCCCATGGGGCTGATCGGCGCGAGCGTGACCCGGCAGGAGGACGTCCGCCTGCTGACCGGGCGGGCGCGGTACATCGACGACGTACGGCTGCCGGGAATGCTGGAGGCCGCCGTCCTCCGCAGTCCCCTGCCGCACGCGCGGATCCTGCGCGTCGACACCACTGCGGCGGAAGCCCATCCCGGCGTGTACGCCGTGATCACCGGCGAGGACGTCCGGGCGATCACGAAGACACCCCAACCGGTGATCTGGTCGAATCTGCCGGACATGCGGACGCCCGAGACCCACGCCCTGGCCATCGGCAAGGTGCGCTACCACGGCCAAGGCGTCGCGGCCGTCGCGGCGAAGGACCGGGCGACCGCCGAGGACGCGCTGGAACTGATCGAGGTCGAGTACGAGGAACTCCCCGCCGCCGGCACTCTCGAACAGGCTCTCGCGGACGACGCGCCGAGGCTCTACGAGGACTGGCCGGACAACATCGCCGGCACCGGGACCATCCCGATGGGTGACGTGGTCACCGCGTTCGCCGAAGCCGACGTCGTGCTCACCGAGTCGTTCCGGTTCGCCCGCCAGATGGGCACGCCGATCGAAACGCGGGGTGTGGTGGCGACCTGGGACCCGTTCACCGACCGGCTCGACGTCTGGCTCGCCACGCAGGCGCCCAACCTCGCGCGTGAACTGTTCGGCGAGGTCTTCGGGCTCTCGATGGACCGGATCCGCGTGCGCACGCCCGACGTCGGCGGCGGCTTCGGGAACAAGTTCGACTTCTACGCCGAGGAAGTCGTCGCGGCGATCCTCTCGCGGCGCACCGGGAAACCGGTCAAGCTCATCGAGGACCGAGCGGAGAGCTTCGTCGCCAACGCGCACTCGCGCGAGCAGAAGATCGACGTCGAACTCGCGGCCAAGGACGACGGCACGATCACCGGCCTGCGCGCCACCGTGTACGGCGTCCTCGGCGGCGTCCTCGGGTCCGTCGGCGCCAGCCCGTGCTGGACGACGACCGCCCTGCTGACCGGGCCGTACGCCATCCCGAACGCGGAACTCACCCTCGTCGCCGTGATGACGAACCGGTCGCCGTACGGCTCGTTCCGCGGTTACGGCCTGCCGAAGGCGAACTTCGTGCACGAACACCTGGTGGAGCAGCTGGCGAGACGGCTCGGCATGGACGCGCATGCCGTGCGGCGCAAGAACTTCATCCCACCGGAAGCGTTTCCGTATCAGGGGCCGGTGTTCGTCTACGACAGCGGCCGTTACGAGGACTGCCTGGATCTTTGTTTGAAGGCCGTCGAGGACGCGGGCTGGGCGGAACGTCGTGGCGACGGTGTCGGTATCGGGTACGCGTTCCACAACGAACTGACCGGTTTCGGGCCGAGCCGGATCATCAACCTCGCCGGATTGGGGCATTCCGGGTTCGACGAGGAGGTCGTGCGGGTCGACTCGACCGGCCACGTGACCGTCCACACCGGACTGTCCGCGATCGGGCAGGGCATCCACACGACGCTGGCGCAGGTGGCCGCGCATACGCTCGGCGTCCCGCTCGACCACGTCACCGTGCTCTCCGGGGACACCCAAAGCTGTCCGTACACCGGCTACGGCACGGCGGCGAGCCGAGGGGCGGCCGTCGGTGGCGCGGCCGTGCTGAACGCGTCGACCCGGCTGCGGGCGAAGATCCTGCGGGTGGCCGGGCACATCCTGGAGGCATCCCCCGATGATCTGTCCATTCAGGACGGTGTCGTCGCGGTGAAAGGCGTACCCGGCAGGCAGGTCACCCTCGCCGCGATCGGCGACGCGGCGTACCGGCGGCTGAACGGCGTCTGGCCCGAGGACGAGACGCCGACGCTGGAGGAACGCGAGGTCTACGACCCGGTCAACGTCGCGACCTCGTTCGGCTGCACCGCCGTCCTCGCCGAAGTCGACAAGGAAACCGGCGTCGTGACGCTCCTGGACTACCTGATCGCGCACGACTGCGGCACTGTCATCAATCCGACGATCGTGGACGGGCAGCTGCACGGCGGCGCGGCGCAGGCGATCGGCGGGGCGCTGTACGAGGAACTGGTCTACGGCGCCGACGGCCGGATGGAGACCACGTCGTTCACCGGGTATCTGCTGCCGACCGCGACCGAGATCCCGCCGTTCTCGGTGTCGCATATGACGACTCCCGCCGAGCACGTTCCCGGCGGGTTCAAGGGAATGGGGGAAGCGGGCGTGATCGGCGGCGGCGCGGCGATCGCGCACGCCGTCGAGGACGCGCTGCGCGAACACGACGTGGACATCACCTCGCTGCCGATCACGCCGCCACGGGTGCTGGCCGCGCTGAAGCGGGGAGCGGCCCGGTGAAGGCCGCGCCGTTCGAGTACTTGCGGGCTACGTCGCTCGACGAGGCCATCGAAGCCCTGGGCACCCCGGACGCGCGGGCGCTGGCAGGTGGGCAAAGCCTCGTGCCGTTGCTGAACCTGCGTCAAGCACGCCCGTCGCTGGTGGTCGACATCAACCGCCTCGACGAACTTTCCTTCCTGCGCAAGGAGAACGGACGGCTGGAGATCGGCGCGCTCACCCGGCACCGCGCGGTCGAGACGTCCGCCGTCGTCCGGTCCGAAATCCCCCTGCTCGCCGAGGCGCTCGGCCACGTGGGGCACGTCGCCATCCGGAACCGGGGCACGATCGGCGGCAGTCTCGCGCACGCCGATCCGGCCGCGGAACTGCCCGCGGTGATGGTCGCGCTCGACGCCGATTTCACCGTCCGCGGCGCTTCCGGCGAACGGACCGTCGCGGCACGGGACTTCTTCCTCGGCCCGCATCGGACGGCGTTGGGCCGGGGCGAGTTGCTGACGCGGATTTCGGTGCCGTCGCATCGAGGCGGCTGGGCCGTCGAAGAACTGAGCAGGCGGAGTCGCGATCTCGCGCTGGTCGCCGTCTTCGCGACCGTGACGATCGCCGGTGAGGTCTGCGAATCCGCGCGGATCGCCGTCGCGGGCGCAGGTCCGGCACCGATCCGGGCCACTGCCGCCGAAGAGTCGCTCACCGGCGGGCCCATGACCGACGACGCGATCACTCTCGCCGCGGATCTCACCGCCGCGGCGACCGATCCGCCCGGCGATCTCCACGCCCCAGCCGACTACCGGCGCGAGATGGCCGCGGTGCTCACCCGGCGGGCGCTCAGGCGAGCCAAGGAGGGCGCATGATCACGGTCACCCTGACGGTGAACGGCCGGACCTACCGCGCGGACTGCGAACCACGGCGGACGCTGGCCGATTTCCTGCGCCACGACCTGGGTTTCACCGGGGTGCACGTCGGCTGCGAACACGGCGTCTGCGGCTCGTGCACGATCACCCTCGACGGGGCGAGCGCGCGTGCGTGCTGCCTGCTGGCGGTGCAGGTGGACGGGTCGGAGATCGTCACGGTCGAGGGGTTGGCGTCGGACGGCGAACTGCATCCGCTGCAGGAGTCGTTCCGGAAGCACCATGGGCTGCAGTGCGGCTTCTGCACGCCAGGGATGCTGGCGACGGCGACCGAACTGCTGAAGGAGAACCCGGACCCGACGGACGCCGAGATCCGGCAGGCGATCTCGGGGAATCTGTGCCGGTGCACGGGATACCAGTTCATCGTGGACGCCGTCCGGGACGCGGCCCGGTGAGGGATCACCACTCGTCGTGGATGTGCCGCCGCAGCTCCGCGGCGGAACGCCTGGGGAGGGAGAGAAGCACGCCTTCGAGCATTTCCCTCGCCTGCCAGGGATCGCCGCAACACTCCCAGACGCCGCAGCCTTCGCTGTCGACCCGGAGGCGCCGGTACGGGTCCGCGATGAACTCTCGCCAGAGGCGAAGTGCGGTCCGGACCGCGCCTGGCCCGAGGTAGTTGCGGGAACGTTCGAGCCGCGAGATCCGGGCGGCGAGCACGGGCGAAAACTCCTGCCGGACCAGAGCGGGCGCCTTACGCGGCATCGGCCTTTCGGAAGCTCGTCATGCGCTCATCATGACATGAAGGCCCCCTTCCTGTACCTAGGCGCAAGGAAGGGGGCCTTCATGTACTCCGCGCTCAGCCGACGATGTCGATCTCGAACTCCATGTTCGAGCTGTATTCGAAGTCGGCCCACACCGCGCCCGGCAGGTGGTACCGCCGGTGCGAAACCGTCTTCGGGTTGAATCCGGGCGTCTGCAAGGGATTACCGCCGACGCCGACCTTGTCGCTGCCCCAGGCGTAGATGTTGCCCTGCCATACGGGCGCGTCGGTGATGCCGTCCCCGTCGACACGCGGGCGGACGATGATCGCGGCCGTCTCACTGCCGGAGAGGAACAGCCGCACGGAGGTGGTCGAGGGACTGGCCGGAATGGTCCTGCGTTCCATGAGTTCTGTCGTCGCCTTCCGCTTCGGGGCGGCGCCGCCGCCGGTCAAGTGGGCGTTCGTGTAGGACTCGTTGAGATCGACACCGCTCGCGCGGATACCGGGGATCTGGCCGGCGTCCGAATACTGGTGGACGTCGTAGCGGCCGGCGGCCGGATCGGGTTTCGCGCCGTAGCGCGCGATCCAAATGACGAGATCCAGTACGCCGAACTGGTCGGGACGCAGCATCTTGGCGAGCGAGTTGTTCATGTAGATGCCCGGCCGGAAGCCGTGCCCGGCCACGCGGTTGCAGAATCTGATCGAGAAGTCCCGCTTGCGCGAGTCGGGGATGTTCGGCGTTCCCGAACCCGGCGGGTTGTCCTCGAGATCGAGCATCGGGACACATCCGGTCGCCCCGAGTCGCCGGACCTCCCCGATCAGCACGTCCGCCTGCGCCTCCGGCGAAGGACTCGCCTGGGCGTAGTGATATCCCCCCACCGGGATTCCCACGGATCTCGCCCCTGCCACCAACGCGTCGCCGGTGTTGCGGCCGCCGTTCGGGAGTCCTCCGCCGTCGCTGAGCTTGACGAAGACGAACGTCACGCCGTGGTCCTTGACGGCCTGCCAATTGGTAACGGATTGAAAGCGACTGTAGATATCTATTCCCAGCGCCATCGTTACAGCCTGACGGGTGAACCAGTTGGACAAAAGGGCCTAGTGGGCGATAACTGGTTCGCCCGATTCGCCCTTTCGGGCGGCCCCTCCGTGGCTGACGCGGCTCACCCATGCCCGTACTGTGACCACCATGGCGTCTCGAAGCCCCTTTCGCTGGCTGACCCGGTGGGCGGACTGGTTCGAAGAGCGCGGCGTCTACGTCCCGGGCGAGGAGAGCCGGGCGGTCGATCCGATGCGCGATTTCGGCTGGCTGATCGTGGCCTGGGTGTCCGGTCTGGCGATCTTCATCCTGTTCTTCGCCTTCGCCGTCTGACCCGTCGCGGATGTGCCATCGAGGTGACGGCTGTCACTAGCCGTACCCTTCCGATCACGGATCGGCCACGGCTGTACACCAGGTGCGCCTCAACCCGGCCGTGCCGCTCCTCTCGGCTGCAGGAGACCGTCACTCTGGACTCTTCGGCACTAATACCTACCTCGAACGGCCCACCCGCACCTCCGACTGGAGTAACCGCACATGGCGCCCCCGCGCACCCCGAAGCTCTTCATCGCCGCCTGCTCGCTGATGCTGGCGGCCGCGTGCGGGGTCCCGGCACCGGAAAAAGGTGCCGCCGTGCTCGGCGCGGACGCCCCCGCGCAGGGTTTGGCCGCGACGCACGCGGAAGGCGACCTGGCGTTCGGCGCCCCGCACCGGTTCGCGACCGGCGTCACGATCTCCGTTTCCGCGCCGAAGTCGTTCCGCCCCGGCGCGTCGGCGTATCCGCAGAGCCCGCGCGCGGTGGCCTTCGGCATCGAGGTGACGAACGCGGGCGACGGCACGTACCGGCTCTCCGGGCTGTCCGTGACCGGTGAGGTCGACGGGGAGACCGCGGCGGTCAAACAGGTCGTCGACCCGGTGCAGGGCTACAACGGCGTCGCGGATGCCGGCAAGGACGTCGCGCCCGGCCGGTCGGTCCACCTGAACCTGGCGTTCGCCGTTCCGGACAGGCCGGTGAAGCTGCGCCTGCAGGTGCGGCCGAGCCCGTCGGAGCCCGTCGCCGCGAAGTACTGCGGAAAGGTCTGACGCCGCCGGTTTCGCTACCGTGTGCGTCATGACCGAGCAGCGACTTTCCCCCGGCGACAAAGCGCCCGACTTCACCCTCCCCGACAGCGAGGGCAACGACGTCAAGCTCAGCGACTTCCGCGGCAAGTCGGTCGTCGTGTACTTCTACCCGAACGCCGGCACGCCGGGCTGCACGAAGCAGGCCTGCGACTTCCGGGACAGCCTCGCGCAACTCAACGACGCCGGCTACCAGGTGCTCGGCATCTCGCCCGACAAGCCCGCGAAGCTGGCGAAGTTCGTCGAGGCGGAAGGACTGACGTTCCCGCTGCTCTCCGACGCGGAGAAGACGGCCCTGAAGGCGTACAGCGCCTTCGGCGAGAAGAAGAACTACGGCAGGGTCTACGAGGGCGTCATCCGCTCGACGTTCGTCGTCGACCCTGAGGGCAAGATCGCGGTGGCGCAGTACAACGTGCGGGCTACCGGGCACGTCGCGAAGCTGCTGCGGGACCTCTCGCTCGCGTGAGCCTCGTGAGTGGCGTTTCGGGTTCTAACCCGAAACGCCACTCACGACCAACTCAACCCGCCAGCTTCCGCAGCTCCCCCACCAACGCCCGCAACGCCTTCCCCCGGTGCGAAGCTTCGTCCTTTTCGGACGGTTCCAGCTCCGCCGAGGTCCGCGTCCCCCCTTCGGGCACGAAGATCGGGTCGTAGCCGAATCCGTTGGCACCGCGGCGTTCCCGGATCAGCGAGCCTCGCCATTCCCCGCGCACCACGGTTTCGTCGCCGCCGGGGACGACCAGCGCGGCCGCGCAGACGAAGGCCGCGCCCATCCGCTCGTCGGGCGTGTCGGACAGCTGTGCCAGCACGAGATCCAGGTTCGCCTCGTCGTCGCCGTGCTTGCCCGACCAGCGCGCCGAGAGCACGCCCGGCATACCGTTGAGCGCGTCGACGGTGATACCCGAATCGTCGGCGATGGCCGGGAGACCGGTCGCGGCGGCCGCGTCCTGGGCCTTCGCGAGCGCGTTGCCTTCGAAGTCCGGAGCGGTTTCGGGTGCTTCGGGGAACTCGGGGACGTCGGCGAGGCCGATGACCTCGACGCCCTCGATCCCCTCCGCCACCAGGATGCGCCGGAGCTCGCCGAGCTTCTTCGCGTTACGGGTGGCGAGGAGCAGCTTGGTCACTTGGCGCCCTTCTTCTTGTCGGGGCGCGGCTCGGGGAGTTCGCCGGGGTACGGCAACGCGAGCGCTTCGGTCTGCAGACGGGTCAGTTCCTCGCAGCCCGCCAGCGCCACGTCCAGCATGGTGTCCAAAGTGGACCGTGCGAAGGTCGCGCCCTCGCCGGTGCCCTGCACCTCGATCAGGGTGCCCGCGTCGGTGGCGACGACGTTCATGTCGACCTCCGCGCGCGAGTCCTCTTCGTAGGGCAGGTCGAGGCGCACCCGGCCGTCGACGACGCCCACGCTCACCGCGGCCACCGAAGACGAAAGCGGCTGCGGGTCGGCGAGGCGGCCCGCCGCGCCGAGCCAGGTGACGGCGTCGGCGAGCGCGACGTAGCCGCCGGTCACCGCGGCCGTGCGGGTGCCGCCGTCGGCCTGGATGACGTCGCAGTCGATGACGATCGTGTTCTCCCCCAACGCCGCCAGGTCGATGCAGGCGCGCAGGGACCGGCCGATCAGCCGGGAGATCTCGTGCGTGCGGCCGCCGACGCGGCCCTTGATGGATTCGCGGTCGCTGCGGGTGTTGGTCGCCGACGGCAGCATCGCGTACTCGGCGGTGACCCAGCCGAGGCCGGAACCGGCCCGCCAGCGGGGGACGCCTTCGGTGACGCTCGCCGCGCACAGCACCCGGGTGTCGCCGAATTCGATCAACACCGATCCCGCGGGCCACCGCTGAAAACCGCGGGTGATCTTGATGTCGCGAAGCTGGTCGTCGTTCCTGCCGTCTTTTCTCGCCACGGCCGCCACTCTAGAACCCCGCGTCAGAGGTCGTAGACGGCGCCCTGCTCGACCAGCTCGGCCGCGGGGAACGCGACGGCCGCCTCGGCGAGGACGGCGTCCCGGTCGGTCCAGGGCGCGACGTGGGTGAGCAGCAGCCGCCCCGCCCCGGCCTTGCGTCCCAGCTCGCCCGCCTCCTTGCCGGACAGATGGACGCCGGCGGGCCGGTCGGGCGAATCGGTCCACGACGCTTCGGACAGCAGGACGTCGACGCCACAGGCGAGATCGGTCAGGGTGTCGCAGACGCCCGTGTCGCCGGTGTACGCGAAGGTCTTGCCGCCGTACGCGAACCGCAGGCCGAACGCCGGGGTCGGATGGTCGACGGGGACCGCGGTGACCTCGAACGGCCCGATCTCCATGGGCTCCGACCGCAGTGCCTCGAAGGCGAAGACGTCGGAAAGATCGGTGGTCGCCCGCTCGCCCTCGTTCGCGGCGTACGCGTGGGCGAGCCGCTCGTGCACGTCCGACGGCCCGTACACCGGGAGCCGCCGCGGCCTCGCCGGATACGGCAGCGCCGGGTGGTAGCGGCGCAGCACGGTGAGCGCGCTGACGTCGGCGCAATGATCGGGGTGGAGGTGCGAAAGGATCAACGCGTCCAGGTCGAACGGGTCGCGCAGGGCCTGCAGCCTGGCGAGCGTCCCGTTGCCGAGTTCGAGCCCCAGGACGAACCCGTCCGCCTCGAGCAGATAGCCGGACGCGGCGGCGTCAGGCCCGGGGATGCTGCCTGAGCAGCCGAGGATCGTGAGACGCACTGTGACACCTTAAGCACGGAATCGGCGATTTACGCGCTGGTGGGAGCCAGCACACCCGGAGCGAAGCCCATGAACCGCTGAGCGAGTCTGGTGAACGGCTCGGCGGATCCGGTGGCGACGAACTCGTGCCGCGGCGGGGTGTCGCGCTCGGCGAGGAGATCGGCCTCGGTGAGGACGCGCACGAGGTCACGCGCGGTCTCCTCGGCGCTGGACACCAGCGTGACGTCCTGGCCCATGACGATCTGCAGCACCCCGGAGAGCAACGGGTAGTGCGTGCAGCCCATGACCAGCGTGTCGACCTGCGCGTCCAGCAGTGGTTCCAGATAGCCCTGCGCGAGCCCGAGCACCTGACGGCCGGTGGTGATCCCGCGTTCGACGAAGTCCACGAACCGCGGGCACGCGACGCTGGTGATCTCGACGTCCTGCGCGGCGTTGAAGGCGTCGTCGTAGGCGCGGGACCGGACGGTGCCCTCGGTGCCGATCACGCCGATACGCCCGGAACGCGTGGCGGACACGGCCCGGCGCGCGGCCGGGAGGACGACCTCGATCACGGGGACGTCGTAGCGCTCCCTCGCGTCGCGAAGGCAGGCGGCCGAGGCGGTGTTGCAGGCGATGACCAGCGCCTTCACCCCGCCTTCGACGATGTCGTCCAGCGCTTCCAGCGCGTACTGGCGTGCCGTCGCGATGGGAAGCGGACCGTACGGGTTGCGGGCGGTGTCGCCGACGTAGCGCAGCTGCTCACCGGGCAGCTGCTCCAGGATCGCCCTGGCGACGGTGAGCCCGCCCACTCCGGAATCGAAGACGCCGATCGGGGCGTCGGCGCTCGGCTTGGTCACACGGCGAGGCTACCGGGGCCCGCCGCTTTCTTGGCCTGGGACCTGTCGGCCCGCGCCATCAACCAGGCCGCGAACACCCCGGAAAGCGCGCCGAACAGGTGCCCCTGCCAGGAGATGCCCGTGTCACCAGGAAGCAGTCCCCAGAGCATCCCGCTCCAGATGCCCAGCAGCACCACGGCCACCAGGATCTGCCCGACGGCGCGGTTGAAAATGCCCCTGACCAGCAGGAACGCGAGCCAGCCGAACGCGACGCCGGACGCTCCGACGGTCACCGTGCCGCTCGGCGCGATCAGCCAGACGCCGAGGCCGGAGAGCACCCAGATGATCGCCGTGACCAGCACCCATCGGCCGATACCCGCGGACATCGCGAGGAAGGCGAACACCAGCACCGGGACGGTGTTGGAGAACAGGTGCCCCCAGCCCGCGTGCAGCAGTGGCGCCCAGAGCACGCCGTCGAGATCGGAGACCTCACGGGCGACGATGCCCCCGCTCTGATCGAGGTCGAGGGGCAGCACGACGTCGACCAGCTCGACCAGGTAGAGCAGCGCGGTGAAGGCGAGCGCCACGATCGCGGCGGCCCTCGGGTTCGGCGGCAGGACGCGTTTGGCCGGATCCGTACCGGACGACTCGCTCGCCGGGACCGGCTGGGGAGGCAATGTGGTCACCTCCCCAGGCTACGACGCGGATCGGCGGGATCGCCTCCGTGAGAACCCTGATTTGTCGGTGGTGCCCGCTACGGTCGATCACATGGGGTTCCCTTCTTCCGAGCACGTCGACGTGCCCGCCTACCTCGCGCGACTCGGCCTCGAGCACGAGCCGCCGAGCCTCGACGCCCTTTTCCGCCTGCACGCGGCCCATGTGGAGCGCGTGCCGTACGAAGATTTCGAAGTCCAGCTCGGCCGGCTGACCTCGCTGGACCCGGCGGTGTCGTTCGGCCGGATCGCCGCCGGCCGCGGTGGCTACTGCTATCACCTCAACGGCGCGTTCTCGGCCCTGCTGGGGGCGCTCGGTTACCAGGTCACCCGGCATCCGAGCGGAGCGCAGATGCCGGGCGGGGAGGCGGGCATCCACCTCAACCACCTGGCCCTGACGGTGACCGGGCTGCCGGAGACGCCCGAAGTCGGCTGGCTGGTCGACGTAGGGCTCGGGGACGGCATCCACGAGCCGCTCCCGCTGCGTGAGGGCGAGTACAAACAGGGTCCGCTGGTGTTCCGGATCCGGCGCTCGGAGATCACGCCCGGCGGCTGGCGGTTCGACCACGACCCGCAGGGCAGTTTCGTCGGGATGGATTTCGCGCCGGAGACGGCCGTGATGGCCGACTTCGCCGAGAAGCACGTCGAGCTGTCGACGGCGGAGGATTCCGGCTTCGTCCGCACGCTGGTGCTGCAACGGCGCGACGCCGACGGCGTGGACTCGCTGCGCGCGCTGACCTTGACCGGTCTGCCGGGCGGTAAGACCGTGCTGGACTCACCGGCCGAGTGGTGGACGGCCATCGAGGACGTCTTCGGCGTGCCTCGCGGCGGATTCACCGCTGAAGAACAGGACAGGCTGTGGCGGCAGGCCGTCGCCCAGCACGAACGTCACACCACGGGAGGGAGTGAGGCCTTGCCCAGCGCGTAGTCCACGGCCGCTTCGGCGTGCAGCCTCGTCGTGGGGAACGTGGGCACCGTGCTGTCTTCCGGACCGACGAGCAGTTCGATCTCCGTGCAGCCGTAGATCACACCTTCCGCGCCCGCTTCCACGAGCCTCGCGATGACCTCGCGGTACCGCTCACGGGATTCCTCGGTGACCACGCCGTGGACGAGTTCGTCGTAGATGACCCGGTGCACCGTCTCGCGGTCGTCCTCGTCCGGCACGAGCACGTCGAGGCCGTGCGCGGCGAGGCGTTCGCGGTAGAACGGCTGGGCCATGGTGAAACCGGTGCCCAGCAGCCCGACGCGCTTGATGCCTGCGGCCTTGATGGCGACGGCAGTGGTGTCGGCGAGATGCAGGAGCGGGACGCCCAGACCGTCGGTGAGCCGGTCGGCGACCTTGTGCATCGTGTTGGTGCAGAGGACGACGAAATCCGCTCCGGCGGCTTCGAGAGCGCGTGCGGCGCGGTTCAGTTCCCGTCCGGCTTCATCCCAACGGCCGTCGGCCTGCATCGCCTCGATTTCGGCGAAGTCCACGGAGTACAGCACGGTGCGCGCGGAGTGGTACCCGCCGCGCAGCTCACGGACGCGCTCGTTCACCAGCCGGTAGTACTCGGCCGACGATTCCCAGCTCATCCCGCCCAGCAACCCGATGACCTTCATGGCCACCATCGTGCCAGCGCCGGACCGCCTCGCTCCCCAAATGTCATGAAAGGGTCGTTCAGGACGTTTTTCGTCCTGAACGACCCTTTCATGACATCCGGCTGCCCCGTCCCGAACGCTATGAAAGGTCCTTTCCTTGCAAAATTTGCAAGGAAAGGACCTTTCATAGCGCGCGCAGAGGGGGTCAGGCCCAGAGCTGCCCGTCGAGCCTTTGAGCCGCTTCGTCGAGCGAGCCGGAGTACGCGCCCGTCGAGAGGTACTTCCACCCCGCGTCGGCGACCACGAAGGCCACGTCGGCGGGCTTCCCCGCGGCGGCGGCCTTCTCGGCGACGGCCAGCGCGGCGTGCAGTACGGCACCGGTCGAGATCCCCGCGAAGATGCCTTCGTGCTCCAGCAGTTCACGTGTCCGGCGAAGCGCGTCGTACGCGCCGACGGAGTACCGGCCGTTGAGCACGCTGGCGTCGTAAAGCTCCGGGACGAAGCCCTCGTCGAGGTTCCGCAGGCCATAGACCAGCTCGCCGTAGCGCGGTTCGGCCGCGATGATCTGCACGTCCGGCTTCGCCTCGTGCAGGTAGCGCCCGACGCCGACCAGCGTGCCGGTGGTGCCGAGGCCGCCGACGAAATGCGTCAGCGTCGGCAGGTCCTTGAGCAGTTCGGGCCCGGTGCCGCGATAGTGCGCGTCGGCGTTGGCCGGGTTGCCGTACTGGTAGAGCATCACCCAGTCCGGGTTGGCCTCGGCGAGCTCCTTCGCCCGGCGCACGGCCTCGTTCGACCCGCCGGCGGCCGGGGAGAAGACGATCCGCGCGCCGTACGCCTGCAGCAGCTGCTTGCGCTCGGTCGAGGTGTTCTCCGGCATCACGCACACCAGGCCGTAGCCCTTGAGCTTCGCGGCCATGGCGAGCGCGATCCCGGTGTTGCCCGACGTCGGCTCCAGGATCGTGGAGCCGCGCCGGAGCGTGCCTTCACGCTCGGCGGCCTCGATCATCGCCAGCGCGGGGCGATCCTTGATCGAACCGGTCGGGTTGCGGTCCTCCAGCTTCGCCCACAACCGCACGTCGTGGGTGGGCGAAAGCCGGGGAAGGCCGACCAGCGGGGTGCCGCCGAGCGCGTCGAGCAGCGACTCGAAGCGAGCCATCGATCAGCCACCGGCCACGGCGGGCAGGATGGTCAGGGTGTCGCCGTCCTTGACCTCCGCCTCGAGACCGCCGGAGAAGCGGACGTCCTCGTCGTTGACGTAGACGTTGACGAAGCGGTGCAGCTTCTCTTCCTTGACCAGGCGGGCCTTGAGGCCGCCGTGGCGGGACTCGATGTCGTCGATCACCTCGAGCACGGTCTTGCCGGTCGCCTCGACGGACTTCTCGCCGCCGGTGTGCGTACGCAGGATGGTCGGGATGGACACGGTCACGGCCATGGTTTTCTACCTCCGGTGGGTTCTCTGCAACGCAGACGTTCGGGCCGGTCCGGGTTATTCCCGGACGGGGCGGGTTCAGCCGATGATCTCGACGGGCTCCTCGGTGATCTCCCCGTCCACGATCCGGTACGACCGGAACTGATGCGAATCGGGGTCCTTGGTGGAAACGAGCACGTAGTGCGCGTCGGGTTCCGAGGCGTACGAGACATCGGTGCGGGACGGGTAGGCGTCGGTCGCGGTGTGCGAGTGGTAGATGACCACCGGCACCTCGTCGTTGGCGTCCATCTCGCGGTAGAGCTTGAGCAGATCACCCGAGTCGAATTCGTAGAACGTGGGCGAACGCGCCGCGTTCAGCATCGGGATGTACCGCTCGGGGCTGTCCGATCCCTCGGGACCGGCGATCACCCCGCACGCCTCATCGGGATGGTCACGACGGGCATGGGCGACGATCTCGTCGACGAGTTCACGGCGGATCCGGAGCACGTCGCCCATCTTAGGTGCTGGACAGAGCCGGTCCACACTCTGAGATCGCCGCCACTCACCCCCGCGTTTCGTCCTCTGAATGCGGTAGTTGCCCACGCAAGGACCGCATTCAGAGGACGAAACGCGGGGTCAGGAGAGCGCTTCGGGCCAGACGTCCCGGTACGCCCGCATGTCCCCCGCCGCAGTGGCGGACAGCACACCGTGCACCATCGCCCGCCCGAACACCCGCGCGGCCGCCGAGCACAGCTTGTCCAGCACCAGCGCACGCCGCGCCGCCGCGACGGGACCCGCACCGCCGGGAAGCTCCCGGTCGCCGGTCGCCAGCGCGAACACCGTGTCGCCGTCGAACATCGTGTGCGCGGGCCGCACCGCCCTGGCGAGACCGTCCTGAGCGGCCACCGCGAGCCGTCGCGCCTCCGCCTTGGACAGTGCCGCGTCGACCGCGACCACGCCGATGGTCGTGTTGAGCCCCGCGGCCTTCGCCTCGACGTCGCCGGGCCGGTCGGGCCAGCGGACGCCGAACTCGCCGTCGACCTCGTGATCCGCCGCGTAGGCGCGGCCGGTCGAGAGATCGACGGCCTCGCCGGCGGCGTTCACGGCGGCGACGACGCCGACAGTGAACTCGCCGACCTTCTCCGAGGCCGTCCCGATCCCACCTTTGAGTGATCCCGCCTTCGCCCCGGCGCCCGCGCCGACGGTCCCCGACGGCACCGGGCCGTCCTTGGCCGCTTGGCACGCCGCGTAACCGAAGGAGGCGTCCGGACGGTTGCCCCAGTCACCGCGCGGCAGGTCGAACAACACCGCGGCGGGCACGATGGGCACCACCTCGTACGGCTGGGTCCCCACCGGGATGCCCTGGTTCCGCTCGGCCAGCCAGCGCATGACGCCGTCCGCGGCGGCCAGTCCGTACGCACTCCCGCCGGACAGGCAGATCGCGTTGACGTGCTGGACCAGGTTCTCCGGCTCCAGCAGGTTGGTCTCCCGCGTGCCGGGCGCGCCGCCGCGCTGGTCGACGGCCCCGACGGCGCCACCGGGCACCAGCACGACCGTCGTCCCGGTCGCCCAGCCGTCGCCGACCCGCTCGTGGTGCCCGACCAGCACGCCGGGGACGTCGGTGATCATGACGTCAGCGACTGGATGAGGGTCTCCTGCACCCAGGTCAGCCAGTGGTAGACGCCGAGATGCGGCGCGCGCGGATCGTCCTCGGGCAGTTCGTCGGGCATGTCCTCGGTGACGTCGAGCGCGGTGCCCAGCGCCAGGCGGACGTCGTTGAGCGCGCCCAGCCACGCGTCGGCCTGCTCGAAGGTCAGCCGCACGTTCCCGCCGTCACGCGGCAGGGTGTCCAGCACGATCTTCGCGACGCCGACCTTCTTGTCCAGCAGCTCGGGCTCGTGGATCGACCGCATCGCGGCGGCCGAGTCGATGTCCTCGCGGGTCGGGTTGTCCGGGTCGAGCTTGTGGAAGTCCGGCAGCAGCCGCGAAAGCACCGGGTCGTCCGGCGATTCGGTCGGGCCGGTGCGGATCCCGGTCAGCTCGGCGAGCTCGTCCTGCGGCGCCTCCTCGGCGCGCGCGGTGAGCATGTCCTCCAGCTGGCTGACCAGACCGCGCAGCACGGCGGCCTCCTGCTGCTCGAAGCCGGCGACGATGGTCTCGCCCTTGCGGCGCCATCCGTTCATGAAGGCTGCTCCATGGTCGCCCAGAGGCCGGCCGCGTGCAGTTTCGCGACGTCGGTCTCCACCTTCTCCTTGGAACCGGAGGACACGATCGCCTTGCCCTTCTGGTGCACGTCGAGCATCAGCTTCGTCGCGTGGTCCCGGCTGTAACCGAACAGCTTCTGGAACACGTACGTCACATACGACATGAGGTTCACCGGATCGTTCCAGACGACCGTCCGCCAGGGTTTGTCCTCAGAGACGACTTCTACTCCCTGTGGATCAACCTGCGTCTGCTCGGATGCGACAGGCGTGGACATGCACTCCATGGTGTCACGGGCCCGATCCGGTACGGGCTGGCAGGTCCGGCCATGTGGGTGAATAGGCTGGTGCCATGGGTTTCCCCGAGGCGGCCACTGGCGCCAGCACCGCGCTGCTCACCGACCACTACGAGCTGACCATGCTGGCCAGCGCCCTGTCCGACGGGACGGCGGACCGGCCGTGCGTCTTCGAGGTCTTCGCACGTCGTCTGCCCGACGGCCGCCGCTACGGCGTCGTCGCGGGCACCGGCCGGGTCCTCGACGCGATCGCGGACTTCCGGTTCACCGACGCCGAGCTGAGCCAGCTGGAAGCGACGGCCGTGGTCGACGACGCCACACTTTCGTGGCTCGCGGACTACTCCTTCTCGGGGGACGTCCACGGTTACCCCGAGGGCGAGCTCTACTTCCCCGGCTCCCCGATCATGACCGTCACCGGTTCCTTCGGCGAGGCCGTCGTACTGGAGACGCTGATCCTCTCGATCCTCAACCACGACAGCGCGATCGCGTCCGCGGCGGCGCGGATGTCGGGCGCCGCGCACGGCAGGCCGATCATCGAGATGGGCGGCCGCCGCACGCACGAGTACGCCGCCGTCGCCGCCGCGCGGGCCGCGTACCTCGCCGGATTCGCCACGACCTCCAACCTCGAAGCCGGACGCCGCTACGGCATCCCGACGCGGGGCACCGTCGCGCACGCGTTCATGTTGCTGCACGACAGCGAAGAGCAGGCGTTCCGCGCGCAGGTGGACAAGATGGGCGCCGACACCACCCTCCTGGTGGACACCTACGACATCACCAAGGGCATCGAAACGGCCGTCCGGGTGGCGGGCACCGAGCTCGGCGCGATCCGCATCGACTCCGGCGACGTGGGCCCGCTGGCGCGCAAGGCCCGCGAGCAGCTGGACGCCCTCGGCGCCAAGGACACCCGCATCGTGGTGTCGGGCGACCTCGACGAACACGCGATCGCGGCGCTGCGGGCGGAACCCGTCGACGCGTACGGCGTCGGGACCTCGGTCGTCACCGGTTCCGGCGCGCCGACCGCGGGGATGGTCTACAAGCTCGTCGATGTCGACGGCAAACCGGTCGCGAAGCGCAGCGCGCACAAGGAATCCCGCGGCGGGCGGAAATCCGCGCTGCGACGGCACCGCGAGACCGGCACCGCCGTCGAAGAGGTGATCTGGACGGCCGCCTCGCCGGTCCCGGAACGGGGACCGAACGACCACGAATTGCAGATTCCGCTGGTCCGGGGCGGCCGGACGGTGGATGATTTGCCCACGCTGGACGACGCGCGCCAGCGGCTTCGGCGGGCGCTGGTGAGCCTTCCGTGGGAAGGCCTCAAGCTCTCGCACGGGGAGCCCGCCATCCCGACCGTATTCGTCTAAAGAGACTCAGGAGCAACACATGGGGACCGCCTTGATCGTGGTCGATGTGCAGAACGACTTCTGCGAGGGCGGGTCGCTCGGCCTGCCCGGTGGCGCCGCCGCCGCCGAAGCGATCTCCAAGCAGGCCGCGGAGGGTGGCTACGCGCACGTCGTCGCCACTCGCGACTACCACATCGACCCGGGCGACCACTTCAGCGAGACGCCGGACTTCAAGGACAGCTGGCCGCGGCACTGCGTCGCGGGCACCTCCGGCGCGTCGTTCCACCCCGCGCTCGACGTGGTCCCGATCAGCGAGGTGTTCTCCAAGGGCGAGTACACCGCCGCGTACTCCGGTTTCGAGGGCAACGCGCGCGACGGCAAGACGCTCGACGCGTGGCTGAAGGAGCACGACGTCACCGAGGTCGACGTCGTCGGCATCGCGACCGACTTCTGCGTCCGCGCGACGGCGCTCGACGCGGCGAAGGCGGGCTTCACCGTGCGGGTGCTGCTCGACCTCACGGTCGGCGGTTCGCAGCCGACGGTCGACGCCGCGCTCAAGGACTTCGACGAGGCCGGCGTGACCTACACCGGGAAGGCGCCGGTCCCCGCCGCATGATCCAGCACGACCTCCAGGACACCTTGATCGAAAACCGGCTCGTCGCGATCCTGCGGGCCGTGGACGCGAGCCGGTTCGCCGACGCCGCGACGGTGCTGCACGCGGCGGGCGTGCGGGTACTCGAAGCGGCGTTGACCACGCCGGGCGCCACGGACGCCATCGCGACCATCCGGAAGAAGCTCGGCGACGACGCGTACGTCGGCGCCGGCAGCGTGCGTGAAGTGTCCGATGTGGACAAAGCGGCGGACGCGGGCGCGATGTTCCTGGTCACGCCGACGGTGAACCCGCTGGTCATGGAGCGCGCGCACGAACGCGGGCTGCCGGTGATCTGCGGCGCGCTGACCCCGACCGAGATCGACCAGGCGTGGCGTCTCGGCGCGGCGGCGGTGAAGGTGTTCCCGATCGCGGCCGTCGGCGGGATCGCCTACCTGCGGGCGATCCGGGCGCCGATGCCGGACATCCCGCTCGTCCCGACGGGCGGTGTCCACCTGGCCGAAGTCGCGAAGTACCTCGAGTCGGGTTCGATCGCCGTCGCGGCCGCCACGCCGCTGCTCGGCGACGCGCTCACCTCGAGTGGCTCGCTGGCCGATCTCGCCACCCGGGCGAGTGAGTTCGTCGCCGCGGCCGCGAAGTACGTCTCGCGCACCTGACGCATTTCGTCCTCTGAATGCGGTACTTGCGTGTGCAAGGACCGCATTCAGAGGACGAAACGCGGGGCGTCAGGGCTTCTTCTTGCCGTACGGGTCGCAGCGCGCGGTCCCGAGGTAGATGTCGCCCTTCGCGGGCCCGCCGCCCTGCGGGAACAGCTTGATGTGCAGCATGTGCGTCACGAGGCTGCCGTCGGGCGGCGTCGGCGTGACGGTCTCGTTGACCGTGAGCGACGCCAGCGCCGTCCCGCCCTTGCCGCCGGAGATGGTCAGCCGGTAGTTCTGCGGGATGTTCTCCGGCAGCGTGAACCCGGTGACGTCGCCGAACTCGATGTAGCCGAGGCTTCCGTCCTCGGTGGTACTGCATTTCGCCATGAACGTGCGAACCTTGATCACCGGGCCGCCGAACCGCTTGAGCAGGGTGGTCTCGAAGCGCCGCCCGGCCGCCTCACCGATCGCCGCCGCACCGTTGCGGCCGCAGCGCGACTCACCGCCGCCGAACCGGGCGAAATCGCCGGTGGATCCGCCCTGGGTCTTCGCGTTCAAGGGGCCGTCGACGTCGCACGGCGCCAGCTCGCCGGTGACCACGTGTTCGTCGCCGATCTCCACGTCGAGCGAACCGACCGACGCGGCCGCCGTCGCGGGCACGGGCCCGGCCGACGCGATCGCCGGTCCCCCCGTCACCAGCGCCCCGGTCAGCATCGTCACCGACAACAGCCTCGAAACGGGTTTCCTCATGTCCGGCAGCCTCCACCAACCGCCTGTCCCGTGCAGGGTCATGCCACCCGGTCGAGTGGATCGTGAGGTGGCCGACATTCGGTCCGCGCCCCGCCATCTGACGTTAACCTCGGTTCACATTCGTGTACTCATAGGAGGTCTGAGTGTCTTCGCTGTCCGTGACCGGCACCCGCCCGGTACTCGCCGACCTCGTTCCCGGCGCACTGGTCCGTGACGCGGTCCTGGTCGCCGGTGGCGCCGCCCTGACCGGTGTGGCCGCGCAGATCCTGATCCCGGTCCCCGGCTCGCCGGTGCCGATGACCGGCCAGACGTTCGCCGCCCTGCTGGTCGGCGCCGCGCTCGGCTGGAAGCGCGGCGCGCTGTCGATGGCGCTGTACCTCGCCGTCGGCGCGGCCGGGTTCGGCTGGTTCCAGAACGGTTCTTCGGGCCTGTTCGGCGCCAGCGCCGGCTACATCGTCGGCTTCGTGCTAGCGGGCGCCCTGGTGGGCGCGCTCGCCGGCCGCGGCGGTGACCGCACGCCGCTGCGCACGGCGGGGACGATGGTGCTCGGCAACCTCGCCATCTACTCGGTCGGCGTGCCGTGGCTGATGGCGTCGACCGGCATGGGTCTGTCGACCGCGCTCGACAAGGGTGTCGTGCCGTTCCTGATCGGGGACGCGCTGAAGATCGCCGTCGCGGCGGCGCTGCTTCCGGGCACCTGGGCGCTGGTCTCGCGCTTCCGCAAGGAGTCGTGACCGGTCCTTTCACCGCCCCACGAGCCGCAATGAAAGGTCCTTTCATCGCACGGGGCGGACGATCTTGACGGTGCCCCCGGCTATCGTCTTGTCCCGTGCCTTCCCGTGCTGATTTCCCCGGTGTCCTCGAACTCCTGACCCACGCGGTCGAGTCCGTGGGCGGTGCCGAGCGCGAGGGCCAGGTCAAGATGGCGGACGCCGTCGGCCGCGCCATCCGCACCGGCGAGCATCTGGCCGTCCAGGCGGGCACGGGCACCGGGAAGTCGTTGGCCTATCTCGTCCCCGCGATCCGGCACGCGGTCGAGAAGGAGGCCACGGTCGTGGTCTCCACGGCCACCATCGCGCTGCAGCGTCAGCTCGTCGACAGGGATCTCCCCCGATTGGCGAAGGCGCTCAAGAAGCCCCTCGGCCGCGAGCCCACTTTCGCGATCCTCAAGGGCCGCCGTAACTACCTCTGTCTCCATCGGCTCGATTCCGGCGCCCCGGACGAGCCGGAAGACCAGCAGCTGTTCGACCCGTTCGCCGTCTCCCGGCTCGGCAAGGAGGTCACGCGGCTGCGGGAATGGTCGTCCGACACCGAAACCGGTGATCGCGACGAGCTGGTCCCCGGCGTTTCGGACCAGGCGTGGCGCCAGGTGTCCGTCACCGCCAAGGAATGCCTGGGCGCTTCACGCTGCCCCATCGGCACGGACTGCTTCGCCGAGCGGTCCCGCGCCGAGGCGGGCAAGGCCGACGTCGTGATCACCAACCACGCGCTGCTGGCGATCGACGCGTTGCAGGGCTATCAGGTGCTGCCCGAGCACGATCTGGTGATCATCGACGAGGCGCACGACCTGGTGGACCGCGTGACCTCCGTGGCGACCGGCGAGCTGACCAGCGGCATGGTCTCCGCCGCCGCCCGGCGCTGCGGGAAACTGGTCGACGACGAGGTGGCCGATCAGCTGCTGGAGGCGAGCGACGGGCTGGCCCTCATCCTCGACGACATGCCCTCGGGCCGCATGGACTCGCTGCCACAGGCCCTCACCGGCGCGATCCCCGCGGTCCGCGACGCCGCGCACCGCTGCCTCACCTCGCTCGGCAAGGACCGCAAGGAGGACGTCGACGAGGCCACGGCCCGCAAACTGGCGCGGTCACTGCTCGAAGAGGTCCACGACACCGCCGTCCGGCTGCTCGAAGCCTTCGACGACGACAAGGCGCATCAGCGTGACGTCGTCTGGCTGACCGGGGACCGCTTCTCCACGAACCCGCGCCCGCCCGCGCTGAAGGTCGCTCCGCTCGGTGTCGCCGGCCTGCTGCGCGAGCGCGTCTTCAACCAGCACACCACCGTCCTCACGTCGGCGACGCTGACCTTGGGCGGCACGTTCGACACGATGGCCCGGCAGTGGGGTCTCCCGCCCGGCGGGGCCAGGGTCGAGAAGGCGCCGGGCGCGGCGACGGACAAGGCCGCACCCGCCGACAGCGACGACGCCGAGGGCCCGAAGTGGACCGGCCTCGACGTCGGTTCGCCGTTCGACCACAAACGCAACGGCATCCTCTACCTGGCCAAACACCTGCCGCCGCCGGGCCGGGACGGGTTGCAGCCCTCGACGATGGATGAGCTGGCCGAGCTGATCGAGGCCGCGGGCGGGCGCACACTCGGCCTGTTCTCCTCGATGCGCGCGGCGAAGCAGGCCACCGAGGAGATGCGGGAGCGGCTCGACCTGCCGATCCTCTGCCAGGGCGACGACGCCACCGGCCTGCTGGTGCAGAAGTTCTCCGAGGACGCGCGCACGTGCCTGTTCGGCACGCTGTCGCTGTGGCAGGGCGTCGACGTGCCCGGCCCGTCGCTTCAGCTCGTGGTGGTCGACAGGATCCCGTTCCCCCGCCCGGACGATCCGGTCTCGTCGGCGCGGCAGCGGGCCGTGGAAGCCAGGGGCGGCAACGGGTTCCTCACCGTCGCGGCCACGCATGCCGCGCTGCTGCTCGCGCAGGGCACCGGACGGCTGCACCGTTCGGTCACCGATCGCGGGGTCGTGGCGATCCTGGATTCGCGGCTGGCCACCGCCCGCTACGGCGGATTCCTGCGTGCCTCGCTGCCGCCGTTCTGGCCGACCATGGACCCGAAGGTCGCCCGCGACGCGCTGCGCCGCCTCGACGCGGCCGCCCCGGCCTGAGTGGCCTGGAACACGGCCGAGTACCGTTAACGGAACGCCGAAGACAGGGAGAACCGGTTGTCCCAGGAGTCGCCCAACGCACAATCCCGGACCGTCAGCGTCGATGACACCGGAGTGCGGCGCCAGCTCGCGGACGGCAGCGAAGAAGCCGTCACGTGGTCCGAGCTGTCCGCGGTGGTGGTCAGAGTGATCCCTGAAGGCCCGTGGAAGGAAGACGTCTTCTTCATGCTCGCGGGCGCCGACGGGAAGGGCACCGCGATCCCCAGCGGCGACCCGGCCGCCGACGCGCTGATCGAGCGGCTGCAGACGCTGCCCGGCTTCGACAACGAGAAGTTCATCGAGGCCATGACCACCGACGCCGACGAGGCGTACGTGGTGTGGAGCTCCGAAGGCCACGCCGCCAAACACTGAGCCAAGTGCCATGAAAGGTCCTTTCCTTGCGAATTTTGCAAGGAAAGGACCTTTCATGGCATCCGGAGGCGGCTACTCGACGGGGAAGCTCTCGGTGACCGGGATGCCCTTCTTCAGCGTCCGGCTCACCGTGCACAACCGCTCGATGGCGCGATCCACCGCCGCCGCGAGCGCCTCTCGATCCGCGGCGGGCAGCGAGGACACGTCGACGTCGAAAGCCACGTGGACGGCGTCGAGCTCCGAAGCGTCTTCGCGCCTGTCCGCGGTCACGCCGACGCGGAACTTCGAGTCCTCCCCGATCCGGCGCGTGATGAGGTTCTCGGCGGTGACCGCCGAGCAGCCCGCCGCCGCGATCTGCAGCAGTTCGGCGGGCGAGAAGGCACCCTCGGCACCCTTACGGCCGATCACGACCTCGGCACCGCGTTCGTTGCGGCCGATGAAACGATGCTCACCGTCGCGCTGGACTTCCAAAGACACGGTGTTTCCTTTCAGAGTGGCGGCAGCCTCGGGGCGATCTCGCCGGCGAGCCGTTCCGCGGCCGGGCACATCTCCGCCGGCTGCTTGACCTTGTCCGCGACGTAGATCTCCACCGTCTCGATCATGGCACGACCGTCGCCGGTGAAGCCCCGGTGCGGGATCTCCGCCTGACAAGCCTTCCATTCGGCCGAGACCTCGACGAAGGCTTCCCGCGATCCGAGAGCGACGCGTCTGCCGTCGTCCTCGAACGGCGCCCGCTCCCGTTCGAACCGGACCGTCACCTCGGTCTCGCGATGGTTCCAGTAACACTCCCAGTTGCCGAAGACCGGATCCGGCGTCGCCGGGCCGCCGACGATCGCCTGCGGCAGGTCCCCGCCCAGCGCGCAGGCGTCGAGACTTCCGAGCGAACCGGCGGGGAACGGCGCGGGACGCCGCTCGACCGGCTCCCGGTTCAGCACGCTCACCGCGTGCGTGGCCACCGGATCGACGTAGTCGCACAGATGCGCGTGCCAGTTCTTGATGTGGCGGGCGTGCACCCACACCTGGTTGCCGTCCGGCAGCGGGATACCGCGCGCGCACTTGTCTTCCGAGTCGCTCGGCACCTCGCGCACGATCAGCTGGCCCGGCATCGGCTTGTCCAGCAACGGTGACGTCGGCGTCGTCAGTTCGAGCCGGATGTCGACGATGTCCTCGTCGTCGGGGCTCAGGCGCAGCCGGACACCGCACGCGTTGAAGTTGCCGCCGGCGCTGTCCAGTTCCGGTGTCCCGAGATGGTTCAGCACGGACGGCTCCACCAGCGCGCACGGATCCGCCGTCCGCCGGTCCCCGATCAGCTCGGACGGCGGCCCCGCCGCGATCGACGCGGGCTCCCTGGTGGCGAGGAACAGCGCCCCGGTCAGCACCAGCACCGCCACGACGGCACCGATCGCGAGCGCGCGTTTGGGCACGCGGAACCGTCGCGTCCGGACGGGACCGTCGACGTCCGCGACTTCGGACAGCAGTTCGGCGGCACGGACGGCGTTCGGCCTGCCTGCCGGCCTGCGCCGCAACAGTTCGGTCAGCGCGGGCGCCAGCGGCCCCGCCCGCCGGATCGGCTCCAGGGTGTACGCCGTCGCCCGCCGGAGCTGCACGAACGGGCCCACGTTCGCGTCGCCCCACACCGAGGTGCCTTCGACGGCGGCGAACAGGGTCGCGCCGAGCGAGAACACGTCCGCCGCCGCGCCCGCCTGCCGCCCTTCGGCCATCTCGGGCGCGACGTAGCCGGGAGTGCCGACGTCGAGACCGCCGCCGGTGCGGGTCACCTCCGCCCACTGCGCGATGCCGAGGTCGGTGAGTTTGGCGGTGCCGTCGTCGGCCACCAGGACGTTGCCCGGTTTGAGGTCGCGGTGGACCATGCCTTTTTCGTGCATCGCCGCGAGCGCCGCGGCGAGCTGGACGCCGATCTTGGCCACCTTGCCGGGTGGCAGCGGCCCGTCGGAGTCGATGACGTCGGCGAGGCTGCGCGAGGGCAGGTACTCCATCACCAGCCAGCGATCGTCACCGTCGATCACGGCGTCGAAAACAGTGACCACGTTCGGATGATGCAGGCCGGCGCCGATGCGCGCCTCGCGCCGGATCTGACCGCTGTCGCCCGCCTGCGAACGCTTGAGGGCGACGACCCGCCCGAGGTCCAGATCGGTGGCACGCCAGACCACGCCCATACCCCCGGCGCCGATCCGCTCCTCCAAGCGATAGCGCCCGGCGATCAGCCGATCACCCATGCGGGGAGTATAGGAGGCTAAGCCCTTTGGGCTATGACCGTGACGGTTCCGGGATCTACTTCGGTGAACCCGGCGTCCCGGACCGCGACGACCCCGTCACGACGCCACGAACCTTCGGGATCCTCGACCGGGCAGAGTGCCTTCCAGGTCGCGACCGGCGGAGTCCGCACCGAACACCGGAACCCGGTCGCGGCCCACGCGGCCAGTTCGGCTTCGTCCAGCACCGACGCCAGGATCATCGTCGCGTGCCCGACCTGGGCGGCGCCCTTGCCGACGGTCATCGAGACCTCGGGGTTCAGCAGCAACCGCGGAAGGCCCTCGGGCGCGGGCCCCGGCTCGTCGGCGGGGAGTTCGCTGCCGGAGATCTGCAGCCGCGAGACCTCTTTCGGGGACTCCACGACCCGGCCGGGCAGCAACGCCCGCGCCTCGGCGCCGTCGACCTCGATCGTGATGCCCGGCAGTTCCTGGACCGCCTGCCAGTGCGCGCCGCGCGCCCGCCGGGCGACCTTGCGGATCCGGCCGTCGACCCACGCCTTGAGCGGGTCGTGCCAGTCGCCTCCCGGCAGCGCGCGTTCGTCGAGACAGACCGCGACCGCGGCCGCCGCGGCGGCCTCCAGCAACGCGGTCCGCGACGGCGGTTCGGCCCGTTCCATCCGCAGGATCACCGGCATGGCGCGGACCTCGGCGGGATCCTCGTCGGAGGTGTCCACCGTGCTTTCCGCGGGGAGGCCGAGCCAATGGGCGTAGCGCGCGGCCAGCGGCTCCAGCACGCTCATGGCCGGGAAAGCTCGAGACCGTCGGCCGCGTCGGCCGCCTCGATCTCGGCCCTGGTGACGCCGAGCAGGAACAGCACGGCGTCGAGGTACGGGTGGGAAAGCGCGGTGTCGGCGACCTCGCGCAGCGCGGGCTTGGCGTTGAAGGCGACACCCATCCCGGCGACCGACAGCATGTCGATGTCGTTCGCCCCGTCACCGACCGCGACGCACTGCTGCAGCGAGATCTCGTACTCGTCGGCGAAGCGACGAAGCGCCTTCGCCTTGCCCGCGCGGTCGACGACCTCCCCGACCACCCGGCCGGTGAGCTTGCCGTCGACCACTTCGAGTTCGTTCGCGGCGGCGAAATCGAGGCCGAGGTCGTCCACGAGGGACTGGATGATCTTGGTGAACCCGCCCGAGACGACGCCGCAGCGGAAGCCCATCCGCTTCAGCGTGCGGATGGTCGTGCGCGCGCCCGGGGTGAGCTCGATGGACGCGGCGACCTCGTCCAGCACCGTCTCCGGCAGCCCTTCCAGCAGCGCGACACGGCGCTCCAAGGACTCGCCGAAGTTCAGCTCGCCGCGCATCGCGGCCTCGGTGATCTCGCGGACCTGCGGTTCGACCCCGGCGTGCGCGCCGAGCATCTCGATGACCTCGCCCTGGATGAGCGTGGAATCGACGTCGAAGACGACCAGGCGCTTGGCGCGGCGGGCGAGCCCGGCCCGCTCGACCGAGATGTCGATCCCGGCCTCGACGGCGGCGTCGGCGAGCGCGGTGCGCAGCGCGGCGTCGGCCTCCGGGGTGTCCTGGGCGAGCGAGGCGTACAGCTCCAGCCCGGTCACCGGGTAGTCGGCGACGCTGCGGATCGAGTCGATGTTGACGTCCAGCGCGGCGAGCCTGCGCGCGACGTCGGAGAAGGCGCGCGCGGTCACCGGGCGGCCGAGCATCAGCAGGACATGCGTCGAGTCCTTCTGGCCGATGGCGAACGGGTCGGCGCCGATGGCCGAGCCGATCTTCACCTCGACCTGCATCCCGACCGACGCCATCGCCTGCTCGACGTACTCCTGCAGGCCTTCGGGGTCGCGGTAGACCCCGGCGAGCACGCCGAGCACCAGCTGGCCGCGGATGACGACCTGCTCGACGTCCAGGACGTCCACGTCATGGCGCGACAGCACGGCGAACAGCACCGAGGACACACCCGGCTTGTCGGGTCCGGTGGTGGTGATGAGAACTGGTGTCTGCGTCACGAAGGTCAGTCTCCCTCAGCCAGGCATGAAAAAGGCGCGTGCCTTGCCCCTGTGTGAGGCAAGGCACGCGCCGTTTCCGCTTATCGGGTCACTTCTCGCTGGAGTTGTCCTCGGAGTGGTCACCCGGCATGGCCGCCTCGGTGAGCACCTGGGACGGCGCCCGGTGGGTGTTGACCTTCTGCTTCCCGAAGAAGCCGATCTCACCCTCCTTGTGGATGCGCTCCATCATGTGCGGGTAGTGCAGCTCGAACGCCGGACGCTCGGACCGGATCCGCGGCAGCTCGGTGAAGTTGTGCCGCGGCGGCGGGCAGGACGTCGCCCATTCGAGCGAGTTGCCGTAGCCCCACGGGTCGTCCACCGTGACGATCTCGCCGTACCGGTAGCTCTTGAAGACGTTCCAGATGAACGGCAGCGTCGAGGCACCGAGGATGTACGCGCCGATCGTGGAGATCGTGTTCAGCGTCGTGAACCCGTCGGACTGCAGGTAGTCCGCGTACCGGCGCGGCATGCCTTCGGCGCCGAGCCAGTGCTGCACCAGGAACGTGGCGTGGAAGCCGATGAACGTGGTCCAGAAGTGCCACTTGCCGAGCTTCTCGTCCATCATGCGGCCGGTGATCTTCGGGAACCAGAAGTAGATCCCGGCGAACGTGGCGAACACGATCGTGCCGTAGAGCACGTAGTGGAAGTGCGCGACGACGAAGTAGCTGTCGGACACGTGGAAGTCGATCGCCGGCGCGGCCAGCATGATGCCGGTCAGACCGCCGAAGAGGAACGTGACGATGAAGCCCATCGAGAAGATCATCGGCGTCTCGAAGGACAGCTGGCCCTTCCACATCGTGCCGATCCAGTTGAAGAACTTCACGCCGGTCGGGACCGCGATCAGGAAGGTCATGAAGGAGAAGAACGGCAGCAACACGGCGCCGGTCGCGTACATGTGGTGCGCCCACACGGCCACCGACAGCGCGGCGATCGCCAGCGTCGCCCAGACCAGGCCCTTGTAACCGAAGATCGGCTTGCGGCTGAAGACCGGGAAGATCTCCGACACGATCCCGAAGAACGGTAGCGCGACGATATAGACCTCTGGATGGCCGAAGAACCAGAACAGGTGTTGCCAGAGGATCACGCCACCGTTCGCGGGGTCGAACACGTGCGCCCCGAGATGCCGGTCCGCCAGCAGGCCCATCAGGGCCGCGGTCAGGATCGGGAACGCCAGCAGGATCAGGATGCTGGTGACCAGGATGTTCCAGGTGAAGATCGGCATCCGGTACATCGTCATACCGGGGGCGCGCAGGCAGATCACCGTGGTGATCATGTTGACGCCACCGAGGATGGTGCCGAGACCGGACACGACCAGACCGGAGATCCACAGGTCGGCGCCGACGCCGGGCGAGTGGATGGCGTCCGACAGCGGGGTGTAGGCGAACCAGCCGAAGTCGGCGGCGCCACCCGGGGTCAGGAAGCCGGACATCACGATCAGGCCGCCGAACAGGTACAGCCAGTACGAGAACGCGTTCAGCCGGGGGAACGCGACGTCGGGCGAACCGATCTGCAGCGGCAGGATGAAGTTCGCGAAGCCGAACAGGATCGGCGTCGCGTACAGCAGCAGCATGATCGTGCCGTGCATGGTGAACAGCTGGTTGTACTGCTCCTGCGAAAGGAACTGCTGCCCGGGACGCGCCAGCTCGGAGCGGATCAGCATCGCCATCGCGCCGCCCACCATGAAGAAGGCGAACGACGTGACCAGGTACATGATGCCGATTTGCTTGTGGTCCGTCGTGCGGAACAACCGCAGCAGGTACGAACCCTTAACCGACTCGCGCGCGGGATACGGGCGCGTGGCGATCGGCTTGGGGGCTACGGCCGTCACTCCTGCCTCCAACACTCAAACCTTGTGGTGGTCAATTTGCGGTCGCCGGGCGGGTTCGGGACCCAATCCGGCGGCTAGTGGGGATCGTAGCCCTCACTACCGACAGTCGCGCGCACCGGCTGGCAAGATCGGGCCGTGACCGACGAACACACGCGTGCGGGAGTGGCCGCGGCGCTCGCCGTCGGTGACCGGTACGGGCTGCCGACGGGCAGCCCCGATGTCCTGCATTTCAAGTCGAACGTGCTGGTGAGGCTGGGTCCGGTGGTGGCACGGGTGCCCGGCACGACCCGGCTCGCCCGGTCGTCGCCCGAGGACTGGCTCGCGCGCGACGTCGAGCTGTCGAGGCACCTCACGGAACGTGATGTGCTCGTCGTCTCACCGACCACGGATCCCCCGGCAGGACCGCATTTCGCCGACGGACTGCCGGTCACTCTCTGGCACTACACGCCGCACGAGCCGGGCCACACGCTGTCGCCGCGCGAGGTGGCGCTTTCCCTCGCCCGGGTGCACGACGCGCTCGCGGACTACCCCGGTGAACTGCCCGAACTCGGGCCCGTCCGCGAACTCCGGACGGTGCTCGACCGGCACGGCGCCGTCATGGGCGGCGCGGCGCCCCGGTTGTACGACGAACTCGAACGGGTCGCGGCGGCGCTTCCGGACGGCGAGGCCCGGCCGCTGCACGGAGACGCCCATCGGGGGAACGTCGTCGCGACCGCGGCCGGGCCGTGCTGGCTCGACTTCGAGGACACCTGGCGAGGGCCGCTGGGCTGGGACCTCGGCGTGCTCTACGCGGAGGCCGGGCGCGCGACTCTGGACGCGTACCCGGCGGACGTGGCGCCTTCGTCGCTGGAGCCGTTCATCGCGTTGCGGCGGTTGTTCGAAGTGCCGTGGCGGTTCGTGATCGCGCAGCGGTTCCCCGAACGGCTCCCTGAGGCCGAAGCCGCCCTGGAGCGCTACTTCTCCTCCCGCGTTTAGTCCTCTGAATGCGGTCGTTGCACGCGCAAGTACCGCATCGAGAGGACTAAACGCCGGAAATCAGGAGCTGAGCCGCCACATCGACACCGTCCGTCCGCACCTCGCCGCCGACCTGCCGGGCCCGCGAGGCGACTTCGGGACAAAGCACCTCGCCCAAAGCGAGCGTCAGCGCTTCGACCGAGGGCTCCCCCGTGATCGACGTCCCCACCCCGAGATCCCGCACACGCTGAGCGAAGTACGGCTGGTCGAACATCTGCGGCACCAGCACCTGCGGCACCCCGGCCCGGGTCGCCGCCGTGGTCGTGCCGGCACCGCCGTGATGCACGACGGCCGCGACCCGCGGGAACAGCGCCTGCTGGTTGACGTCCCCGATCGCGATGCAGTCGGGTTCGTCGTCGATCAGCGCCAGTCCGGTCCAGCCCCGGAACACGATCGCCCGCCGTCCGTGCGCCCTCGCCGCCTCGATCATCGCCTTCGCGATCTCCTCCGGGGCTCGGATGCTCCCGAATCCGAAGTAGACCGGCGGTTCCCCGTCGTCGAGGAACGCCTCCAGTTCCGGCGACAACGGGCTGTGATCCGGCAGCAGCCAGGCACCGGTCTGGTGGACGTCCAGCGCCGACGGGCCCCGCCACGGCGCCAGCACCGGATCGGCGGCCAGCCAAGGGCGCTCGGTGAAGATGTGCCCGCGCACGTCTTCGACCGGCGGCAGGCCCAGCAGTTTCCGCTGCGCGTCGAGCACGTCGCCCCATTGCGCGTTCCACCGTTCCGCGTCGTCGGCCCACAACGCCGGGATGTCGGCGTCGGGATTCTTCGGCGCCCATCCCGGGAAAACGGGCGGACGATGGTGCAGTGAAGGCAGCGTTATCGGGCAGTAAGCGGTGAAGAAATACGGAATCCCTTTTCGCTCGGCCACCGAATGGGCGGCGATGTTCAAGGCCATTCCCGCGACGACGGCGTCGCAGCCCTCGGCCACGTCCGGCATCGTCTCGAACTGGTTCACCACCATGGCCTCGGCCATCGCGCGCCGCCCTTCCGGCGTGGCCATCGCCTTGGTCATCGCGGAATCCGGCTTCGCCGTCGACCGCAGTTCCGGCCCCAACGGCGCGAAGGAAATCCCGAGACCTTCGGCCCACTCACGGAAATCCGGCGGCGCGCAAAGCCGGACTTCCTGGCCCAGTTCCCGCAATCGCACCGCCAGTGCCACCAACGGCTGCACCTCACCCCTCGTCCCGATAGTGGACAGGAGTACACGCATGGGAATCCCCCTTCGGCAAAAACGTGAAGGCACGAATTGTGGACCGGGAATGGGGGCTTGCCGCAAGCCCCAGGGTCCGCTATACCTTTGAAGGGGCGAGGGGAACCTTTTCTTACGCGGGATACCAGCCCAAGATCGCTTCGACGACTCCGGCCGGATCCTCCAGCGGCGTCAGATGTCCCGCCTCCGGCAGCACCACCAATGTCGCGTCCGGCAGCGTTTCCACCAGGGTGTTCGCCGCTTCCAACGGGGTCAGGCCGTCCTCTTCGCCGACCACGACCAGCGCGGGCACGTCCGCCGAACGCAGCGTTTCGAGCGAATCGGGCCGGGCCGCCATCGCGCGCGCCGCCCACGCGATCCCCGACGGCGGCTGCGTCGTGATCAGTTCTCGAAGCCGTTCGACCACTTCCGGGCGCGCCTTCTCCGCGAGCAATCCGGGTGTGACCGCTTCGGGCATCCAGCCGGCGCCCTCCGCTTCGACCCGGGCCGCGACATCGTGCCGGGCTTGCGCTGCCTCGGGGGTGTCGGCGGTCGCCTTCGTGTCGATGAACACGAGCCCGCCCACGCGTTCCGGCGCGAGGCGCAGCACCGCCATCGTCAGGTAGCCGCCCATCGAGCAGCCGCCGAGGACGACCTTGTCGAGTTCCAGCCGGTCGAGCAGCGCGACCACGTCGCGGGCGGCGTCGTCCAGATCCGGCTCCCGGTCCGTTTCCGGCAGCGGGCTGCGGCCGAGACCGCGCTGGTCGGGGGTGATCAGCCGCAGGCGTTCCGAGAGCGGCGCACGGACCGCGTCCCACATGCGGGCGTCGACGGGGAAGGCGTGCAGCAGTACCAGCGGCAGATCGTTCATGGCGATAATTCTGTCGCACCCTGACGCTACCGTCAGATCCGTGCTGACAGAGATCAAGACGGAGAGGCTGCTGCTGCGGAGGCTGCGCGAGGCGGACCGCGAGAACATCGTCGCGCTGCAGGCCGATCCGGAGACGAACAGGTTCAACCCGGAGCCGCACACCGTCGAGGGTGCGAACGAGCTGTACGACGCCTGGCTGAAGCAGTGGGCCGAGAACGGGTTCGGTTATCTCACGGTGTCCGCTTCGGACGATCCGGAGACGATCCTCGGTTTCGGCGGCGTCCGGTATCACGAATGGAACGGCGAGCGCGTGCTGAACCTCGCGTACCGCTTCTGGCCGTTCACCTGGGGCAAGGGCTACGCGACGGAGATGGCGGCCGCCGTCGTCGAATGGGCCGAGCGGGAGATCCCCGACGTCCCGGTGATCGCCAACATCATGGCGTCCAACGAACCGTCCATCCGGGTCGCCGAGCGGCTCGGTTTCAAGATCCACACGGAGGAGGAATTCGCGGGAGAACCTTCCTTGCACCTGCGGCGCTGAAGCTCACCAGCGGCCGAGTCACCAACGACCTGGCCTTCGCCGGGACCGCGCGCCCCAGCACGCCTTGTGCCAATGGCGGCGGTCGGCGATGCCTCCGGTGTCGTCGGCGGGCCAGGCGACCAGATGCGGGGTCCCCTGCCGGATCTCGTGGTCGCAACCGGGACAGCGGTAGTCCTTGGTGGCCTGCGCGCCGGGCACGGTGCGCACCAGCCATTCGCCGTCGGAGGCGGTTTCGGAGCGCGCCCAGCCGGTCGACGCGCCGAGGTCGGGGCGCCCACCGCGTTCGGGCCGGTTACGTCGTGGCACGCCCGAAACGGTATACGGCGAGCCCGGCCGGCCGCCGACGTAGGCGCGCAGGGTCACACCCGGTCCGCCTTCCGTCACGCGTGTCGTCCGCCGGATCACGCGTGACGTCCGGCCGATCATGCGTGACTGAAGCCGGATCATGCGTGATCGCAGGCGGAACACGCGAAGGTCAGCCGTCGAAGTAGGCGCCCGGCGTCACACCGACCGCGCGGCGGAAGGCGGCGACGAAAGCGCTCGGCGACGAGTAGCCGATCCGGCGGGAGACCGCGGTCAGCGGCATGCCCTCGGCCAGCAGCGGCAATGACGCGCGCAGGCGCGCTTGGACCCGCCACGCGCCGAACGTCGTGCGGCACTCGGTGAGGAACAGCCGCGCGAGGGTGCGTTCGCTCGCGCCCGCGTGCTGGACGAAATCGGCGAGGGCGCGGCGGTCCGAAGGATCGGCGATCACCGCCCGCGCGACGGCCAGCGCACGTTCGTCGGACGGCATCGGCACGGTGATCGGCACGACGTCCACCGGTTCGAGCAGGTCGAACGCGACCGCCTCGGCCCGGCGGCGCGCGTCGTCACCGAAGTCGGCCGCGCCGAGGTGCTCCAGCAGTTCGCGCAGCAACGGGCGGACGGCGACGAGCGTCGGTTCGGGCCAGTGCACCGGGCATCGGTCCCGGGCGGCGTAGATCCCCCGCAACACGGTCTGCGCGGTGGCACCGGTCCGGTGGACGACCCCGGCCGGGATCCAGAGCGCCCGCGTCGGCGGCAGCACCCAGTACCGCTCGCCGACGTTCACGCTCAGGATCCCCCGCGCCGCCCAGGCGAGCTGGTGGCCATCGTGTTCGTGCCACGGGAGCCAGGTGCCCGCGGGCAGGTCCATCTCGCCGAGCACCATAGCCGTGGACATCGGCGGCAGGAGTCCGATATTCGACATCGGTTGGCAGCCTATCGCTTATCGGTCACCGTTAGCTTCGAACGCATGCCGATGAACCTGGTGCACCGCAAACTCTGCAGTTCCACGCTGTGGGCGAAGGCCGTCGCCGCCGAGATGCCGGGCAACGTCGCCGGCTTCGACCTGGGTGACTCCGTCCTGGAGATCGGCCCCGGCTTCGGCGCGACCACACGCGCGCTCGTCGGGCTCGTCCCCCGGCTCACCGCCGTCGAGATCGACGAGGCGTCGGCGGACCTCCTCAAACGGGAATTCGACGGCCGCGTGCGGATCGTCCAGGGCGACGGGGCGGCGATGCCCTTCGAGGACGGCGAGTTCTCCGCGGTCGTCTGCTTCACGATGCTGCACCACGTGCCGACGACGTTGTTGCAGGACTCGATCTTCGCCGAAGCGTTCCGTGTGCTCCGCCCCGGCGGCGTCCTGCGCGCGATCGACAGCCTGGCGAACGCGCCGTTCCGCCTCCTCCATCTCGGAGACACGATGAACGCGCTCGACCCGGTCTCGCTCTGGCCCCGGCTCACCGACACCGGGTTCACCGACATCAAGGTCGACCACGTGCCGAAGCGGAGCGTGAAGTTCTCGGCACGGAAGCCCGTCTGACCGGCTAAGGGGTTTATAGGGGCTGTCCCGGCGACAGGCGCCTCCTAGCGTCAGAAGCATGAATCGTCTGTTTCGCGGTTTGGCGGCGATCGCCGCCGGCACCGCCTTGTTCTCCGGAACACTCGCGGCCGGTCAGTCCGTCGCCGCCCCCGCCAGGGCAGGGCTGCAAAAGGCGCTGGACGACGCCGTCGCCGCCGGTGCGCCCGGCGCGTACGCCGCGGTGCTCGACCAGGACGGCGGCTGGTACGGCCGGAGCGGCGTCGGCGACGTCACGACGGGCGGCGCGCCGGACCCACGCGGCCGTTTCCGGGCGGGCAGCATCACCAAGAGCGTGGTCGCCACCGCCGTCCTGCAACTGGCCGGTGAGGGCGAAGTCGGCCTCGACGACCGCGTCCAGGACCGCCTTCCCGGGCTTCTGCCGTACACCGAGCCGATCACCGTGCGCCAGTTGCTGCAGCACACCAGCGGGATCCCGGCGACCGACCGGTGGAACAGCCTCCCGGAGATCGACACGACCCGTTGGCGGCACCAGTCACCGGACGAGACCATCCGGCTGGGGACCGAGGGCAAACCGCTGGCCTTCCCACCCGGCCAGGGCATGGTGTACTCCAACACCAATTACGCCGTGCTCGGGAAACTCGTCGAAAAGCTCACCGGTGACGAGCTGAATTCCGTGCTGCAGCGCCGGGTTCTCGACAAGGCGGGAATGCGGGACAGCTCCCTCCCGTACCGCTATCCCTACGTCCATCACGCGGCCGCCCGGGGTTACGAACGGCTGTACGGTCCCGACGCGCCGCTGACCGACGTCACCGACTACGAGATGTCGCGGTTCTGGGGTTCCGGGAACCTGATCTCCACCGCCGACGATCTGAACCGGTTCTATGGCGCCGTGTTCACCGGACGGCTCTTCCCCGCGGCGCAGCTGGCCGAGATGCGCAAGACCGTGCCCAGCGGCGTTCCCGCGGTGGACTCGGGCCTCGGCGTCATGCGGCTCCGGCTCCCGCAGGGCTGCGCCGCGCCGGAGGCTTGGGGCTTCAACGGTTCCGTGCCCGGCTACAACACCTGGAGCATGCGGACCTCCGACGGCGCCAGGCAGATCACGGTCGGCGTCACCACGAACCTGACCTCCGAAACCGCGCGCTCGGCCGTGCTCCGCGCGATGTTCGCCGAGTTCTGCGGCTAGCCGCGCGCGAGGACCAACGGGACGAGTTGCTCGGCCGGCGTGAGCGAGCCGTGCTGCCCGACCAAGGAGGACTCGACGGCCTCCGCCAGTTCTCGCACGAGCCCGAAGCGTCCCTTCGCCGCCACGACCACGTCGCCGATACGCGGGCGGACCCGATCGGAGACCGGCCCGAACCAGCCCGCCTCGACGGCCTCGTCGCGCGGGAGGATCCACGCCCGGTCTCCGATCACCTCGCGCCAGGCCGCCAGGACGTCGGCCTCCGCGCCCGCTTCGCTGTAGACGTGCCGCGCCCGGACCTCGCCCCCGATGGCCCGGACGCCGCCGAGCAGCGCGGGTGTCTCGTCGATGTCGAGCGCGCCTTCGACGGTCACCATGCCGTGGTCGGCCACGACGGCGAGGAGCGCGCCGGGCGGCAGGCCGTCCACAAGGGACTCGACCAGCCTGTCGACGTGCCGCAGCTGCATCCGCCACGGCGCCGAACCCGGTCCGTAGATGTGGCCCAGCATGTCGAGTTCGCTGTGATAGCCCCAGCAGAACGCGGGCCTCGCTTCGAGGCAGTGCAGGACGCAGGCGGCCAGGTCACCGAGCGCGTGGACGCCCACATAGCGCGCGCCGGACTGCGTCGCCCGGGTGAGCGCGGTGTCGGCGAACTTCGCCGAGGACACCACGCTGGTCGTGATCCCGGCGGCGGCCGCGCGCTCGAACGTCGTCGGCAGCGGCTGCACCTCGCGCGGCGGCAACGCCCCGCGGAGATCGCCGCCGTCCACGTGGCTGCTCCAGCGCAGCGCGTTCAGGACGCCGGTGCCCGGCACCTCGAAGCTGTACCCGACCAGGCCGTGTTCCCCCGACGCCAGGCCGGTGCCGATCGCGCCGAGACCGGCCGCCGTCGTCGCCGGGAAACCGACCCGCAGCGGCGACTTCGCCAGCTGGGTGAGCACCGGCGCGTCGGTGGGGTGCTCGGCCAGCAGCTCCCAGCCGAGACCGTCGATGAGCAGGACACAGGCGCTGGACGCCTCCGCCAGGCTCAGCGAATTGGCGAACCCCTCGGCGCCGAGGGCGGAAAGCACGGACGGGACGACTTGGCCGAGATGCGGCACGTGCGCCGCGACAGGCAGTTCCACCCGGCCAGCTTGCCATCCCGGCGGCCGGAAGGAGATGGGATAATGCCGGAATGCCGACCTACGCCTACCGCTGCCGCGAATGCGCCGGAACCTTCGAACTGCTGCGGCCGATGAGCGAGTCCGGTGCGCCCGCGCCGTGCCCCGAGGGCCACCAGGACACCGTCAAGCTGCTGACGACCGTCGCGCTGACCGGGTCCGCTTCCGGTCCGGCCCCTGTTCCCGCAGGTGGAGGCGGTTGTTGCGGCGGGGGCTGCTGCAGCTGACCCACCCGTTCGGGTGGCGTAACGTGTGATCGCCCGAATGGCGGGTACCCCCTTCCCACCAGTCTGGAAGCTCCAGTGGTGGGAAGGGAGAAAGTCCAGTGGCCACATCAGCACTGGCGGCCGTCGACTTCGGTCAAGGCGTGTCGAGCGCCTGGAGTTCGGTCGCCACCTTCGTCCCGAAACTGCTCGCGTTCCTGGTCATCCTGTTCATCGGCTGGCTGATCGCCAAGGCGCTCTCGAAGGCCGTGAGCATGGTGCTCGAGAAGGTCGGCTTCAACCGGCTCCTCGAGCGCGGGGGCTTCAAACAGATGCTCGCGCGTAGCCAGTTCGACGCGTCGGGCATCATCAGCAAGATCGTCTATTACGCGATCCTGCTGATCGCCCTGCAGTTCGCGTTCGGCGTGTTCGGCCCGAACCCGGTGAGCGCGCTGCTCAACGACATCGTCGCGTGGCTGCCGCGTGCCATCGTCGCGATCGTCATCGTGGTGATCGCCGGCGCGGTCGCCAAGGCGGTCAAGGATCTGATCGGGAACGCCCTCGGCGGTGTCTCCTACGGCAAGGTGCTCGCCACCATCGCCTCGGTGTTCATCTGGGGCCTCGGCGCGATCGCCGCGCTGAACCAGATCGGCGTGGCCACCGCGGTCACGATGCCGGTGCTGATCGCCGTGCTCGCCACGGTCGGCGGTGTCGCCGTCGTCGGTGTCGGCGGTGGTCTCATCAAGCCGATGCAGCAGCGCTGGGAGACCTGGCTCGGCCGGGCCGAGGCGGAGATCCCCGCCGCGAAGGCGCAGGCCGAGGCCTACCAGCGCGGTCGCGAGGACGCGGGCCGCTCGGGTGAGGTGCCGACGGAGCGGACGACGGTCAACCAGCCGGTGTCCGCCGGGCATCACGCCGTGAACCCGAACGCGCCGACGCAGCACCAGCAGTTCCCGCCCAGCCAGGGTCAGGTGCCGCAGCATCAGGATCCCGGCCAGCGGCCCCCCGGTGGAAACATGCCCCCTCCGCCGGAGTACCGCTGACCTTCCACGGGAGCGGGTGGGGCGTCCGACCGCCCTACCCGTTCCCGGTCGGCTGGGTCCGCCGGTCGTCCATCGAGGCGGCCAGCGAACACACGCCGACCAGCCGCGCGGTCAACCAGTCGCTGGTGGTCCACGCGGTCAGATCGGCCGGAGCACGGAACGTCCAGCCCTTGGCCTTCGCCTCGTCGAGCAGCCCGCGCGTGTAGCCGGCGAGCAGGACGACCCCGGCCACCGCCGCCGAGCCTTCGACCCCGACCGCGAGGATGTCGCGCACCGCGGCGGAGTGCTGATCGAAGACGGCGGACAGCGCGGGCACGGCCGCCGCGGCGGCGAGCCCGGCCACACCGATCTGCTGGTGCAGCCGGGAAAGCGTGCTACGAGCCGAAGATTCCACCCAGGACGAGACCAGATCTTTCACCCGACCAGGTTAGCCAGGCCGGACGATTTGTCGACATCCCGGTGATGACGATCGCAGAACTCGGCGCCTGATGGCGGAGCTGAGATTTGATCCGGAAGCCGACCAGACGCGTGAACCCGCCCGGCCGAAGGCCCCGCTATCGCGGTGGCAGGGCGCCTTATCCACGTCCGTGAGGTGGATGACATGGCGGCGCCCTGCCGACGTCGATCGCGGACGCGGGTTCACCACCAAGCACTCAGCAAGCTTTGAGTGCTTGATCGAGGTCGTGCCACAGGTCTTCGACGTCCTCCAGCCCCACCGACATGCGGATGAGCCGGTCGGTGACCCCCGCGCCGCGCCGGTCGTCCTCGGCGACGATCCGGTGGCTGATCGAGGCGGGATGCTGGATGAGCGAATCCACGCTCCCGAGGCTGACGGCCGGGGTGATCAGCCGGACCGCGCCGATGAGCGCGTGCGGATCGCCGTCGACCTCGAACGCGATCAGCGGACCACCGATGGCCGGGTAGTGCACGGCGCTCACGTTCGCGTGGCCGCGAAGCCGATCGACGAGTTCGGCGGCCGTCGCGGACGCGGCGTTGACGCGCAGCGGAAGGGTCGAGAGGCCGCGAAGCAGCATGTACCCGGCGAGCGGGTGCAGCACGCCTCCGGTGGCGAAGCGGATCTGCCGCAGCATCCCCGCGTCTTCGGCGCCGCAAGCCACCACGCCGCCCATGACGTCGCCGTGCCCGCCGAGGAACTTGGTCGCGCTGTGCAGGACGAACCGGGCGCCGTGCCGTCCCGGCCGCTGGAGCACGGGGGTCGCGAAGGTGTTGTCGACCAGCACCGGGACCTCGCCCGCGGCGTGCACGATCTCGGCGATGTCGACCTCGCGCAGGGTCGGGTTCGCGGGGGTTTCGAGCAGCACCAGCCCGGTGTCAGGACGCAGCGCCGAGGCGACGTCCTCCGGATCGGCCCAGGTCACCTCGGTCCCGAGCAGCCCGGACGTGAGCATGTGGTCGGTGCAGCCGTAGACCGGCCGGACGGCGACGACGTGCCGCTTGCCCTGGGCGACGGCGGCGAGCAGCGAGGCCGAAACCGCGGCCATGCCGGTGGCGAACGCGACGGCGTCTTCGAGCCCTTCGAGTTCGGCCAGCGCCTTCTCGAAACGCTCGACGGTGGGGTTGCTCAGCCGCCCGTAGACCGGGAGTCCGGACAGCGAGCCCGAGGCGGCGAATTCGTCGATGCGGCCCGCCTCCTCGACGCTGTCCCGCGACGGGTAGGTCGTGGACAGGTCGAGCGGAGCGGCGTGGACGCCGAGGTCCGTGAGATCGTCACGGCCGGCGTGGACGGCTCGGGTGCGCAGCGTTGCGGTCATACCCCAGATGGTGCGATTTTCTCCGGATCGGCCGCAATATCCTCGGATATCATTCGCTGATGTCGGATTCCGTCGAACTGAGCACGGTTGATCTTCGAATTCTGCGGCTCTTGCAGAACGACGCCCGGATCTCGAACAAGGATCTGGCGGCCGAAGTGGGCGTCGCGCCCTCGACCTGTCTCGACCGCGTCAACCGGCTGCGCGAGCTCGGAGTGATCATCGGCCAGCGCGCCGAGGTGGACGCGGCCAAACTCGGCCGCCCGCTCGAAGCGCTCCTGTTCGTGCAGGTCCGCCCGCACCGGCGCGCACTGGTCGATTCGTTCGTCGAGCATCTGCTGGCGCTGCCTGAGGTCCGCGCCGTCTATCACCTGACCGGCCCGGACGACTTCCTCGCGCATGTCGCCACCGCCTCGGCGACCGAGCTGCAACGGCTGGTGCTCGACGAACTGACCGCCCGCGACGAGGTCGCCAGGGTGCACACGAACCTCGTCTTCCAGCACTGGAGCGGGGGACCTTTGCTACCACCCGGCTGATCAGGCGATCCGGACCTTGAACGGATGCCGCGGATCGGTGGGGCAGGTGAAGATGTTCAGCACTCCCCGGTCGCCGAACGCCCAGCACGCCGGTTCGTCGTCGTCGACCCCGCAGCCGCAGCCGACCTCGTGCTCCTCCGTGGCCAGCGCGAGCGTCTGTCTCAGCTCGGCACCGCATTCCCGGCAGTCCAGGTCGACGCGACCGGCCGCGTGCCAGGCCGTCCAGCCGCCGATCTTCGCGTAGTGGTCGAGTTCAGGCCAGCCCTCCGGGTCTTCGCTCGCGCCTTCGGGGATGCCGAGCGCGGCGCGGGTCTCCGGCGGGAAGTCGCAGAGGCGCGGCAGCTCGTCGATCGAGCACGGTTCGAAGACGCAGGGTTCCGGCAGGTAGGCGTCCTGGGCGTCCTCGGGTGCGGGCGGCGGCTCCGCGATGTCCCCCACCTCGCCGGAATCGCGCCACACCAGCCGGACGGCGGGGCCGCGGTGGTACGGGTTGTCGTGTTCCAGCGGGCAGAACAGGATCTGCAGGACGTCGGTGCCCTCCGGGAAGGGCAGCTCCGGGAAGTCGTCGCGGAAGAACTGCGCCGCGCCGACCATCGCCGGGACCGGCTCGTCGAGCGGATGCCCACCCGGCCACGCGTCGTCGGACGCGTCGGGGTCCGGCGGCCAGGTCACCGGGCACTCCGGCCATGGCTCGTCCGACGGCCAGAGCAGCGGGCCGCCGAAGTGGCTTTCGTCCGGACGGGGCACTCCCGGCGCGGGATGCAGCCGGATGGCCGTCCGGACCAGGTCGTTCAGGCCGGGGATGGGCACCCCGTCGTATGTGAGCTGACGCACTCCCGGGAGCTTAGAGGTCCGGCAGCGGATCTTCAGGTTTTCCCCGCATGATCTCGGCATCCGCGGCGTGCACGACGGAGATGTACTCGTCGTCGATCTCGTAGTCGACGCCGTTGAACTTGAACCACGGGACGGTCGAGGTGTCGACCGGCCCGATCCGATGGTTCCGCAACGTCGTCGCGACGACGCGTTTCGGCATCTTCCGGCTCAGGTACCCGGCGGTCAGGATCGTGATCGTCTTGCGTGTCACCGCGAAGAACACTCCGGGGTTGGTGCTGCCGAAGACGTCGGCTGGGAACACGTAATGGATCTCGTCGTCCGGATCGAGGAGTTCCTTGATCCGTTTCCTGACCCCCGCGGAAACCGGCATGGCATCCAAGTTACCGCGCCGAGTAGTCCTTGAACCCCTTCCCGGTCTTGCGGCCGAGCCGACCGGCGGTCACGAGGTGCTCCAGCAACGGCGCCGGCGCGAAGCCCTCTTCGCGGAACTCGTTGTACAGCGTCCGCTGGATCGCCAGCGAAACGTCCAGCCCGACGACGTCGAGCAGTTCGAACGGGCCCATCGGCAGCCCGCAGCCCACCTTCATCGCGGTGTCGATGTCGTCGGCCTCCGCGTAGTGCGCTTCGAGCATCTTCACCGCGTCGTTCAGGTACGGGAACAGCAGCGCGTTGACGATGAACCCGGCCCGGTCGCCGCAATGCACGGGGTGCTTGCCCACGGCCGCGCAGACGGCGTCGACGGTCGCGATCACGTCGGGAGCGGTCGCGATGGTGGAGACGACCTCGACGAGTTTCATCACCGGCGCCGGGTTGAAGAAGTGCACGCCGACCACGTCGGAAGGCCGCGAGGTGGCGGCCGCGCATTCGATGACCGGCAGCGAGGACGTGGTGGTCGCCAGGACCGCGCCCGGCTTCACGACGTCGTCGAGCGCGGCGAAGACGGCCTGCTTGACGGCCAGGTCTTCGGCCACCGCCTCGACGACGAGGTCGACGTCGGCCAGTTCTTCGAACTCCACCGCCGGCGAGATCCGGCCGAGCGCGGCGACGGCGTCCTCTTCGGACAGCTTGCCCTTGACGACGGCCTTGTCCAGCGACTTCTTGACCCGCGCGACCGACGCCGCGGCCTTCTCCGCGCTCCGGGCGCGCAGGATGACCTCGTAGCCGCGTTTCGCGAACACCTCGACGATGCCCGTCGCCATGGTCCCGGTCCCGACGACGCCGACCTTGCGCACTTCGCGCGCCGTCGCCGTGTCCACTGTGGACGCCGTCACGGCGTCGGTCACCGTCGGCGAATCGGGCTCGTCGTAGGTGTAGAAACCCCGGCCCGTCTTCCGGCCGAGCAGCCCGGCGGTGATCATCTGCTTGAGCAGCGGCGCCGGCGCGTGCAGCCGGTTGCGCGACTGGTGGTACATCGTGTCGAGGATCTCGTACGCGGTGTCCAGCCCGATGAGGTCGAGCAAAGCCAAGGGCCCCATGGGATATCCGCAGCCGAACCGCATCGCCGCGTCGAGGTCCTCGCGGGTGGCGTAGCGCTGCTCGTACATCCGCACGGCGTGGTTGAGATACCCGAAGAGCAGGGCGTTTGCGATGAACCCGGCGCGGTCGCCGATCACCACCGGGGTCTTGCCGAGCCGCTCGGCGAACGCGACGACGTCGGTGACCACGTCGGGCTCGGTGACGACGGTGCGGACGACCTCGACCAGTTTGAGGATCGGCGCCGGGTTGAAGAAGTGCATCCCGACGACCTTGCCCGGCCGCGCGGTGTGCACGCCGATCTCGGTGATCGACAGCGAAGAGGTGTTCGAGACGAAGATCGTGTCCGGACCGGTGATCTTGTCCAGCTGCGCGAACACGTCGGATTTCGCTTCGAGGTTCTCCGGGATCGCCTCGATCACCAGGTCCACATCGGACAATTCCGCCAGCGACGTGGTGTACCGGATCCGGTCCAGGAGCGCGCTCCGGCCGTCGGCGTCGAGTTTGCCGCCGGACACCGCCCGTTCGGTCGAATGCTCCAGATGACCCCGTCCGCGGTGGACGCCGTCGTCGTCGATCTCCACCGCGACGACGGATACGCCGCTCCGCGCGAGCACCTCGGCGATCCCGGCACCCATGGTGCCGAGACCGATGACTCCCACACTCGAGATTTCCCGCGCCACAACCGGCCTCCGGAGGTTACTCGCTGGTAGTTTCTCCGATCGTGCCATGCCGGGGCGCGGAAAGCAGCGGCTGTCACCCTCCGAATCGAGTAAGTGTCACTCGCGGACGAGGGCTGAAGGACGCTTTCCTCCGGCGCCGATGGCCGGATCAAGGGACCTTTGCTACCAGCCGGCCGATGTCGGGCGCCGATGATCCGCCAGCGAGGGCCCTCAAGTCCGTGAAGGCCTCACCTCACTCGCCGAAGTTCCGCCTCCGGCGGGAGCCAAGTACATGAAGGCCCCCTTCACCGCGCTAGACGCAAGGAAGGGGGCCTTCATGTACTTGGGGCGTCCGTGAAGGCCTCGACGCCCTCAGCTCACTCGCCGAAATTCTGCTCCACCAGATCCTTGACCTTGGTGAGCGCTTCGTCGGCCTGCGCGCCCTTCGCGCGGACCTCGATCCGGTCGCCTTGGCGCGCGCCGAGCGCCATCAGCGCGAGCACGCTGTTGGCGTCCGCGGTCTCGTCGCCCAGCCGCACGGTGACCTGCGCGTCCAGCCCCGCGATACTGCGCACCAGTACCGCGGCCGGCCGCGCGTGCAGCCCGACGTCGTTCCGCAACGTGAGTTCGACGCTGCTCTCGCCGTCCTGCGCGCCTTCGTCGAACGTCAGGTCCGGCGGTGCGCCCGCCGAGGCGGCCGCTTCGGCGACGGCCTTGCGGTCCGCCCCGCCCTGCGCCGCGACGGCGGCGGCGATCGCGCCTTCGACCAGCGGCGCGTCCACGACGACCGCGGCCGACGGGTCGGCGAGCGATTCGACCGCCAGCTCCGCGGTCATCTGCGCGCTGCCCAGGTCGTACAGCAGGACGACACCCGATCCCGAATCGGCGCGCTGCGTCGCGGCGACGACCTCGTCGTAGTCCGTTCCGATTCCGCCGTCGGCCAGGCCGCCCGCCGCCGCGATGGTGACGTCCGGCGCCATCTGCGCGGCGAGCTCCGCGAGTCCTTCGGCGAGCTTGGCGCTGTGGGAGACGAGCACGATTCCGACGCTCACTTGGCGGCCTCCGCGAACGCGCGCAGCAGCAGCGCCGTCGAACGGGCCCCGGGATCCATATGCCCCTTCGCCCGCTCGCCGAGGTACGACGCCCGGCCCTTGCGCGGGACGAGGTCCACAGTGGACTCGGCGCCCTTGTCCGCGGCGTCGGCGGCCGCGGACAGGATCGCCGCGACGCCGTCGCCGACGGCCTCCTCGGCGGCGGAGACGGCGGGGATCAGGGCGTCGACCATGGTCGCGTCTCCCCCGACGGCCTTGCCGCGCGCCTGCACTCCTTCGAGCGCCGCGCGCAGGGCCTCGACCAGCAGCGGACCGTCCACTTCGGCCGCGTCGCCCAGTTTGACCGACGCGCGCAGGAAAGCCGTGCCGTACAACGGGCCCGCCGCGCCGCCGACCTTCGAGATCAGCGTCGTGGCGGCGAGCTTCGCGACCGCGGCGGGGGTCTCGGGCGTGGCGGAGTCCAAAGCGGACACGATGGCGGTGAAGCCCCGGTCCATGTTCTCGCCGTGGTCGGCGTCGCCGATCGCGCGGTCGAGGTCGACCAGTTCGGCGCGATGCTCGGCGATCACCGCGGCCGCCGCCCGCAAGGCGGCGGCGAGCGTCTCGGCGGTGCAGGCCATCAGACTCCCCACCTCAGGGCCGGGGTGTTCACCGGCGCGTCCCACAACTCGGTCAGCTCGTCGTCCAGTTTCAGCAACGTCAGGCTCATCCCCTGCATCTCGAGGCTGGTGATGTACGGCCCCACCAGCCGCCGTTCGACCACGATCCCACGCTCGGCCAGCAGCCGCTCGGCGATCCCGTGGGCGAGGTACAGCTCGACCAGCGGGGTCCCGCCCATCGAGTTCGTGAACAGCAGGACCTTGTCGCCCTCGGCGAAGGGCAGGTCCGTGACCACCGCTTCGACCATGCGCGCGACGAGTTCGTCGGCCGTCGTCACGGCGGTGCGCTCGATACCGGGCTCGCCGTGGATGCCGATGCCGAACTCGATCTCGTCGTCGGCGAGGTCGAAACTCGGCTCACCCGCGTGCGGTACGGTCGGCGCGGTGAGCGCGACGCCGATCGACCGCACCTGGCCGATCACCTTGCGTGCCAAGGCCTCCACCGCGTCGAGCGTGTCGCCCCGTTCGGCCGCGGCGCCGGTGATCTTCTCCAGCAGCACCGTGCCGCCGACGCCGCGACGGCCGGCCGTGTAGGTGGAGTCCTTGACCGCGACGTCGTCGTCGATGACCACGCTGCGCACGTCCAGCCCTTCGGCGGCGGCGAGTTCCCCGGCGGTCTCGAAGTTGAGCACGTCGCCGGTGTAGTTCTTCACGATCAGCAGCGCGCCCGCGTCCCCGGTCGTCGCCTTGACCGCGGCTTCCACGGCGTCCGGCGTCGGCGACGTGAACACGGCGCCCGGGACGGCGGCGGCGAGCATGCCCTGCCCGACGAAGCCGCCGTGCAGCGGCTCGTGCCCGGAACCGCCGCCGGAGATCACCGCGACCTTGCCGGCCACCGGCGCGTCCACGCGTACCACGATCGCCGGGTCGTCCTCCACGCGCAGGACGTGCGCGTGCGCCGCGGCGAGTCCGCGCAACGATTCCGCGACCACCGTCTTCGGGTCGTTGATGATCTTCTTCAAGGGTGGCCTCCGGCCGTCGGCGGGTGGGGTGCCCCCTTCCTACCTCTCCCGGCCGGATGCCGCCAGCGTCAGGGCTTCGGCAGCTTGGAGATCACCGATTTGGCGATCTTCGCGGCCTTCCCGCACGACACCGCTTCCTCAGGCTTCTCGTCGTAGTTCTTGTAGATCACGCTGACGATCTCGACATCGTCATCGACCCACGGCTTGTGCTGCCATTCGATCTTGCACTCGGCGGCGTTGCCGCTGCCGAACTTCTGGTACCCGGCGACGCCGTCGAGGTCGACCTTCTTGGTCCCGTCGCGTTCCTCCGGCGGAAGGCCCTTGCGGAAGTTGATCGAGATCCGCGGGTTGGAGCCCGGTGTCCAGTCGCAGGAGTGGAAGGAGGTCAGCTCGGCCGCGCCGTGCGGCACCACCTCGTTGAGGACGGCGGTGTCGGCGGCGGTGCACGGGTCGACCGCGGTGAGCGTGCCCGCGGCGGCCGGGTACTTCGCCGGTGACGCGTGCAGGCTCTTCACGGCCTTCGCGGCCACCGCACGCCCTGTCGCGCACGGGTCGCCGCCGTCGTAGGTGACCGAGAAGCTGATCCCGCGCTCGGGCTTGCGCAGGGTCATGATGCCGACGTCGCAGCTCTTCCCGTCCTTGTCCTTCCGCTCGATCTGCGGCAGCCCGTCGACCGCCGAAACGGTGACGCCGTTGATCGAGGAGAAGGTCGACGCGCCGATCTCGACCCTGACCGTGAGGGCCTTGCCTCCGGCGTCGACGGCCTTCGCCCGGCAGGTGCCGAACGAGGTGAGATTCGACGTCGGGTCCTCCGGCGTGCCGAGGCCGCTCATCACTTCCTTGTTCACCAGGCCGCACGGGTCGATCGTGCGCAGCACCGCGGGGGTGACCGCCGGATCGTTGATGTCCCCGTCGGGCACCGAACCGGAACCGGAGCCGGGTTCGGCGGCGACGGTGGTGCGGGCGAAGTTGGACTTGCCGAGGTTCTGACCGCAGGCCGAGAGCACGCCCAGTGCGGCGACCAGGGCCAGCACGGACGCGATCCGGCGACGTCGAGCGTTGAGCAGCACGAGATGCACGGTAGCCGGAGCCCCTCGCCGCTGTCCGGACAACCCGGCTATTCGCCGCTCTCGCCGTCGGTGCTCGGCGGCACCACGATGGGCCGCAGCTTCGCCCAGAGCATGAACAACGCCGCGAACACCAGCATGCCGATACCCGCCCACAGGTTGATGTTGACGTCGGCGGCCTTGGCCAGCTCCTCCTCGGTGGTGAAGCCGATGCCCATGATCGTGAGCACCAGCCCGTAACCGCCGATGAGCAGGGCGATGATCAGCCGGATGTCGAAGACGCCGGCCTTCTTGGGAGCTTGCGAAGCAGCCATCTCCGGCCTCCTAGAAGATGATGTTGAGCGCGATGGTCAGGATCAGCACGATGCCCGCGAGCAGGCCCGGCTTGCGGTACCAGCCCGCGTCGTCGCCCGTCTCGTCGTGCTTCAGCGACTCCTTCGGGGTGAGGGAGTAGACGAGGCCGACCAGCTGGGCCTCCGGCTTCGGCGCGGTGGCGAGCGAGACCGCGACGCTGACCGCGATGTCCACGACGAAGGCCGTACCCGCGGCCACGAAGCTGATGCCCTGCCCGGTGAGCCCGAGGACCCCGGCCTGCGACAGCAGCCACACGGTGATCGCCGAGGCGGTACCGGATACCAGGCCGACCCAGCCCGCGGTCGGCGTCATCCGCTTCCAGAACATGCCGAGGATGAAGGTGGCGAACAGCGGCGCGTTGAAGAAGGAGAACAGGTCCTGCAGGTAGGTCAGGATGTTCCCGGAGTTCGACGCGATGAACGCGGTGCCGATGGCGAGCACGGTGCCGATGGCGGTGACCAGGCGGCCGAGCCGGAGGTAGTAGCCGTCCGACTCGTTCTTCTTCACGTACGACTGCCAGATGTCGTAGGTGAACACGGTGTTGAACGAGCTCAGGTTCGCGGCCATCCCGGCCATGAACGAGGCGAGCAGACCGGCGAGCGCGACGCCGAGCATGCCGTTGGGCAGCAGGTCGCGCATGAGCAGCAGGATGGCGTTGTTCGCGGTCACGCCGCTCGGCGCGTCGCCGCCGTCGAGCAGGACCTGCTTGTCCTGGACGTACTCGGAAACGGTGACCGCGGCGATCATGCCGGGGATGATCACGATGAACGGGACCAGCATCTTCGGGAACGCGCCGATGATCGGCGTCCGCCGCGCGGCCGACATGCTCTTCGACGCCATCGCGCGCTGGACCTCGACGAAGTTCGTGGTCCAGTAGCCGAAGGACAGCACGAAACCGAGACCGAAGACGAGACCGAGGATCGACAGGAAGCTGTTGCCGAAGCCGGTGAGGTTGTCACCCGGCCACGAGTGCAGCTGCGCGTCGCCGCCGGGGCTCGCGGTGACCTTGTCGACCAGGCCCTGCCAGCCGCCGACCTTGACCAGGCCGACGATGGTCAGCGGCAGCAGCGCCGCGACGATCACGAAGAACTGCAGGACCTCGTTGTAGATCGCGGCGGAAAGGCCGCCGAGCGCGGTGTAGGAGAGCACGACGGCGGCCGCGACGATGATCGACACCCACAGCGGCCAGCCGAGCAGGAGGTTCACCACGCTGGCGAGCAGGAACAGGTTCGCGCCCGCGATGAGGATCTGCGCGCTCGCGAAGCTGATGCCGTTGACCAGGTGGGCGGGTTTGCCGAACCGGCGGAGCATGAACTCCGGGACACTGCGGACCTTCGAGCCGTAGTAGAACGGCATCATCACGATGCCGAGGAACAGCATCGCCGGGATCGCGCCGATCCAGAAGTAGTGCACGGTCGGCAGGCCGTACAGCACACCGTTGGCCGACATGCCCATGATCTCGACCGCGCCGAGGTTCGCCGAAATGAAGGCGAGACCGGTGACCCAGGCGGGCAGTGACCGGCCCGAGAGGAAGAAGTCGAGGCTGCTCGAGACCGACCTCCGCGCCATGTACCCGATGCCGAGCACCAGCGCGAAATAGAAGGCGAGCAGGACGTAGTCGATCGGACTTGCGTCGAGCCGCAGGTTCGCATCGGCCAGCACGTGCAACCGACCCACCTCCATAGTGAAAATGTCCACGAGAAACGCCGGTATCGCGTCAATCGCGGACCATACTGCATGGATTCAGCAACGGCAGTGTGGGTGGCCGGCCACTGCCCTGAAGTGTCTGTTTCAGGGCGATTCTTGACAATTCCTGTCCGGTCGAGGTGGCGTCAGGGACGTTTCACCTTTTCCTCGTCCGCGCCCAGCGCGAGGTACACGTCGATCCATTGGCGATCGATGTCGGTGACGTCGCCGCCGTCGCAGTACGGTTTGGCCCCGTTCGCGGTGTAGTAGCGAAGCAGGGCGAGGGCCTCGTCGGTGCGCCGGATCGAGTCGTCGGTGTAGCGGGGACCCGGCGCCCGCGGCTGATGCTTCATACAGGTCAATTCGGTCACGACGCCCTCGGTGGTCTCGTCGTCGAAGCGCGGCCCGGTGTCGGACCCCGTCTCGGAGCACGCCACGACGACGGCGAGGAAGACCAGCGTGCTCAGTGCGGCTCCGCGCCACCGGCGCGGAACCCTTTCGGTGGGCAGATTGCGCATGGGTCGGCCGCCTTTCCGGTCGTGTTCCCGCCGTCGCGGACTCATCCGGCACCGCCGAGGTTCGCCAGCGTGGTGCGTGCCGTCCGCGCGTCGGTCAAGGAGAAGTTCGGATTGATGCGCAGCGCTTCGGCGAGCGCCTTGACGGCTTCGCCCGGCCGCCCGAGCGCGGCGAGGATCATGCCGCGGTGGTAGGAGAACGAGGCGCTGCGCCAGCCGGTGCTCGCCGCCCGGTCGGCGAAGGTGAGGGCTTCGGCGTTCCGGCCGTTGAGGTGCAGTGCCCAGGCCATGGCGTCGGCGACGAACACGGGTTGCCTGCGCTCCCATTCCGCCTGCGCGAACCGGAGGGCCTGCACGGCGTCGCCGCGGTCCGCGGCCACCAAGGACGCTTCGAGGTCCACGTTCGCACCGGAGTCGACTTCGAGGCGTCGCTGCTCCTCGAAGAGCTCGTACTGACGTGCGGCGGATTCCGGTGCCCCCGACGCCGACAACAGCAGGGCGTACTCGCGCAGATTCCCCACGTTCGGCTGACGGGCCACGAGATCCCGATAACCGGCGAGCGCCTTGGCGGTCTGCCCGCGTGCCGCCGCGACCTTGGCCTTTCCTTGCTGGAGCGAGGTTTCCTGCGGCAATGCGCGCTCGCCCGCCTCGAAATGCAGCTGTGCGGTGTCGAGATCCCCGTTGTCGAAGGCGAGTTCGCCGAGGAGATTGCGGCAGAACGCGACGTCGCTGGGATCGACGGCGTCCGCCAGTGCCCGATCGAGCGCGTGCCGGGCGTCGTCGACACGACCGTGTATTTCGAATTCGTAGGCGGCGCGGGTGAACGAGGAGACACCCGGTTTCAGATCGAGCATCCGCTGCAACGCGGCGGTGGCCGCTGCCGTGTCCCCGAGCTGGGTGTAGGCGTCGTTGAGCACGCCGTGGATCTCGGCGTTGTCCGGCAGCGCGGCCTTCGCCTTCTCGCCCCAGTCGCGAGCGCCGGCGAAGTCGTGCCGCGCGTTGGCGAGCGCGCCCATGCCCGCCAAGGCGATCCCGTTGCCGTCGGGCTGCTGCCCCAACGACTTCCGCAACGCCTCTTCGGCCTTCGGGAAGTAAGCCGGGTCGGCCTTGACCCGGGCCACCTCGACATAGGCGGCGCCGAGTTCGGCCCAGGCCTGCGGATCCTGGTCCTGTTTCGCGAGTTTGGCCTCCGCCGTCCGGACCGCCCTGTCGAGAGTGCTGAAGCCGCCCTGCGGCCCTTCGCTGAGGACCGGTTCGGGCGGGATCAACGCGGCGACACCCACGGTGAGCAAGCTCGCGCCGAAGACCGCCAGAAGCGTGAACCGGCGAGTGCGCTTCCCGAATCGGATACCTGTCGTGCTTTCGGGGACGTCGTGGGACATCGGGTCCGCCTTCCGCGGAGATGGGGGTGGTGGCCGCCGCCGGGGGTCAGCGGCGGCCACCGAGGGGAGGGGGGATCAACGGACGGTCGAGTTGACCGCCTTGTTGTTCGGCAGGGCGACGTACGGGAACACCGCGCCGAACGGGACGTCGTTCCGGTCCACCCGGTCGCCCGCGGCGAGTGCCTTGACGATGCCGCTGACCGCCGCGCCTTCCAGCGCCTGGACGCTGATGTCGAGCGCGTCGTCGGCCAGCCGACGGCCGTTCGGGAACCCTTGGAGGTCGCCGCCGAGGACACCGAGCCGGTTGGGCTGCGCGGTGACCGGGATCGAGGTGTTCAGCCGCAGCTGTTCCGACGGCGCGAACCGCGCCGGGTTGACGTCGGCGTTGTTGAGCTGCGAGTTGAGATCCAGGTTGATCTTGTCACCGGATTTGGTGGTGATCCCGGTCAGGAAGATCTCCGTCAGATCGTCACGGGGTTTGGCGGGCGCGGGGATGCCGTAGATCCGCTGGACGAGGTCCGGCACCTCCGGATTGGTCACCCTGTTCACCAGCGCGGGCACCGTCCGGTCCTGCTCCGGCAGGAGCGAATTGAACCGGTCCTTCAACCCGGCCGGCACGACGACCTCGTTCACCAGCGGGTTGCCCAGGCGCGAAACCTGGACGTCGGCGCCGAGCGCTCGCTCCGCACCGGGGGTGCGCAGCGTGATCGTCTTGCGTTCGGTGTCGCTCCAGACCCCGATCACCGGGTTCCTGGCCGGATTGCCCCCGAGGGTCAGCGCGCTCTTGGGCAGCTGCAACGCCACGGTGTTCACGTTGAAGCCGGCCAGCGTGTCCTGCCCGACCTCGGACAGGTTCTTCCCGTAGAGCAGGTCGAAGATCCGCAGATCCAGGAAGAACGGGTCGTCGGCCTGCCCGGCGAACGTCTGCCCGCCACCGGGGAGCGGGGTGATCGCCTGGTTCCGGAGCACGCCGTAGTTCGGCATCGACGCCGGGCCGACGTTCGACGGCGCGACCCTGCCGTTGGTGACCAGGTTCGTGGTCCGCCCGGTCCCCCGGTCGATCACCGAGAGCGTGTAGAACTGGCGGAACAACAGGTCCTCGTCGTCCAGCGAAGTGACCGGATCGTCGTTGTAGAGGAAGGTGTCGTTCCCGCGCCGGTCTTCGGTGCGGAAGGTCCACCGGTAGGTCAGGTCCGCTTTCGCGTCACCGTTGTTGTCGATGTTGATGTCGTGGTTCGCGTCCGTGGCCCACGGGTAGAAGTTCGGTCCCCCATTGGGTTCTTCGAACGGATACCAGTTCGCGATCAGGGTCACGGTGTCCGGCTTGTCAGGGCTGACGAACGCGTACACGTCGGTGTTGTCCACCGCCGGGTCGCCCGAGATCAGCGGGGCTTCCCGGTGACTGGAGGCCGACGCCGGGGCGGCGAGGGCGCTCACGAGCACCGTCGCCCCGGTCAAGAAAGCCGAGACGGTCGCTCGCCGGCGGCGAGCGAGATGGGATGTAGCCATTTCATTCCCCTTTCACCGAGGCCGATGGTGCCCGCCGTCGTCAGTGGGGATGTTGTGGAAGTGTTGTGGCGCCGGGAAAAGGGCGCGAAAAAGGGCCGCTCCCGGCGTTTCCGCCGAGAACGGCCCTCTCCCGTGACCGGTGGGGGTTTACCGGTCCGTGGGCAGGCCCACTTCGCCGTCCTCCTTGATCAACCGGGCGAGGACGTCGTCCGGCATGTACGTGCGGTGCGGGTAGCCCGGACCCCACGAGTTGAGGAACGGCACGGCGCCGAGTTCGTCGGCACGGGGGTTGCCGAGGACCTCGTGTACTTCCTCGACCGACGTCGCCCAGCGATAGGCCTGGATGCCGTTCTTGACGTCAGGTGTGTAGGCGGCCCGCTTGACGTGATCGTCGTCGGCGTAGGTTTCCGACCACGGGACGTGCCCCAGTTCGAGCAGGACCTCGGCCGCGGCACGGCACGAGGTGCCGTTGTTGTCCCCGGGGTTGGTCTCGTCCCATTCGTCACGCATCTTCGACTGGTCCCACAGCCACCGCGCGGCGTAGAGGTCGCCGTTGAACATCGACATGCAGCGCGACCAGCCGAAGCCGACGCACGCGCCTTCCCGGCCCTGGTCGTAGAAGGCGTACTGTTTTTCGCCGTCGGTCGACTCACCGGGTTCGAGGCAGACGCAATGCCCGCCGCGGATCCTGGTGAGCGATTTCGCGCCGCCCTTCGCGACGAAGAATTCGCCGGACTTCTCGTCCTTCTCCGGTACGTCGAATTCCTTGTACCAGTTGACACCGATGACGACCGGCGACCGGGTGGGCCGGTCCTCGGTGGCCAGCGCGGTCAACGGATAGCGCTCGACGTGGCGCCAGTCGTCCGGGACGAACCGGCCGAGCCGGCCGTCCGCCGGGTCACTACCGATCGGGCGATAACGCATGGGATCCTCCTATCCCTCATCCCACCGGAATACCGCCGGCGAGTTCATTGCGGCACGATCTTTTCCAGGAACCGCCGCGCGGCCTCCCGCCCGCTTTCGAAGAGGCGCTTCTTCTCCTCTTCGCCGAGCCCGAAGTCGACGGCGGAAACCCCGGTCGTGTCGACGTACACCGTCCGCCGGTTCACACCCTCCTCGTGCAACCGGTAACGATTCCAGTCCGACAGCAGGGTTTCGAGCGAACCGATGGCGATCCGCAACGCGCTCTTCACCGGTTTGTCCCTGCCGCCCACCGGTTCCCCGGAAAGCTTCACGCCCCAGGTCGGCCAGCGCGGCTTCTTCGTGTCGGTCCGGTCGAAGACGGTGATCGGGAAGTTCGACAGCAGCCCGCCGTCGACCCAGGTGACGGTGCCCTCGGGGCGGACGGCGAACTGCACCGGCCGGAAGTACAGCGGGATCGACATGGACGCGCGGACCGCGTCGACGATCTTCTCCGCACCGGGATCGCGGCCGTACTGGGAATAATCCCAAGGCAGCCGGACGAGCACGCGACGCGTCAGGTCACTGACGTGGACGACGAGGGAATACCGTTGGTACGGAAGCAAAGTACTTTCCGGATCGTCGATGGCGAGATCGGCGAAAGTGCGCACGCCGACGTCTTCCAGCAACGGGGTGAGCCATTCCGCGAGATAGTCGCCGGAGTGCATCCCGTCGTGCAGGAGCAGATCCACGCCGTCGCCGATCGGACCGGTGACCTTGTCGAACAGGGACTGATCCTGGAAACGGCGGCAGTCCATGTCGTTCATCACCGCTTCCAGACCGCCGAGGTCCTTCCCGGCCTTCTGATAAGCGGCGACCAGTGTCGCCACGATCGCACCGGCGCTCGTCCCGGCGATCCGGGGAAACGAATAACCGGCTTCGTGCAACTCCAGCACCGCGCCCAGCAACCCGATGCCTTTGACGCCGCCGCCTTCCAGCACCAGATCGACACACTTCGGAGAATCAGCCATGGCACTTCACCTCTGGACCCCGCGACCACCGGATGTCGGTGGTACCCCTCGCGGAAATCGAGTGTGACACAGCGCGAGACCGAGGAATCCGGCGTTCACCCGAATGGCCCGGAAGTAGCTGGTTCTTTTGCGGGAGAACGCGAGTTCGTTAATTTCCCGCCGCCCTTTAGGGCATTCTGTGGCGCGAGAAAGAATGCAGATACCCGAATCATGGACTCGATTCGGTATCGGCTGTTCAGCGCCCGAACCCGCCGCGTTTAGTCCTCTGGATGCGGTAGTTGCGCGCGCAACTACCGCATCCAGAGGACTAAACGCGAGCGGGGAACGCTCAGAACAGGCGGAACTCGTCCGACTCGATGCCGCGCAGCGCGTCGTAGTCCAGCGTGAGGCAGCGGATCCCGCGGTCCTCGGCCAGTACCCGCGCCTGCGGTTTGATGATCTGCGCCGCGAACACGCCCTGCACCGGCGCCAGCAGCGGGTCGCGGTTGAGCAGTTCGAGGTAGCGCGTCAACTGCTCGACACCGTCGATCTCGCCGCGCCGTTTGATCTCGACGGCGACACTGGCCCCGTCGGCGTCGCGGGCCATGATGTCGACCGGGCCGATCGCGGTCGGGAACTCCCGCCGCACCAGCGTGTAGCCGTCACCGAGGGTCTTGATGTGCTCGGCGAGCAGTTCCTGCAGGTGCGCCTCGACGCCGTCCTTCTGCAGGCCCGGCTCCGCGCCGAGTTCCTGGGCGTGGTCGTGGAAGATCTCGTCGATCGTGATGACGAGCTTCTCCCCCTGCTTGTTCTCGACGATCCACAGCTTGCCGTCCTCGATCAGCCAGCACGGCGGGCTCATCCAGTTCAGCGGCTTGTAGGCGCGGTCGTCCGAGTGCACGGACACCGAGCCGTCGGCCTTCACGAGCAGCAGCCGGGTGGCCATCGGCAGATGGGCGGTCAGACGGCCGGCGTAGTCGACCTGGCAGCGAGCGATCACAAGGCGCACCCCGCGAGGGTAGGACAAGCACGGCGATACTGTGCGCATGGACCCCGTTCAGCGTGTCAGCTCGCGTGAGGTGTACCGGAACAACTGGATGACCCTGCGCGAGGACGACGTCCGGCGGCTCGATGGTTCCGAGGGGATCTACGCGGTCGTCGACAAACCCACCTGCGCCGTCGTGATCCCCTTCGACGGGGCGAGGTTTCACCTGGTCGAGCAGTTCCGCTATCCGCTCGGGCTGCGGCGCTGGGAGTTCCCGATGGGCACCGCACCCGAACTGGCCGACGTCCCGCCGCTCGAACTCGCCGCGCGCGAACTGCGCGAGGAGACCGGCCTGGTCGCGGGCTCGATGGCCGAACTCGGCGTGACGGACGTCGCCGCCGGGATGTCGAGCCAGCGCGGGCGCGTCTTCCTGGCCACCGATCTCACGCAGAGTGAAGCCCAGCGCGAGGTCGAAGAGCAGGACATGCGGACGGCGTGGTTCGACCGCGACGAGTTCGAGAAGATGATCGCCGCGGGTGACATCACCGACGCGCAGACCTTGGCCGCCTACGCGCTCCTGCTCGTCCGCGAGCGGACGTTGTGACGGCCGCTCAGTCCGGCCACACCGGGGAGCGCTTCTCCAGGAACGCCGCCATCCCCTCGCGGGCGCCGGGCAGCTGCGAGGCGGAAGCCATCACCTCCAGCGCGAGCGCGTAGGCGTCGGCCTCGGGCCGGTCCAGCTGCGCGTAGAGGGTCTGCTTGCCCATCGCCTTGCTCGCCCGGCTGCCCCGCGTCGCACGTCCCAGCAATGAAGCGACGGCCTCATCCAGTGAGTCGTCCGGGACCACGCGGTTCACCAGTCCCCAGTCCAGCGCGGTCGCGGCGTCGACGACGTCGCCGGTGAGCGCCAGCTCCATCAGCCGTTTCCGCCCGATCGCGCGGGCGACCGGCACCGCGGGCGTATGGCAGAACCAGCCGCCCTTGCCGCCGGGCAGGGCGAAGCCCGCGGATTCCGCGGCCACGGCGAGGTCGCACGACGCCACCAGCTGGCAGCCCGCCGCGGTCGCGAGCCCGTGCACCCGCGCGACGACGACCTGCGGCACGGACTGCATCGTGCCCATCAGGTCCGTGCACAGCCGCAGCAGCTCGCGCACGCCCATCAGGTCGCGGGCGGCGACGTCGCCGAAGTCGTGCCCCGCCGAGAACACCGGCCCGGCGCCGGCCAGGACGATCCCGGTGGCGTCGGTGTCCCCCGCCTCGCGGAACGCCGCGAGCAGCTCGGCGAGGTGGTCGGCGGACAACGAGTTCCGCCGCGCGGCGCGGTTCATGGTGATCGTGACGGTGTCGCCGTCCCGCTTCACGAGGATGTGCTCGTACTCGGCCATGCTTCGACGGTAACCGACCGGAACGTCCGGCGATACGAATCGGGCCCGACACCGACGTCGGCCCGGAGCCGTCGCCGCAGGTTGGCGGCGGTGCCGAGGCCGGATCGCTGCGCGACCCGCTCGACCGGCAGCTCGGTGGTCTCCAGCAGCCGCCGCGCGAGCCGCACCCGCTGCGCGCGCAGCCAGCGTCCCGGCGTGACACCGGTGGCCGCGGCGAACTCGCGATGGAACGTCCGCTCGCTGAGCCCGGCGTGCCCGACGAGGTCGTCGACGCCGATGTCGTCGGCGATACGCTCCAGCGCCCAGTCCATTGTGGACGAAACGCTCGGCCGCGACGGCTTGGGCGGCAAGGGGTTGTCGACGTACTGCCGCTGGCCGCCTTCCCGCGCCGGCGGCATCACGAGCCGCCGGGCGAGGGCGGCCGCGACCTCGGCGCCGTGGTCGCGGCGCACCAGGTGCAGGCAGAGATCCAGCCCGCCGACCACTCCGGCGGAGGTCAGGACGTCACCCTCGTCGGTGAAGAGGACGTCCCGCTGGACGACCGCGTCACGAGCGGCGGTTTCGAGATCGTCCAGCAGCCGCCAGTGCGTGGTGACGGACCGGCCGTCGAGCAGCCCGGCCGCCGCGAGGGTGAAGGCACCGGAGCACAGCGACGCCACGGTGATCCCGGCCCGGTGCGCCTTGCGCAGCGCGGCGACGGCGGCCGCGGGCACCTCGGCGTGCGGATCGACCCGGCCGGGCACGAGGACGAGATCGCAGCCCGCCAGCCCGCTCAGCCCATGCGTCGCCTCGACCTGGCCGAACGGGTGGATGGCGACCCGGCCGCGGCCGGACGCGCAGAGCCGGACCTCGAAGGGGCCGATGCCGCTGTCGGTCCGGTCCACGCCCCAGACCTCGCCGATCACGCCCAGATCGAAGGCCCGGCTGCCCGGCAGGAGGAGCACACCCACGGTTCGCATGGCAGGAAAGTACCGCATCGTGCGTCTTCTGCCACTCCCTCGGCGGCCGCTCCGAGCACGAGACTCGAGGCCATGACCACTGAAACCAAGGCCTTGATCGTGATCGACGTCCAGCGCGGCTTCGACCGGCCCGTCTGGGGCCCGCGCAACAACCCCGGCGCGGAAGCCAACATCAAGGCGCTCGTCGACGCCTGGCAGGAGCGCGGGCTGCCGATCGTGCTGGTGCACCACGACTCCGTGAAACCCGGCTCGTCGCTGCGGCCCGGCCAGGAGGGCAACCACTTCAAGCCGGAACTCGACGGCGTGCGCGCGGATCTGGTGTTCGGCAAGAAGGTCAACTCGGCCTTCCACGGCGACATCGATCTCGACGGCTGGCTGAAGACTCGCGGCATCACTTCGTTCGTGCTCGCCGGCATCCAGACGAACTTCTGCTGCGAGACCACCGCGCGCGTCGGCGGGAACCTCGGCTACGACGTGACTTTCGCGCTCGACGCCACGTTCACCTTCGACCTCGCCGGACCGGACGGCGGCGTCCTGACCGCGGACGAGCTGCACCGGGCGACCGCGACGAACCTGCACGGAGGCGGATTCGCCACGGTCACCTCGACGAAGGAGATCTTGAGCGCGCTTTGAGGCCGGCGGGAGGGCATGGGTCGAGTTGGTCGTGAGTGGTAAGTGTCGTTAGAACGACACTTACCACTCACGACCCGCGCGACCCACGCCCTCCCGCCGCCTCCCCTCAGGCCCGGTCGATCACCGCTTTGAGGAACCGCCGCGTCCGGTCGTGCTCCGGATCGTTGAACAGCTTGTCCGGCGCGGCGTCCTCCAGCACCTGCCCCTCGTCGAACATCATCACCCGGTCCGAAACGTCCCGCGCGAACTGCATTTCGTGCGTGACACAAAGGATCGTGATGTCGGTGGACGTCGCGATCTCGCGCAGCACGCGCAGGACGTCGGCGACCAGTTCCGGGTCGAGCGCCGAAGTCACCTCGTCCAGCAGCAGCACGTCCGGTCGCATCGCGAGCGCGCGGGCGATCGCGACGCGCTGTTGCTGGCCACCGGAAAGCCGGGTGGGGTGCGCGTCCTTCTTGTCCGCGAGCCCCACCATCTCCAGCAGTTCGACGGCTCGCGCCTCGGCCTCGTCCCGCGAGACGCCGAGCGAGTGGATCGGCGCTTCGGTGATGTTGCGCAGCACGTTCATGTTCGGGAACAGGTTGAACTGCTGGAACACCATGCCGATCCGTTTGCGCGCTTCCCGCAGGTACTTCTCGTCCGCGGGCACCAGCTTCTCGCCGCGCTTCATGTGACTCAGGTAGTCACCACAGACCTCGATGGTGCCGCCGTCGACCTTCTCCAGTGTCATCAACAGCCGCAGGATCGTCGTCTTCCCGGACCCGCTCGGCCCGATCAGCGAGACGAACTCCCCCGGCGCGACGGTGAAATCGAGGTCCTGCAACACCACGTGGTCCCCATAGGACTTGACCACCTGCGAGAACCGGATCATCGGGGAATCAACTGTGGGCGGCACGTCGCTCCAACCTTCTCACCAGAATCGAAGCCGGCAGGCTCACCAGCAGGAACAGCACCCCGGCCAGGGTGTACGGCTCGGTGACGCGGAACGTGTCGGCACCGACCTCCTTCGCCCTCGCCAGGACGTCGACGACGCCGATCGCCAGCAACAACGGGGTTTCCTTGAACATCGAGATCGTGTAGTTGCCGAGCGCGGGCAGCACCCGCGGGACGGCTTGCGGCAGCACCACCGCGGTCCACACCCGCGACCTCGGCAGGTTCAGCGCGGTCGTGGCCTCCCACTGTCCTTTCGGGACGGCCTCGATCCCGGCACGGTAAACCTCGGCCGCGTACGTCGCGTAATGCACGCCGAGCGCGATCACACCGGTGGTGAACGGGGACAACGTCATCCCGCCCACCGGCTGGATCACGTAATAGAGCACGAACACCTGAATCAGCAAAGGTGTACTGCGCACGAACTCGATGAACAGCAGAACCGCCTGGGACAACACGGGAATCCCCGTCCGGCGGATCAGCGCGAACACCAGGCCGAGCGCGTACGCGACCACCGAGGCCAGCAGGGTGATCTCGACGGTGACGAGAAGCCCTTCCAGCAGAAGGGGAACCGAATTCGCGGCGGATTCCCAGCTCCAGTCCATCACACACCTCCCGCGGTGGCCGTCATCTTGGCCGGGGCCCGGCCGAGGCGCCGCGCGGCGATCCGTTCCAGCAGCCGCATCCCGCTGGTGATCAGCAACGCGATCAGGAGATAGAGCACGAGTTCGGTGCCGTAGATCCAGCCGAGCTCGGCGCCGAACACCGGCCGCAGCAGTTCACCTTGCCGTGCCATCTCCGGGACGGCGATGAACGAAAGCAGCGCGGTGCTCTTCAGCAACTGGATGAAGAGATTGTTGAACGGTGGCAGCATTTCCGCGAACGCCTGCGGCAGGATCACCCGCCGCATCCGCTGGGCGGGGGTCAGGTTGAGCGCGACGGCGCCTTCGAACTGCGCGCGGGGCACCGAGTTCACCGCGCCGCGGACGATTTCCGCGCCGTACGCCCCGTGGTTGAGGCCCAGTACCAGGATCCCGGCGAACATCGGCACCAGCTGGAAGCCGACCAGCACCGGCAGCACGAAGTACAACCAGAACAGCTGGACGACTTCCGAGGTGCCGCGGAAGATCTCGACGTAGACACGCGAAATCCCCCGCACGGTCCGGGACGGCGAGCCCAGCGCGAGCCCGGCGATCAGGGAGAGCACCACGGTGAGCGCGATCCCGCCGACGGCGGCGGTGACGGTCGAGGTCAGTCCACTGAGGACGGTCGTGATGATATGCGATACCGACGACGACATGACGTCAGCCCCGCTACACCGCGCAGAGTTTCTCGGTGGTGACGTCGGCCTTCGGCAGGTTGTCCGCCGAGAACCCGAACGGCGTCACGATCTTGGTCCATTCGCCGCTGTCGTGCAGCTTCTTGAGCTCGGCGTTGAAGGCCTCGCGCAACGGGTTGTCGTCCTTGCGGAAGACGAACGCACCGGCGGAGACGACCGGTTTGCCGTCCTTGATCGGGTCGAAGCCCGGCGTCACCTCGGCCGCGGCGCCCGGGCTCTTCGCCAGGACGTCCTTGAGCGAGATGTCGGTGAGCGCGGCGCAGTAGACCCGGCCGTCGGTGACCGCGCGGAGCATGTTGTCCTGCGAGTCGAGGGTGACGATCTGGTCCTCGGCGACGCCCGAGTCGGTGGCGTATCCCTTTTCCACGGCCGCGGAGAGCACGGCGACCTTGACCTTCTTCGCCGCGATATCCTCGAACTTCAGCACCTGCTGCGGATTTCCCTTGGGTACCAGCAAAGCGGTCAGCGCCGAGTAGTCGGGGATCGAGAAGGCCGCCGCGTCGCACCGTTCCTTCTTGATGTTCATCCCGGCCGCGACGATGTCGTACTTCCTGGCGTTGAGCGCGGGGATCAGCTGGTCGAAGGAGACCGCTTCGGCTTCCACGTTGTCGATGCCCATGGCCTTGAAGACGGCGCGCGCGACCTCCGGCGCCTCACCGGTGACCTTGCCGGCTTGGTCGGTGAAACCGTACGGCGCTTCGTTCGCGATCCCGATCTTGATCTTCTTCGCGTCCTTGGCGGCCTGCAGGGCGTCACCGGAAGACGTCGACGTGCACGCGGACAGCAGCACCGGGCCGCCGATCGTCACCGCTCCCAGTACCGCCGACCGCCGGAAGAACTCTCGCCTCGACCATTCGCCGTGCACCATTGCGGCACCTCTTTTCGATTAATCGGTTTAATCGAAACGTAGGTGGGTACCCACACGCGAGCAGTGTGAGCGGGTGACGAACCACCCGCTGTTACGGTACCGAGATTTACGGTGACTTTAGGTGCTCAGACCGTGGCGCTCCCGTACCAATCCGACAATTCCGTCCATGATGTCGGTGAGTTCGTAGTCCTTCGGCGTGAACACCCGCGCGATTCCCCGCTCCAGCAGGAGCTTCTCGTCGTCGGGCGGGATGATGCCGCCGACGATGACCGGGATGTCGCCCGCGCCCGCGGCCCGCAAACCGTCCACGACCTGCGGCACGACCTCGAGATGCGAACCCGAGAGCACCGAAAGCCCGACCACGTGCACGCCCTCCTGGACGGCGGCCGCGACGATCTGTTCCGGCGTGAGCCGGATGCCCTGGTACACCACCTCGAAGCCGACGTCACGCGCCCGCACGGCCACCTGCTCGGCGCCGTTGGAATGCCCGTCGAGACCGGGTTTGCCGACCAGGATCCGCAGCCGCTCGCCGATTTCGGTGTTCGTCGCCTTGATCCGGTCACGGACGCGGCGGATCTCCTCGTTGCCCTCGCCCGCGGCCGCCGACGCGGAAACCCCGGTGGGAGCACGGTATTCGCCGAACACCTCGCGCAGCGCGCCCGACCATTCACCCGTGGTGACACCGGCACGAGCACATTCGATGGTGGCTTCGAACAGGTTCTGCGAAGTCTTGGCGACGGTCTTCAGCTTCTCCAGCGCCGACTCGGCGGCCGCGTTGTCGCGGTGCGTCCGCCATTCCTCGATCGCGGTGACCGCCTGCTTCTCGACGCCCGCGTCGATCGTCTCGATCGCCTTCGCGCCCTCGGCTTGCAGCGGGGACGGCTCGGTGGTCTCGAACTTGTTGACCCCGACCAGGATCCGCTCGCCGTTCTCCATACCGCGCCGGTACTCCGCGAGCGAAGCGACGAGCTGCGACTTCATGTAGCCGCTCTCGACGGCCGCCACCGCGCCGCCCAGATCCTGCACCCGCGCGATCTCCTCGCGCGCGCCCGTCATGATCTCGTCGACCTTGGCCTGGATGACGTGCGAGCCGTCGAAGATGTCCTCGTACTCCAGCAGATCGGTCTCGAACGCCAGCACCTGCTGCATCCGCAGCGCCCACTGCTGATCCCACGGCCGGGGCAGGCCGAGCGCCTCGTTCCACGCGGGCAGCTGGATCGCGCGGGCCCTGGCACCGCGGGAAAGGGAGACCGCGAGCATCTCCAGCACGATGCGCTGGACGTTGTTCTCCGGCTGCGCCTCGGTCAGGCCCAGCGAGTTGACCTGCACGCCGTAGCGCAGCCGCCGCGCCTTGGGATCCGTGACGCCGTAACGATCCCGCGTGATCTCGTCCCAGAGCGCGGTGAACGCGCGCATCTTCGACATCTCTTCGACGAACCGCACCCCGGCGTTGACGAAGAACGAGATCCGCGCGACGACCTTGGCCATGTCCGCCTGCTCGACTTGCCCCGAATCGCGGACCGCGTCGAGGACGGCGATGGCGGTGCACAACGCGTACGCGACCTCTTGCGTCGGCGTCGCACCGGCTTCCTGCAGGTGGTAGCTGCAGATGTTGATCGGGTTCCACTTCGGCACGTGGTGCACGGTCCACGCGATCATGTCGGTGATCAGGCGGAGACTCGGGCCTGGCGGGAAGATGTAGGTGCCGCGGGAGAGGTATTCCTTGATGATGTCGTTCTGCGTGGTGCCGGTGAGCTTCGCCAGCACCTCGCCCACGTCACGGCCCTCGGCTTCGGCCTGCTCACGCGCCACGGAGACGTAGAGCGCCAGCAGCCACATGGCGGGCGCGTTGATCGTCATCGACGTGTTGGCCTCGGCGAGCGGGATGCCGTCGAAGAGGCGCCGCATGTCGCCGATATGCGAGACCGGGACGCCGACCTTGCCGACCTCGCCCTTGGACAGCTGGTGATCCGGGTCGTAACCGGTCTGCGTCGGCAGATCGAAGGCGACCGAGAGGCCGGTCTGCCCCTTCGCGAGGTTACGGCGGTACAGCTCGTTGGACGCGGCCGCGGACGAGTGACCCGCGTAGGTCCGCATCACCCAGGGGCGGTCCCGTTCACGGTCCGTGGGATAGGGCACGGTCTACCTCCGGCGCTGGACGACCGCCTGAGTGTACCGGCCGGTAACATGCGGTGCGCAGTTGAATCGAACACAGTCGGGTCATTCTTCCCGGCTGGAAGGTGCCCGGGCCCCGGTGGACGACACGGGACCCGAGCACCGGGATCAGACGACTTCGAGCCCGATCCGGAACCCGTCCGGGTCGAAGGCGTTGGCGTCCAGGGCGAAGTCGCTCTGGCCCCCGCCCTGGCTCGCCCACCGGGTGAAGGTGGGCACGCCCTCCGGCTCGCCGCGGTCGACGGCCAGGATGGACAGGCGCAGGTCGGTGATCTGGACACCGGGCGGCAGCGGACGCGTCTCGAGGAACAGCCGGTACTGGTCCGGGTCGAAGGAGTTGCTGTCGGTGATCAGGTCGGTCGTGCCGCCGCCCTGGCTCGCCCACGGGGTGTAGGTGACCGGACCGAGTTCCCGGCCGCCGTCGCGGGCCTGCCCGCCGATCCGGAAGTCGATCTGGTTCAGCTGGCCACCGCCGAACGCGGGGTTGAGATCGATCCTGGCGCCGTCCGGATCGAAGTTGTTGCTGTCCCCGGCCCACTGCGACACGCTGGTGCCGAAGTTGGCGAATCCGGTGAACTGCTCGACCCCGAACCCGCCCCGGCCGCCGTTGTCGGCCAGCTGGATGCCGATCCTGAAGTTCGGCGGTGCCGCCTCCGCGATCGCCGGGGAGACGGTGACGGACAGCCCACCCGCGGCGAGCAGGGCGAGGGTGCTGCTCCAAAGCTTGCGCATTTCTCTCTCTCCTGTCGGGAATCCGTGCCAACGCGGAGAGATTCACATCCGGCACCACCGGGAAATGTTGTGAAGGTGTTGTGGCCGCTAAGGGTTCCGGTTTCGCGCCTCTTCGACGGCTTTCGCCAGCTTCTCCCGGACCTTCGCCACGTCGCTGACGCCCACCAGGATGACCGGCGGCTTCCGGTCCTTCCCGGTGCCGGCGCCGAAGTTCGCCGACGCCCACGCCAGCACGCCGAGCCTGCCGAAGGTGATCGTCCCGGTCTTGCCCGGCCCGGGGGTGACGACGGGATCCGCGAGGCCGGCCAGCGCCGCGGACTCCTCCTTGCGGCGGACGAGCGAACTGGTCGCGATGACCCGGCCGTCCGTCACGGCGTACGTGGTCGAGGCGAGCCTGAGGTAGCGGATCAGCGGCCTGCCGGCGAGATGCAGAACGCCCGCGACGGTGAGCACGACCCATGCGGCCGTGTGGAACGCCGTGTCGTGGTTGGCCGCGAAGAACACCGTGACGGCGCCGAGCCAGAGGAGGCCGACAGGGACGTTGAAGTAGTCGCCGGGATTGAAGAGGGGCCTGCGCACGGGCTGCCCGGCCCAGATGACCCGTTCGCCTGGAAGGAGGTCGATCTGCCCCTCATGCATGCCACGGCACATTACCCGTCCGGGGGACGGGCGAGGAGTGTCCGTTCGTCGGTCGCCCATCGGGCCGAACGGACCTGGCGAGGTGCCACCGGCCTAGGGCGTGTCCTGTAAGTGATCTAGCTGGGGTTCGGTTGGATTGCGGGTGTGGTTGGTCGTGGTGAGTTGACGGATAAGGCATGGGCGGTGATCGAGCCGTTGCTGC
>NZ_JBPQFM010000024.1:0-105671 GCF_051373225.1 Amycolatopsis sp. w19 | reverse complement strand
AAACCGTCATCGACCTCCCACGGACGCCGCTGCCCCACCAGCACACCCCTCCCAGAAGATCAACGAGACACCACATCAAACCACACTCGAGATCATTCTGTTAGGACCCCTTAGTCCTCTGAATGCGGAAGTACATGAAGGCCCCCTTCCTTGCGCTAGACGCAAGGAAGGGGGCCTTCATGTACTCGGAACGTGGCTGAGGCCAGCGGTTTCAAGATCAGCAAAATGTCGGTCACTTGCTCTGTGGAATGTTGGTTCACCTGGTCGTGAAATGTCGGTCGAGGGTACTGTGAGATGTACACGACCTCCGGCATTTCGAGGAGCTATGGCCGAATCGGACCTGGTACGGGCCAGTTGCGCCGTCGCCGAGGAGTACTTGGCGAGCTTTCGTATCGTGATCCTCAACGGCCCGCGTCAGGCCGGTAAGACGACCATGCTCAGGCATCTGCACCGGCGTCACGGTGGTACCTCCTTCAACCTCGACGACGAGCAGCTTCTGCAAGCGGCCATCGAGGACCCCGTCGGATTCGCCGGTACCGGCCCGGAGCCCAGGCTCATCGATGAAGTGCAACGGGCAGGGGACCCGCTGATCAGAGCGATCAAGGCGGAGGTCGACGCGGAGAGCGGGCCAGGACGCTACGTCCTGGCCGGGTCCACCAGGTTCCTGGCGACTCCCAGCCTTTCGGAGTCCCTGGCGGGACGGGGCGTCGTCGTCGATGTGTGGCCGTTTTCGCAGGGGGAGTTCGAGGGACGGTTCGAGCGGTTCATCGATGTCGCTTTCGACGAACCCGGCCGTTTGCTCGGCCTCGGTCCCGCGAACGTCGATCGCGCGGACTACTTCGCGCGGATCTGTCGCGGAGGTTTTCCCGAACCCGCGCTTCTCGGCGGCGCGCGTGCGCGTAAAGCCTGGTTCCGTGCCTACGTGCAGGCCATCGCGGAGCGCGACATCCGGGAGATGTCCAGGGTCAATGAACCCAGCGCGATGACGGCCTTGCTGGCCTACCTGGCCTCCATCACAGCGCAAGAGCACAACAGCGTGAACACGTCGACCAGGACAGGCCTTCACCGCACCACGGTGAACAAGTACGTCGAGTTGCTCGAAGCGGTGTTCCTGGTCCACCGGCTCCCGGCGTGGTCGCGAAATCTGACGTCCCGGGCGGTGAAACACGCCAAGCTGCACCTCACCGACACGGGCCTCGCCGCTTCTTTGCTGGGCGTGTCACCGGAATCCCTGGCGAAGCCCGTGGCGCCGACCCGTGGCCCCCTTGTCGAGACCTTCATCGTCAATGAACTGGCCAAGCAAGCGACGTGGAGCGAAGCGGAGGTCCGGCTCCACCACTGGCGAGTGAGCGGTGGCGCGGAGGTCGACGTGGTCATGGAACGGGACGACGGGCAGGTTGTCGGCGTCGAAGCGAAGGCGCGAGACACCGTGACCGCGGCGGATTTCCGCGGCCTCGCCCAGTTGAGAGACCTTCTCGGTGATCAGTTCACGCAAGGAATCGTCTTGCACACGGGGAGCCAGGGCGCCATCAGCTTCGGTGATCGGCTGATGGCGCTCCCGCTCGATTCCTTGTGGCGGGCCGGGCACGATCCGGCTACGTGAGACTCAGGCGGAGCGTGCGCGACGCTTCTCCAGCACCGAGTTCATCGCCCGCGTCCCCGGCCCGGCGGCGGCCCACAGCACGCCGACCCCGACCAGGCAGACCGCGGCCGTCCAGTAGGCCACCGGCGGCGCCGACTCCGTGTGCGCGTCGCCGAGGATCCACGGCCGGAACTGCGACTGCACCCACAGCATCCCGTAGCCGAAAGCGGTCACCAGCAGCGCGCCCGCGCCCGCCGTCAGCATCGGATGCCCCCGCCCGATGCGGAACGCCAGGTCGACGGCGAGGCCGACGGCCAGCAGATAGAACGGCACGACCGAGACCGGGAAACCCATCCCGAGCAGCAGCGGCCACATCACCAGCCGGTACGCGAGGTACGCGGCGGCGACCGTCGTGCCCGCCCAGCGGAAACCGGTCGTGTGCCGCGCCAGCGCGAAGATCAGCGCCATCACGCCGATGCCCCACAGGGGGTACACCCAGTCGTCGATCGGCATCGTGAAGTACTCGACGGCCACCCGGTCGACCGGATGCCCGATCTGGTCGGCGGCGAAGTTCAGCAGCTCGGGCTCGGCCTCGGGCGTGCCGCGTTCCCAGGCGCGCAGGCCGAGGATGCCGTACTCCTGCTGACCGTTCGGGAAGAACGTGTTTTCGAGGAAGAAGGCCCACAGTCCGATCAGGACACCGGTGCGCAGGCGGCCGGGCTTGGCGTACTTGAGCCAGCCCATGATCACGCCGGCCTGCATGATGCCCGTTCCGATGTAGAGCATCATGTGCGACGGGCTCCACGCGGTCAGGTCGAGACCGTTGACGCGGTGGTTGATGACGTCCAGCGGTGCCGCGATGAGGAACACCACGAGCCCGATCTGCATCAGCCGCAGCGAACGCCGGTCGGCACCCATGCCGGTGTAACTGTGGATCGCCACCAGCACCATGATGATCACCGTGCCGACGGTGTTGATCAGGTGCGGCGGGGCGAGGTCGTCGCGCAGCCACATGAAATGCCACGACATGTCCCAGGACGAGCCCACCAGTTTGAAGGCGAACGCGGCCAGCCACATCGAGTAGCAGAAGTTCAGCACCCAGTCCGGCGTCGCCTGTCCCGGCGCGCCGCGGTGCCAATGGAGCTTGAAGAACAGCCTCGTCTTCGCGATCGGGCTGCGGGGGATGACACCCGGCGAAAGGTCCCCGGTCACTTCTGTCGCCTTTGTCATGCGGGACATCTTCCCTGCTCCAGATCACGGGATGGGCATTTGGGGTCGAAAATCGGGGTTCACCCGTAGGGGTGGCGGATTTGCGACCGGCGTGCGAAACAGGGCAAGGTGTGCCGCCATGATGCCGAAACGACTCGTCGCGGCGGTCCTCGTCGCCGCTCTGGTGCTGGCCGGTGGGGGCATTCTCGGGAGCCTGTTCTTCTAATCACACGCGGTCGGCACAATGGCCCGTATGACGAACCTCCTCGGCCCTCAGCCGACGCATCTCCCCGAGCACACCGCCGCGCAGGCGGCGCTGGACGCCGGGACCGATCCGGCCGCCGTCGCCGCCGAGCACCCCGACTACAGCGAGGCGTGGGCCGCCCTCGCCGAGAAGGCGCTCGACGCGGGCGAGACCGTCGCCGCGTACGCCTACGCCCGCACCGGTTACCACCGCGGCCTCGACCAGCTCCGCCGCGCGGGCTGGAAGGGACACGGGCCGGTGCCGTGGTCGCACCGTCCGAACCAGGGTTTCCTGCGTTCGCTCGCCGTCCTCGGCAAGGCCGCCGGCAAGATCGGCGAGACCGAGGAGTACGACCGCTGCAGGACCTTCCTGAGCGACTCGGACCCCGCCGCCGCGGAAGCGACCGGCCTCAAGTGACCTCGTGAGTGGTAAGGACGGTTCTAACCGTCCTTACCACTCACGAGCCCCTAGAACAGGCCGCAGTTCCCGAAGGCCGGAAGCCCCGCGAAGCGTCCCTCAAGCCAAGCGAAGGCCTCCGGGAACGCCCGGATCGCCCCGCCGACGTGCGTCGGAACCAGCGAAGTCGAGAACTGCACCTTCGCGCCCTTCGCGCACCACGAGCGCGCCATGGTCCGTCCCTGCGCGTAGGGGACGATGTCGTCGAGAGCACTGTGGACGACCAGCGTCGGCGCGCCCGGCTTACGCGCACCGATGAGCTGCTCGCCGACTCGCGTCTTGTACGGCTCTTCGCCGAGGTAAGCCGTCAGCGGCCTGCCATCCTTCGTCAGGTCCTTCGACTGCGTGAACGCGTGCGCGAAGATCGCGTCCACAGTGCACTCCTGCTTGACCTTCTCGAACGCTTCGGCGCCCTTCGCGTTCAGCAGGGACGGGATGTTCAGCTCGGGGTACGCCGCGTCCATGCTGACCATCGTGAAGCCGAGGAACCCGAACGCGTAGTGCCCGTCGATGTTCTTGCCGACTTCGGCGAGGTCGGCCGGGACGGCGCCCGCGTACGAGCCCTTCAGCTTGAGTTCGGGCGCGTACGACGGCTGCAGTTCGGCGGCCGACGCCGACGCCCCGCCGCCTTGCGAGTAGCCCGCGGTCGCGACCGGGCCGTTGTCCGGCAGATTCGCTTCGGGCAGGCGCTGCGCCGCGCGGATCGAGTCGAGGACGGCGTTGCCCTCGGCGACGCGGTTGACGTACGTGTGGACGCCGGGAGTGCCGAGGCCTTCGTAGTCGGTGACGACGACGCCGTAGCCGCGAAGCAGCAGCCCGGCGATGAAGGGACCTTCGTACTCCATGCCCGCCGAGAGGGCTTTCGACGGCGCGCACTGGTCGCCGACGCCCTGCGTCCCGGCCGCGTAGCCGATGACCGGCCGCTCGCCCGCGCCGGTCCACGCCTTCTTCGGGGTGAGGACGGTGCCGGTCACGGCGTTGGCCCGGCCGTGGGTATCGGTGCTGCGGTACATGATGCGCTGAACGTCCGCGTCGGCCTTGATGAGTTTCACGGGATCGACGTAGAAGGTGGACGGCTCGTGCCGGATGATGTCGCCGGGAGCACCCGCGGGCAGCGGCGACGGGGGATCGTAGAAGGACGGGGCGGCGCCGGCCTGCTGTGCCCCGAAGGTCAGCAGGGCCGCGATGGTGGCCGCTGAGACGGCGGCGGACACACCGCGCCGGGATCCTGGACGCATGCTTGCTCCTCGTTGAGCACAAACATTTTCGACAGACGTGTCGAAAAAGAGAGTCAGTGAGGTGGCGCACAATGTCAAGTCCGGCGCCGCGAGGGAGACCCCGCAAACTCCCGATCGGCGAGCAACGCGCGCGGGTGCTGGGTTCGGCGGCCGGCGTCTTCGCGGTGCACGGCGCGCAGGCCGCGACGATCGAGCAGATCGCGCGGCGCGCGGGGGTGTCCCGCCAGGCCGTCTACGAGCAGTTCGGCGATCGCACGACGTTGTTCGCCCAGGTCGTGGCGGACATCGAGGAACGCGCCTTCGAAGCGATCGGCGCGCCCGCCCTCGACCTCTCGCAGCCCGAGCTCCGGTCCTGGGCCCGCGCCAACTACGCCAATATGTTCGCCTTCGTCGCAGCGAATCCCGACGCGTTTCCCGTGCTGCGTGAAGCGGAGCGCATGGGCGACCCGGCCCTCACCCGGCTTCGGGAACGGCTCGCGACCGTCTACACCGAGGCGAGCCGTCAGCGCTGGGCACGCCACGGCGTCGACTCCGGCCGCGCGGACAAGGCGCTGGTCACGCTGTTCTTCGCGATGACCGAGGCGCTCGTCCAGGCGAGCTGGGACGGTGAGCCGCCCGACGCGGACGCACTCATCGACCTGCTCACCGAATTCACCGTCGGCGGCGTCGTCCGTCTCCGGACCGCGGCCGCCGACGTGATGGAAAGACTGCGTTAGGCCGCGACGGCCTCCATGGCTTCTTCGGTGACCGACGCCAGATCCGGTGACGAGACGACGCGGTTACGGCCGTTGCGTTTGGCCGCGTAGACGGAGGCATCGGCCGAGGCCATGACCTCGTCGATCGTCCGGCCGTCGAGCGGGAACGTCGCGACGCCGACCGACGCCGTCCGCTGCTCGATGACCACGGCGTTGCCCTCGTTGTCCTGGGTCTTGATGACCATTTCGCTGATCCGCTGCCGGATCCGCTCGGCGACCGCGACGGACTCCTGCTTCGAAGACGAGGTCAGGAGTACGACGAACTCCTCACCGCCGAAGCGGCCGGCGAGGTCCTGCGTCCGCGTTTCGGCCTTGACCAGCGCCGCGACACCCTTGAGGACATCGTCGCCCGCCAGGTGGCCGTACGTGTCGTTGATGCTCTTGAAGTGGTCTAGGTCGATCATCAGCGCGCCGAACTGGCCGTTCTCACGCTCGGCGCGGGAGACCTCGCGGACGGCGCCCTGCTGCCAGGTCGTGGCGTTGAGCAGCTGCGTCTTCTGGTCGGTGGTGGCGAGCTCCTCCAGCTGCTTGATCAGCACCGAACGCTGCAGCAGGTACAGCGGCAGGAAGACGAGCAGCACCAGCACCGGCTGATGCGGGAGAACGGCGAGCACGAGCGCGCCGATGCAGACCGTCGAGGCTTCGAGGATGTTGTCGTCCCAAGAGCCGAGGAGCGTCTGGACGGTCGCCTTCTTGGGCGCCGCGAAGTACAGGCCGGTGCCGGTGAAGACGGCGTTCATCAGGAAGAAGGCGAGGCTCGCGGCACAGATCGACGTCACCGACGCCGTGTCGGCGCCGACGATCTGCACGGCCGCCCAGGCGGCGAACGCGGTCAGCGTCATCGATGTGGCGTTCGCCACAGTTCGATGGGGGTTGACCGTGCGAAGGCCCGCCCAGCTGCGGTATCCGAGGTGAAGATAGATCACGGTTACGAGAAGCGCGGTCATCTGCGGCGGAAGCAGGATCGCGCCCGGCAGGACCCAGACCGAGGTCATGTTGATATGCGGGGTGACGCTCATGCTGCGCCGCTGGCGCTCGATCCGGCGGGTCGCCTCGGTGTGCGCGATGGCGAGCCCCGCGAGCAGGGAACACAGCAGGACCTGCGAAGACGTGATGGCGATGGATGCGGCGAAGACCCCCGTCAGTGCCAGCATCGTCGCGACGGACAGCCCGGTGTAGGCGATCCAGTGCTTGGGCCTCTTCCACAGCTCCCATGTCGCTACCGTGAGAGCCGAACGATGTCCAGCGCGTTCCTCCGATGTGATCATCTTTCCCCCTGACTCTTGCGTCATTCTCCGAAACCCCCTACTTACGGACAGCTTCTACCGACTTGCGGGCTGTCGACAAGCTCCCTAGGTGTGTACTTTTCTCTGAGAGGTCGAGGGAAAGGTGCCAGCGATGGCCGGTAGGGATCAGTGAACTGGGGCGCGCGCCAGACGTCCGCGCGATCGGGCCGGCGCGTGGAACAGCTCAATGTTCTGCGCGTGCGGCGTCTTTTTCCTGCCACCGTTCCGGGTCGCGGCTGAGGGTCCGGAACCAGCTCAACGCGAGCGGGACGGTCAGGATCAATCCCGCAAGGCCGAAGACGCCGACGGTCGACTGAGGGCCGACCTGGTCCGCCAGGATGCCGCCGATCAGGGGACTCACCCCCATCGTCGTGGTCAATCCGGTGTTCGACAGCCCCATCACCTGTGCCCGGCTCTCGTCCGGCACGGCCAGGGTCAGCGACGCGGTCGCCTGCATCAGCGCCACCGTGCCGAAGCCGCCGCAGAACACGAACAACACGATCGACGACAGCGGTCCCGGCTGCAGGAAGCACAGCAGCAGCGGGAGCGCGGTCAGCGCCGAAAGCGGCCCGATCAGTTTCGGTCTGACGTGTGCCGGCACCCAGCGCGAGTAGATGAAGGCCCCGATCACGCTGCCGATCGGATCGGCCGCCAGCAACAGGCCGATGACCTCGGGGCCGCCGCCCGACGAAGCGACGTAGGGCGCCGCGATGCCCTCGTACACCGGCAGCAGGCCCATCAGCCAGGTGAACAGCAGCAACGAGCGCAACCCGGCGCTGGCGAAGACGATCTTGCCGCCCGAGCCGATCGACGCGAAGAACGACTTGCGCTTCTCCCCGGACGCCGCGGCCGGCCGCGATTTCAGCCCGAACCGGACGAACAGCGCCGAGATCACGAAGGTGACCGCGTCCAGCGCGAGGGCGATATGGGGTTCTAGCGCGGTCAGCAGGAGCCCGCCGCCGGCGAAGCCCGCCAGCTGTGCCGATTGGACGGTCATGCTGCGGATCGCCATGCCGACGACGAACCGGTCGCCTTCGAGGATCTGCGGCAGCAGGGCCAGCTGGGCCGCCTTGAACGGCGGGTTCAGCAGCGAGACGCCGCCGACGAGGACGCACAGGACCCAGAACGGCAGCACCGGCACCGCGACCAGCGCGATCAGCAAGGCCCGTAAGAGGTCGACGACCACCATGACGGTCCGCCGGGGGAACCGGTCCGCGAAGCCGGTGAGGAAGATGCCGCCGAGCAGCGAAGGCGCGTAGGTCAGCGCGTAGGTGAGACCGGTCAGGGTCGCGGAGCGGGTTTCGGTGAAGACGAGGACGGACAGGGCGACCCTGGCGAGTTGATCACCGAAGATCGAAAACAGTTCGGCGAACCAGAGCGAACGGAACTCGGCTACACCGAACACCTCTCGGTAAGTGACCCGTCCGGCCGAAGCCATGTTGCCCCCAATAGGGTCCTTATTACGCGAGAAACTCGTGACCGAGAGTAACGCGGTCACGAGCTCGTCACGAAGCGTCATTCGTTCACGTAAGTGTCTCCTGACTGTTGGTGATTGGCTAGGTTCTTTCGCCGGGTTTCTGGAGTTGGAGATCTTTTTCGTGGACGAACGGCCGTTCGCGAAGATGTCCCGGTGACCGGTATCGCGGTCCAGGCCAGCGCTTTTGGGTTGTTTCGGGCTTTTCGACGGGAAAAGGCGGACAGGACGGTGTCACCCGGGGCGGGGATGCCGCGTCGCGACGGCGGTCCGCGAGTGGCCCCCGAGGCGCCTGTGGGCGAACGTGTTCCGACTCCGCTCCGCGACGACCGGGGCAATCAACGGCAGCCGGCGTCGTCCGCCGAATGGATGATGCCGACCGCCATCCGGTCGAGTGAACGGCTCAGCCGTCGACGGCGAGTACCTCGCGCGCCGAAGCCGCCTTCGCCGCGTCGCGTTTGGCGACCTCTTCGCGCACGATCGGGATGACGTGACGGCCGAAGTCGATCGTGTCGCCGAGCATGTCGTAGCCGCGGGCGGAGAGGATGTCGACACCGAGGTCGTAGTAGTCGAGCAGGGCCTGTGCGACGGTTTCGGGCGTGCCGACCAGGGCGTTGGAGTTGCCCGCGCCGCCGGTCGCGGCCGCCGTCGGGGTCCACAGCGCCCGGTCGAACCGTTCGCCCTCGGCGGCGACCGCGAGGAGCCGCTGCGAGCCGGTGTTCTCCGGATTCGTGAGCGAATGCCGCCGGGTCAGCTGCTTGCCTCCGCTCGTCCGGGCCTTGATCGCATCGACCGTCCGACGCGCCTTCTCCCAGGCGAGCTCCTCGGTCGGCGCGATGATCGGGCGGAAGGCGACCTGGATGCGCGGGACGTCGGTCCGCCCGGCGGCCCTCGCCGCGGCCTTGACGGACTCGATCTGCTCGGCCGTTTGCGCGAGGGGCTCGCCCCAGAGGCAGAAGATGTCCGCTTCGGCCCCGCCCGCCGCGTACGCCGCCGGAGACGAACCACCGAACGAGACGCCAGGGCGTGGCTGCTGCACAGGCCGGACGTCGAGAACGAAGTCGGCGAAGCGGTAGTGCTCGCCCTCGTGGTCGAAGGGCTCTTCGGACGTCCAAGCCCGCTTCACGATCTGGATGTACTCGCGCGTGCGTGAGTAGCGCTCGTCCTTCGTCAGGTAGTCGCCTTCGCGCTGCTGCTCGTGATCGCTGCCGCCGGTGATGAAGTGGACCGTGAGCTTCCCGTCCGAGAGCTGGTCCAGCGTGGCGAACGTCTTCGCCGCGAAGGTCGGGTACGAGACGTTCGGCCGGTGCGCCAGCAGGATCTGGAGCTTGTCGAGCTTCGCCGCGACGTACGCGGCCGCCTGCGCCGGGTCCGGCCCGCTGGAGCCGTACGCGAACAGCACCCGGTCCCAGCCGAATTCCTCGTGTGCCCGCGCGAGCCGCAGTGTGTAGTCCTTGTCGAAGACGCCACCCGATCGCGGATGTGTCTCCGAACCGTTGTTGGTGCCTCCGATACCCAGGAATTCGACCGGCATCGTCCGTCCCTCTCGTCCGTGTCCCCCTGTTCGACGAGTACGCGCCGGTTCCTCGCCGTGGCAACGGGTTCCGCTCCTTGAGAACCCGCACACGGCCTGGAATCCCGGCGTAGCTTCGGCTTCGTGAGTACCGCAGACCTTCCCTACGTGCTCGCGGTGGTCGGCGCCGGTCCACGTGGGGTGGGCGTGCTCGAACGGCTCGGTGCCAACGCCGCCGAGCTCCTCGGCGGGCGGCGGCTGGTGGTGCATCTCGTCGATCCCTTTCCCGCCGGGGCCGGGCGGGTCTGGCGTTACGAGCAGTCGCCGTTGCTGCGCATGAACTCCATGCCCGAGGACGTCACCGTGTTCACCGACGAGACCGTCGAGATCGACGGGCCGATCCGCCTCGGGCCCTCGCTGATCGAGTGGGCGCGGCTGGTTCGCGACGGCGCGCTCGACGCGGAAGTCGACGAAAGCCTGCGCGCCGAACTCGAGGCGCTGCAAAGCGATCATTTCCCGACTCGACGGTTGCAGAGCGCGTACCTTGCCTGGTTCCACTGCGAGGTCCGCGCCGGGCTCCCGCCCGAAATCGAAGTCGTCGAGCACCGGACCCGCGCGGTGCGGCTGGAAGACGGCGACCCGCAGTCGCTCTGGCTGGAGGACCGGGCGGAGCCCCTCGCCGTGGACGCGGTCCTGTTCACCGTCGGGCATCTCGACGCCGAACCGGACGAACGCGAAACCGCACTCGCCGATTTCGCCGCCCGGCACGACCTCGCCTACTACCCGGCCGGCTACACCGCCGACGTCGACTATTCGGCGATCGGGCCGGGGGAAACCGTGCTGGTGCGCGGATTCGGCCTCGCGTTCGTCGATCTGATGCTGCTGCTGACCGAAGGCCGCGGCGGCCGGTTCGAAGAGCAGGCGTGCGGCGGGCTGAAATACCACCCCAGCGGCGCCGAGCCGGTATTGCACATCGGTTCACGCCGTGGCGTGCCGTACCACTCGAAGATCGGCTACCGGCTGCGCGGAAAGCCCTTGCAGTTGCCCAAATTCTTCGATTCCTACGCGATCGGGAAGCTCTGCGACGTGCCCGGACCGATCGACTTCCGCCGCGACGTCTGGCCACTGATCTCGAAGGAGATCGCGTGGGCCTACTACAGCGAACTGTTCACCGCCCACCCCGAGCGGGTGCGGATGGATTTCGCGGTCTTCGCCGACGCTTTCGCGGACGCCGCGCCCGGCGAGCTCGACGCGCTGGTGGCGCGGGCGGTTCCGGCGCCGGACGACCGGCTCGACCTCGGCAGGCTCGACCGGCCGATGGCGGGGGCCGAGTTCGGCACCGCCGAGGAGTACGGCAAGGAGCTGCGCGAGTACGTCGAAGCGGACTTGAGCCGCCGGGCGGACGCCGAGTACAGCGCGGATCTGGGCGCGTTCATGGCGCTGCTTTCCGTGATGGGGCAGCTTCCGGCGCTGGTGCAGACCGGACGGCTCGACGCGGCGTCACAACTGTCCGATTTGGACGGCTGGTTCCTCGGCTTCTTCTCCTACTTCGCCAGCGGCCCGCCCCCGCGAAGGCTCGAAGAACTGCTAGCGCTCCAGGAAGCAGGTCTCGTTTCCTTCTTGGGTGCCGAAATGCGGGTGTCGGCCGACGAGGAGCGCAGGGCCTTCGTCGCTTCAGGTGCGAGCTTCCCCGGTGAGACCGAGGCTCGGACCCTGGTCGAGGCACGGCTCCCCGAGCCGAGCGTCTCCAGGGCGTCCGATGTCCTTTTGCGACAGTTGCGCGACAGCGGCGCGCTCGGCGAGGAAGCCGTCCTCGACCCGGTCACCGGCGACAGGCTGCTCGCCGGCCGTATCCACACCCGCGTCTCCGACGGCCGGATGCTCGACGGCGAGGGCCGTCCGCATCCGCGCCGGTTCGCGCTCGGGCCGCATACGTCGGCGCGGTCGGCCGGGGCGTTCACCCGGCCGCGGACCAACGCGCTCCCGTTCCGGCAGAACGACGTCGTAGCGCGGGAGATCTTGCGGTCGGTCACTTAACGGGCGGCGAACTCCTCCAGCCGCCGGACGACCTCCGACGGCGCGGGCATGGCGGCGATCTCGTGACGGGCCCTCGCCGCCACCTCGCGCACGCGGGCGTCGTCGAGGAGGGTCTTGGCCCTCTCCTCGACGGCGTCCGCGGTCACCTCGTCGCCGGTCAGCGCTCGTCCGGCGTCGGCCGTCTCCAGCATTTCGGCGTTGACGAACTGGTCCGCGCCCTGTGGCAGCACCAGTTGCGGCAGGCCGGCCGAAAGCGCGCCGAGCACGGTCCCGGTTCCACCGTGGTGCACCACCAGATCCGCGCGCGGAAGGACTTCGGACTGCGGCACGAAGCCGGTCACGTGGACGTTCGGCGGCAGGTCGCCGAACTCGCCGGGGTCGCCAGGACCGCGGGCGACCAGCACGTCCACTGGCAGCCGCGAGAGGCCGTCGATCGCCGCGCGCAGCACGCCGGTGGCGCCGAAGGCGACGGTGCCCAGCGTCAGGTAGACGAGGGGTCGGTCGCGTCCGTCGAGCCACGACGGCACCGTGCCCGGTTCGTTCCACGGCACCGGCCGGAGCCGGAAGACCGTCGGCAGCGAGCTCGCCACCGGGTCGCGGACGACATCCGGCCACACGTCGATCCCGGCGTCGCCCAGCATGAGGTCGGCAGGCGGGTTGCCGTCCCACAGCGGCGCGAACCGGTGCGCGGCGGCGGCCATCAGCTCGGCGGGCATCGACCGCCCGATCACGTGGGACACCACCGGGATCCCGGCCCGGCGGGCGGCGGCCGCCGCGCCGGCGTCGCTCATCTCGTAGACGACCAGATCCGGCCGGAGCGTGGGGAGCAGCGGGGTCAGGTCGGCGATCGTCGCCTGCGGCAGGATGTCGGCGAAGGCGGTGAAGATGGCCTCGAGCGCGTCCCCTTCGGCCTGGTCGACGGCGTCCTGGATCGAGATCCCGACCTCACGCGCGTCGAAGCCGAGCGAGCGGACCTTGTCCAGGAAAGCCGCACCGGTCCCGAAGATCACTTCGTGCCCGGCGTCGCGGGCGGCGATCGCCAAGGGCATCAACGGGTACAGGTGTCCGTAGGCCGGGCGGCACGTGAAGAGGATGCGCACCTCTCCGAAAGTACTAGCTTTCCCAGACTCGCGAGGGCAGTTCTTTCCGCACGATCGGGACGACGTCGGCGGCGAAGAGCTCCAGGACGTCCCGCGCTTCCCCGGCTTCCAGCCCGTCGACCGAAACCGCCTGCACCTCGTGCCCGAACGACGCGTGGTAGCCGCCGATCTTGTCGATCACCTGTTCCGGGCTCCCGACGAGGGCGGATCCGTTGGCGATTTTGTCCTCCAGCGTGGTGAACTCCGACTTGTTGTGCTGATACGCGGGTGTCTTCATGAGCGCTTCGAAGTACGGCCGGTATCCGTCCAGCGCCTCTTGCGAGGTCTTGGCGACGTACAGCCCGCCCGCGCCGGAGCCGACGAGCGCGTCCGCCGGATCGTGGCCGTACTCCGCCCATCGCCGACGATAGTGATCGATCAGATCGGCGTACTTCTTCTTGGGGTGGAAGCCGTTCGCGGTGAACAACGGATCGCCGAACTTCGCCGCCAGCTCGGTCGATTCGGTACTCGACGCGCTGCCGTGCCAGATCCGCGGGCGGCGGTGGAACGGCCGCGGCTGCGTCGTGACGTCGGTCAGCGGCGCGCGGAACTCGCCCTCCCACGTCACGCCCTCCTCCAGGAACAGGCGGCGCAACAGGGCGAACTTCTCCGCCTGGTACTCCCATTGCCGGTCTTCTTCGAGGCCGAACAACGGGAAGTGCCGCGGATCGTTGCCCTTCCCGATCATGAGTTCCAGCCGGCCGCCGGAAAGCTGGTCGAGCGTCGCGTAGTCCTCGGCGACGCGGACCGGGTCGAGCACGCTGATCACGGTCAAGGTGGTCAGCAGCCGGACCCGTTTCGTGCGTTCCGCGACCGCCGCGAGGATCACCGGCGGAGCCGAGGAAAGGAACGGTTCGCCGTGCCGCTCGCCGACGCCGTACGCGTCGAAGCCCAGTTCCTCCGCGAAGATCGCTTCGTCGACGACCCGGCGCAGGCGTTCGTGCTGGGTCGGGGTCGCGCCGGTCACCGGGTCGGGATGGTTGGCGACCAGGGAGAAGAGCCCGAACTTCATCGTGTCTCCAAGGGTTTCCGGCCGGGGATGGCGGCGAGCAGCTCCCGGGTGTAGTCCGCGCTCGGCCGTTCGAGGACGTCCCTCGCCGGGCCGAGCTCCACGAGTCCGCCGCCGCGCAGCACGCCGACGGTGTCCGCGATCTGCCGGACCACGGCGAGGTCGTGCGAGATGAACAGGTAGGTCAGGCCGAGTTCGTCCTGCAGGTCGGCGAGCAGCCGCAGGATCTGCGCCTGCACCGAGACATCCAGCGCGGACACGGGTTCGTCGGCGACGATCAGGTCCGGGCGCAGGGCGAGCGCCCGGGCGATGGCCGCGCGTTGCCGCTGCCCGCCGGACAATTCGGCCGGCTTCCGCTTCAACACCGAAGACGGCAAGGCGACTTGGTCGACCAGTTCCGCCGCCCGCGCCCGGCGTTCCGCCTTCGTGCCGACGCCGAACGCCCGCAGCGGCTCGGAGATGACGTCCTCGATGCTGAACTTCGGATTGAGCGACGCGTACGGATTCTGGTACACCAGCTGGAACCGGCGCCGCAGTCGTCGCAGCTCCTCACCGCGAAGCGTCGTGATGTCCTCGCCGTCGAATTCGACGGCACCGTCGGTCGGCGTCTCCAGCCGCAGGATCATCCGCGCGGTGGTCGACTTGCCCGAACCGGATTCGCCGACCAGCGCGAGCGTCCGGCCGCGGGCGATGTCGAACGAAACGTCGTCGACCGCTCGGACGGCCCCGAAGGTCTTGCCGAGGCCACGGACGGACACCAGGACGTCGGACGACGGCGGTTTCGGCTCCCTCAGCGGGGTATCGGACAGACTGGGCGCGGCGGCGAGCAGGTCCCGCGTGTACGTCTGCGAGGGTGCGGCGAGGATCTCGCCGGTCGTGCCTTCCTCGACGACACCTCCCTGTGACAGTACGACGATCCGCGACGCGCGATCCGATGCGACGCCGAGGTCGTGGGTGATCAGCAGGACGGCGGTGCCCGCTTCGGCGGCGAGTTCTTCGAGGTGGTCGAGGATCTGCCGCTGCACGGTGACGTCGAGCGCGCTGGTCGGCTCGTCGGCGATGATCAATTTCGGCCGTCCGGCGAGTGCGGCCGCGATCAGCGCGCGCTGCCGAAGCCCGCCGGACAGCTCGTGCGGATACTGCCGCGCCCGCGTTTCCGGATCGGCGATCCCGGCCTTGCGCAGTAGCTTCACCGCCTCCGTACCGGCGGTGCGTTTGTCGGCGAGACCGTGGATCAGCAGCACTTCCGCGACCTGATCACCGATCCGGTGCACGGGATTGAGCGACACGGTCGGATCCTGCGGGACCAGCGCGATCTCGCGGCCCCGCACCGAACGCCAAGCGCGGTCGGAGAGTTTCGTGAGGTCACGGCCGTCGAAGGTGATCTCGCCGCGGTCGATCCGCCCGCCGCGGGGCAGCAGGCCGATCGCCGCGTGCGCCGTCGTGCTCTTGCCGGAGCCGGACTCGCCGACCACCGCGACGATCTGTCCCTTGTGGACGGAAAGCGAGACGCCGTCCACGGCGGTCACGGATTTGTAGGAAACCGCGAGATCGCGGATGGTCAGCAGTTCGCTCACCGCACGTCTCCTTCGATCGCTCTGGACAGCCGGTTCGCGGACAGCACGACGGCCGCGACGGTGAGTCCGGGGAAGGTCGTCATCCACCAGGCGGTGGCGAGGAAGCCGCGGCCGCCTGCCACCAGCGAGCCCCACTCCGGGGTCGGCGGGGTGGCGCCGTAGCCGAGGAAGCTCAGCGCCGACACCTCCAGCACCGCCGTGCCGAAGGTGAGCGTCGCGAGCGCGAGCACCGGGCCGAGCGCGTTGGGCAGCACGTGCCGCCCGAGCACGCCGGTCCAGCGCACACCGCCCGCCCTGGCCGCCTCGACGAACACGCCACTGCGGACCCGCAGCACTTCGGCCCGCATCAGCCGGGCGAACTGCGCGAGGTTCGCGACCCCGACCGCGATCGCGACATTGGTCGTCCCGAAGCCGAGCGCGGTGACCAGCGCCAGCGACAGGAGAATCGACGGGATCGCCAGCAGGACGTCGACGCAGCGCATGATCGCCGAATCGAGCGCGCCGCCGCGGAACCCGGCGAGCAGCCCGAGCGCGGAACCGGCGACCAGCGCGACCACGACGGCGATCACGGTCGCCTGCAACGAAAGCGCGGCGCCGTGCACGACACGGGCGAAGATGTCGCGCCCGGTCTCGTCGGTACCGAAGAGATGGCCGAGCGACGGCCCCTGCATCTTCTCGGCGGGGACGCCGGCGAGCGGGTCCTGTCCGGTGAAGAGGCCGGGCGCGACCGCCGACAGCAGGGCGAAGGCCAGCACGGCGATCGCGAGGATCAGGCCCGGCTTGCGCCCGGTGCGCACGAGAACGTCAGGCATCGGCCGTCTCCCGGTGTCGGATCCGCGGGTCGAGCAGGGGACAGACGAGGTCGACGAGCAGGTTGATCACCACGAACACCAGCGCGGCGAGCACGATCACCGCCTGCACCACCGGGATGTCCTGCGCGGTGACCGCCGACGACGTCACGCGGCCGAGGCCGTCGCGGGAGAACACGGTCTCGGTGATCACCGAACCCGCGATCAGGTTTCCCGCGACCACGCCGGCGATGGTGAGCGTGGGCACCGCCGCGTTGCGCAGGAGATGTCCGAAGTGGACTCTCGACCGGCTGGCCCCTTTCGCCAGCGCGATCTCGGCATACGGCTCGGCGAGCTGCGTGCGGAGGCTTTTCGCCAGCACCTGCCCGATGATCGCGCCGGTCGGGATGGCGAGCGTGATCGCGGGCAGGATCAGCGACTCGAAGCCGTTCGAACCCAGCGCGGGCAACAGCCTGAGCTGGAAGGAGAAGAACTGCACGAGCAGCAGCCCGACCCAGAACGGCGGCAGCGAGATCCCCAGCGGTGGCAACGCGAGCAGGAGGTTGCCCAGCCACCGATGCCGCGTGAGGGTGCCGGCGAACGCGATCCCGCCGCCGAACAGGATCGCGAGCACCAGGGCGAAGCCGGTCACAGCCAGTGTCGGCGGCAGGGCGGAGACGACCATGTTCGTGGCGTCGTCCCCTGTGGCGATCGAGCGTCCGAAGTCCCCTTGGAGTGCCGCGAGCAGCCGCTTTCCGTACTGCAGCGGCAAGGGATCGTCGAGTCCGTATTCCGCCTTCGCCGCGGCGAGTTGTTCCGGCGTCACCGAAAGACCGGCCTCGCCCCCGCCGAGCTTCGCGCTGACCGCGTCGCCCGGCAGGAGGTAGAGGATCACGAAGGACACGGTGAACGCGGCCCACAGCACGAAGACCGCCTGCAGGATCCGCCGCAGCAGATACCGCGTCACGAGCCGGACACCCAGGCGTCGAACAGCTGAAGCCGGGACGACGCCTCGAAACCGACGCCGTGCGCGTTCGGCCCGTGCGCCAGCACCTGGGTCAGTTCGAACACCGGCGCCGAGTAGCCGTGCTCGATGATCGCGCGCTGCGCCTCCTCGGCCGCGGGCTTGCGTTTCTCCGGGTCCACAGTGGACGACTGCGCGTCGAGCGGCGCGTCGACCGGGTTGCCCGCGGACAGCTTGCTCCGGTTGTTGGCCTTGGTGGAGAACAGGTTGCGCAGGATGTCCGGATCGGCGCGGGTCGTGTTGTACCAGAGGTACTCGTAGTTCCCGCTCTGCGTGATCTGCACGCTCTCGGCCGTCGTGCGCTGCTCGATCTGAAGATCGAAGCCGATCTTGCGCAACTGCTGCTGCACGAGTTCGAGCACGCTCTTGTTCTGGTTGAACACCAGGGAGAAGACGACCTTCGCGGTCAGCCGCTGCCCGTTCTTGGTGCGGATCCCGTCGGGTCCGGGGAGCCAACCCGCACTCTCCAGCAGCGCCGTGGCACCTGCCGGATCGTAGGCGAGCAGCGGGGAAAGGTCGGTGTAGAACGGTGTCGCCGAGCCGAGGATGCTGGTGGCGGGCTTGTAGTTCGGGGTCAGCACGGTGTTGGTGACCTCGGGCCGGTTGATGCCCTTGACCACCGCCTGGCGGACCTTTTCGTCGGTGAGCACGCCCTTGGTGACGTTGGCGTGCAGGTTGAACACGACGCCGGGATTCGGGCGCGTGGGCTCGGTGAAACCGTTGCCGGTGAACTGAGGCTCGTCGACCGGCTGGACGTCGGTGATGGCGTCGAGCTGGGCGGACGCGAGACTTCCGGTGCGTACACCGGGTTCCGGCACGATCTTGTAGGCGATCTTGTCGAGATACGCCTCGCCCTGGTGCTTGAACAGCGACGAACCCCAGTTGTAGCCCTTGCGTTTCGCGAGGACGATCTCCTGATTCTGCTTCAGGCTTTCGAAAACGAACGGGCCGGAGCCGATCAGGCCGTCACCCTGGCAACGCTGGTCGGCGGTCTTCTTGTATGCGGCGGGTGCGAGGACGCCGAGTGACATCGTCGAGCTGGCCTGCAGGAACTGCGCGCTGGGAACGGAGAATTCGATCTTCACCGTCTTCGGGTCGACGACCGTCGTTCCCTTGTAGACGGCCAGATAGCCCGAGCCGAGCTGTGATTTCGGGCCGAGCGCCTTGATCGCGTCGAAGCTCGTCTTGACCGCAGCGGCGTCGACGGGGCTCCCGTCGGAGAAGGTCGCGCCGTCGCGCAGATGGAAGGTGAACACGGTCGAATCCGCGTTGCTCTCCCATTTTTCGGCCAGCCACGGCTTGATCTCGCCGGTGGCCGGGTCTTGATCCGTCAGCGAATCGACCAGCTGGCGGCCGACGTTGAGCGACGCGTTGGTGCCGACCTGTTGCGGGTCGACGCAGTCCGGGCTCGACGAGATCCCGAGTCGCAGCGTGCCACCGGGTTTGGGCGGCCCGGCGTCGGCGCCCGTCGCACCACCCGCGGAGGAGCAAGCAGTGACGACGATCGCGGTGAGGGCGAGTAAGGAAGTGGCGGCGGTACGGGACACCGGGTGGCCTCCAGCGGGGAACGGGGGCGCTTTCTCTTGCGCCTACCCGATTCACGCTAATCACGCCCTTGAGGCCCGCCCACATGCTGAGCCCGGCTCCCAGCCCGCGAAACGTCCCACGTTTCCGCTTGACAGTGCCGAAAGTACGTGAAGGCCCCCTTCATGTACCTAGGCGCAAGGAAGGGGGCCTTCATGTACTTGCGGGGTCTAGCAGCGGTTGAGCATGTCCGTCAGCGCGGTCTTCTCCGCCGACTTGATGCTCAGCTTGTACTTGTACTTCACCGTGGTCCACATCTTCGCGTAGGTGCACCAGTAGCCGACGGTCGGCGGCTTCCAGGCGTCCGGTGACTTGTCGCCCTTCTCCTGGTTGACGTTGTCCGTGACGGCGATCAGCTGCGGCGCGCTGAGGTCGTTCGCGAACGCCTGCCGCTGCGCGGTGGTCCACGACGACGCCCCGGTGCGCCACGCGGCGGACAGCGGGACGACGTGGTCGATGTCCACATCGGACGCAGCGGTCCAGGTGGCCCCGTCGTACGGGCTGAACCAGCTGCCGGAGACGGCGGCGCAACTGCTGTCCTGCTGAACGTTCGTGCCGTCCCGCTTCAGCACGACCTCACGCGTGTTGCAGCTGTTGCCCTGGTCGGACCAGTGCGGGAACTTGTCGCGGCTGTACCCGGTCGACGAACCGTCCGGCTTGACGGTCAGCGCGGCGAGCTGGGTCTTGGCGGTCGAGGCCGACGGGATGCCCGGGGGTGTCGCTTCGGCGACACCCACCACGCCCGCGGAGACGATCGCCGAGACGGCGAGAACGGTGAAGGAGCGACGAACAGCAAGCGCAGTTGGCATATTGCTGCCTCCGTGTCAGGTTTGGGGACCTGGTCACCATGCGGCACGGATATGACCCACGCAACACCATCGGATGACACTCTGCTGGCTATTCGTGAACGGAGGGTGTCACGAGCAGGTAGGACAGGGTGTCCGTCGCCGAAAAATCTTCGGAAAGTCCAGCTGAAGGTTCTGAGCCGAACGGCCTAATCGGTGTCCGTCGGAGCGCGCTTCCGGATTTCCGCAGCCGGGCCGTGGCGAGGCGAGCCACTCGCTCGGCCGTCTCAGCGGCCCGTCTCCGCAAATCCGAGGCCTCCGGCCGAAAAGAGACGCGCGCGCGTGCCCTCGCCTGACCGGCGGACTTCAGTTCGGCGACACCCTCTAGTCCAGCCCGCGCACCAGCCTGAGGTCCTCAGTGTGCCGGTACCAGGTCCACCGGCTCATCGCCCGCGGATGCGCGACGCCGTCGCTGCTCGGCCGCGTCGGGATGCAGCCGAGCTGGAACGCCCGCGCGTACTGCGTCGAAGGCCGCTTGAACAGCGTCCCCTTGGTCACCCGCACCATCAGCCCCGGGCCGCTCGTGTCCGGCTCGACCTCGATCGAGCGCGCGGGGCCGCGCAGGACGGTGTGCTCGTCGCAGTAGGCCACCCCGCGGATCATCCCGATCACCCCGCGTCCGACCAGCACGCCGCCGGTGTCGTCGCGGATCAGCGGTACCGGGTCGACCTCGCCGCGCAACGCGAGCGAGAGGGCGCGCAGCGGCTGCGTCGGCAGGCTCCAGATGCGGGCGACGTCGGAGTCCGGCGAGGAAGGCACGAAGCCGAGCGACACGCCCGAGAGCTGTTCTTTTCGTAACAGCCGCAGCGCGACCGCCGCGAGGTCGGCATCGGTGCCCGCGACCACGAGATGATCGTGTTCCCCCAGCAAGGGGTCGATATCCGCCTTGCCGGGACGGCTCGGGACGTGCACCATTTCGACGTCGTCGATCTCCGGGAGTGTGGGCTCGCCCTCCGGACAGACCACCACTATTCCGCGCACCCGAAGGCCCTCCGTTACGCTCATGCACCGGCATTTACCAGCGCCAAACCACAAGTCGCCGAACACCTGGAGTGTCACATGCCGGCCATCGTGCTGATCGGGGCCCAATGGGGGGACGAGGGCAAGGGCAAGGCCACCGACCTGCTCGGCGACCGCGTCCAGTGGATCGTGCGTTACCAAGGCGGTAACAACGCGGGCCACACCGTAGTCCTTCCCGACGGGCAGAACTTCGCCCTCCACCTCATCCCGTCCGGGATCCTCACGCCGGGCGTCACCAACGTCATCGGCAACGGCGTCGTCATCGACCCGGGCGTGCTGCTCGACGAACTCGCCGGGCTGGAAGAACGCGACGTCGACACCAGCAAGCTGCTGATCTCCGCCGACGCGCACTTGATCATGCCGTACCACGTGGCGATCGATAAGGTCACCGAGCGTTACCTCGGCAGCCGCAAGATCGGCACCACCGGCCGCGGCATCGGCCCCTGCTACCAGGACAAGATCGCCCGCGTCGGCGTCCGCGTGCAGGACCTGCTCGACGAGAAGATCTTCCGGCAGAAGGTCGAGTCGGCACTGGAGTTCAAGAACCAGGTGCTGGTCAAGGTCTACAACCGCAAGGCGCTGGACGCGAACCAGGTCGCCGACGAGGTGCTGGCCGCCGGCGAGAAGTTCGCGCACCGCATCGCCGACACGCGCCTGCAGCTCAACCAGGCCCTCGAACGCGGCGAGACCGTGCTGCTCGAAGGCTCGCAGGGCACCCTGCTCGACGTCGACCACGGCACCTACCCGTTCGTGACGTCGTCGAACCCGACCTCCGGCGGCGCGAGCGCGGGTTCGGGCATCGGCCCCGGCAAGATCGAGACCGTGCTGGGCATCCTCAAGGCCTACACCACGCGTGTCGGCTCCGGCCCGTTCCCGACCGAGCTGGACGACGAGTCCGGCGAGTACCTGCGCAAACAGGGCGGCGAGTTCGGCGTCACCACCGGCCGCTCGCGGCGCACCGGCTGGTTCGACGCGGTCATCGCGCGCTACGCGGTGCGGGTCAACGGCATCACCGACTACTTCCTCACCAAGCTGGACGTGCTGTCCGGCCTGGAGAAGGTGCCGGTGTGCGTCGGCTACGAGGTCGACGGGTTCCGCACGTACGACATGCCGATGACGCAGACCGACGTGCACCACGCGCTGCCGATCTACGAAGAGCTGCCGGGCTGGTTCGAGGACATCTCGAGCTGCCGCACCTTCGAGGAGCTGCCGGCGAACGCGCGGGCCTACGTCGAGCGGCTCGAAGAGCTCTCGGGCGCGCGGATCTCGGCGATCGGCGTCGGCCCGGGCCGGGAGCAGACCATCGTGCGGCACGAGTTCGTCTGACCCCCTTCGCGTGCTAGGAAAGGTCCTTTCATTGCAAATTTCGCAATGAAAGGACCTTTCCTAGCGTCTTAAGCGAGCGAGGTCTTCACCGGCGTCGGGTTCCGGAACAGGTCCAGCACCGGGCAGTGCTCGTCCACCTGCCGCTTCAGGTCCTCGTAGACCTCCGCCCCGGCGGGCCCGCTCAGCTCGACCGAAACGCGCACGTCCCCGAAGCCCGGCCGGGTCTCCGAGAACCCGAAGAACCCGTGAAGGTCGATGTCGCCGTCCACGGTCACCTGCACGCCTTCGAGCGGCACACCGAGCTTCGCCGCCCAGAACTGGTACGTGATCACCTGGCACGAGCCCAGCGCGGCGAGCGCGTACTCGACCGGGTTCGCCGCGGTGTCGGTGCCGCCGAGCGCTGCGGGCTCGTCGACGGCGAACGAGTGGTCGCGCACCCGCACGTCCACCCGGGTCGCGGTCCCGGGGTTCAGCGCGTTGGCGACGCTGAACGAGACGGCGGCGTTGCGCGGGTCGGCGTCGACGGCGGTCTTGGTTCCTTCGATGACATCGGTCAGCGACATCGGGTCTCTCCAGGATCGAGGTGTCGGACGCCGCCCAGGGTGGGCCAACACCGCGATCCGCGCGCATGATCCCAACTGGTGAACGGCGAAATATCCGCGAGGCGCCGTCGTTGCCGTCGAACATGACCATCGGAGTGGCACTCCCGTCCGGGGACACCGCGGACGCAGTCAACATCGTCGACGAACTCGTCACCCAGACCCGGCAGGCCGCCGACGCGGGGCTGACGTCGGTCTGGTTCTCGCAGCAGATGGAGCACGACGCGATCACCGTCGCCGCCCTCGCGGGCCGGGCCGTCCCGGGAATCACCGTCGGGACGAGCGTCGTCCCGATCTACCCGCGGCATCCCCTGCTGATCACCGGTCTCGCGCAGACGGCGCAGGCCGCCACCGGGGGCCGCTTCGTGCTCGGCCTGGGAACCGGTGCGAAGAACTGGCTCGAACCGGCGTACGGCATCGAGTACCCGTCGCCGATCAAACACCTTCGCGAGTACCTCACGATCCTCCGTCAGGTGCTCGACGGCGGCGAAGTCGACTTCCACGGCGAGACGGTCCGGGCGCACGCCAAGGGGTTCGCGGCCTCGCTTTCCGTCGCGGGGTCTTCGGACATCCCGGTGATCGTCGCCGCGATGGGACGGCAGGCGCTGCGCGTCACCGGCGAGCTCGCCGACGGCACGATCCCGTTCCTCGCCGGGCCGAAGGCCCTTTCCGGGCTGATCGTCCCGGAGATCACCAAGGCCGCCGCCGGTCGTCCGGCGCCGCGGATCATCGCGATGGCCCCGGTCGCCGTGACCGACGATCCCGACGCCGTGCGCGCCGCGGTCGACCGGCAGTACGCGTTCTTCCGCGACATCCCGTCCTACCGCGCGGTCTTCGACGCCCAGGGTGTGGATTCCGCCGGTGAGCTGGTGATCGCGGGGGACGAGGAGACCGTCGCGGCCGAAATCCGGCGGTACTTCGACGCCGGGGCGACCGAGGTCGTCGCGGCACAGAGCGGCATCCGGAACACCGAAGAGCGGCTTCGCACCTGGCAGGTTCTCGGAGACCTCGTGAAGCGCTGACCCTCATGTCATGAAAGGGGCGTTCAGGACATTTATCGTCCTGAACGGCCCTTTCATGTCATTCAGGGGCCCAGTGGCCTTGCTCACAGCGTTCGTATTGTGCATACTCGTGCGCATAGCGAACACAGCTGGAGGTCCCCATGTCCCCTGCCGCGGCCCGTTCGTGGGTGGTCCCACTCGCCTGGACGGCGGTACTGCTCGACGGATTCGACCTGGTCGTCCTGGGCACGGTGCTGCCCGCGCTGCTCCGTGACCACGTCTGGGGCCTGACGCCGGGCACGGCGTCGGTGATCTCGACGGTCGGACTGATCGGCATGACGATCGGCGCGCTGGCGATCGGCACGATCACCGACGTCATCGGCCGCCGGAAGGCGCTGATCATCGCGGTCACCGCGTTCTCGGCGTTCACCGCGCTCTGTGCGATCTCGCCGTCGGCGTTCGTCTTCGGTCTGCTGCGCTTCCTCGCCGGGCTGGGCCTCGGCGGCTGCCTGCCGACGGCGATCGCGCTGGTCACCGAGTACGCCCGCAAGGGGAAGGGCGGCAGCGCGACCACCACGGTGATGACCGGCTATCACGTCGGCGCGGTACTCACCGCCCTGCTCGGCATTTGGCTGATCCAGCCGCTCGGCTGGCGTGCGATGTTCATCGCGGGCGCGCTGCCCGCGCTCGTGCTGGTCCCGCTGATGATCAAGTACCTGCCGGAGTCCGAGTCCTTCGAGCGGGCGCGGGAGACGCAGGAGAAGTCGGCGACCGAGGTCGTCGGCGGGCTGTTCCGCGGCGGGCTCCTGCGCGCCACCATCGCGTTCTGGGTGACGTCCTTCATGGGGCTGCTGCTGGTCTACGGGCTCAACACCTGGCTGCCGGAGATCATGCGCCAGGCCGGGTATCCGCTGGGTGCGGCGCTCGGGCTGCTGCTCACGCTGAACCTCGGCGGTGTCGTCGGCCTGCTCGTCGCCGGCCGGGTGGCGGACAAGGTCGGGGTCCGGCCGGCGGTGATCTTCTGGTTCCTCGGAGCGGCCGTGTTCCTCGCGCTGCTGAGCGTGAAGCTGCCCGCCGTCGGCCTGTACGTGGCCGTGTTCCTCACCGGCGGGTTCGTGTTCAGCGCGCAGGTGCTCGTGTACGCGTACATCGGCAAGACGTACCCGGACGTCATGCGCGCCACCGGGATCGGCTGGGCGGCGGGTGTCGGCCGGGTCGGCGCGATCTGCGGCCCGATCCTCGGCGGCGCGCTGCTGAGCGCCGGGATCGCGTATCCGTGGGGTTTCTACGCCTTCGCCGGAGTCGGGGCGTTGGGAGCGGCCGCGGTGACCGGAGTCCGCGCCGGCCGCTCCCGGGAGAACGTCGCCGCTACCCCAGTTCCTTGAGCTCCTTTTCCACGGCGGCGAGTTCCTCCTCGGAGCCCTGCACCTTCGGACCCGTGAACCACTTGCGTGCCGAGGCGAACCACCACACCGCCGCACCCCCGAGTACGACGAGGAAGGCGATGGGCGTGTAGTTGAAACTGTCGATGGTGACCGGTGATCCCTGCGGAAGCATGAACAGCACGAAGATGAAGCAGACCCAGACGGTCGCGATGGTCCCGACGAGCTTGCCCCAGCGGCCGAGGTTCCACGGTCCTGGTTCGAAGTCGTCGCCCTTGCGCACCCGCAGGAACACCGGGATCACGTAGGCCACGTAAAGCCCGACGACGGCGATCGAAGTCACCGCCGCGTAGGCGGTCGCGCTCCACAGGTACGGCAGGGCGAGCAGGAGCGCGCCGCCCGCGGCCAGCCACACCGCGTTGGTCGGTGTCTGGGTGCGCTTGTTGATGCGGTGCCAGAACTTCGACCCCGGGATCGCGCCATCGCGGGCGAAGGCGTAGATCATCCGTGAGTTCGCGGTCACCGACGCCATCCCGCAGAACAACTGGGCACCGATGCAGATCAGCAGGAGGAACTTGCCGGTCGTCGCGCCGGTCGCGTCGATGAAGATCTGCGCGGGCGGCACCCCGGTCTCGGATTCCACGGCGCCGTCGTAGTCCTGGATGGCGAAGGTGAGGCCGATCAGCAGCACCCATCCGGCGACCAGGGAGACGAGGATCGAGTTGATGATGCCGCGCGGTCCGGCCTTCGCCGCGTTCTTGGTCTCCTCGGTCATATGCGCCGAGGCGTCGTAACCGGTCAGTGTGTACTGCGCGACGAGGAGCCCCAGTAAGAAAACGTAAACCGGGGAAGCCCAGCCGGTCTTGTTCACGAACTCGCCGAAGACGAAGGACGCGTCCTGGTGCTTGGCGGGCACGACGATCAGCACCCCGACGATGACCAGCACACCCACCAGATGCCACCACACGCTGATGCTGTTCAGCAGCGCCACGATCTTGACGCCGAAGGTGTTCAGCAGGCCGTGGATCACCAGGATGATCGCGAGCAGCAGGATCGTGTTGCCCGGCGTCGCCTCGAACCCGAACTGCAGGTCGAGGAAGGCGTTGAGGAACAGCGCCGCGCCGAAGTCGATCCCCGCGGTGACGGCGATCTGCCCGATGAGGTTGAACCAGCCGGTGAACCACGACCACGCCGCGCCGTTGCGCGGAGCGAGCTTCGCGGCCCAGTAGTAGAGGCCGCCCGCGGTCGGATAGCTGGAGCAGACCTCGGCCATGCCCAGCCCGACCAGGATGACGAACAGGCCGACCAGCGGCCAGCCCCAGATCATCGCGGCGGGCCCGCCGGTCTTCATACCGAACCCGTAGAGGGTCAGGCAGCCGGAGAGGATCGAGATGATCGTGAAGGAGACGGCGAAGTTGGAGAAGGTCGACATCGTGCGCCGGAGTTCCTGCGCGTAGCCGAGTTGGTGGAGCCGGGCACTGTCTTCGTCGGCGGGTTCTGCGGCCTGCTTGTCAGAGACATCCATCGGGCACCCACTTAAAAGGTATGCGGACAGACCATTGAGATCCGCCGAAATTAGGCCCGCCGACCTGCGCATGTCAAGGTCCCGTCAAGAAACCCGTCCTGGCACTCACCTCGCGACCGGTCGCCCAACGCCCACGCCTTGCCCCTTGTGGCCACTCAGTGTGGTTGGTGGGAGCGGGAGTGCTACCGCGAGTGAGGCCCCCAAATCACACTGGCTGCCTGAAGTACGTGAAGGCCCCCTTCCTTACGTCAGACGCAAGGAAGGGGGCCTTCACGTACTTGAAGAAGCGTCAGCGCCCCTCGAACGCCTTCACAGCCTCCAACGCCGTGTCCGGGTGGTCGGCGAAGTACCCGTCGACACCCGCCTTGAGGAAAGCCTCCTGCTCGGCGAAAGCGTTGCCGTACTCGGCGAGGTTCGCCGACGAACGCAGGTTCTGCGGGAGGAAGTTGTTCTCGTTGCGGAACGTGTACGGCCCGACCTTCAGCCCGGCCTTGTGCGCGTCGGCGACGAGCTTGGTCGGCTGCCCCAGTGCGCCGTTCACCACCGGGATGACCTGCGCCTTCTCCGGGCCCAGGTAGTCCGCGTACTTCGAGATCTCCTTCAGGCCCGCCGGCGTCACGAGGTCGGCGTACGTCCGCGGGTCACCCTTCGCGACGAAGTCGGCCGGAGCGCCGGACGCCGAGGTCAGCTGCAGCAGCGGCACCCGCACCTGGCGCGAGAGCTCGATCAAGTTCGACACCTCGAACGACTGGATGATCACCGGCGCCTTCGGGTGGTTGAGCCCGTTGCGCTTGAGCAGCTCGACCAGCTTCGGCTCGGTCGGGTTCTTGATCGACGAGAAGTAGGTCGAGTGCTTGATCTCCGGGTACGTCCCCAGCTCGCGACGCAGTTCCCGGCCCAGGCGGCGCGTCAGGTCGAGCACCTCCTGGTAGGTGGCGATCTGGTAGCGGCCGTCGTAGATCTTGTTGTTCGGCCGCAGCTGCGGGATCCGCTCGGTCGCGCGCAGGGTCTTCAGCTCGGCGAGTGTGAAGTCCTCGGTGAACCAGCCGGTGAACGACGTGCCGTCGATGACCTTCGTCGTCTTCCGGCCCGCGAATTCGGGGTGCTTCGCGACGTCGGTGGTCCCGCCGATCTCGTTCTCGTGCCGGGCGACGAGCTGGCCGTCCTTGGTGGGCACCAGGTCGACGTCGACCCAGTCGACGCCCTGGCGGTAGGCGAGCTCATACGAGGCGAGCGTGTGCTCCGGGCGGTAGCCGGGGGCGCCGCGGTGTCCGACGATCACCGGCCCATCGTGGCCCTTGGCCGACGCCGACACATCTCGGGCACCCGGCTCGGCGGCGCCGGCCAACCCGGTGACACTGAGTACGGCGAGTCCGGACAGGGCGAGCACGCCCAGGCGCTTTCGCATGGTGGATGACCTCTTTCGCTTGAACTCGGGGGTACCGCGCCACCCTTGACGCAGGAGGCGTCCGGACGGCGAAGACGGACCGGCGGAAGCCTGACCGCCGGGTGAACGCCGGATGGAACCACCCGCTCGAGGACGGCGACGTCTCTGTAGCTCACCGGCCCGGTTACCCTGTGCGTCGTGCGCGTACTGGTAATCGGGTCCGGCGCCCGTGAGCATGCACTCGTCCTCGCGGTCGCGGAAGACCCTTCCGTCACCGCACTGGCCTGTGCCCCGGGCAACGCCGGCACCTCTTCGGTGGCCGAGCAGCTCGGCGTCGACGCGGCCGACCCCGAATCGGTCTCCGCCCTCGCGAAGCAGTGGCAGGCGGACCTGGTGGTGGTCGGTCCCGAGGTCCCGCTGGTGGCGGGTGTCGCCGACGCGGTCCGGAAGGCGGGCATCGCCTGCTTCGGCCCGTCCGCGTCCGCGGCCAGGATCGAGGGCTCGAAGGCCTTCGCGAAGGACGTCATGGCGGCCGCGAAGGTGCCGACGGCGCACTGCGAGGTCGTCGACAACCCGGCTCGTCTCGATGCCGCGCTCGGCCGGTTCGGCCCCACCTGGGTGGTCAAGGACGACGGTCTCGCCGCGGGCAAGGGCGTCGTGGTCACCACGGACGTCGACGTCGCGCGCAAGCACGCCCTGATGCTGCTCGACGGCGGCCATCCGGTGCTCCTGGAGTCGTTCCTCGACGGTCCGGAGGCCTCTCTCTTCTGCTTCGTCGACGGCCGCACGGTCGTCCCGCTGCTGCCCGCGCAGGACTTCAAACGCGTCGGCGACGGCGACGCGGGCCCGAACACCGGCGGCATGGGGGCGTACGCGCCGTTGCCGTGGGCGCCGAAGGACCTGGTCGACGACGTCGTCGCCCGTATCGTCCAGCCCGTGGTCGACGAACTCGACAACCGTGGCGCCACCTTCTCCGGCCTGCTCTACGCCGGTCTCGCGCTGACGTCCGAGGGCCCGCAGGTCATCGAGTTCAACTGTCGCTTCGGCGACCCGGAGACCCAGGTCGTCCTGGCGCTGCTGCGCAGCCCGCTCGGCAAGGTCCTGCACGCGACGGCGACCGGCAAGCTCGCCGAACTGCCGCCGCTGGACTGGGATTCCGGCGCGGCGGTCACCGTCGTGCTCGCCGCCGACGGCTACCCCGGCAAGCCGAGGACCGGCGACGTCATCACCGGTGGTGAGCTCGAAGGCGTGCTCCACGCCGGCACCCGCCGCCGCGACGACGGCGCCGTGGTCTCCTCCGGCGGCCGCGTGCTGTCGGTCGTCGGCACCGGCAAGAACCTGAAGGCCGCCCGCAAGGACGCCTACGCGACGGTCGAGAAGGTCCACCTGGCCGGCTCCCACCATCGCACCGACATCGCCCTGCTCGCCGCCAAGGGAGAGATCGCCACCCCGGTCTCGTGAATTCCGGACGGAACCGCTCCGGTCCTTGGTGCGTCTAACCCGGTATTTCCGGCAAAGCTTAGGCAGCCGATACATCGGCGTTGGTAGCCTCAGACAGGACGAACGGTCACCGTGCGCAGTGTCCAAGGGGTGGGGAATGGCAGCATCGGGCAAGGTCCAGGACCTCACGTCGGCGGTCCCGACGCCACCGTCGGTGGCCGACATCAGAGTCGATCCGTCGAAGCTGCTCGAAGTGGCGAAGATCGTCGAAGAGCAGGTCGACGCGTTGCAGGACAAGCTCATGACGCGGCTCGACCAGCTGCGGATCGACACTCCGGCCAACGACACCGTGAGCGTGCACGCGACCGACGTGTGGAACTCGCTGGTGGCCGACGGCGACCAGTCGTACGCCGCGCAGGTCCGGGCGTACGTGGCCGGTCTTCGGGGGTTGGTCAGCCAGCTCCGCACGGCGGCCAAGGAGTACAAGACCAGTGATGCGGACAAGGCGGCCGCACTCGGGGACCGTGGTGTTCACCGGGCGTAGGCCCCGTGTGCTGGTGTCCGGCGGCGTGCTCACCCTCGCCTTGGCCGGATGTACCACGGACACGGGCGGCCAGCCGTTCCCGAACGAACCCGCGCTGGCTTCGGCCACGCAGGGTGCCAAGGCGTCCGCGCTGCCCGCCAGGCCCGCCGAGTTGACCCTCCAGGGTGTCGATCCGTGTGTCCTGCTCGCCGATCCGCAGCTCGACCGGCTCAAGATCAACAGCAAACCGCGCCCGGCCGCGGAACCGATCGACGGCCCGACCTGTGTCTTCGACGCGGACGCCGAACAGCCTTTCCACAGCTACTACGTCCGCACGATCACGGCGGACGTCGAAGAATGGTTCACCGGCAAGCGCCGCAAGAACAGCATGACGACGGAACCGACGCAGGCCGACGGGTTCCCCGCCATCAGGAACCACCGCGACACCGGCACGCCGGGTGATTGCGAAACGCTCGTCGGCGTCGCGAAAGGACAGACGCTGGCGGTGCGGGCCGTCACCATCACCGCGGGCGCGTTCACCATGCCGCAGCTGTGCGAGAAGTCCGCACTGGCGGCCGATTTGGCTTTGCAGACCTTGAAAGCACGCAATTAGGGAGGGCGGCGTGAACGTTTCCGACCTCGCGGGCAGGCTCCGCGATCTTCGGTTCGACGGCTACACCGACACCGGGATCGCGACCGAGATCGAGCAGTTCCGCAGCGGCGACGGCACCGGCAGCATCGGCATCGCCGTCGACGCGCTGAAATCCGTCGCGGGCGCGCTCGCCGACACCGACAAGACGCTGCGTGACGAGCTGGGCAAGCTCGGCGTGGAATGGCAGAGCGAAGCGGGCGGCGCCGCCGGTCAGGTGTTCACCGAGCAGGCGGGTTTCTCCCAGGACGCGAACACGAAGGTCTCGCATTCCGCGGAGATGATCTTCGCCCAGGGTGAGGCCTTCAACCGGACGCTGCACAAGCTCCCGGATCCGGACGTGGTCCGGAAGGGCGCCGGCGGCCTGACCGTCGGCGACGTCCTGCTGAGCCTCATCGGGTTCGAGACCGACCACGCCAAAACCGTCAGCGCCGCGAACAACGCGCGGGCGCAGGCGCAGGAGGCGTTGAACGACTACGCCAAGACGAGCGGCGAGAACCTGCTGACGACCGACACCCTGGCCGATCCGCAGGCGATGAACCTGACCCAGACCACGACGACCGCCGGCGCGGGCGGCGGGTCCGCCCCGCTCGACCTCGCGGGCACGGCCACGGATCTGACCCCGGACGGCAGCGTGCGGCCCGCGTCGGCCGCCGTGGAGTCGAAGTACGTGCCGCCGGTCGCGCAGCCGGTCAGCAACCCGAAGGCGCCGTCGTACGACGCCCCGACCCCGGCCTATGGCGTCGCCATGGGCGGCGGGACGGCCAGGAAGACCGCTTCGGCGGCACCCGGCGCGACCGCTCCCGCGTCGGCGGGCTCGACGACACCGGCCGGCACTTCGCGGCCGGCTCCCGCACCGGGTTCCGGCTGGGTGACGCCGAACCGGCCGTCCCCGCAGCCCGAACAGGGCAGGCCTTCGTACCCGGTCACCGGCTCTCCCGCCTCGCCGCCGTTCGTCCCGCCGGGCGCGCCGTCCAACCCGAACATCCCGCCGGGCCAGTCCACCGGCAGCCTGCCGCCGAACAGCACCACGTCGGCGCAGCCGGTCGCCAAGTCCTTCGGCACCGGTCCCGGTATCGACGCCGCGCTCGGCAAAGGCGCCGGTTCCAGCTCCGGCCCCGGTGTCTTCGGCAACGTCGGCGGCGGCGCCGGTGGCGACCAGGCGCTCGGCAAGGGCCGCTCGGTCGGCTCCGGACCGCAGGCGCCGCTGGCCCCCGGCAACGAATCCGGTCGCGGCTTCCCCGCCGTCCCGAAGATCACCGGCCCGGCCGCGGGTGACCTGGGCGCCGGTGCCGCCGCGCTCGGCGCCGGTGTCGCCGGTGGCGCGCTGAGCGGCGACAAGGAACGCGACCGCCGTCCCCGCCAGGAAGGCGGCGTGAAGCCGACCCGCCAGCTGCCGATCGGCGAGCTTCCCGAAGAGGAGGCCATGCGGCGCTCGGAGAAGATCGGCGCGAAGCAGCCGAAGCCCGAGTCGAAGTTCATGGAGCGCGCGGCCACCCAGGACGTCGAAGAGGACGCGGAGCACATCAGGCGTTATGGCGTCGACGACAAGGATCTGTTCACCGACGAGCGCTTGGTGTCGCCGGACGTGATCGGTGACCACGGCAACTCCGAAACGCGCTGACCCTGTGCCGAACGACAACGGCAGCCTGGTGCTGTCCGCACTCGAGTTCGAAATGCTCTGGGAAGCCGAAAGGCTGCCCCGCCGCCATGTCGCACTCGACGTGCCGAGCCCCGGAACGACCCATACGGAGCGGGCGGCACTGATCGAAGAGGCCTGGGAATCCCTGCGCGCGCGAGGGCTCGCGCGGGGACACCAGGCGTCGGGCGAACTGGTCGACATGCTGAACCTGTTCGCGCACCCCCGGCTCGCGATCGACGTCTGGGTGTGGACCGACCGCGAGATCAAGGGCCAGGCGGTCAGCGTCGGCAACCAGGCGTTGCTCGGCGTGATCGACGCCGGTCAGGTGTGGCTGATCCCGGCGCGCGAAAGCTCGCTGGCCGAAGCCGCCGTCTCGGTCGCGGGTGATCTCGGCCCCGGTGTCGGCCAGTCGATCAGCATCCCCCACGACGTCCTCGTCCAAGCCGACGCCGCGGCCCGCGGCGAGGCGAAAGCGCTGGTCACGGCCCTGGAAGATCTGGACGTGCCCCTCTGGCAGGCGCAGGAGGTGGCGGGCATGCTGCTGGGCCAGGAGGCGCGCGGCCAGTTCGGTGCCGAACGCGCGGGCCGCGACGGCCGCCCGCGGCGCGCGGACGGCGTGGTCGCCTTCTACGACACGGACGCGGGCCGCTATCTGTTCCAGGTCGCGCGGAACCGCGACGGGCGGGATTGGGCGACCATCACCCCGGCGGACAATCAACTGCTGGCGACGAGGATCCGGGAAGTCGCCGATTTCTGATTCGCCCGATTATCGGCGGGGTGGAAGTTGGCGTGGATACGCACACGGCCCCCTGCCGAGGTCTTAAAGTATGCGCGGGAACCGTCTTGATCGGCCGCGCGTCAGATCGGGCGGACACAAGTTTTTCCGTGAAGGGGATGACGAACCGTGCCTGTGTACGACCCGGATTCCATGGGGATCGCCGCCGGTCAGGTGGAGAAGCTCAAGGACGAGTTCGAGAAGACCAAAAAAGGCGTCACCGGGATGGATGACGAGAAGGAAAGCCCCTTCGGCGGAGTGGACGAGCACGGCGACGCGCAGGGCGCGGTCGGCAAGTTCAAACAGGGTGTCCACAACGAATTCGATTCGGCCGGTCAGCTGATGGAGGCCACGGCCTTCGTGCTGCGAAAGGCCGCAGGGCTGATCAAGGAGACCGAAGCGGTCCACGTGGACAACCTGAAGGTGCACGGGGACCTGTGAAGACTCGCCAGGCCTGGGGGCCGAAGACCAAGGGGGCTTGAGCAGTGGCTTTGAACGGTGTCGGCGCCGGCACGCCGGACGGCTGGGACGGACTGACCCAGAAGGCCGAGCAGATCAGCAAGGTCAACCTCGCCGCCATTCAGAACGCGTCGAGGCAGTTCAAGACGGCCGCCGACAACGCGGGTGACCACAGCGCGGCGTTGTCGACGTCGACCGAGGCGCTGAACGGCGGCGTCTGGGCCGGGCCCGCCGCGGAGGCCTTCTTCGAGTACGTCAAGTCGATCACCAAGGCCGGGAAGAACGTCGAAGAGCAGCTGGGCAAGGTCGTCGACGACCTCGATCGCGTCCACACCGATCTCGGCAACATCAAGGCCCAGGTGAAGGGCGTCTACGAAGACGCCGAAGCGGCGGTCAACAAGAGGAACACCCAGGCGGAGTCGGACAAGAACGCGGCGATCACAGCCGCCGCGCAGGCCGAGAAGGATCACAAGCCGGCGCCGAGCCCTTCGGCCGACGAGATCATCCAGAAGGCCAAGACCGACATCAACGGTATCGCCAAGGACGCGGACGGCCGGGTCAAGGGCCTGCTCGACCAGGCCAACCAGATGATCCAGAAGTCCCAAGAGCTGATGAAGAAGGACATCCAGGGCGGCTATTCCACCGTCCCGATGCCCGGCAAGGACGGCTCCGTCCCCAAGCGCACCGGCGGGCTCCACGCCGGTGGCGGCGGTGGAGGAGGCGGCGGCGGTGGCGGTGGGGGCGGCGGCCTCGGCCCGAGCGGCGGTCCGCCGTCGACGACGCCGCCCGGCAACGTCCAGCAGTGGATCCAAGAGGCCATCAAGATCCTGCAGGCCAACGGGATCCCGGTGACCGAGGCGGACATTCAGAAGATCTGGACGATCATCGAGAAGGAGTCCGGCGGTAACCCCAACGCCATCAACAACTGGGACTCCAACGCGGCGAAGGGCACGCCGTCGAAGGGGTTGATGCAGTGCATCGACCCGACCTTCAACGCGCACAAGCTTCCCGGACACGACGACATCTACAACCCGGTCGACAACATCATCGCGGGCGTGCGGTACACGTTCTCGCGGTACGGCGGTTTCGAAGGCCACCCGGGCCTGAAATCCATGGCCGGTGGCGGCGGATACCAGGGCTACTAACGAGCTCGACCGGCGCGCGTGCCGCTTTTCGGGCCCGCCAGAAGTACGTGAAGCCCCCCTTCATTGCGCTAGACGCAGTGAAGGGGGCCTTCACGTACTTGGGGAGGCCTTCACGCGCCGGAATTAGGTGCAAGTCACCCAAGTAGGCGGACGACACACGTGATCCGACGGACGACACGCGTGACTGGACGGACGACACGCTCGCAGCCGGGCTCCGTCCTTCAAGTCACGCGTGTCGTCCCTTCCGTCACGCGTGTCGTCCGTCCAGTCACGCGAGTCCCCCGGCCGGCGCACCAAGGGCCCGCCGTCAGTAGTCCTTGAGTGCCAAGGCGTTCGCCGCTTCCGTGAGCGGCCGCATGGCCGCCTTCATCAGCCGGTCCCGGAACGGCAGATGAGGCAGCACCCGCATCGACTGGATCTGTTTCCACTGACGGAACCGCGTCTGACTCTTTTGGTTCATCGCGGCCAGTGCTTGGTTCTTGAGCACGAACGGCCGCATTTCCCTTTCGTAGGACGCAAAAGCGGCGCGGTGGTCAAGAGAAGCGGCCAGCGACCCGGCGAGCACGTAGGCCCCGACGATCGCCAAACTGGTGCCCTGCCCCGAAAGCGGCGACGGTCCATAGCCCGCGTCGCCGACCAGCGCGACCCGCCCGTCGGTGAACCGGTCCATCCGGATCTGGGTCATCGAATCGAAGTACAGCTCGCTCGACGCCATTTCGCGAAGCAGCCGCGGCACTTCCCAGCCTTGACCGGCGAACCGGTCGGCGATCAGTTTTCGTTGCTGCTCCAGGTCGTGCCGGTCGAAGTCGAGCTCCGGTGACTGGAAACCGAGCATCGCCCGCGCTTCCGTGTTCTTGCGCGCGCTGTACAGCCCGGCCAGTTTCCCCGGCGTCATGTGGAAGGTCTGCCAGCGGTCCAGATCGAGGAAGTTCGGCACGGTGAACACCGCGAGATAGGTGTCCATGTAGTGCGAAAACTCTTTCTCCGCCCCGAAAACCAGCGACCGCACCGCCGAGTGCTGCCCGTCCGCGCCGATGACGAGGTCGAAGTCCCGAGCCTCTCTGCGCGCGAAGGCGACTCGGACTCCGTCGGTGCGCTGCGTGATCCCGGTGATCCAGTCCCCGTAGACGTACTCGACGCCCTCCTGAGCGACCGAAGCCAGTGTGTCGGTGAGGTCGTCCCGCAGGATCTCGACGTCCTCGCTGTCGGTGAGCCCGCCGGTCAGCGTGTGGTCGGTGACGTTCACGAGGGTCTTGCCCTCGCCGTTCACGAACGACATCCCGCGCATGTCCGTCCGCAGCTCCCGGAGGCGTTCGAGCACCCCCATCCGGTCGACGACGCCGAGCGCCGTACCGCGGATGTCGACCGCGTGCCCGCCGACCCGGGGCGCGGGCGCCCGCTCCACGACCGTCGGCGCGAAACCGTGCCGGCGCAGCCAGTACGCCAGCGTCGTGCCGGCGATACCCGCGCCCGAAATCAGGATCTTCCACATGTCCACTCCCTGTGTACGGCGTTGTGAAGCACTGCGTACAACGTATGGACGCGTCGGCTCAGCCCCAGGAAAAAGCCTCGAAAACCTTCGCTGCACTAGTGCGATGCGGGTAGTGCGCCGCCTGAAATGCGGTAACGTGCACTATGGCAAGAACCGATCCGCCCTACCTGCGGATCGCCGCCGAGATCCGTCGCCGGATCACGTCCGGCGAGCTTCGCGAGGGCGACAAGGTCCCGTCGACCCGCCTGATCATCGCCGAGTGGGGCGTGGCGATGGCGACCGCGACGAAGGTGCTCGCCACGCTCAAACGGGACGGCCTGGTCGTCGCCAAACCCGGCGCGGGCACGGTCGTCGCGAGCCGCACCCGGAAGGCCGCGCCGAAGACCGAGGCGGAGCTGTCACGCGAGCGAGTGGTGAAGGCCGCGATCCGGATCGCCGACGCCGAGGGCATTCGCGCGCTCTCGATGCGCCGCGTCGCCTCCGGGCTCGGCGTCGCGACGATGGCGCTTTATCGCCATGTCACCGCGAAGGAGGAGCTGATCCTCGAAATGGCGGACATGGCACTCGGCGAGATCCGTTTCCCGCCCGAGCCGCCATCCGGCTGGCGGGCCCAGCTGGAGCTGATGGCGCGAGCGCAATGGGCTCTGTTCCGTCGGCATCCCTGGCTCGCGCAGGCGCTCTCGATCACCCGCCCGCAGCCACTGCCGAATCTGCTGACGCACGCCGATTGGGCGACCCGCGCGCTCGACGGTCACGGCCTCCCGCCGTCGACGATCATGTACGCGCACATCACGATCTTCAACCATGTACGCGGCATCGCCCTCAACTTCGAGGCCGAAGCCGACACCGAATCCGGAACGGCGGTCACGGCCGACGCCTGGCTGGCGGAGCACGAGCCGATCCTCTGGGATCTGGTGTCCGGCGGCCGTTTCCCGAACTTCGCCGGTGTCGTCTCCCGCGCTCCGTTCGACTACGACCTCGACACGCTCTTCGAGTTCGGCCTGCAACGGCTCCTCGACGGCTACGCGGTTCTCCTCGCGAAGTCCGGTTAGCCTCACGTCATGCTCATCCCCGGTCCCGCCGCACGTTCCGACGTCCCGCCGTTCCACGTCATGGACGTCCTTTCGGCCGCACAGGCCCGGCAGCGCAGCCACGGCGACCTGGTCCCGTTGCTCGCCGGGCAGCCGTCCGCCCCGGCGCCGGGACCGGTGCTCGAAGCCGCGCAACGGGCGCTGAAGGACCACAACCTCGGCTACACCGAGCAGCTCGGCATCCCGGAGCTGCGCGAGGCCGTCGCGGAGCACTACAACCGCACGTACCCGGTCGACGTGAGCCCGCAGGACGTCATCATGACGACCGGTTCCTCCGGTGGCTTCCTGCTTTCGTTCCTCAGCGCCTTCGAGGCGGGCGACCGCGTCGCGATGGCGCGTCCCGGCTATCCGGCCTACCGCAACCTGCTGAAGGTGCTCGGTTGCGAGGTCGTCGAGTTCGCCACCGGGGCGGACACGAACTTCCAGCCGACCGCCGCGCTGCTCGACGAATTGGGGCCGGTCAAGGGACTCATCGTGGCCAGCCCGAGCAATCCGACCGGCACCGTCCTGCCACCGGGTGAACTGGCGGCGATCAGCGGCTGGTGCGCGTCACGCGGTGTGCAGGTGATCAGCGACGAGATCTACCACGGGATCTCCTACGGCGCCGGGCTCGATTGCGCGTGGCAGTACGGCAACGAAGCGCTCGTCCTCGGCTCGTTCTCCAAGTACTTCGCCATGACCGGCTGGCGGCTCGGCTGGATGCTCGCGCCGCAGCGGCTGCATCGCGCGATCGACGTCCTGACCGGCAACTTCACCATCTGCCCGCCCGCGGTCTCCCAGCACGCCGCGGTCGCCGCGTTCACCCCGGAGGCGTACGCGGAGGCCAACGGTCACGTCGAGCGCTACCGGGCCAACCGCGACGTGCTCTTCGCCGGTCTCAAGGGCATCGGCATCGACAAGCTCGCGCCGGCGGAGGGCGCCTTCTACGCCTACGCCGACGTCTCCGCGTACACGACCGACAGTCTCAGCTGGTGCCAACGGCTCCTCGCCGAAACGGGCGTCGCGATCGCTCCCGGGATCGACTTCGACCCGGTCGACGGCGGCCGGTTCGTGCGGTTCTCCTTCGCGGGTTCTCGCGAGGACATCGACGAAGGGGTCCGCAGGCTGGGCCAGTGGCTCACCGCTCAGGGGGAACCCGGAAATCACCCTGAACGTTAGGCGGAATGAAGGCGCTCGCGAGCTTCGCCTGACAACCTGGACTCACCGGGCCCGCTCGGGCACGGTGAGGCAATCGGAGGATGCCATGTTCTGGAAGATCGTCGGCGGGCTGATCCTGGCTTGGGTGGCCTTCATGGTGCTCGGATCCGTGCTCGGTTTCCTCGTGAAGGCCGTCTTTTGGATCGCCGTCATCGGCGGCGCGGTCTTTCTCGGCACGGCCGCGTACGGCGCCATCAAGGGCAAGGGCACCCCGAAGCAGCTCCGCCGTTAAGGCTTACGCGCCACCCCGCCGAGCGACGTGAAGTTCACGGGCGAAAGCGGGGTGAAGCGCGGGCCGTCCGGCCACCACAGGTGCGGGTACGTCAGCCCGGGCTCCATGAGATCGAGTCCTTCGAAGAACGACTCGATCTCGTCACGCGTGCGGTAGAGCGTGTCCAGCCCCGTGCCGTTGAAGCGCTTTTCGAGTGCCGTCGCGACGTCGGCGGCTTCGGAGCCGTCGGCGGGGTTGTGCTGGTGCAGCAGCGCGACGAACGAGCCCGGGGCCAGCGCGTCGACGTAGGCGCGGACGATCTTCCGCGCCTCGTCGAGGTCCTGGAGGTGGTGGACGATCGCGCACAGGACCAGCCCGACGGGCCGGTCGAAGTCCAGCCGGTGGGTGCGGGCGAGTTCCTCGACGACCTCGGCCGGTTCGGTCAGGTCCGCGGCCACCATATGCGCGAAGTCGTTCGCCGCGAGCAGCGCGCGGCCGTGCGCCTGCACCACCGGATCCCGGTCGACGTAGACGACCTGGGCCTCGGGGTTGTACCGCTGCGCGACCTGGTGCGTGTTGTCCATGCTCGGGAAACCGGAACCGAGGTCGAGGAACTGGTCGATGCCTTCCCGGTCGGTCAGGTAGCGCACGGTCCGCACCAGCCAGTGCCGGACCTCCTTGGCCATCGCCTGCGCGTCCGGCGAGATTTCCAGGATCTGGCGCAGCGCCACCCTGTCCGCTTCGTAGTTGTCCTGACCGCCCATCAGCGCGTCGAAGACCCTCGCGATGCTCGGCTGGTCGAAATCGACGGGCACGAACGGGCGCTGGTCCGCTGACATGGGCACCTACCGGGGTAACTCGGTTTGGACGCGTTCAGCGTAGGTCATCCGCTTCACCGCGCGTAAGCGGATGAGCGGTGAGGGTGAATTATTCCTCCGAAGAGCCGAAGCCGGATTTCGCTGTTGTCACGCCGACCCAGCGTTCGGCCTTCATCCCCACCGCCCGTGCACCGTCCACATTGGACTGACGATCGTCGAAGAACAGGCAGTCGCCCGGTTCGGCGCCGAGTTCGGCGAGCAGGATCCGATAGATCTTCGCGTCGGGCTTCATGCAGCCGAGGTCACCCGAGAAGAGCTTCACGCGGAACAGCTTCGCCCACTCCTGCTCGCGCACCCAGCGGCCGAAGGTGGACGACGCGTTCGAGAGCAGCGCGAGCGCCGCGCCTGCCTCGTGCAGCCCTTCCAGCAGTTCGAGGACGTCCGGTTCGAGGTGCGTCCAGCCCTCGACGTCGATGCGGGTCAGCTCGTCCGCGAACGCCTTGTCGACAGGGACGTTCAGCGCGCGGCCGACGTTCTGCCAGTACTCGAGGTCCGAGCCACCCGAGTCGTACTGGACCCGCTCGGCCCAATAGTGCGGCTCGAAGTCGGCGAGATCGAGGTCGAAGGCCTTGGCCAGGGTCGGCAGCGCGTCGGTGTGCTCACTGATGACGTCGCCGTAGTCGAAGACGATCCAGTTCATGTTCAGCCCCCGGTCTTGACGCGTTGAAGGGTTTCTTCGATGTCCGCCGCCGAAAGGTCCCGGTGCGCGACGAAGCGGATCCGGCCTGAGCTCGGCAGCGTCAGGATCCCGAGCCCGGCCAGCCACGCCAGCCGTCCTTCGAGGTCCGGTGCGGTGACCTGCACGATGTTGGTCTCGGGAGCGTTGACCTCCCAGCCGAGCTCGGCGAACCCGGCCGCGAGCCGGGTCGCGTTCTCGTGGGCCTCGGCGAGGTCGCCGATGCGGTCCAGCGCGACCATGCAGGCCGCCGCCAGCACGCCGCCCTGCCGGACGCCGCCGCCGAGCATCTGGCGCATCCGCCGCGCCTTCTCGACGAACTCCTCGCTGCCGGCCACCACCGAACCGACGGGCGCGCCGAGCCCCTTGGAGAAACAGGCGGACACGGTGTCGACGCCGACCGTGAGGGCCGCGGGCGGGACCTCCAGGGCGACCGACGCGTGCCAGATGCGGGCACCGTCGAGGTGCACGGTCAGCCCGGCCTCCTTCGCGATCGCCACCAGCTGGGCGTGCTCGTCGGGCGGGGTGACCGCGCCGCCCGCCGTGTTGTGCGTGTTCTCCAGGCACAACAGCGGGGTACGCAGCGCGTAGTACGGCCCGCGCGGGACGCCGATCGCGGCCGAAAGCGTCTCCGGCGTCGGCCGCCCGGGCCCGGCGTCGTGCTCCAGCGGCTCCGGCATGCCGCCCGCGAGCCAGGCCGCGGAACCGAGCTCGTCGGTGATGACGTGCGAGCCGCGCGGCGCGAGGAACCGGTCGCCACGCTGGAGATGGATACTCAGCGCGATCAGGTTCGCCATGGTCCCGGACGGGGTCCAGAGCGCGGCGGGCATGCCGAGGAGTTTCGCGGCGCGCTGTTCCAGCGCGGCGACGGTCGGATCGCCGTCGAGGACGTTGTCGCCGACCTCGGCCTTCGCCATGGCCTGGCGTATGACGTCGTCGGGACGGGTGACGGTGTCGGAGCGGAAATCGATCAGCGGGAGAGAGCGCGAGGTCACGGTACGATCACATCACATCGACGGGCCCGCCATGAATCTCCTCCCCGGCTGGTCCGCCGCGCCCGCTCATGCAACCGTGGACGCCCCCGGTTCCGTCCTACCCACCGACGAGGCAAGAGCGGAGACAAAAACCGCGTGAACCAGCGCGACGAACAAGAATTCGCGGAGTACTTCGCCGCGAAGCGGGACTCCGTGCGCAGGACCGCGTACATGCTCTGCGGCGACTGGCATCGTGCGGACGATCTCGCGCAGACGGCGTTCGTCGCGCTGCACCGGAGGTGGAAGAAGATCAGAGAACGGGCGGCGACCGACGCCTACGTGCGGAAGACGCTGGTCAGGGCGGCCATCGACGAGTCGAGGCGGCCGTGGCGGCGGGAGTGGCAGACCGAAGAGCTGCCCGAACCGCCGCAGGACGGCTTCGACCTCGGCGAACAGGTCGTCACCAGGGAAGACCTGCTGGCCGCGTTGCGCGAAGTGCCCCCGAAGCAGCGGGCCGTGCTGGTGCTCAGGTTCTTCGAGGGGCTGGACGTCGGTGCCGCGGCGAAGGCGCTGGGCTGCAGCGAAGGGAACATCAAGAGCCAGACCGCGCGCGGGCTGGCGAACCTCAGGCAGGTCATGGAGAAGGAGGAGGTGGCACGGGATGGACGAGAATGACCTGAAGGCGTTGTTCCGTGACGCCCCCGGCGACGCGCCGTCGCCGACCTTCGACACCGCCGACGTGGTCCGCGCCTCGAAACGCGCCACTGCCCGACGCCGAAACGGTATCGCGGTGGCCTGTAGTGCGGTGGTTTTGGTGCTGGCCGGAGTGGGCATGTTCGGCGTGCTCGGCGGAACCGACTTCGAACTGGGGACCGCGGCCAAATCCGATCAGGAAGCGGCGTCCGCGGGGCAACCCGGGGCGGCGTCCGCACGTCCTCAGAACGGGGAGTCCTCGAACTTCTCGAACCCGCCGCCTCAGCAGGGGGGCGGCGGAGTAGAGAAGACCGGCCCATTGGTGGCCGAAGGCACCTACGGGTGCGACCAGGTGGATCGGGAGCTCGCCACCGCCCTCGCTGGCGAGCTCCCGGTCCCCGTGGATGTCGCCAAGTCGACGCCCGGCGACATCTGTACGACGGGAGCCAGGTCCGCGGGGTTCCAGGTGCCGGGCGGCACGGTCTCCGCGGCGGTCTACCCGGCGGGTTCGTCCGTCCCGGTGATGCCCACCGGAGCCGCCGAGGCGCGGCGGACCACCCCCAAGGGGTCTCTCGTGGTCGTGGTGAGCCTCGGCGACGGTTCGGGCAGGCCCGCCCTTCCCGAGTCCGACGTCGACAGGCTGGTCGGCGTGCTCGCCGCCCGCTATTAACCGAGCTGGCTTAGAAGTTCCTCTGGTTCTCGGGGTGGATGAAGGGGGCTTTCACCGCATGTGACGTGGGTAAAGCGTCCTTCATCGCGTGATCAGACGCGACCTAACTGCGCGGGACACCAGGCATCGCCCTGCCGACGTCGATCGAGGTCGCGGGTTCGCCGACGGACTACTGACCGAGCTGGCAAAATAGCCCGCCATGACCGCCGCAGCGACCACACCGAAGGGTGAGCGACGCCGTGCCGAGCTGATCGAGGCCGCCTCGTCGCTCCTGGCCGAGGGCGGTTTCGACGCCGTGCGGCATCGTGCGGTCGCCGAGCGGGCCGGTCTTCCGCTCGCTTCGACGACGTACTACTTCGATTCGCTGGAAGAGCTGGTCACCGCCGCGGTGGAGCACCACGCGAAAGTGGAACTGGAGGACGGGCGGCAGCGTCTCGACGAGCTGGCGACCCGCAATCGCGGCGTCGAGGCCACCGTCGACCTGGTGCTGGACATGCTCCTCGGCCCGCTCCGCCCGGATCGCGAGGCCGACGCCGAAGCGGTCCTTCTGCGCTACGAACGCCTCGTCGGGACAGGGCGCCGTCCGTACCTTCGGCCCCTGATGCGGACGCTGTCCGCGCAGCTGTACGAACTGCTCCACGAGATCTTCGCGCGCTCCGGCACTCCTGTGGACGCCACCGAACTGGAGCGGCTCGTCGCCCTGGTCGACGGTGCCGTGGTCAACGCGCTCATCGAGGTCGACCCGGAGCCCCGGGCCGCCGCCGCGCGCATGCTCCAGGCGGCCCTCGCCTGAAACCCCCGCGTTTCGTCCTCTGAATGCGGTAGTTGGCGTCGCGAACCACCGCATTCAGAGGACGAAACGCGGGGCGGGTTAGTCTGGCCGCGTGACGGACAAGCCCCGCATCCCCAACGTGCTCGCCGGCCGCTACGCCTCGCCTGAGCTGGTCGAACTCTGGTCCCCGGAACGCAAGGTCGTGCTGGAGCGCGAGCTCTGGCTCGCCGTGCTCCGCGCGCAGGCCGACCTCGGCGTCGAGGTGCCGGACGGTGTCGTCGCCGACTACGAACGCGTCCTGGAGCAGGTCGACCTCGACTCGATCGCCGCACGTGAGCGCGTCACCCGGCATGACGTGAAGGCCCGCATCGAGGAGTTCAACGCGCTCGCCGGGCACGAGCACGTCCACAAGGGCATGACGTCGCGGGACCTCACCGAGAACGTCGAGCAGCTGCAGGTGCTGCGGTCGCTGGAGCTGGTGCGTAGCCGCGTCGGCGCCGTGCTGGCCCGGCTCGCCGCGATCGCGGTCGAGCACGCCGACACGGTGATGGCCGGTCGTTCGCACAACGTCGCCGCGCAGGCGACGACCCTGGGCAAGCGGTTCGCCACCGCCGCCGACGAACTGCTGGTCGCCTTCGACCGGCTCGAAAACCTCATCGGCCGCTACCCGCTGCGCGGGATCAAGGGCCCGGTCGGCACCGCGCAGGACATGCTCGACCTGCTCGGCGACGAGTCCACTTTGGACGAACTGGAGTCCCGCGTCGCGGCCCACCTCGGCTTCGAGAACGTGTTCACCAGCGTCGGCCAGGTGTACCCGCGTTCGCTCGACTTCGACGTGCTGTCCACCGTCGTCCAGATCGCGGCCGCCCCGTCGAGCCTGGCGAAGACGATCCGCCTGATGGCGGGCCACGAGCTGGTCACCGAGGGCTTCAAACCCGGCCAGGTCGGCTCGTCGGCCATGCCGCACAAGATGAACACGCGTTCCTGCGAGCGGGTCAACGGGCTCGCCGTGGTGCTGCGCGGTTACCTGTCGATGATCGGCGAGCTCGCCGGCGACCAGTGGAACGAAGGCGACGTGTCCGACTCCGTCGTCCGCCGGGTCGCGCTGCCCGACGCGTTCTTCGCGCTCGACGGGCTGCTGGAGACCTTCCTCACGGTGCTGGCCGAGTTCGGCGCCTTCCCGGCGGTCATCGGACGTGAGCTCGATCGCTATTTGCCGTTCCTCGCGACCACCAAGGTGCTCATGGCCTCGGTCCGCGCGGGGGTCGGGCGTGAAACCGCTCACGAGGCGATCAAGGAGAACGCCGTCGGCGTCGCGCTCGCGATGCGGGAGCAGGGGCTGGCCGAGAACGACCTCCTCGACCGGCTCGCCGCCGACGAGCGCATCCCGCTCGACCGCGGTGAGCTGGACAAACTCCTCGCCGACCGCATCTCGTTCACCGGTGTCGCGCCGCGTCAGGTGGCCGCGATCGCGTCGCGCGTCGAGGCCATCCTGGAGCGTTTCCCGGAGGCGGCGAACTACTCGCCGGCCCCGATCCTCTGACCTGTGAGCAGCCCCACCACGGGGCGTTCACAGAGTGAGACGAAGTTACTCGATCGGGCGAAATGCCTAATCTCGATCGCTGAACCCGGAGCGCCAGGCCGCCCATGAGGCGGCCTGGCGTGTTTGTATCGCGCCTTGCGCGCCGACACCCACGGAAGAAGCGATGAGATCCACGCTGTCGAAAATCGTCGCCGTCGTCACGGCCGGAGCGGCCACCCTCGCCCTCGCCGCCTGCGGCTCCGGTGACGCGAGCACGACCGGCCAGAAGCTGCGGGTCGGCACCCTGACCGACGCGCCGCCGTCCATCTACCTGGAGAACGGCACCTTCACCGGCTACGACAACGAACTGCTGCGCGACATCGGGAAGCGCGAGGGCTTCGAGGTCGAGTTCGTCGGCACCGAGTTCGCCGGGCTGCTCGCCGCCGTCGCCACCAACAAGTTCGACATCGGCAGCTCCACGATCTCCACCACCGAGGCCCGCAAGAAGACCGTCGCGTTCAGCAACGGCTACAGCACCGGGTTCACCTCGATCATCACCAAGAAGGGCGCGGGTCTCAAGGACGTCGGCGCCTTCAACGGCAAACGGCTCGGCGTCGTGCAGGCGTCGGTGCAGGACGATTTCGCGAGCGGCAAGGTGCCCGGCGCCAACGTCGTCCGCTTCCCCGACTACAACGCCGGTTTCGCGCAGCTGAAGGGCGGCAGCCTCGACGGCTGGGTCGTGCCGAAGGACATCGGGCAGAAGTACATCGACCAGAACCCGGACCTGCGGCTGGAGTTCGGCTACACCGTCGAGACCAAGGACACGCCGTCCGCGTTCGCCGTCCGCAAGGACAACAAGGAACTGCTGAAGAAGATCAACGACGGCCTCGCGAAGGCCGTGGCGGACGGCACCGTCGCCCGCCTGCACGCTCGGTTCTTCAAGACCGAGCCGCTGCCCAAGGAACTCGAACAGGGCGGCCCCGGCCTGCCCGTGCAGAACCCGGGGGTCTGAAAATCATGAAGAAAACGCTGCTCGCCACGCTGGCCGCGGGCCTCGTCGCCGTGCTCGCCGCCTGCGGTGGTGGCGAATCCGCCACCGAGAAGACCCTGCGCGTCGGGACGCTGAGCGACGCGCCGCCGAACATCTACGTCGAGAACGGCAACTACACCGGCTTCGACAACGAGCTGCTGAAGGCCATCGCCGCCAAGCAGAACCTGAAGCTCGAGTTCGCCTCGACCGACTTCTCCTCGCTGCTCGGCCAGGTCGCGAACAACCAGTTCGACATCGCCAGCTCGGCCATCGCGCAGACCGACGAGCGCAAGAAGAACGTCGACTTCTCCAGCCCGTACAACTTCGAGGTCATGAGCATCCAGACCAAGGACGGCTCGCCGATCACCGAGGAGAAGGGCCTGTCCGGCAAGCGGGTCGCGGTCATCCAGGCGACCGTCGGCGACAAGTGGCTCACCTCGACGGTGCCCGACGCGCAGGCCGTGCGTTTCCCCGGGTACGCCCCGGCGCTGGCCGCGCTGAAGAGCGGCGCCGTCGACGCCTACATCCTCGACCAGGCGATCGCCGAGACGAACGTCAAGGAGAGCACCGACGCGAAGCTCAAGGTCGTCAAGTCCTTCACCACCGACGTGCCCCACGGCTTCGCGGTGAAGAAGGGCAACAGCGAGCTGCTCACCAAGATCAACGAGGGCCTCAAGCAGGTCATCGCCGACGGCACCTGGGTCAAGCTGCACGAGAAGTTCCTGCCGACGGCCCCGGTCCCGGCCCAGTTCAAGGCGTGAGGATCACGATGAAGAAGTCACTCGCCGCCGCCGTCGGTGCCGTCCTCGTGGCGGTGCTGGCTGCGTGCGGCGGCGGTGAGGACGCCGGGGGGAAAACCCTTCGCGTCGGCACCCTCAGCGACTCGAAACCCAACGCCTATCAGGAAAACGGCGTGTTCACCGGGTTCGACAACGAGCTGCTGAAGGCCATCGCCGCGCACCAGAACCTGAAACTCGAGTTCGTCTCCACCGAGTTCTCGGCGCTGCTCGGCCAGGTCGCCACCGGCAAGTTCGACATCGGCAGCTCGGGGATCTCGCAGACCGACGAACGCCGCAAGACCGTCGACTTCTCGGCGCCGTACAACTACCAGTCGCTCGGCATCGAGACCCGCGAGGGCGTCGCGATCACCGACGAGAACTCCTTGGCGGGCAAGCGGATCGGCGTCGTCCAGGGCACCGTCTCGGACAGCTGGCTGACGGCCAACGCGCCCACCGCGCAGGCGGTGAAGTTCCCGCAGGACGCCGCCGCGCTCGCCGCGCTGAAGTCGGGCGCGATCGACGGCGCGATCTTCGACCAGGCGACCGCCGAGGACTACGCGGCGAAGAACCCGGACGCGAAACTCAAGGTGGTCAAGGCGATCACCACGACGATCCCGCACGGTTTCGCGGTCAAGAAGGGCAACACCGAATTGGCGGGCAAGATCAACGCCGGGCTCAAGGCGGTCATCGCCGACGGGACCTGGGAAAGGGTGCACCAGCGGTTCGAACCGAACGCGCCGGTGCCCGCGGAGTTCAAGGCCGGGCAGAAGTAAGTGGACGATTTCCTCAACACCTTCCTGAACTGGGAGTACATCTGGGAGGTCTTCCCCGACCTCCTCGGGACCGGCCTGCTGAACACGCTGATCCTTTCGGTGTTCTCGGCACTGATCGGCACCGTGCTCGGCATGCTGCTGGCCACGATGGGCCTGTCCAGCAAGGCGTGGCTGCGCTGGCCCGCCCGGGTGTACACCGACATCTTCCGCGGCCTGCCCGCGATCCTGACCATCCTGGTGATCGGGCAGGGCGGCGGGATCCTCATCCCGTCGCTGTCGCGGAATCCTTACCCGCTGGGCATTCTGGCGCTGAGCCTGATCGCGGCCGCGTACATCGGCGAGATCTTCCGCGCCGGTATCCAGAGTGTCGAAAAAGGACAGATGGAGGCCAGCCGCGCGCTGGGGATGAGCTACACCAAGGCGATGACGCTCGTCGTCATCCCGCAGGGTGTGCGGCGCGTGCTGCCCGCGCTGGTGAACCAGTTCATCGCGCTGGTCAAGGACTCAAGCCTGGTGTACTTCCTCGGCTTCCTCGCCGAGCAGCGCGACCTGTTCCGCATCGGGCAGGACCTCGCGGCGAACACCGGGAACCTGTCGCCGCTGGTCGCCGCCGGTGCGGTCTACCTGGTGATCACCGTGCCGCTGACGCATCTGGTCAACTACATCGACAAGAAGCTGCGCACCGGCAAGAAGATCCGGGTCGACGACGAGGGCGGCGAAACGGAACTCCTGAACGCCGGAAAGGTGCCGATGTCATGACCGCCGCCGTCCGTTCTTCCAGCGTCGAACTCCGCGACATCCATGTCTCCTTCGGCACCCTCGAAGTGCTGAAGGGCGTGAACCTCAAGGTCGAGAAGGGCCGCACGACCTGCATCATCGGGCCGTCGGGATCCGGCAAGTCGACGTTGCTGCGCTGTGTGAACCGGCTCCAGGAGCCCGACTCGGGCGACCTGCTGCTGGGCGGCGAGAGCGTCATCTCGTCCGACCCGGACGCGCTGCGGCAGCGCGTCGGGATGGTGTTCCAGCACTTCAACCTGTTCGGGCACCGCAGCGTGCTGGACAACATCACCCTGCCGTTGCGCAGTGTGCGCAAACTCGGCAAGGAGGAGGCGGCGGAGATCGCGCACGCCCGCCTCGCCGAGGTCGGCCTCGCCGACAAGGCGCCGTACCGGCCGAGCGCGCTCTCGGGCGGGCAGCAGCAGCGGGTCGCGATCGCGCGGGCGCTCGCCATGGAGCCCGAGGTCATGCTGTTCGACGAGGCGACCAGCGCGCTGGACCCGGAGCTGGTCAAGGGCGTCCTCACGCTGATGGCCGGGCTGGCCGAGCGCGGGCTGACGCTGCTCGTGGTCACCCACGAAATGGGTTTCGCGCGCGGCGTCGCCGACGAGGTCGCGTTCATGGACGACGGGAAGATCGTCGAACAGGGCGCTCCGGAGGCGATCTTCGACGCTCCGCGGAGCGAGCGGCTGCAGCGTTTCCTGTCGCAGGTGCTGTAGAGCGCTTCCGCAGTACATGAAGGCCCCCTTCCTTGCGCTAGACGCAGTGAAGGGGGCCTTCATGTACTTGGGGAAGGAGGCCTTCACGGACCGGCGGCCAACGGCCACCCACATTCAGTAGGCACCTATGGCAGCCTTGGCCCTGACCGTCCTTACCACTCACGAGGCCCGAGTCGTTAACCTGCGGCTATGGCGAGAGTGGCGAAGCTGGTCTATTACCCGGTCAAAGGCTGCGCGGGCACGTCGGTCGCGACGGCCGACGTCACCCCCGCGGGGCTGAGGTTCGACCGGGCCTGGATGGTCGTCTCCCCGGAGGGCGAGTTCCGCAGCCAGCGCAAGCATCCGGTGATGGCGTCGATCCGGGCCGAGGTGCTCGACGACGGCGCCTGCCTGCGTCTCGCCGCTCCCGGCGTCGAGGATCTGCTGGTCGAGACGGTCACGGACGGGCCGAGGCAGCCCGCCGCGACGTTCACCTGGCAGGGCAAGGGCGTCCACCAGGGCGAGGAGGCCGCCGAGTGGTTCTCCGACGTCCTCGGCCTGCCGTCGGTGTTCGTCGGGCTCGCGCCGGAGCACGAACGCGTCACCAACGGCGAGATCCCCGGCACCGCGGCCTTCGCCAACGCGCACGCGATCCTGCTGACCTCGGAGTCCTCTTTGGACGGTCTGAACGAGCGTATCGCGTCGCGCGGCGCCGAAGCCGTGCCGATGGACCGCTTCCGGCCCAACATCGTCGTCGCGGGCTGGCCAGAGCCGCATCGAGAGGACGACGTCCGTTCGCTCACCGCCGGTGGCCTCGAACTGGGGTACGCCAAGGTCTGCATCCGCTGCACGGTGCCGATGGTCGACCAGGAGACCGGGAAGAAGGCCGGTCCCGAGCCGATCCGGTCGCTCGCCGACTACCGCCGCGAACCCGAGGGCGGCGTCTCGTTCGGGATCAAGATGGCGGTGACCGGACCCGGTCAGGTGGCCGTCGGCGACGAGGTGATCGTGCACTCCTGGGCGGGTCCGAGCCCGAGTACCGCCGAGGCGGAGCCGCCGTTCACGGCGACCGCGAGCCGTCCCGCGGAATCGGTGTAGAGCACGTTCCGGCCCGGCGGCACCGTGCCGAAGGTGTCGCCGACCAGCGCTTTCACCAGGACGTGTTCGCTGCTGACGGAGACCGTGCCCGCCAGCCCGGCCAGTTCGAGGTCGGCGGGGCTCGCGGCCAGCTGGACGTTGCCGAAGTGGTCGACCGTGAGCACCTCGGCCACCAGCTTGCCGGGGAACACCGCGACGAACGGGTCGGGCAGCCGCACGAGGTCGTCGACGCGCGGCCCGAACTCCTCGGGCGGGACGCCGAGCGCGAGATGCGCGGCGGCGGGGGCGAAGACGTCACGCCCGTGGAACGTCGACGACGTCACCGGAAGGCGGTATTCCGGCGCCGCGAGTTCGTACGCGGCTATCACCCCGCTGAGTGTTTCGGCGGCGGGAATGAGGAGCCCGTTGTCCGGGCCGACGAGCATTCCGCGGTCGGTGACCACCACGACGCCGCGCCGGGCGGTGCCGACGCCGGGGTCCACGACGGCGAGATGGACGGACTCCGGCAGATACGGCGCGGTCTGGGCGAGCACCTCGGCGCCGGTCCTGACCTGCTGCGGAGGGATCTCGTGGCTCACGTCGATCACCCGTACGGACGGCGCGATCCGCGCGATCACGCCGTGGCACGCGGCCACGAAACCGTCGCTCAGTCCGTAGTCGGTCGTGAACGAAACGCAGTGGATCGGCATGATCAGCCATCATCCTTGATCGCTAGGGTGCAGCCGTGACGACGCTCGAATACCCGAAGATCGCCGCCGGCAAGGTCCGTGAGCTCTACGCCGTCGATGACGAGCATCTGCTGCTCGTCACCTCCGACCGGATCTCCGCCTACGACGTCGTCTTCGACACGCCCATCCCGGACAAGGGGCGGGTGCTCACCGCGATGAGCGTGTTCTGGTTCTCCCTGCTCTCCGATGTCCTCCCCAACCATCTGGTCTCCTACGAAGACGACCGCATCCCCGCCGAGGTCCGCGGCCGCGCGCTGCTGGTGCGGCGGCTGGCGATGCTGCCGTTCGAAGCCGTCGCCCGCGGCTATCTCACCGGTACCGGTCTCGCCGATTATCGCGCGCGCGGCACGGTTTGCGGCGTCGAACTTCCGCCCGGTCTGACCGAATCGTCCCGCCTGCCCGAGCCGATCTTCACGCCCGCGACCAAGGCCGACCGCGGCTCGCACGACGAGAACATCGCCTTCTCCGACGTTGTCGGGCAGCTCGGCCGCGAGCGGGCCGAGGAGGTCCGCGAGGCGACGCTGGCGGTGTACCGCCGCGGCGCGGAGTTCGCCGCCGAACGCGGCATTCTCCTCGCGGACACGAAGCTCGAATTCGGCGTCGACCGGGAGGGGAATCTCGTGCTCGCCGACGAGGTCCTGACCCCCGATTCCTCGCGCTACTGGCCGGCGGGCGGCTACGTGCCGGACAGTCCGCAGCCGTCGTTCGACAAGCAGCCGCTGCGGGACTGGCTCACCAGTCCGGCGTCCGGCTGGCATCGCCGGGACAGACCCGGGTCGCCACCCTTGCCCGAGGACATCGTCGCCGCCACGCGCGCGAGGTACATCGAGTCGTACGAACGCATCACCGGCCGGTCGCTGCAGGATTGGCCCGCCTGACCTGCGGCGTTCACCCCGTGGTCAGTCCGGCGCAAGTCGCGGCTGGCTCACTGGTGGGGTGGACGCACGTTTGCTGGTTTCCCTGTCCGGCGTGACCACCCGGACGTTGCACCGCTGCGCCGATCTCGCGGCCGAACTCGACCGGCGCAGGGTCCCGTTGTCCGTGCTCTACGCCGCTCGCACCGGCGAGGGCCCCGTGACCGAGTGGGTCCGGACGCGCCGCACCCGCGGCGATTCCGTCCTCCTGCACGGGTACGACCACCAGATCCCGCCCACTCATCGCGCCGTCTACCTGGGCAAACGTGCCGAGTTCGCGGCTTTGCCCGCGCACGAGGCGAGGCTGCGCCTGATCGCGGCGAAGGCGGCGCTCGACGCCAACGGCATGGCCGTCGACGGCTTCGCGCCGCCGCGCTGGATCGCGTCGGAAGGCACCCTGCAGGCCCTGCGCGAGCACGGGTTCACGTTGTGCGCGGATCTGGCGTCGGTGCGGGACCTGGTGTCCGGCGACGTCCAGCGCGCCAGGGTGCAGGAGTTCGGCGGTCCGTCGCACCGCACGGAGACCGTCCGGTGTTTCGCGCTGGTGCTGGCCGCCGCCAGGGCCGCGCGCCGCGGCGGGCTGGTGCGGCTCGGCATCGATGCCGCGGACCTCGCCCGGCCGGGACTGCGGCAGGCGTTCCTCGACGCCGTCGACGTCTCGCTGGAGAACCGCGCTTTCGGAACCACGTACGGCTCGCTCTCGCGAACGCGGGTTAAATTGTCGGGATGACCGACGAGGCAGGCGCACCGGCGACGCTGATGCGGCTCTGGCGCCGGTCGGAACGCTCGACGCGCGGCAGGCCGTCCGTGCTCGACATCGACGGTGTCGTGGCGGCGGCGGTGGACCTCGCCGACCGCGAAGGCGTCGCGAACGTGACGCTGGCGAACGTGGCGAAGGATCTGGGCGTCACGAAGATGTCGTTGTACCGCCACATCGGTTCGAAGGCGGAGCTGCTGGAGCTGATGGCCGACGTCGCCATCGGCGATCCGCCGGAGGTGGAGCCCACCGGTGACTGGCGGGCCGAGCTGACCACGTTGGCGGAGGCCAACCGCGACGTGCTGATGAGCCATCCGTGGCTGGTCGAGCTGCCGCTTTCCGGCCCGCCCGCCGGTCCGCACGCGGTCGCCTGGATGGACGCGTTCCTGCGAACGCTGCGCGAAACCGGTCTCGACTGGGGGACCAAGGGCGGGATCCTGGTCCTGATCGGCGGCTATGTCCGCCTCGCCTGCGCGCAGGCCCTGCAGCTCGCCGAGGGCCGGAAGGACAGCGGACTGACCCAGGCACAGGCGGAACAGGCCTACGGCAAGGGCCTCGCCGAGCTGATCGACCCTGAGCGTTTCCCCGACGCCGTGGGCTTCCTGAGCTCGGGCCTCGGCGGCTCCGAACAGAACTCCGACTTCGACTTCGGTCTCGACGTCGTCCTCGACGGCATCGCCGCTCTCGTCGAAGCGAGCTGACAAAACCCCTCCTCCGCCTTTAGTATCCGCCGGACATTAATTAGTGTACGTTGGATACTAAAGGGGGATCCATGACATCGACACCGACGGGCGAGCGTGTGCTCGCACCGGATCTGGCCAGGGGTTTCGCGCTCCTGCTGGTCGCGCTGGCGCATACCGCGAGCATCTTCCTCGGCAACACGCCGGGCGTCGATCAAACGCCGGAAGGCCTGGAACGGCCGTACTTCGTGGTGCTGTTCGTGCTCGTCCACGCGTGCGCGCTGCCGCTGTTCGGCATGATGCTCGGCTACGGGATGGTGCAGTTCGCCGATCGCCAGGAGGCGCTGGGGCAGTCATGGCCGCGCACGCGTGGCATCCTGCTTCGCCGTCACGCGTGGCTGCTCGTCTTCGGCGCCGTCGACGGGGTGCTGTTCTTCTCCGGCGACGTGCTCGGCGCGTACGGCGTGGTCGGCGTGGTGTTCGCCCTGCTGCTTTTGCGGCGCGGCAAGGGTTTCTATCGGATTCCGGTGCTGTACCTGGGTTTCGGCGTCTGCTATCTGGCAGTGCTGATGTACCTGGTGCTCACCGGGAATTCCGGGAGCGCGCCGGTTCCGTCCATCGAGGACGCGTCGTCACTGGCGCCGACGTACGGCGACGCCGTGCGGGAACGGCTCATCGAATGGCCGATGACCACCGCGGTCCTGCTGTCGTCGATCCTGTTCGTCTGGGTGGGCGCCTGGGCCGCGAAGAAACGCGTGCTGGAGGAGCCGAATCGGAAACTGCTCCTTTCCGGTCTGCTCGGGGGTTTCGGTGTCGCGATCGCGGGCGCGCTGCCGATGGGACTCTTCGCCGGTGACTACGTCGGCTTCGACGAGGAGACCGCCGGGCTCGTCAAGCTGATGTACGAGGGAGCGGGCCTGTTCGGCGCGATCGGTTACATCAGCCTGTTCGGGCTCATCGGCATGGTGGTCGGCAAGAAACGCCGCGGCGTCGTGGTCGCCGCGATCTCGGCGCTCGGCCAGCGCACGCTGAGCGCCTACCTGTTCCAGTCGGTGGCGTGGCTGATCCTGGCGCCGCCGTTCATGCTGGGGCTGAGCGGCAGCACGTTCGTCGCGGCCGCGTGCGGGCTCGGCGTGTGGCTGCTGACGGTCGTCGTCGCGTACGTGATGCACCGGCGGGCGTACCGGGGACCGGCGGAGATATTGGTGCGGAAACTCGCGTACCGGAGCTAAAAGCGTGTGTCGCGAAAGCCACTTTCGCAACCTTCAACGTTGCGAAAGTGGCTTTCGCAACGCCATCGGGGGCGGCGCGGCGCGCTGGATCATCGGCCAGTCCGATCACGCCACGTTTGCCCTGCTCTCAAGGGAAGCATGTGTCGCGAAAGCCACTTTCGGGACGTCAGATGTCCTGAAAGTGGCTTTCGCGACACGGCTAGCCGACCACCCGGCGACCGGACGGCAAGAGCCGTTGCGAAAGCCACTTTCGCAACCTTCAACGTTGCGAAAGTGGCTTTCGCAACGCCATCGGCGTCGGTGCGGCGTACCGGACCTAGAGCTTCACCGGCTCCCCGACGTCGAGCACCTTCACTTCGGTGCCTTCAGGAGCGAGATTCGCGAACAGGCCGTAGTGCATCTGCGGCCGCGCGAGGACGGCTTCGTGGATCGGGACGGCGAGGCGCGGCGACACCGCACGCAGGTAGTCGACCGCCTCGCCGGCCTTGAGCCACGGGGCGCCGGTGGGCAGGCCGAGGACGTCGATCCTCTGTTCCGGAACGAAGAACGAGTCGCCCGGGTGATAGAAGGCGCCGTGATCGACCACGTAGCCGACGTTCGGGATCACCGGGATCTCGTCGTGGATCACCGCGTGCTCGCCGCCGACGACGTCAATGCCGCTGGACCCGACCTCGAAGGCGTCGCCGGGGTTCGCGATCTGGAATTCGGTGCCGATCTTCCCCACCGCTTCGGCGGAACCCGGGTCGACGACCAGCTTCACGCCGGGGTTGGCCTCCAGTAGCGCGGGCAGCCTGTCCATGTCGAGGTGGTCGAAATGCTGGTGGGTGATCAGGATGGCGTCCAGTTCGCGCTCGCCTTCGAAACCCGTCGAGAAGGTGCCGGGGTCGATCAGGATCCGCGCGTCCTCGGTCTCCAGAAGCGTGCAAGCGTGTCCAAAGTGGACAATACGCATCGGTGTTCTCCTTCGCGGTAGGTCGATTCCAGCCTATGCCCGGATCAGGGCGTCGCCAAGTTCGGTGCGCCGGTAACGGACTTCGCGGCCGCGCCGCCGGGTGTCGAGCAGGCCGGCGGCGTGCATCGCGGTCAGATGCTGCGAGACCGTCGGCGCCGAGAAGCCCAGCCGTCGGGCCAGTTCGGTGGTGCTCGCGGGTTCGTTGAGCGTCGTGAGCAGGGCGGCCTTCGTCCGGCCGAGCACTCCCGCGAGCGCGCCGGGCGGGCGTTCGGGGTCCGACCAGAGTTCGGCAACGCCGCGGGCCGGATACAGCAGCGAAGGCTGCCACGGCTCCATCGTGATCACCCCGACCGAAGGCCACGCGAAGACGCCGGGAATCAGCAGGAGCCCGCGGCGGTCGAGGTGGACGCGGCCGCGTTCCTTCATCTCGATCACCAGGACGTCGTCGACCAGTCGGACCCGTGGGTGGATGTCCTCCAGTACCAGCGCGATTCCGCCCGCGGCCAGGCGACGTGAGCGTTCCTCGATGTCGGCGACGAGGAACCGGCGCATCCGGGGCCAGTGCGGTTCGACCAGTTCGGTCCAGGCGATCTCCATCTGGTCCGCCAGCAGATCCCTTGCCACGGCCGGGTCTTCGGGGAGACCACTCAGGTCGACGTCTACTTTGGACAGTTCGTGGGCGACCTGATCCGGCGGCGTGCGGCGGATTTCGGCGAGCTGGGCGGACGCGGTGGTCTCCGGTCCGCTCGGCGGCGGGCTGAGGAAGTCGGTGATGTAGTGCCGCGCGCTCATCACTTTGGCGAAGCCCTCGATGGGCAGGTCCGGCAGTTTCGCGGCCGCCTCGCGCAGCCACGGCAGGTGGCTCGGATGCCCTCGCCGTCCGAGCAGGGTCTGCAACGCGCCCATGGTCTCGTCGAGCGGGGAGATGCCGAAGCGGACGCGGTTGGCGCTCTCGGCGGTCAGGACCAGCTCGATCATCGGATTAGGCTATGTCCTAATCAATGGTTCTCGCCAGGCCGCGTTCGGCAAGGTTCTCCGGCATGACGTTGCTGCGTAATTCCAGGTATTGGCGCTGGTCGGCGGGGGTGCAGCTGAACCGGCTGCCCGCCACGATGGCGCCGTTGGCCTTCACCGTGCTGACCACCGCGACGACCGGTTCGTACCGGCTCGGCGGGGTCATGATGGCCGTTTTCGTCGCCGCCGAGATGGTCGGCGCCGTGCCGACCGGACGGCTGCTCGACCGGGTCGGTCCCGCCCGCGGTCTCGTCGTGCTGTTGCCCCTGGTCGCCGCCGGGCTGTTCCTGCTGGCCGCGGTCGCTTCCGCCGGAGCCCCGGACTGGGCGCTGCTCGCGCTGGCGATCCCGCCGGGGCTGGTCGCGGGCGGGTTGAACGGCGGCTTCCGGACGCTGCTCGCCGCGACGGTGACCGAGGACGAACTGCCGAGGGCGGTTTCGGTGGACGCGATGATCCTCGAAGGCGTCATCGTCGGCGGACCGCTGCTGGTGGCGCTCCTGGCGACGTCCGGACCGGCCGTCCCGGTCCTCGCGATGGCCGTCGTCGCCCTGCTCGCGGCGCTGCTCGTGCCGCGACGGACCGTGCAGCGAGATCCACAAAGGACGGTCGAACGGCAGTCGATCCCGGTCGCCGCCTGTGTGCCCTGGCTGGCGGGGTTGTTCACCGTCGGGCTCCTGCTGTCGACCATCGAGGTCGGGCTGCTGCCCCTCGTCCAGCGTCTCGGCGCCCCCGATTCGGCGACGGCGATCGTCATCGTCGTGCTGTGCGCCGCGAGCATCACCGGGAGCGCGCTGTACGCGGCGCGCGGGAAGGTCGGTGATCCGCGGCTGTTCCTGGCCGGTTTCGTACTCGGCGGCATCGTCGTTTCGGCGGGTTTCGGATGGGCCGGGCTGCTCGGCGGGGTCGCGCTGATCGGGCTCTGCACCGGCCCGCTGATGGCCGTCTCGTCGGTCAACCTGCAGAAGCTGCTGCCGGAACGCCGCCGGTCGGAGGGGTTCTCGCTGGCCTTCACCGTGCAGGCGTCCGGCTTCGGGCTGGGCTCGCTGGCGATCGGCGTCCTGCCGGTCTGGCTGTGCCCTCTTCTCGGTGTCCTTGCGGCTCTCGTCTCCTGTGCGATGCTGGTGGCACGCCCCAGGCGAGCTATTGGCACGCCGTCAGTAACGTCGTAGCCTGGGCTTTGAGCCGAGACACGGGAGAAGTCGATGACCGCAGTCCAGCCGAAGCCGACCGCGCACAGCGTGGGGGAGACCTTCGATTCCCTCAGCCCGGCGACCGACGAGGTCGTCGGCACCTACCCGGTGCACAGCAAGGAGGACGTCCGCGCCGCGATCGCCCGCGCGAGGGACGCCGCCGAATGGTGGGCCGGGCTCGGCTACGACGGCCGCGCCGAACGTCTGCGCCGCTGGAAGGGCGTCATCACCCGCAGGCTGCCGCAGCTGTGCCAGGTCGTGCGAGACGAGACCGGGAAGCCGATCGCCGACGCGCAGCTGGAGAGCGTCCTCGCCATCGAGCACATCGCGTGGGCGGGCAAGCACGCGCGCAAGATCCTCGGCAAGCAGCGCCGCGCGGCCGGGCTGATGATGTCGAACCAGGCGGCGACGGTGGAGTACCAGCCGCTCGGCGTCGTGGGCGTGATCGGCCCGTGGAACTACCCCGTGTTCACCCCGCTCGGCTCCATCGCCTACGCGCTCGCCGCCGGCAACACCGTCGTCTTCAAGCCGAGCGAGTACACGCCGGGCGTCGGGAAATGGCTGGTCGACGCGTTCAACGAGGTCGTCCCGGAGTGGCCGGTGCTGCAGCTGATCACCGGTTTCGGTGAGACGGGTGCTTCGCTCGTCACGGGCGGCGTCGACAAGATCGCCTTCACCGGTTCGACCGGGACGGGCAAGAAGATCATGGCCGCGGCCGCCGAGACGCTGACGCCGGTGATCATCGAGGCAGGCGGCAAGGACGCGGTCCTGGTCGACGCGGACGCCGACCTCGAGGCCGCCGCGGACGCGACCGTCTGGGGCGCGTTCTCCAACTCGGGCCAGACCTGCATCGGCGTCGAGCGGGTGTACGTCCACGAGCGCGTGCACGACGAGTTCGTCGCGAAGGTCGTCGAGAAGTCGAAGGACGTGCGGGCCGGTTCGGACGCGGCCGCGCAGTACGGCCCGGTGACGATGCCTTCGCAGCTTTCGGTGATCAAGCGCCACATCGCGGACGCCATCGAACGCGGCGGCAAGGCGCTGGTCGGCGGTGTCGACGCGGTCGGCGACCGCTATGTGCAGCCGACGGTGCTCGTCGACGTGCCCGAGGACTCCGCGGCGGTGCAGGAGGAGACGTTCGGCCCGACCGTCACCATCGCCAAGGTCCGCGACATGGACGAGGCCGTCGAGAAGGCCAACGACACGAAGTACGGCCTCGGCTCGACGGTGTTCTCGAAGTCGCGCGGCCTCGAACTGGCCGGACGGCTGCGCACCGGCATGACGTCGATCAACGCGCCGCTTTCCTTCGCCGGTATCGCTTCGCTGCCCTTCGGCGGCGTCGGCGATTCGGGCTTCGGCCGGATCCACGGCCCGGAAGGCCTGCGCGAGTTCGCCCGCCCGAAGGCCGTCGCGCGGCAGCGTTTCACCGCGCCGATCGTGCTGACCTCGTTCTCCCGTAAGGAAAAGACCGACGCGCTGGTCGCGAAGCTGATCACGGTGCTGCACGGAAAGCGCTGAAGTCGGGCGTTGGGTCTCGTGAGTGGCAAGGACGGTTAGAACCGTCCTTGCCACTCACGAGCGCTACTTGCCCCGGATGAGATCCGCGGCCTTCTCCGCCACCATGATCGTCGGCGCGTTCGTGTTCCCGCGCGGCACCACGGGCATCACCGAAGCGTCGACCACCCGCAGCCCCTCCACCCCGCGCACCTTCAGCGTCGGATCGACGACGGCGTTCTCGCCCGTCCCCATCGAGCAGGTCCCCACCGGGTGGTACAGCGTCTGCGTCTTCTCGCGCACGTAGTCGGCCAGCTCGTCGTCGGTCAGGTCGTGCCGCTCCGGCAGGAACGGCTTGTCCAGATACCGCGCCAGCGGACCGGATTTCCCGATCTCCACCAGGGCGCGCATCCCGGCGAGCATCTTCTCCATGTCGACGGACTCCGCGTAGTACGCCGGGTCGATTTCGGGTTTCCACAAGGGATTCCCCGACTTCAACCGCAGACGTCCCCGGCTCGCGACGTCCACTAGGGTCGCCGCCGACGTGAAGCCCGGCACCGTCGGCTCGCGCATCCCGTTGTCGTAGAACAACGTCGGCGCGACGTGGATCTGCATGTCCGGCGGCGAAACCCCGTCCGCCGCGGGGAAGAACGCGCCCGCCTCACCGATGTTCGAAGCCAGCGGGCCGCGTTTGGTGAGCTGGTAGCGCACCAGGCCGGCGGGCGTCGCCGCGTCCACCAGGTCGGTGGTGCCGCGTGTGGACCAGATGATCCCGCAGGCCGGGTGGTCGTGCAGGTTGTCGCCGACGCCCGGAAGCGCGGCCACGACGTCGATCCCGTGCTCCCGCAGGTGTTCCGCCGGGCCGACGCCGGAGAGCATCAGCAGTTGCGGCGAGTTCACCGCGCCGCCGCTCAGCAGGACCTCGGTCGACGCGCGCACGGTCGTCTCGGTGCCTTGGTCCAAATAGGACACTCCGACGGCGCGGGTGCCTTCGAAGACGACGCGGGTGGCTTGCGCGTTGGTCCGCACGGTGAGATTCGGGCGCGACAACGCCGGCCGCAGGTACGCGTCGGCCGTCGACCAGCGGCGGCCCTTCTTGCAGGTCACCTGGTAGACGCCGGCGCCTTCCTGCGACTCGCCGTTGAAGTCGTCGGTGCGCTTGAGGCCCCAGGCGACGGCGGAATCGACCCAGGCGAGGGACAGTTCGTGGGTGAAGCGGCGGTCCTCGACGTTCAGCGGCCCGTCGGTGCCGTGCAGCGGCCCGCCGAGCCGCTGGTTCCCCTCCGCCCGTTTGAAGTACGGCAGGACGTCGTCGAAGCCCCAGCCCTCGGCGCCGTGTCCGTCACGCCAGCCGTCGTAGTCCGCGCGGTTGCCGCGGATGTAGATCATCGCGTTGATCGACGAGCAGCCGCCGAGCGTCTTCCCGCGTGGCCAGTACAGCGACTGACCGGTGTGCTTCTGCTCGACCGTCTCGTAGTTCCAGTCCCATTTGGTCTTGAACAGACCGGGGAACGCGGCGGGGATGTGGATCTCGTCGGCGTCGTCCTCGCCACCCGCTTCGAGCAGGAGCACCCGCGCCGACGGATCCTCGCTCAGCCGGTTCGCCAGTACGCATCCCGCGCTGCCCGCGCCGACGATCACGTAGTCGAAGGAGTCCTGATCGGCCACGGTGCCTCCTGCTGCTCGCCCGGTGTTGACGCCCCGCCAATGAGCTCATCTTGGCCCAGCGCCGCGCTCCGAGCATCCCCCAGACGAAGGATCGGTGCGAGCTCAGTCGGAGTCGGGTGAAAAAGAGGTCACGCAGGGGCCGCCCTCGGCGTCGTCCTCGGTCGCGATGCGGCCGGGGTTCCGGACGCCGTCGACCTCGCCCGTGAGGTGCAGGATCGTCTGCTTCGCCGTGGTCAGCACGTCGGCGTTGTCGACGGTGTACCTCGCCTCGCCGTGGATGATCTGCTGCACGCCTTCGCGGGTCGTGTCCGCCACCTTCTCGCACAGCACGGACAACGCCGCCGGGATGTCGCGAGCGTTGATCGCGTCGACGAACTTGTTCCCCGCCTCCTCCCCGGTCTTGACGTCCGGACGGGGCGACGGCTTCGTGTCGAGGCTCGGCAGCGGCTCGGGCTCGCCGCCGGTCTTGGCGTCGCGCACGCACCAGCCGCCCTCGGCGGGGATCATCGCGATGCCGACGGTCTGACCCCCGAGGGTGAACGCGGCCGAGTACTCCTGCGCCGCACGCTGGTGCGCGGGCGTGCTCAGCCGCGCGCCTTCGGAGACCGCCATCATCTGCTCGAAGGTGTACGACCGCTTCGAGCGGATCGGGCACCAGAGCTGGCTGACGCGACCCTCGCCGACACCGTTCACGAACGACTGGCCCAGCTGCTCCGGCGTCGCGCGCGAGGTGGTGTCGGGCTTGGTCTTGAAGAACCCCGGCGTCACGAAGCCGGTGAACGCGACACCGCCCGCGATCAGGACGAAGACCAGCACCAGCGTGATCCAGAGCCCGGTCTTCGACTTCTTCGGCGCGTACTGCGGTTGCCCGTAGGTCATGCGGCAACCGTAGTGAAGTAGGCTCGGGCGGTACCCACGACCTGCGTGAATAAGGAGCAGCCTGCCGTGGCCCGAGTCGTCGTCGACGTCATGCCCAAGCCCGAAATCCTCGACCCGCAGGGCCAAGCCGCGCTCGGCGCGGCCGGTCGTCTCGGCTTCACCGGGATCACCGGGATCCGTCAGGGCAAGCACTTCGAGATCGAGGTCGACGACTCCGTCGACGACGCGACGCTCGAAAAGATCGCCGAGGGTTTCCTCGCGAACCCCGTCATCGAGCAGTGGACCATCAAGCGGGTGGAGGCGTGAGCGCCCGTATCGGGGTCATCACCTTCCCCGGCACGCTCGACGACGGTGACGCGGCCCGCGCGGTCCGCTACGCCGACGCCGAGGCCGTGCCGCTGTGGCACGCGGACGAAGACCTCAAGGGCGTCGACGCAGTCGTCGTCCCCGGTGGCTTCTCCTATGGCGACTACCTGCGCGCCGGCGTCATCGCCCGGTTCGCGCCGGTGATGTCGTCGGTGATCGAGGCCGCCCACAAGGGCATGCCGGTGCTGGGCATCTGCAACGGCTTCCAGATCCTGTGCGAGGCCGGGCTGCTGCCGGGCGCGATGATCCGCAACGCGGGCCTGCACTTCATCTGCCGTGACCAGTGGCTGCGCGTCGAGCACAACGAGACCGCGTGGACCACCCGGTACGACAAGGGTGCCGAGATCCTCATCCCGATGAAGAACATCGACGGCTGCTACGTCGCCGAGCAGGCCACCCTCGACGAGCTGGAGGGTGAGGGCCGCGTGGTGTTCCGCTACGTCGGCGGCAACCCGAACGGCTCGCGCAACGACATCGCCGGGATCCGCAGCGAGAACGGCCGCGTCGTGGGGCTCATGCCGCACCCGGAGCACGCCATCGACGCCCTCACCGGACCTTCCGACGACGGGCTCGGCATGTTCTACAGCGCCGTGGACGCCCTCGTCTCCGCCTGACCCCCCTCGCATTTCGTCCTCTAAATGCGTTCGCATTTAGAGGACGAAATGCGTCAGGAGGCGGCGGCGACCAGGGCCGCGTAGGGCCCACCGGCGGCCAGCAGCTCCGCGTGCGAGCCCAGCTCGGTCACCCGGCCGCCCTCGATCACGGCGACCCGGTCGGCCGCGGCCGCCGTATGCAGCCGGTGCGCGATCGCGATCACCGTGCGCCCTTCGAGCACCGCGCTCAGCGACCGCTCCAGCTCCCGCGCAGAACCCGTGTCCAGGAGCGACGTCGCCTCGTCCAGCACCAGCGTGTGCGGGTCGGCCAGCACGACCCGCGCCAGCGCCAGCTGCTGCGCGATCGCCGCCGGAACGGCGACCGCCCCGGCCCCGACCTTCGTGTCCAGCCCGTCCGGCAGGCTCGCGACCCACTCCGAAGCCCCGACCGAGGCCAGCGCGGCCAGCAGCCGTTCGTCGGTCCAGTCCCCGGCCGGGAGCGTGAGGTTGTCCCGCAGCGTGCCCGCGAACACGTGCTGCTCCTGCGTCAGCAGCAGCACCTCACCGCGCAGGACATCGTCCGGCAGCGTCGACACCTCGGCACCGCCGATCCGCACCGAGCCCGACGTCGGCGCCGACATCCCGGCCAGCAGCCGTCCCAGCGTCGACTTGCCGGCACCCGACGGTCCGACGATCGCCAGCCGCTCACCGGCGGGCACCCGCAGGTCGATCCCGTGCAGCACCTCGCGGTCCGCGTTGTAGCCGAAGCGCACGTCGCGCACTTCGATGTCCTGGCCGCGCGGAGCCTCCGAAGCCTCACTTGAAGACCCAGCAGGCCGAACGCCCAGCAGCCGCCGCAGCGAGACCCCCGCGACCTGCATGTCCGCGAGCCAGAACAGCGCCTCGTTCAGTGGACCCGTCATGACCTGCGAATACAGCAGCATCGCGGTGATCGTGCCGAGCCCTTCCCAGCCGTTCGAGTAGGCGAGCAGACCCAGTCCGAGCATCACCGGCACCGGCAGCACGTAACTGATCTCCAGCGACGGGATCCACCGCATCTGCAGTGCCCGGACCTTGCGCTCGCCCAGCATCGCCGCGTCGAGACCGTCGTGTCCGGTCCGGATCCGGCGGCCGGTCAGGTTCAGCGCCTCGGCCGTCCGCGCGCCCTCCGCGGTCTCGTGCGTGGTGGACTGCAGCTCGGACCACTTGTCCAGCATCCGCCGCATCACGTCCGGGATCCGCCGCTGGTACCAGATGTTCACCGGCACCAGCAGCGGCAGCGCGACCAGCAGGCCCAGCGCCAGGAACGGGGACGTGATCACCATCGCCACCACGGTGAACACCACCGTGACCGCGGCGATCAGGATCTCCGGCGCGCCGAAGCGCACCGCGTGGTCGATGCGGCTGACGTCGGTGGTCGCCCGGCTGAGCAGGTCACCGGTGCCCGCGGCCTCGACCGTCCCGAGCGGCAGGTCCAGCGCGTTCCCGACGAACTCCTCGCGGTTCGTCGCCAGGATCCGCTCGCCGAACACCCGCGCGCGAAGCCGCGCCAGGCCCTTGAACCACGCTTGCGCGCCCAGCACGACCACGAACGCGATCGCCAGCCAGGTGATCGTGGCGGTCGTCGTGCCGCCGACGACCTCGTCCACCAGCGCGCCCAGCAGTTGTGGCCCGGCCAGCCCGATCGCGGTCGCGACGCAGAACAGGCCGAGCATCACGGAGAACTCGCGCTTGTTGGCGCGCGCGGTCTCCCTGATCCATCGTCGAACGTCTTTCTTGTCTGCCAGCGGCAGCTTCTTCATGCCGGTACTTTCGTACTCACGACCACATCGGCCACATGTGTCCACAAAGGACTTTGACTGAACACGACGGTGGTCTTGCCGCGCCGCAGCTTCGCGACGCGTTCGGTTATGCGGGCTTCGGTATGCGCGTCGACGGCCGAGGTCGGCTCGTCGAGCAGCAGGACGTCGGCGTCGGTCGCCAGCGCGCGGGCCAGGTTCAGCCGCTGCCGCTGACCGCCGGAAACCTCACGTCCGCGTTCGCCGATCACCTCGTCGACGCCGTTGGGCAGCGCGTCCACGATGTCCTCGGCGTCCGCCGCGTACAGCGCTTCGGTGATCTCGACGTCGCCAGGCTCGGCGGGGCTGACCTGCTCGCGCAGCACACCGGAGAACCAGATGTCCTGGTTGTGCGCGAACACGACCCGCCGCCGCAGCTCGTCGAGCGCGACCCGGTCCACCGGAACCCCGCCGACGAGGGCAGGTTCACTCGGATCGGTGAACCGCGCCATCCGTGACGCCACCGCTTCGGCGTCGGCCCCGACGTCGATGACGGTCAGCTTCCCGGCCTCGACCTTGATCCCGGACGTCTCGTCGTACAGGTCCAGCGGGCCTTCCGGCAGCGGCACCGGATGCTCCGGCTCGGCGAGCGTGCGTTCGGTGGACAGCAGTTTGCACACCTTCCGCGCCGAAACCAGCGCGGCGCTCAGCACGCCCGCGAACTCGGTCGCCGTCGTCACCGGGATCACCAGGAACACCGAGACGCCGTAGAACGTGATCAGCTCGCCGACGCCGATGGTGCCGTTGATCGCCAGCTGCGCGCCCAGCCAGGTGATGACCACCGTGACCAGACCCGGCAGCGCGACCTCCGCCGCCGCGAGCCACGCCTCGCTGCGCCCGACCTGGACGCCGGCCGCGCGGACCTTCTGGCTGGAGCGGCGGAAACGATCGAGGAACTGCTTCTCGCCGCCGACCCCGCGAAGGATCCGCAGGCCGGAGACGATGTCCGCGGCCAGCGCGTTGACCTCGGTCTTCTCCTCGCGCTGCTTCGTCTGACGCTTCTCCAGCGGCTTCAACAGCGGCCCGATGCCCACCACCGCCAGCGGGACACCGATCAGCGCGACCATGCCGAGCAGCGGAGACGTCGTCAGCAGCGCCGTCGCGCACACGATGAACGCGATCAGCGAACCGAACGCCCGCCCGAGTACTTCGAAGGAGTCACCGATCGGGTTGATGTCGCTGGTGGTGATCGCGACCACGTCACCCGTGGTGGTCGTGTCCCTCAGGTTCGCGCCCAGCTTCGCCGCGTGTTCGGTGGCGAGCCGCTGCGTCACCCCGGCGCCGTGGATCCAGCAGCCGTAGGACGCGAAATGCTGCACCGTGCCCGCGAGCGTCTGCGCGATCCCGAGCCCGGCGGCCGCGAGGCCCCACAGCCAGACGGAATCGCCGTCTCCGCGGCCGATCGCGTCGATACCCCGGCCGATCGCGACCGGCAACAGGGCGATCGGCAACGACCACAGCGCACCGCTGATCGCCGAGACGGCGAGCAGTCCCGGGCGCGCGAGCATCATCCTGACCAGGTACCGCCAGGCGGTCGGCTTGGCGGGTAGCCGCAGTCGCGGAAGGGGATATGTGGCGGAAAGCACGATTATCGACGGTAAGCGGATCACCGCCGCGGGCGCGACCGATTTATCCGTGGGCGACCGAGGGGTGAACAATCCCCTCGCCTATTCTCAAGGCCGTGGCGAACCCTGATGCGGACACCGTGACCAGCACCGTTGACACCACTCAACACGCCGAGGCGACCCCCGAGCAGACCCAGCCGTACGTCGAACTCGGCCTCGCCGACGACGAGTACGCCCGGATCCGGGAGATCCTCGGCCGCCGTCCGACCGACGCCGAACTGGCGATGTACTCGGTGATGTGGAGCGAGCACTGCTCGTACAAGTCCTCGAAGAAGCACCTGCGCTACTTCGGTGAGACGGCCACTCCCGAGATGAAGGAAAAGATGCTCGCCGGTATCGGCGAGAACGCGGGCGTCGTCGACATCGGCGAGGGCTGGGCGGTCACCTTCAAGGTCGAGAGCCACAACCACCCGTCCTACGTCGAGCCGTACCAGGGCGCCGCGACCGGCGTCGGTGGCATCGTGCGCGACATCATGGCGATGGGCGCGCGCCCGCTCGCGGTGGCGGACGCGCTGCGCTTCGGCCCGGCGGACGCCCCCGACACCCGCCGCGTGCTGCCCGGCGTGGTCGCCGGCGTCGGCGGCTACGGCAACTGCCTCGGCCTGCCGAACATCGGCGGCGAGCTGGTGTTCGACCAGAGCTACTCCGGGAACCCGCTGGTCAACGCCCTGTGCGTCGGCGCGATGCGCGTCGAGGACCTGCACCTGGCCTTCGCCTCGGGCAAGGGCAACAAGATCATCCTGTTCGGCGCGCGCACCGGCCTCGACGGCATCGGCGGCGTGTCCGTCCTCGCCAGCGACACCTTCTCGGGTGACGAAAGCTCGGGCGGCCGCAAGAAGCTGCCCAGCGTCCAGGTCGGCGACCCCTTCACCGAGAAGGTGCTCATCGAGTGCTGCCTCGAACTGTTCGCCCAGAAGCTCGTCGTCGGCATCCAGGACCTCGGCGGTGCCGGGCTCTCCTGCGCGACGTCGGAACTCGCGGCGGCCGGTGACGGCGGTATGCACATCTACCTCGACCGGGTTCCGTTGCGCGCCACCGGGATGACCCCGGCGGAGGTGCTCTCCAGCGAGTCGCAGGAGCGGATGTGCGCGGTCGTCTCGCCGGAGAACGTCGAGGCGTTCATGAAGGTCTGCGAGAAGTGGGACGTCATCGCCACCGACATCGGCGAGGTCACCGACGGCGAGCACCTGGTCATCACCTGGAACGACGAGATCGTCGTCGACGTCCCGGCGCACACCGTGGCGCACCAGGGCCCGGTGTACGACCGCCCGATCCAGCGGCCGTCCACACAGGACGCCCTGCAGGCCGACACCTCGGCCAAGCTGCCGCGTCCGTCCACTTCGGACGAACTGCGCGCCGACATCCTCAAGCTCATCTCGTCGCCGAACCAGGCGTCGAAGGAATGGGTGACCTCCCAGTACGACCGTTACGTGCGCGGCAACACCGTTTCCGCGCAGCCGTCGGACTCGGGTGTCATCCGCATCGACGAGTCGACCGGCCGCGGTGTGGCCGTTTCGACGGACTGCAACAGCAAGTTCGTCTACCTCGACCCGTACGAGGGTGCGAAGCTCGCGCTGGCCGAGGCGTACCGCAACGTCGCCACCAGTGGCGCGAAGCCGGTCGCGGTCTCGGACTGCCTGAACTTCGGCGCGCCGACCGACCCGGGTGTGATGTGGCAGTTCGAGCAGGCCGTGCACGGTCTGGCCGACGGCTGCGTCGAACTCGGCATCCCGGTCACCGGCGGCAACGTCAGCTTCTTCAACCAGACCGGTGACGTCGCCATCCTGCCGACGCCGGTGGTCGGCGTGCTCGGCGTGATCGACGACGTCACCCGCCGCATCCCCACCGGGATCGGCGCGGAGGCCGGGGAAACCCTGCTGCTGCTGGGGGAAACCCACGACGAGCTGGACGGCTCCGCCTGGGCGCGCGAACTGCACGGCCACCTCGGCGGCCGCCCGCCGCGCGTGGACCTGGCGCGCGAGAAGCTGCTCGCCGACGTCCTCATCGCCGGTTCCCGTGACGGCATGATCTCCGCCGCGCACGACATCTCCGACGGCGGCCTGATCCAGACGCTCGTCGAGACCGTCCTCATCGGACAGTGCGGTGCCCGCGTCTTCCTCGACACGGAGCAGGACCCGTTCGTGCAGCTGTTCTCCGAGTCCGCGGGCCGGGTGCTGGTCGCCGTGCCGCGTACCGAGGAACTGCGGTTCACCGAGATGCTGACCGCGCGCGGCCTGCCGTGGCGCAAGACCGGCGTGGTGGACCCGGAATCGGGCTCGCTCGAACTCCAGGGCATCACGGAGTTCACGTTGGAGGAGCTTCGGGAGCCTTGGGAGCGCACGCTCCCGGCCCTCTTCGACTGATACGTCGCGCACCTTGCCGAGTACATGAAGGCCCCCTTCCTTGCGCTAGACGCAAGGAAGGGGGCCTTCATGTACTCAGTGCGGGCCCAAGACCACTCACGAGCCGGGAAGCGTCGAACCGGCCGCGAACTTCGCGCCCTCAAGCGACGGCGGCTCCGCGAAGGTGGCCACGCCGAAGTCGACGGGTTTCTCCACGACGAGATAGTCCAGCGACACCTTGCGTTCGAAGCTCGCCCTCGTGAGGTCGAGCGTCCCGTGGATGGTCACGTCCTTGAGCGAGAACTTCCCGGAAACCTGGGCATCGGTGAGATCCACGTAGCTCGCCACCTCGCAGCGATCCGCGCCGAACCAGCCGATCCGCCTGCCGAGCAGTTCGAGCTTGTCGAGCCGCGCGTCGCTGAGGTTGAGCCCCAGCGTCGGCCCGGTGGTGCCGGCGTGCGGAAGGATGTCGCGGATCAGCCGCTCGGCCGCGCGCCGGACCAGCCGTTCGCGTTCCGCGGCCGCTTCGTCTTCCTTGCCCCAGTCGATGTCGCTCGGGAACTTCGGGTGGTCGAACGGCCGCCGCAGGTAGGCGCACAACACGTCGAGCACCGTCTGCCGGTACTCCGGCCGGGTCCTGGCCAGCCCCGCGAGCGAATGCATCGCGCCGACGCGGACCTGATCGGCCTCGTTGCCCAGCAGTTCGATCGACTTGGCGAACCGCTCGTCGGAGATCCGGCTGCGCTCGATCTCGTGCCTGTCCTCTTCGGTCCGCCTTCGCCGGTCGTTGAGCCACAGCCCGTAGAGCGCGGCGATCGCCCCGCCCGCCAGCGCGCCGGTCTTGAGCGCGTCGCCGCGGCTGGTCGCGCGATCCGTGAGCAGCCAGGCGGTGACCCCCACGAGCACCACGACCGACGACAGCAACGTCCACAACAACGGGGACTTGAGCAGGCGTCTCATACGTCCTTCATCGTGAGCCGGGCACGGCCGTCCGGCAGCGTTTCGACGGACCAGTCCGCCGGGAGTTCGTGATCCCTCGCCGGGTCCACCGAAGTGTTGTACAGCGACACGGAACCCGGTGCCTTGCGGAACTTCAGGTCCCCGAACCCTTCGAACCGCGCCCGGCGCAGATCCAGTGCCCCTTCGAATGCGGCGTCGGCGAAGACGGCGTCCTTCGCGAAGACACTGTCCTTAAAGGACGTTTCGCCCGCGAACACCGTCCCGCGGAACTCGGCGTCCTCGCTGAACTGCACCCCGCTGAACCAGGCCCGCTGCTCGAACTTGGCTGCGTTGCACCGGAAGTAGCCGATCCGCTTACCCGCCTCCGTCCCGGCGCCGGTCAGGTAGACCGGCCCGAGGAACACGCAACCGGACAGGTTGGTGCTGCTGTACAGACCGGCATAGCGGAGCAGCAGCTTGCCGACCTTCCGCTCGGACAGGTCGAAGTACTCCAGAACCGCCCCGGTCAGGTCGAGGTCGTAACCGGGGGCGTCCTCGGCGTCCGCGGCCGGGAGCAGTTCCCCGATGAGGCGCTGGGCGGTCTGCCGCACCTGGAGTTCCTGCTCCTGCTCCGGTTCGCCGCGTTCGGGAAGCTTGTTCCCCGGACGTTTCGCTTCTTCTTCGTACCGCGGATGCTTGAACGGCCGCCGCAGGTACGAGCACAGGATGTCCAGCACGGTCTGCCGGTAGAGCTCGCGACCGCGGGCCAGCCCCGCCAGCGCGTGCAGGGCCCCCACTCGTACCTGGTCGGCGTCGTGCCCGAGCAGCTCGACGGCCTTCGCGAACCGTTCGTCCGAGATCCGGTCCCGGTCCTGGTCGGCCCGCCGCAGCTCCAGCTCCTGCCGCTGCCGTTCGACCTCCTGCCGTCGTTCCTCCACCCGGCGTCGCCGGTCGTTGAGCCACAACGCGTACAACGCGACGATGGCGGCGCCGGCGACACCGCCGGTCTTCAACGCCTCACTGCGGCTGGTCGCCGGATCCGTCAGCAACCAGCCGCCGACCGCGAGCAACAGGACGAACGAGAGGACGAACGTCCACAGCAACGGGGAGCGGAGGAACCGCTTCATCGGGCCTTGGAGACCAGAAGCGAGGAGACGCACCAGGAACCGGACTGGCTCTGCGCGAACATCGTTCCCTTGGCGTCCTCACCTTCGACCGTGCCGGTGATCTCGGCCATGACGAGGTTGGTCGTTCCCTGCGTCCGCTTGACCTCCGCCGTGGAGCCCGGCGGGAGGAAGACGTCGAGCACGGAGCCCATGCTCGACCGACGGTTCTCACAGGCCAGGGCGATCGCCCCTTGCCGGTCGCCCGACGAGATCTTGGCGAGGAAGTCCTGGATGACCTTGACGCCCGCAGGATCGCCGGAGCTGCTGCCACCGCTTTCGGTGCTTCGCGGGGTCCTGGTCGTGCTCGACTTCGGGCTGCTCTTCGGCGCGGAGGTCGGCGCGGGCTCGGACGACGAGGGCGGCGCGGCCACCGGCTCGTCCTTGCTCAGCAGGAAGCCCGGCGCGACGAACCCGGTGACACCGAACGCCACCAGCACGACCACGCCGATCACGATCCCGATGATCAGTCCGGTCTTGCTCTTCTGCGGCGGCGCGGGCGGGCCACCGAAGCCCTGCTGGTAACCCTGCTGATTCGGGTCCCAGCCCTGCTGGGGCTGCTGCTGGTACTGCTGGGTCTGGTCCCAACCCTGCTGCGGCTGCTGCTGGTACTGCTGGGTCTGGTCCCAGCCCTGCTGCTGGCCGTACTGCTGAGGCTGACCGTACTGCTGGTTCGGGTCCCAGCCACCCTGCTGCGGCTGCTGTCCCTGCGGGTCCTGGCCATAGGGCTGGCCTGGCTGGGGTGGGTAGGTCATCGGTCTCGCCTTCCGTACTGGGGCCTGAGGCTTCAGATCAGACGACCGGCGGTCAGCGCTGGTTCCGGATCCGCCCGTGCCAGGGATTTCCAAGGGGAAAATACCCCGCGCGCGAAAACGGCTCCCGGCCGAGGCCGGGAGCCGTTCTTCACGGAATGCGCAGCTCAGCCGTTGGCCAGTGCCTGCAAGCGGTCGTAAGCCCCGTTGAAGGTGTTCTGGTCGAGCGGGCTGGAGGTGTACTGCCACACGGTGTAGAAACCCCAGCCGTAGGGCAGCGTGCCCACGGTGGACGCGTAGCGCGCGATCCACAGCGGGACCGTGCCACCGAAGTTCTGCGACGTGCCGACGCAGGTGCTCCACCAGCTCGTCGAGGTGTAGATGACGGGCCAGCGGCCGGTGCGCGCCTTGTACCGGTCGTGGAACGCCCGGATCCACGAGCCCATGGCGGACTGGCTCAGGCCGTAGCAGGTCGCGCCGTACGGGTTGTACTCCATGTCCAGCGCGCCCGGCAGCGTCTTGCCGTCCTTCGACCAGCCGCCGCCGTTGTTGATGAAGAAGTCGGCCTGCGCCGCGCCGCTCGAGACGTTCGGCAGGGCGAAGTGGTACGCGCCGCGGATGAAGCCCTTGTTGTAGGAACCGTTGTACTGCTGGGCGAAGTAGGGGTTCTTGTAGCTGGTGCCTTCGGTGGCCTTGGTCCACACGAAGCGCTTGCCCTGGTTCCACCAGTAGTTCCAGTCGACGTTGCCCTGGTAACTGGCCACGTCCATCCCCGCGACCGTCGCGAGCACGCCGACCTCGGGCTGCGGCTGGGCGGCCTTGGCCTTCGATTCGGGGGTGGAGGTGTCGCCTTCCACGCGCCGGATCTGCGATCCGATCGTGTGGTCGTTCTGCTGGAGATCCTGTTCGATCGACATGATCTCGGGGGACGGGGCGGCCGACGCCTGGACCGTGCTGCTGAGCAGGAGCAGCGCGGAGCCGACGGCGATGGCGATTCTTCGGGAAGTGCGCATCACGACAATCCCTTCACGGATAACCCTCGCTGAGGACGGCGACCTTGCAGGTGGTAGCCGTCCGGGCACGATTGTTGACGACGGGTGCCGGGTTTGTCACTAACTTCCGTGAAATTGGTACTACGCGTGGGTGATTTTCATTTCCAAGTAGGGCGAGTTATGTGATCTTGTAACGCCCACTCGGGTGGGTGTTCAGCCGAGCGACAGCGCGCGCACGCGGTCGATCGTGCCGTTGAACCAGTTCTGGTCGCCGGGGAGACTGCCCTTGTTCGAGAACTGCCAGATGGTCTGGTGCTTCCAGCTCGCGGGCAGCTCGCCGATCTCCGTGTTGTAGCGCGCGATCCACAGCGGGTTCTGCCAGAAGACGTTGCTGTTGCCCGTGCAGCGTTTCCACCAGCTCGTCGACGTGTAGATCGCCGGATGCCGCCCGGTCCGCCACAGATAGGTCTCGGCGAACGACGCCATCCACGCGACCATCTGCGCCGGCGTCTTGCCGTAACAGGTTTCGCCGTACGGGTTGTATTCGACGTCGAGCGCGCCGGGCAGTGTCTTGCCGTCGCCGGACCAGCCGCCGCCGTGGTCGACGAAGTAGTGCGCCTGCGCCGCGCCGTCCGAGATGTCGGGGCGTGCGAAGTGGTAGGCGCCGCGGATCAGGCCGACGCCGTAGGAACCGTTGTACTGCTGGGGAAACCGGGGATTGACGAAGCCGGTGCCCTCGGTGGCCTTCACATAGACGAACTTCGCGCCGGTCCTCGCGGCGCCGGGCCAGTCGACGTCGCCCTGATGGCCGCTGACGTCGTGGCCGAGCGTCTGCGCCTCACCGCCGTACAGCGGCCCCACCGACACGTTGACGCCTTCGTGCAGCGCGATCTGGGAACCGGCGTAATGCTCCTCGGCCCCGTCGTACCTGGGCCCGCTTTCCCGTGCGACGGCGGGGGTCTGCGCGAGCAGCAGAACCCCCGCCGCGAGGACGGCCCCCCAGCCTTTCGAACACACTCTGCGACTCATCACGTCGCCACGATCCCCCGGGAAAAGGGAATCAGCGACTCGAACATCACCCGAAAGAGTTGCTTTCCGGCCGAAAAAATTGGGCCGAGTGGGTTAATCGGGCCCTAACGACGCTCGTCTGAAAGGGCTTTGTCGAGGTGCTCCGAGGGGACGATCGCGGTGAGCCGGTCGTGGGGGTTGATCGTCACGGGGTGCCCGGCGAGCAGCGGGACCATGTCCCGGCCCAGCACCGCGCGGGCGTGCGGCCATTCGCGCGGGACCAGCGATTTGGCCGTGTACGCGGGCACGAGCACCTTGCCGTCGGTGTTGTGGAAGCCGATAACGGTGCGCTGCACCGGCGAAAGGGCGTAGACGAACAGCGTCGAGTCGAGGATGACGCGCGGCAGGTCGGCGGCCGGGCGGTGGTTCGTGCGCACCAGCTGGAGGAGCTGCTCGAGCTCGTTGCGCGGCTCCGGGAAGCCGAGCGCCTTGGGCGAGGGACGGTAGCGATCGTTGGGGTGGAAGTCCTCGACGATCTCGCCGCCGCCGTTCACCGGGTACGCGCCGACGACCGCCCAGGACGGCACCGGGCCGTCGGGATCGAAGGCCTCGTCGATGACGTAAAGCCAGCTGTTCGGGTTGGCCTTGGCGTTGGCGCGCATCTCTTCGGTGATCTTCGGCTTCTTCTTGCCCGCCGGGCTCGACGCCAACCGATCCGCCTCGTCCCGCTGCGCCATCGCCATCCCCACGTTCCGGGTGCCTGAAGGTTTGTTCGCGCTCACTCTACTGTTCTCCCATGGCCTCTTCGCGTACGGTCGACCCCGCTGAGTTACGAGCCGCGATCGCGGCGATTTCCCCCTGGTTGAGCGGATCCGGTCCGGAACCGGCCCGTCCCGAGCTGGCCTCGGCGGTGCGGCTGAGCCTGCGGACGCTGGCCGGGGACGCCCCGGGGAAGAGTGTCGAAGTGCGGGTGCCGCCGTTCGCGGCTGTGCAGTGTGTCGAAGGATTGCGCCATACCCGCGGGACCCCGCCGAACGTCGTCGAAACGGATCCGCGTACTTGGCTGGAACTGGCGACCGGGCTGCTCGGCTGGGCCGAGGCCGTCGAATCGGGGCGGGTCACCGCCTCCGGGAGCAGAGCCGATCTGGCCCGCTGGCTGCCCTTGGTCCGCCTCTAGAACCCGCCCTGGGCGTGCAATGAAAGGTCCTTTCCTCGCAAATTTTGCCAGGAAAGGACCTTTCATTGCAGCCGGAAGGCGGTCTTAAGCCTTACGGCCGATGCCGCCCGAGATCGTCCGCTGGGCCGCGTTCAGCTCCTTGATCCGCGGGCCGTCCGGCCACCAGTCGACGCACAGCTTGACGCCGGGCTCGACCATCTCGAGGTCGTGGAACAGCTCCTCGATCTCGGCCTTGGTACGGAACGTGCCCGAGCCCATCGGGCTGTGGATGAAGAAGTCCTCCATCTTGCGGGCGGTCTCGGACAGCTCGTCCTCCGGGTCGGAGAAGTGCGAGATCGCCACGTACGAACCCGACGGCAACGCGTCGATGTACTTCTTCATGATCTGGGCCGGCGCTTCCTTCGGCCCGTTGTAGTGGTGCAGCGTCCCGAGCTGCAGCAACGCGATCGGCTGCGAGAAGTCGATGTGCCGCCGGATGTCCGGGTTGTCGATGATCCGCTCCGGCTCGAAGATGTCGTCCGAGACGAAGTGCGTGTTCTCGTTCTCCTCGAGCAGCGCCCGCCCGTGGGCGAGCACGACCGGGTCGTTGTCGACGTAGACGACCTTGATCTCCGGGTTGATCCGCTGCACGACCTGGTGCGTGTTCTCCGCCGTCGGCAGGCCGGATCCGAGGTCCAGGAACTGCGTGATGCCCGTCTGGCTGGCGAGGAACCGGCAGGCGCGGATCAGGAAGCCGCGGTTCTCGGTCGCCAGGTCCTGCGCCTCCGGGGCGGCCTGCTGGACCTTGCGCAGCACCTCCCGGTCGATCTCGTAGTTGTCCTTGCCGAGCAGGAAGGCGTCGTACACCCGGGCGATGCTGGCCCGGGTCGGGTCGACACCCACAGGCACTCGTTCCGTCCGGGTCGGGGCGTCGGGCATCTTGAACCTCACAAAACTGTGTCGGAAGTCTCGGGCTCTACGTAGAGTAGAACCACGTACGCGACGGGTAAACCGAGCCGTCCCTGTCGTGTCGAGGCCCAAACGTGTACTTTCAGTAATCGGCTTGTTCTCCTGTGAGTGTCGTCGTGCGAAAGGTCCCCGGTCGATGAACGCGGTCACCCCGCCTGGCGGTGAGCAGTCCCTGGGTCCCACCGCGCGACGGATGATCCTGGGCTCTCAGCTCCGCCGGATGCGTGAGGACGCGGGCATCACGCGCCAGGAGGCCGGCTACAGCATCCGCGGCTCTGAGTCGAAGATCAGCCGTCTCGAGCTCGGCCGCGTCGGGTTCAAGGAACGCGACGTCGCCGACCTGCTGACCATGTACGGGATGACCGACCCCGGTGAACGGCAGCAGTTCCTCGACATGGTCAAGGAGTCGAACGAGCCGGGTTGGTGGCGCCGCTACGGCGACCTGATGCCGAGCTGGTTCAACGACCTCGTCGGGCTCGAAGAGGCCGCCGCCCGCATCCAGGTGTGGGAGCCGCTGTACGTCACGGGTCTGCTGCAGACCGAGGACTACGCGCGGGCGATCATGAGCCACGGCCGCAAGGACATGGTCAACGAGCAGATCGACCGCCGGGTCGCGCTGCGGATGCGGCGCCAGAAGATGCTGTCGCGGCCGGACGCGCCGCGGTTGTGGCTGGTGCTCGACGAGTCGGTGCTCCACCGGCCGATCGGCGACCGCGAGGTGCTGAAGGCGCAGATCGACCACCTGCTGGAGATGATCCAGCAGCCGAACATCTCGGTGCAGGTCCTCCCGTTCGACCGGAGCGGCTACTCCGCGGACAGCGCGTTCTCGCTGCTCAGGTTCGCGGAAGAGGAATTGCCGAACATCGCGTACACCGAGTACCTGACCGGCGCGCACTACATCGACAAGCGCGACGAGATCGAGCGGTACAGCCGCGCGCTGGACATGCTCGCCGTCGACGCGGAGACGCCGGACCGCAGCCGCCAGATGCTGATGAAGCGCCGCGCCGAAATCTGAGTCGATCACCGTTGTGGGGCTGACCGCCGTTCCGGGGACGGCCGGGGTTTTCTTGCGGTCACCCGAAATTCCGGCAACAAGTCGTAGCTGTTCACCCGTTGGAGACAGTGCGTGTCACCCTTTGGTGGGGCGGCTGAGGACTTAAGTCATCACTACACGCGAATTCTGCAAAAACTTCTGCACGTGCATTTACCGCTGCAGTCACACGTGCTAACTTTGGGATCACAGGCAAATGCACATGCAGATGCATCGCCCGAAGTCTTCTGTCGGGGAAGGTGGGGACCATGGCTGAACAGTTCGACAACGGCATCCCGGCCGATCGTCTTACCGGCGCGCAATGGCGCAAAGCGAGCTACAGCAACGCGATCGGCAACTGCGTGGAGGTGGCACCGCTCGCGTCCGGCGAGATCGCGATGCGCAACTCGCGCTTCCCGACCGGTCCCGCACTGGTCTACACCCAGGCCGAGATGGCCGCGTTCCTCGCGGGTGCCAAGGACGGCGAATTCGATGACGTTCTCGGGTGACACCATCACCGCGGAAATCACCGACATCGAAAGCGGCCTGCAGGAACTGATCCACCGCGGGTACCAGTTCGTGCACCCGTGCGACGCGAACGGCGAGGTCATGGCCGTGGTCGGCGTGCGAGTCCACGACAACGTGGTCGACGTGGTCCGGCTCAACGCCGAGGACGACGTCGTCGCGACCCGCATGCCGGGCACCGAGGAGGACATCCTCGAACCCGAGGTCTGGTTGTGGCGGTTCACCGGAGACGCGGCGACGGTGCTGACGGCACTGCTCGCGCTCCCGGACGAGCGCACACCCGGCTCGCTCCACCTCCCGGAGACCGCGGCCAAGGGCTGCTGGGTCCCCGGCCGCGGCGGCACGTCCAAGTGGCTGGCTGCCGGCTAGTCAGCTCCTAAGCACAGTCGACCGCCTCTGTCGAGGGGGAGCGGTCGGCTGGTCGGGGGTCGTGAGTGACGGGTCTTGACACCCGCTCGTCACTCACGGTCACAATGAGCCCGCCCCGGTCGAAGGCCCCGCTATCGCGGTGGCAGGGCGCCCTTGTCGGCCACGCGACTCGAACGGTCGGTCCGCGCCCTGCCGACGTCGATCGCGGACGCGGGTTCACTCAGAGTCACAGTGTCACCCCAGCTCGAAGCGTGTCCAGCGCCACCTCGTGCGGCGCGTTGATCTCCTGCGCACCGTTTACACTGGTGGCGGCCTGCCCTCTTTCTCCCTGGGAGCACCTCGGTGGTTTCCGACCCGTCCCTCGCCGGACAGCCCGTGACCGACCAGCCCGATCCGGAACCCCGCGAGGAATGCGGCGTCTTCGGTGTCTGGGCGCCCGGAGAAGAGGTCGCGAAGCTGACCTACTACGGGCTCTACGCACTTCAGCACCGCGGCCAGGAAGCGGCCGGCATCTCGGTCTCCGACGGTTCGCAGATCGTCGTCTTCAAGGACCTCGGCCTGGTCAGCCAGGTGTTCGACGAGCAGGTCCTGCAGTCGCTGCAAGGACATATCGCCGTCGGCCACTGCCGCTACTCGACCACCGGCGCGACCATCTGGGAGAACGCGCAGCCGATCTTCCGTACCACCGCGACCGGCAGCGGATTGTCCTTCGCGCACAACGGGAACCTCGTCAACACCGCGGAACTGCGGGATCGCACGGTCGAAGCCGGGCTCAAGCCGCACGCGGGCCTGACCGGTTCGTCCAGCGACTCCGACCTGGTGTGCGGGCTGCTCGCGGCCAACGCCGCCGACAAGGGCATCGAAGCCGCCGCGCTGGAACTGCTGCCCACCCTCAAGGGCGCGTTCTGCCTGGTCTTCGCCGACGAGTCCACTCTCTACGCCGCGCGCGACCCGCACGGCGTGCACCCGCTGGTGCTCGGCAGGCTCGAACGCGGCTGGGTGGTCGCGAGCGAGACGGCCGCGCTCGACATCTGCGGCGCGTCGTTCGTCCGCGAGGTCGAGCCCGGTGAGCTCATCGCGATCGACGCCGAGGGCCTGCGCTCCTCGCGGTTCGCGAACCCCGAACCCAAGGGCTGTGTCTTCGAGTACGTGTACCTCGCGCGCCCCGACACCTCGATCGCCGGCCGCAGCGTGCACGCCACCCGCGTCGAGATCGGCCGCAAACTCGCCGCCGAGCACCCGGCCGACGCCGACCTGGTCATGCCGGTGCCCGAATCCGGCACCCCGGCCGCCATCGGCTACGCGCAGGGCTCCGGCATCCCCTACGGCACCGGCCTGGTGAAGAACGCCTACGTCGGCCGCACCTTCATCCAGCCGTCGCAGACCATCCGGCAGCTGGGCATCCGGCTGAAGCTGAACCCGCTGCGCGACGTCATCCGCGGCAAACGGCTCGTGGTGGTCGACGACTCCATCGTCCGCGGCAACACCCAGCGCGCGCTGGTCCGCATGCTGCGGGAGGCGGGCGCGCTCGAGGTGCACGTCCGGATCGCGTCGCCGCCCGTGCGCTGGCCGTGTTTCTACGGCATCGACTTCGCCTCGCGCGCCGAACTGGTGGCCAACGGCGTCGACCTCGACGGCATCCGCCGCTCCATCGGCGCCGACACCTTGGGCTACATCTCCCTGGACGGGCTGGTCGCGGCGTCGGAGCAGCCGAAGTCGCGGTTGTGCACCGCGTGCTTCTCCGGCGAGTACCCGATCGCACTGCCCGAAGACGCGCTGATCGGGAAGCACCTGCTGGAGAGCCTGGACTCGGTGAATGGCGCGGCGAAGCCCGTCAGCCCTGCCGGGTACGGTGCTGAGGACGCCATCCGGCGTCCCTAGACCTCTCTTCCAGAGTTGGAGTCCGCTTCCGTGAGCGAGTCCACGAGCGCCACGTACGCCGCCGCCGGCGTCAGCATCGACGCCGGTGACAAAGCCGTCGAGCTGCTCAAACCGCACGCCGAGAGGGCCACGAGGCCCGAGGTGATGGGCGGCGTCGGCGGTTTCGCCGGGCTGTTCTCCCTGAAGCTGGACAAGTGGAAAGAGCCGGTGCTGGCCTCGTCGACCGACGGGGTCGGCACCAAGATCGCCGTCGCCCAGGCGCTCGACAAGCACGACACGGTCGGCATCGACCTGGTCGCGATGGTCGTCGACGACCTGGTCGTCACCGGCGCCGAGCCACTGTTCATGCAGGACTACATCGCCGTCGGCAAGGTCGTGCCGGAGAAGATCGCGGCGCTGGTCGGCGGGATCGCCGAGGGCTGTGTCCAGGCGGGCTGCGCGCTGCTCGGCGGCGAGACCGCGGAGCACCCCGGCCTGATGGGCGAGCACGACTACGACCTCTCGGGCACCGGCATCGGTGTCGTCGAGGCGTCGAACGTGCTGGGCCCGGAGCGGGTCCGCCCCGGCGACGTCGTCCTCGCGCTCGGCTCGTCCGGCCTGCACTCCAACGGCTACTCGCTGGCCAGGCACGTGCTGCTGGACATCGCGCGCATGCCGCTCGACGGGCACGTCGAGGAGTTCGGCCGTTCGCTGGGAGAGGAGATGCTGGAGCCGACCAGGATCTACGCGAAGGACTGCCTCGCGCTGGCGGCCGAGGCCGACGTCCGCACGTTCGCGCACGTCACCGGCGGTGGCCTGGAGCAGAACCTCGCCCGTGTCATGCCGCGCGGCCTGGTCGCGCGGCTCGAACGCGGCACCTGGACCCCGGCGCCGGTGTTCGCGCTGATCGGCCACCGCGGCAAGGTCGAACGCGCCGAACTGGAGAAGACGTTCAACATGGGCGTCGGCATGGTCGCGATCGTCGGCGCCGACGACGTCGACCGCGCGCTCGCGATGCTGACCGCGCGGCACGTGCCGGCGTGGATCCTCGGCGACGTGCAGCCCGCGGAAGACCCGGACGGCCCGCGCGCCGTGCTGTCGGGCGACCACCCGCGCTTCTGATTTAACGGCTTGGCCTCGGGTGACACACTGGGTCCGTGGCTGATGACGTGGTGATCGGTACCCGGTTCGTGATCCCGGGTGCCGAATTGAGCGAACGGTTCTCCCGGTCTTCGGGCCCGGGTGGGCAGGGCGTGAACACCACGGACTCGCGGGTCGAACTGTCCTTCGACGTGGCCGGTTCGGCGTCCGTCCCGGAGCCCCTCCGGGCGCGGATGCTGGACCGGCTTTCGTCGCGCCTGGTCGACGGCGTCGTCACGATCGCCGCGTCCGAACACCGCTCCCAGCTGATGAACCGGGAAGCCGCGCGGGCGCGGCTGGTGATGCTCCTGACGGACGCGTCGGCGCCCCCGGCCGCCAAGCGGCGTCCCACCAAACCCTCACGGGGTTCGAAGGAACGCCGCCTGGCGTCGAAGAAGCGCCGCGGCGAAGTCAAGAAGTCACGCCGCGGCGGTTACTCAGACGACTGACAGGTGCACGCACTCGGCAGCGGTCTTGAACCCGGCCCGGCCGTAGACGCGTTCCGCCTGCCCGGCGCCCGGCGTCAGGAACACCGACCGGCCGCCGCGCGCGTGTGCTTCACGCGTCAGGTACTCCGTCATCGCCGCGGCGATCCCGCGGCTCCGGTACTCCTCGAGCACCCCGATCCCGGCGATCTCCGTCGCGCCGTCGAGGATCGCGGTCGCGACCCCGCCGCCGACGACCTCGCCGTTCTCGTCGACCGCCATCACCGAGATGGTGTCGCCGCTCAGCTGATCCGGCGACGGGTCGAGGTGTTCATCGGGATCGGTCTCCCCGAACGCCAGGTTCTGCGCCCGGATCATCTGCCGGAGTTCGCCCTCGGTCTTCGGCGTGACCAGGCTGATCCCGGCCGGTTTCGGCTGTTCGACGACCTGCCCCGGCGTGCAGATCATCAGCGGAACCCGCCGCTCCAGCGTGTAACCGCACCGGACGAGCACGGCTTCGGCAGCCGGAACGGCCTCGGTGAGGAACTCCAGACGCGGCGTGAGGCCGCGCTTGCGGAACGCCTCGATGAGCGCGGCGACGTCGTCCTCGGTGGGGACGGCGCCGTCGTCGGGGATCGCGTAGTTGAGGAAAGGGCTGCTGGATTCGAGGTAGTACGTGGCCAGGAACGGCTCGATCCGCTCGGTCTCGCGGAATTTCGCCGCGGTGAGGCGGATGTAGGACTGCAGAGCACGAATCGTCTCGGAAAGCACTGGTGGAAAGCCTTTCGGGCAGAAGGAGGAGACGCACGGGAGGATCCGCGTGCGTGGCAGGGCTGGCGGGTGCGCCGGCTAGCTCGTGCCGACGCCACCGAAGGCGTCAGGCATGAGGCATCCCTCTTTCTTGCTGCGTAGGGCTTTCGCGATCACTTTCGCACGACGGTCAACCCCTTTACCTCCGCTGCGGATGCGCGATGCCCGAATACCGCTCGTCCCACACCGATCTCGGGACCCGGAGCCGGACCGGCGCCTCGCACACCCGCCGGACCTGCGCCGGGATCGCCACGGGCGGCCGGACGTCCAGGCGGTGCCACAGCCGTTTGCTCACCGCGGCGCCCGCGACGGCGCCCAGGGTGTTCAGCAGGATGTCGTCCGCCGAGGTCACCCGGCCCGCCTGGATCAGGTATTGAGTGCCCTCCACCAGCACCGAGACGGCCAGCGCGCCCAGCGCGATCCGGCCCAGTGAGCGCAGACGGTGGAACCGCAGGGGGAGCAGGGCGCCGAGCGGGCTCAGCATGAGAACGTTGCCCAGCGCCTGCCAGAGATTGGCGCTGTCGTTCAGGGCGAGGCGGAGGTCGGTGCCGGGTTCGAGGTTCAGCCTGCTGCCGTGTGCGCTGGTCACCGGCATCGTGACCAGGCACAACACCAGGAAACCGGCCAGCACGAGCGTCATGTCGACGGCGGCCGTCGCCGACGCGGAGAAGAGGTCGGCCTGTCTTCGCCGCCGCCGATGCGCCGCGAGCAGCGGCCACCCGAGCAGTGCGTACGGAACCGCGGTGATCGTCAACGGGATCATCACACCGAAAGCGCGGAGCAGCTCACCCATGGCCTTCCTTTCCGGAGCGCCCAAGATCACCTTCGCATCACAAGATCGACTCGGCATGGCGGAGCGGACGCACTAAGAGGTGATCTTTTCCGGTGGCGGAAAAGGTTTTCCCATGCTCGGCACCGTCCACAAAGGAACCTGTGGACAAACCTGTGGACGGCCGCGAAGTAACCGGAAGAAGGTGTTATCCCGCAAGGAAAAGCCTTGTGGGTGACCTGTGTACTACTTGCCGTGTCCGGCGAGCTCCCGCGCGCGTTCGAGCAGCTTTTGGAGGTGCAGCCCGCGACGTACGTCACACGGGTGCGAGGTCGTCCCGCTCGCGGCCATCGCGGCGAAATCGTCCAGGAGCGCGGTGTACGACTCGCCCGCCGAGCCCGGCTTCCGGCCGAGCGTGCGGTAACCGTGCTCGCCGTAGACGGCGACTTCGACGACCGTCGGCTGGATCGGCAACCGCAGCGACAGGGTCGCCGTGCTCGTCGCGCCACCCTCGTGGGCTAACAGCACTTGCCACAGATCGTCATCGGTCCGGTTCGCCGCGAGCACGTCGGTGATCTCGCCGAGCGCCGCGTCCAGCAGATCGAAGGCGTGCGGGCCGATGTCCGCGAGCGCGCCGGAGTCGTGCCGCCACGCCGAGGACTGGTACTGACCGCCGAGCAACGCGCCCGAAAGCCATCGAGCCCCGCCGCCCCGCCAGCCGCCGGCTTCCTTGATGCCGTCGAGCCACTCGCGGGTCATCGGTGAGAAACGCAGGATCAGGACCACGAGGGCCGCGACACCGGCGGCCTCGACCGCGTCCGCGAGCCGCCGCGCGCCATCGAGATCCGCGGCGATCGGCTTCTCCAGGATCAAATGCTTGCCCGCTTCGGCCGCCCGGACCGCCAGCTCCGCCTGAACGGCGGGCGGCACGGCGAACGCGACCGCGTCCACCTGGTCGAGCAGCTCGTCGAAGCTGTCGACGGCCTGGGCGCCGTGGGCCTCGGCCAGCTCCTTCGCGGCCTCGGGACGTCTGGCCCAGACCGCGCGCAACGTCATACCGGGGTGATCGGCGAGACCTGGCGCGTGCACCGTCTTCGCCCACGGACCGGCACCGACCAGACCCGCGCGCAGCTGTCCCTGTCCCACACCCCCGAGTCTAGGTGTGCCCTCACGCAAGCTGAACGCACCATCGAGTTGCGTTTATTGCGTTTGTTGCGAATAATTCGTTTGAGAGCCGATACTGGGACCACGTCGAACACAGGAGCAGTGATGACTGCGCTGACCATTGACCAGATCGTCCCAGGGCGTCACGACATCGACGTGGCACTCGAGGCACTCCCGCACGTCGAGGCTTACCTGGCCCGGCGGCATGAAAGGGACACCGTGCGCGTCGTCGTCGATGAGCACGAGGAGTCCGTGGTCGTCCCCCGAGGGGTCGTCGACCTGATGGCTCGCGTGCTCGCCCTGGTGGCGGCGGGTGAGAGCGTCGCGATCGTCCCGTCCCATGCCGAGCTGACCACGCAGCAGGCGGCAGACCTGCTCAACGTTTCCCGGCCGTTCCTGATCGGGCTGCTCGAAGCGGGACGGATCGAGTACCGCACGGTCGGTAAGCACCGGCGAGTGAAAGCCGGTTCCCTTCACGACTACTTGCGTGAAGACGACCACCGGCGCCGCGAGGCCGCGGACGAGCTTTCCGCCCTGAATCAGGAGATGGGGCTGACTTAGCAAGTGGCCTTCGTGGTCCTGTTCGACGCCAACGTGCTGTACCCCAACGTTCTGCGTGATCTGCTGCTCCGGATCGCGCAGAGCGGTTTCATCCAGGCCAAGTGGACGGACGAGATCCTCGACGAGGTCTTCCGGAACCTCCGGATGAACCGGCCCGATCTCGACCCCGGCAAGCTGGACCGGACGCGGCACCTGATGAACGCCTCGGTCCGGGATTGCCTCATCACCGGCTACGAACCACTCGTCGCCACGCTCGACCTGCCCGACCCGGACGACCGCCATGTACTCGCGGCGGCCATCAAGGCGCAGGCCCGGGTCATCGTGACCGAGAACCTGCGGGATTTTCCCGGGCGAGTCCTCGGTCAATGGAACGTCGAGGCGCAGAGCTCGGACGATTTCGTCCTCGACCGGATCGAGCTCTGCGAGAGAGTGGTCGTGGAAGCGGTACGGCGAATCGCGGACTCGCGCCGTGCTCCGCCTACCAGCGTCTCCGAGGTGCTCGACGCTTTGGAACGCTGCGGCCTCCGCAAATCGGTCGCGGCGCTCCGTCGCTGAACGGCTTGGGTCAGGAGTAGCTGTAGAAGCCGCGGCCGGTCTTCTTGCCGAGCAGGCCGGCGTCGACCATGCGCAGCAGCAGCGGCGGCGAGGAGTACAGCGGCTCCTTGAACTCGGCGTACATCGAGTCCGCGATGGCCTTGATGGTGTCCAGGCCGATCAGGTCCGACAGCCGCAGCGGGCCCATCGGGTGCGCGGTGCCGAGCTCCATGCCGCGGTCGATGTCCTCCGCGGACGCGAAGCCCGACTCGATCATCCGGATCGCGGAAAGCAGGTACGGCACGAGCAGCGAGTTCACGATGAACCCGGCGCGGTCCTGCGACCGGATCACCGTCTTGCTCAACGCCGTCGTCGCGTGCTCCTCGGCACGGCGGGCGGTGTCGTCGCTGGTCAGCAGCGAGGGCACCAGCTCGACGAGCGGCAGCACCGGGACCGGGTTGAAGAAGTGGATGCCGATCACCTGCTGCGGGCGGCCGGTGGCCATCCCGAGCTTCATGATCGGGATCGAGGAGGTGTTGGACGCGAACACGGCGTCCTCACGCTCGACGATCTTGTCCAGCGACCGGAACACCTCGACCTTGGCCTGCTCCTGTTCCAGGATGGCCTCGATGACGAGGTCGCGGTCGGCGAACTCGCCGATCTCGGTGGTGAAGCGGAGTCGTCCGAGCGCGGCGTCGGCGTCTTCCTGCGAGAGCTTCCCGTTCTTGACGCCGCGTTGCAGCGACTTCTCGATCCGCGCCCGCCCGGAGTCCAGCGCCGGCTGGTTCACCTCGGTGACGATCACGTCCAGTCCGGCCCGTGCGTGCACCTCGGCGATGCCCGAGCCCATGAGCCCGGCCCCGACGACACCTACTCGCGCTACGTCAGACATGGCACCTCCTCATATTTTGGGCAGCACGCGACACGCGAGGGTGGTCACCGGGGCAAGCCCGGATCCACCCTCGCGTGTCACGCGTTGCTCAGCGGCGGTATTCGTCGTACCCGTCGTACGGGTCTTCGTCGTACCGCTTGTCGTCCTCGTGCCTGTCTTCCGAGGAACTACTGGACAGCTCGCGCTGCAAAGCATCGAAGTCGGTTTCGTGCGAGCTGTACTTGAGCTCGCGCGCCACCTTCGTCTGCTTGGCCTTAGCCCGGCCGCGCCCCATGGCTCGACCCCCTCGCACAGGGGCGGGGCGGCCGGGGGAATCGGCGGCCCCGCATCGTCTCGACAATTCTTTCCTGCTGACACCGTACCGTGTCCGGGGGGTTGGATGCGACGTGGCACGGTGTGCCGGTGGCGACAGTGTTCTCCGAACGCCGGTTACCGGCCGGTCGGTGGCGATAGTCGCAGGTCGGCGTGCCACGATGCTCGTGTGCCCCGTCCGTTCGCGGCTTATCTCCGCGTCTATGAGCCCCTGCTCGCGCTGGGGGATCCACCGGACGAACGCCTGCTCGAGGCCGTCGAAGCGGCCCGGCTCGATCGTTCGTCCGCGGGCGAGCGCGAGCAGGCATTGTGGCTCAAGTCACAGCATGTCGGGCGGCTGCTGCCCGCCGAACTCGCGGACGGCAGGGCCGCCCCCAGTCTCGTCACCGACGTCCTCGTGCTGGACCCCGAAGACGTGCCGGAGGGTGAGCACGGCGACGCCGGCCCGGGACCGCTGATCTGCCCGATGGAGATCCGCGCGCGCTCGGCCGCGGCGTTGGTGACCTTCCTCGGCGACGCGCATCCGGCGTTGAAGAACGCGGTGCTCGACGCGGGCGGTGCGTCGCTGGACATGATCCGCTCGCGGGCGAAGTCCGCGATCGGCGACTTGTCCGCCTCGGCCTCGCACACGCTCTCGACGACGTGGACCGTTCCGCTCCCGTGGTTCGTCCTGTTCGACCCCGGGATGCGCCGGGTCAAACTCGGCAAGGGACGCGACGATCCGGAGCGCGAGGTGTCGTGGCGGGTCTCCATCGCCGACGCGCGGTATCGCGCCCGCGAGGTCGGGGACCTGTTGGAAGCGACCTTCGGTGACTCGGGACCCGGCCGGGTGCTGCTCGAGACGCGACGCTGGCTCGACAGCTTCCACCCCGGCTCCGCGGTCGAACTCGACTACGGCGGTCTCGTGCAGCTCTTCGCAGACTCGATCCTGCAGTCCGACACGACCGCCGAAGAAGTGCACGACATCCTCGACGCGCTCCGCACCGGCAACGTCGACGAGCTGGCGGAGCTGTTCGCCGACCTGCGTGACTTCTGGGGCGACCTGGCCGCGCGGGAACGCGCGAACTAGCCGAAGAGACCGGCGGTGACTTTCAGCTCGCCGACCGGTTTCCCGCCGCCGAGCACCGCGTCGCGCGCGAGGTCCGCTGCTTCGCCGCCCGGGTCGATGCCGAGGTGGCGCAGGGTCGCGAGCAGCAGCGGGAGCCGGGCGCGGGCCGCGCCGTCATCGATCTTCAGTGCCAGCGCCGTGCCGTCCGGGAGCGCGAACGCATGCACTCCCTCGGCGCCGCCCTTCGAAAGCAGGTCCTCGATGGTCCGCATCAGCACGGTGTCCTCGCGGCCGGTGCCCGCGACCTGCCACGGATACGCGCGGACCGCGTCCGCGACGCGGCGTTCCGGCCCGCCCATGGCGGTGACCAGCCTGCCGAAGGAACGCGCGAGGCCGGTGAGGGAGAACGCGAACAGCGGTGCGCCGCAGCCGTCGACGCCGACCGTCTCGATCGTTTCGCTGGTGAGATCGGCGACCGTGGCCTGGATGATCTTCTGCAGCGGGTGGATCTCGGCCGCGTAGTCGTCGGTCGGCCAGCCGACTTGCGCGCAGGTCGTGAGCATCGCGGCGTGCTTGCCGGAGCAGTTCATCGCGGCTCGGCGTTTCCCGGCGGAGGCGACGGCCAGCATGCTCGGCTCATGCAGTGGGAAGGCGGGCGGGCAGGCCAGCGCGTCCTCGGTGAGCCCCGCGCGGGTGAGCATCGCCAGGGCGCCTTCGACGTGGCCGGGTTCGCCGTTGTGCGAGCCGCAGCCCAGCGCGAGTTCTTCGTCGCCGATGGTGAGGCCGGCGCGGAGCATCCCGACGGCCTGCAGGGGTTTGTTGGACGAACGCGGGTAGACCGGCCGCTCGACGTCGCCCGCGGAGAAACGCACCGAGCCGTCCGGGGCGGTGATCACGAGCGCGCCGCGGTGCACGCTCTCCACGAAACCGGATCGGACGACCTCGACCAGGACCGGATTCGTCACCCGGACCCGCCGCGTTCGGTGTCGAGCAGGTCGTCGACCGACGCCGTGCCCTTGCGGTAGCGGGTCGCGATCTCGGCGTTGATCGTGTCCATCACGCTCTGCACCTCGCGGCGGTACGAAGAGACGGAGACTTCTTCGTCGGCGTACCGGTTGAGGGCGTTGACCAGCTTCTCGTCCGAGAGGGTGCTGACGTCGGAAAGGTCCGTGTCGCCGATGAGGGCCTCCGCGAACCGCCGGTGCTCGCCCGCGCGAGACGGCTCCAGCCGCTGATGTCTCCCCGAGCCCGTGGCCGGGCCGATCGCGTTGTCCGCCAGGATCGCGGCCAGCCGCTCGACGACGCTGCTCTCACCGCCGGAACTCCGGCGCTCCTGCTCGGCCCGCACGATGTCGATGCGCGCGTGGAGCAGGCGCCGCAGGTACGACAGGTCGGTCTCCTCCTGCGCGGCCTCGTCACGGCGCTCGCGCAGCACGGAAAGCGTCAGCTCGCCGAGGTCGCTGAGATACCCAGGGCCGAGCACGCGGTCGATACGACGGCGACCACCGGGCCGGACTTCGATCACGCGCGTAGCTTATCGCGCTCCAGCGGAAATGTTCCGCAGGGAGCGATACCACAAGGATCCCCGCCCCTTCCGAGACCCTCCGCCGGGCGGCTGCTCTTTCGGTCCCTTCCAGAGCCCGCCCCCCACCCGTCCCGGGGGCGGCCCCTGGTCCAGTCTACCGGGGGTGGGCGGGGAAAAGTGCTGGTCGGCGGAGTTGTCCACAGGTGGGCGGAGTTGTGGACAACCTGTGGATGAAGTACGTGAAGGACCCCTTCACTGCGTCTAGCGCAGTGAAGGGGTCCTTCACGTACTTCGGTCGTGAGTGAAGGCCGAGTTTCCAGCGCTCAGCCGAGGGATGGGGCCCTTCACGCGCGGCCGCCGGCGGAAGCCGAGGACTCAGTGTCCCCAATGTGGCATTGGGGACACTGAGCGTCTCCGATGCCACATTGGGCGCACCGGCTCAGCCCCGCAGCCGCTGAGCCGCTTCCCGGCCGGGAGCCGGAGCCTCCCCCGGAACCGAGTCCGGGTCGATGGTCGCCTGCACGACGCGGTCCTCGGCGCCCACCAGCAGCTCCGCACCCGGCTGCGTCGAGCGTTTGACCAGCGCCAGCGCGATCGGGCCCAGTTCGTGGTGCTGTACCACGCTGCCGACGCGCCCCACCGTCCGCTCGCCCAGCACCACCGGATCGCCGGTCTCCGGCGTGATCTCCGGCGAACCGTCCAGATGCAGCAGCGCCATGTACCGCGGCGGCCGCCCGACGTTGTGGACCTTCGCGACAGTCTCCTGCCCGCGGTAGCAGCCCTTCGCCACGTGCGCGGCGGAGTCGACCCAGTTCACCTCGTGCGGGATCGTGCGCTCGTCGGTGTCGACGCCGAGGCGCGGCCGCAGCGATTCGACCCGCAGCGCGTCGAAGGTCCAGCTGCCCGCCGGTCGCGCGCCCGCGTCTGTCAGGCGCCGCCACCAGCCCGCCAGATCGGCGCGGGGCACGGCGAGGTCGACGCTGTGCCGTCCCGGCCACGGCATCCGCCGCGCGAAACCGCCGGGGATCGCCACGACCGAGTACGGGTCCGAGCCCACGGAGACACCCACGGCGTCCAGCACGCGGTCCGCGTCGGGGCCGAGGACGGTCAGCAGCGCCAGCTCGTCCGAGACATCGCGGATGTCCACTTTGGACCAGAACTTCATCGCTTCTAGGTAGTCGCGCAATGTCTGCTTGCCGCCGGACGGCAACGCGCTGGTGGCCACCGCGCCCCGGTCGCTGTCCAGCCACACCGTGCCGTCCGCGTGCGCGACGACCATGTGCGTGTCGACGCGGCCCTGGCTGTCCAGCACGAGCGCCTCGGTACCGGTGCCCTCGGCGAGCCCGGTGACATGCTGCGAGATCACCAAATGCAGCCAGGACAACCGTTCTTCGCCGGTCACGGCCAGGATCTCGCGGTGCGAACGGTCGATCACGACCGCGCCGCGCGCCGCGGTCCGTTGCTCGGCGAAGGGGTCACCCCAGTGCCACGGGACACCTTCCTCCGGATGCCCGTCGGGTGCCGCGATCGGTCCGGGAAGGTCGAGCAAGGGGGAGCGGTAGGGCATGAAACCCATGCTAGTGAGTACCGTGTCCCCATGCGCGTGCTTGCCTTCCTCGACGGGACCCTGGCCGACCCCGAAGCCGCCCACCTGCGGGTGGACGATCTGGGACTGCTTCGCGGCGACGGCGTGTTCGAGACGATCCTCGTCGTCGACGGACGGCCCCGCGAGCTCCGCCCGCACCTCGAGCGGCTGGCCCGTTCCGCGGCCATGCTCGACCTGCCGGAACCGGACCTCGCGGTCTGGGAGCGCGCCGCGCAGACGGTCATCGACAACTGGTCCGGCCCCGCCGAGATCGCGCTGAAACTGGTGTACACCAGGGGAATCGACGGTGATCCGGAGGCGAAGCCGTTCGGGTTCGCGCTCGGTGTGGAGATCGACGAGAAGGTCCAGCGGGCCCGCGTCGAAGGCGTCGCGGCGATCACCCTCGAGCGCGGTATCGAGGCCGACCTCGCCGAGCGCGCGCCGTGGCTGCTGCTGGGCGCGAAGTCGATTTCGTACGGCGTCAACATGGCGGCGTTGCGGGAGGCCGGCCGCCGTGGCGCGAGCGATGTGATTTTCACCGCCGCCGACGGTTCGGTCTTCGAAGGACCGACTTCCACGGTCGTCCTCGCGAAGGACAAGACGCTCTACACGCCGCCGGCGACCATCGGCATCCTGCCGGGGACGACGCAGGCGGCGCTGTTCCGCGGCGCCGAGCGCGCGGGCTGGTCGGTCAAGGTCGAGCCGCTCAAGGTCTCGGACCTCACCGAGGGCGAAGGGCTCTTCCTCGCCTCGTCGGTCCGCAAGCTGACCCGGGTGCACACGCTCGACGGCGTCGCGCTCACCGACTCCAGTGCGATCCACGCCGAGCTGGCCGCCGCGTACGAGAGCGAGTACGCGATCAGCTGAGCGTCGCGCGCAGCTTGACGATGGTGCGAAGGATCTCGTCCCGGTGCTTGGCCGTCGTGATCCAGGCGGGCAGCCGGGCCACCAAGGTCATGCCGGGACGATTCCCGGGCCCGCGTTCGCGCAGCTTCGCCGAGACGAATCGTTCGAGCAGGTCGAGGTGACTTTCGTGGAACGCCCAGAGGGTGTTCCCACCGCAACAGTCGGCGCGCAGCCACAGCGGTTCGCGGAAGAACGGGTCGACCGGGCGGTTCCACCCGAGGTAGTCGGGCTCGGGGCGAAAGCGCACCAGAGCGCAGCCGACGCAGGTCAGCCGTTCGTGAGTGACCGAGGCGCGGCCCGAGCAGCGTGGACAGACGATCAGGATCGGCTCGGCGGCAAGGTTCCCGAGTCGAACTTGGGGATCGCGGAACCGCGGCCCGTCCATCAGCCGAGCGGGCTGATGATCAGCAGGTGCGGCAGGATCTCTTCCTCACGGTAGGCCGCGATCTTGTGGTGCCCGTCGAGGATCACCGCCGCGTCGGTGGTCTCCAGCACGACCGCGACCGGCCGGTGCCCGCTCTTGATCGCGGTCCGGTAGTAGCCGACCCGGGACACGTCGGCCGGCGGCCAGTCGGCGCTCGGGGTCAGGTAGCGGTCCTCGGCGAGCCGCTCGGGTCCGGTGACCTGGTACTCGCCGTCGGCGAAGAGGTCGAGAAGCGGGCGGAGCGTGTCGCCGAGCGGACGCCGCATCTGGCCGGTGGCCAGTGCGATCCGCAGCGACTGCGGCAGTTCCGGTTGGGTTGGTACCGAATTCGTGTCGATGACACCTGTGCCACCGTCGACCTTTACCTGTTCCACACCCTCGTGGACGAGTGAAAGCGGAGAAGGGTTCCGGGTCTGGCCTGCGCGAGGGCCGGGAGTGACGCCTGTCTCACCACGGCCGCCACCGGATAACCGCCGGTAGTCGGATGATCCGCCAAGAACACCACCGGCAAGCCGTTCGGCGGAACCTGCACGGCGCCGGTCAGCAGGCCCTCGCTCGGCAGTTCCCGCTCCGCGTATTCGGGCCCGCGAGTCAACGCGGGGCCGTCGAGCCGGAGCCCGACGCGGTTGGATTCCGCCGTCACCGTCCAGGTCTTCGCGAGCCCCGCCGCCGGATCCTCGAACCAGTGCGCCCGCGGGCCCGGGTCCACCCGCACGACCAGCTCCGCCGGTGCCGTCGTGGGCGGCACGACGTCGGCGCCGCCGGACACGGACGACGGGCCGAGCGGCAGGACGTCGCCCTTTCGCAGAGGCGCGGGGCCGATCTCCGAAAGGACGTCCCGCGACCGGCTGCCGAGTTCCGCGTCGACCACAATGCCGCCGGAAACCGCCAGATAGCACCGTAATCCAGTGGCAGGCGCGCCGATCGCCACGACCTGTCCCGCCGCCAGCCACACCGGCGCGTGCGAGCCGACTGGACGCCCGTCCACCTCGACGGCGACGGGAGGACCGGTCACCGCGACCGTGCAGGACGTCGTCGCGCGCAGCCGCGGCCCGCCGAGCAGGCACTCCACCCCGGCCGCGTCCTCGGCGTTGCCGACGAGCCGGTTGGCCAGTTTCAGCGCCGGGACGTCCAGCGCGCCCGACGGGGGCACGCCGAGATGCGCGTAACCGGGCCTGCCGAGATCTTGGATCAGCGCGAGCGGACCGGTCTCGAGCACTTCGAGGGCCCTCATCCGGCACTCCGGAACCGCACGCGGTCGCCGGGCGCCAGCAGCGCGGGCCGGTCGGCGCGGGGATCGAACAGGACGGTCCGGGTGTGCCCGATCAGCCGCCAGCCGCCGGGCGAGACGCGCGGGTACACGCCGGTGAACTCGCCCGCGATACCGACCGAACCCGGTGGCACGCGAGTGCGCGGAGCGGGCAGCCGCGGCTGCCGGAGCGGCTCGGGAAGTCCGGTCAGGTAACCGAATCCGGGCGCGAAGCCGGTGAACGCCACGGTGTAGACGGCGCCGGTGTGCAACCGGACGACGTCCTCTGTGGACACTCCGGCGTCCCGTGCGACGAGTTCGAGATCCTCGCCGTCGTAGGTCACGTCGAGGGTGATCTCGCGGGATTCGCCTTCCGGCGGATGGTCGAGGTCGGCGTCCGCCAGCAGTTCACGGACGGCCGCGAGCGCGCCCGAGCCGGGGGTTTCCACCACGAGCAGGCTGCGGGCGCCGGGAACGAGTTCGGTGATGCCGTCCGGGCGCGCGGAGGAGACCATCGCGTGCGCCGCCATCGACTCGGCCAGGGAGGCGCAGTCGAGCAGGGCGGCGTGCTCGCCGTAGGCACGCCACCGCATCGGAAGTACGTCAGCCCACCACGCGACGCAGCAGCGCCGACGTGTGCGGCTGCAGTTCCTGGCCCATCATGGCGCGCTCTTCGACGAAGCCGAGTTCGCCGTTGACGATGCCGTAGAGCCGCTGAGACGCCGTGACGTCCTTGGCCGTCGAGGTGCGGACGACTGCGTCGGTGCCCAGCTCCCAGGCCGGGACCGAGGCCTTGCCGCGCGGCTTGCCGTAGAAGAGCTCCACGATGCCGGTGTTGTGCGTCAGCAGCAGCTCGATCGTGTCGTCGGCCTGCGGGCGCCAGAACCCGGATTCGCGCGCGGCGGGACGGATGACCTTGCCGTCCTCGTCGAGCAGCCAGGCGCGTGCCTCGTGCGTGAGGAACGGGCGGCCGTCGTGCGCGATGGTCAGCTGCATGCCGAACCGGTACGGGCCCTCGATGGTCGGGTAGTCGACCTCGCCCTCGCCGCGCCACACGCCGACGAGCGGCAGGAGCGCCAGGCAGGCGTCGTTGAGGTTCGGACCTTCGCGCAGGTTCGCGGTGTCGCCCGGGATGGGCATGTCAGGGAAGGTGCCGTACGGAGGCAGGTTCCGGTCACGCGTGCTCTCCGCGCGCTTTTCCGCGGCCTGGATGGCCTCGTCGCCACTAGCCGTCATGGGTCAGCGCTGGTCCGCGTAAAGCCGGTAGACGACGTACACGGCGAACCAGGTGATCGCGACGCCGGCGAGCACCAGCAGGGTCGTAAACAGGATCTCCACGACACGCACCTTAGTCGCTACCTGCCCCGGCAGGCCTGCCGAGGTCGCGTGGCAGTGCCCACAGGCGCTGAAGGACGCTTTCACCGCATCTGACGCGACGAAGGGGCCCTTCACCGCATGAGATGCGGTGAAGGGCCCCTTCAGCCCGTCTCAGGCGACCGAGATCGCCAGCTGGTGCACGCCCGGTCCCTGGGCGGTCACCGAGGCCTCGCCGTTGCCGGAGCGGTGCAGCGCACGCACCGTCCAGTCACCGGGGGCCGCGTAGAAGCGGAAGTCGCCGTCGGCCGACGAAACCACTTCGCCGGTGAAGTCGCCGCCGCCGTCGAGCAACCGCACGAAGGCGCCGCCGACGGGCCCTTCCGAGCCGGTCACCTTGCCGGCCAGGACGACCTGGCCGCGGGTGTCGTAGTCGGCGGGCGTGGCCTCCTGGACCGGTGCGCCGCAGCTGTCGTCTGCCATCACTTAGCTCCCAACTCGACCGGCACGCCGACGAGCGAGCCGTATTCCGTCCACGAACCGTCGTAGTTCTTCACCTGGTCGTAGCCGAGGAGCTCGTGCAGCGCGAACCACGCGATGGACGAACGCTCACCGATCCGGCAGTACGCGATCGTGGACTTCGACTCGTCGAGGCCCTCGTCGGAGTACAGCTCCTTGATCTCTTCCTCGGTCTTGAAGGTGCCGTCCTCGTTGGCGACCTTCGCCCACGGGACGTTCAGCGCGCCGGGGATGTGGCCCGGGACCTGCGACTGCTCCTGCGGCAGGTGCGCCGGGGCGAGCAGCTTGCCGGAGAACTCGTCGGGGGACCGCACGTCGACGAAGTTGCTTCCGCCGATGGCCTGGACGACCTCGTCGCGGAACGCGCGGATCGACAGGTCCTGCTCCTTGGCCTGGTACGTGGTGGCCTCGCGCTTGACGTCGTCCGAGTTCAGCTCGCGGCCGTCGAGTTCCCACTTCTTGCGGCCGCCGTCGAGCAGCTGCACGTTCTCGTGGCCGTAGAGCTTGAAGTACCAGTACGCGTACGCGGCGAACCAGTTGTTGTTGCCGCCGTAGAGGATCACGCGGTCGTCGTTCGAGATGCCCTTCTCGGACAACAGCTTCTCGAAGCCCTCCTTGTTGACGAAGTCGCGGCGGACGCCGTCCTGCAGGTCCTTGCGCCAGTCGAACTTCACCGCACCGCGGATGTGTCCGTTGTCGTACGCGGTCGTGTCCTCGTCGACCTCGATGAACACGACACCCGGGGTGTCCAGGTTCTCCTCGGCCCACTGGGTGGTGACCAGGACGTCTTCACGGCTCATGGAGCTGACTCTCTTTCTGGGTTAGGACGCGCGAGGGCTGGGGCTGAAACGCTTGATGAGCAGGTACATCTCGCAACCGAGACAGAAGTTGAACGCCGCATTGAGGAAGGCCGCGAACAGCGCGAACGCCGTGGCGACGAAGCCGAGCGCGGTCAGGCCCGCGGCGAAACCGACCGTGCCGACGACGGCGAACACGAACCCGACGGCCTGCGCGAACCGCAGCGGGGCGGCGTCCTCGCGTTCGGTCGTCGGGCCGAGCCGCGGCGCGACGAGGTAGCGATAGAGCAGGGAGTACGGCGCCGGCTTCAAACCGATGAAGGCACCGATCGCGAACACCACCGCCTGCGCCGCGAGCAGTGGCCACCACTGGGTGATGAGCACGACCGCGAGCACGATCGTCGTCAGGATGGCGGCGAAACGCGGACCACGGGGGTCGACGGCCGGTCCTGCGGACATGGTTCCTCCTGCGAACGAGAGGTAAGGAGATGCGTGCCGGACGGGCACGCGCAGGCGAGGTTCAGCGAACGCCGGGACACAGGCTGCTGCGAACGCGGCACAGATCCACTGCGCGGCGCTGGGTCAGCAAGGTTCGGGGCAGCCTGTTCACGGGCACGAGGGTACGCAGAGCTCCCTCAGGTTGGGAACCGTGTTCACACCTTGGGACGCTTCCCAAAATTCGGGATCAGGCGTTCGCCAGATGGGGCCTCAGGGCTTCGAGAAGCTCCTGACCTCGGGGAACGCCGCCGACGCGGAAGACCTCCCGGCCGTCCGGGGTCAAGGCCAACGTCGTGGGGGTGCGCAGCACCGAGAGCGCCTGGGCGACTTCGGGGGTTTCGGTGACGTCCAGATCGACGTGCGTGAGGCCGTCGGTCTTGTCCGCGAGCGCCGAGAGGATCGCGCGGGTGTGGCGGCACGGCGCGCAGAACGTCGTGGAGATCTGGACCAGGGTGACGCCTTCGGGCGCGAGGGCACCCGAGACACGACCGGGCAGGGTGGGCGCGCCGGGCTTGGCCGCGCGGATCCGGCCGTTGCGCGCTCGCAGCAGCGCGCCCGCGACCCCGCCGAGCACCAAGACACCCAGCAGCACCCACACTCCGGTCATCCGCAAGTCACCCCTGAGGCTTCGCTCCGCTGAAGGCGACGTTCTTGCCTTCGCCCTTGATGGTCACCGAGCCGCTGTTCACGCGCACCGAGGTCGGCGTCACCGAGAACGGCATCGCGCCGGTGTCGATGGTCGCGTTGAAGTTCGGCAGCAGCGCGTCCTGCACCGCCTGGGGAACGACGGTGGTCTCCTTGTCATTCCCGAACTGCAGCCGCTTCGGCTCGAGACGGATCTTCTGCCCGTCCAGTTCGATCATCGCGAAGCAGAAGATCTCCACCTTCTGCCCGGCGATCTGGACGTTGCCCGAAACCCGGATCCCGGCGCTGGCGGTGTCCACCGGCTCGCCGTTCTCGTTGGTCGCCGTCGGCTTCGTCTCGCCCTGGCCGCTGTCGCCGTTGCGGACGTAGTCCTCGGTGACCGGTTCGATCTTGAGGTTCTCGATCTTGTCCAGCGGCGCCTGCCGCGCGATGTCCGCGGCCTTGATCGTCACCTCACCCTTGAGCGTGCCGATGACGATCGACTTCGTGTTGCCGGACGTCAGGTCCGAAAGCGGCGCCGTGACGTCGCTCATGTCCGCGTTGAAGTCCACGTCACGCAGTTTCGGCGGAACGGCGACGCCCTGGGCGTTGATGGTGATGTGACTGTAGTCACCGGAAAGGGCCTGGGTCAGGAACGGGAAACCGTGCACCGTGACCGCCGGATCGTTGGCCAGGTCCAGCTGCTGGCGGGCCTTCTGGGAGATCGTGTGCTCGGCGAACGCCGCCGCCCCGAAATCGGCGCCGACCAGCAGCACCACGAGGACCGCGAGGGCGATGAGCCAGCCCCGGCCACGGCGCTTTCCTCGCTTGGCGGACCGCCCGGGAGAGGGTCGGTCGTCCTGCGCCACGGGCCTGCTCACCATTACGTCGAATCTCCTTCGTCAACCTCTTTGGCCAGGTGTGATCGATCCAGCACGGGGTAGGTCCCCGGCCGTTCACCCGCTATTCTCACTAAGCACCGGCGGTCGCCACGTTCGAGGCGGCCACGATCCGAAGGCGGTGCGGCGATGAGCCTGGACCTTCTGGTACTGACCGCGGAAGCAGATGCCACCACGGTGTTGCCCGCCCTGGATCTGCTGCCCCACACCGTACGCGTCCGTGCTCCGGAAGTGACCGCGCTGCTCGACGCGGGCCACCGCGACGTCATCGTCCTCGACGCCCGCACCGATCTCGCCTCCGCGAAGAGCCTCTGCCGCCTGCTCAAGGGCGCCGGTGAGGACGAGACCTCCACACCGGTCATCGCCGTCGTCGGCGAAGGCGGACTGGTCGCGGTCAGCGCGGAATGGCGCACCGACGACATCCTCCTCCCGACGGCCGGTCCCGCCGAGGTCGACGCCCGGCTGCGGCTGGTCACCACCCGCGACGGCAGTGCCGCGCAGGTCGACGCCGAACTCCGCGTCGGCGACCTCGTCATCGACGAAGCGACCTACACCGCGAAGCTGCGCAAGCGCACTCTCGAGCTCACGTACAAGGAGTTCGAACTCCTCAAGTACCTGGCGCAGCACGCCGGCCGGGTGTTCACCCGCGCCCAGCTGCTGCAGGAGGTATGGGGTTACGACTTCTTCGGTGGCACGCGCACGGTCGACGTCCACGTCCGGCGTCTGCGCGCGAAGCTGGGGCCGGAGCACGAGCAGATGATCGGCACCGTGCGCAACGTCGGCTACAAGTTCGAGCGTCCCTCGAAGGGAGCGGCCAAGCAGGCCGTCGCCCCGGACTCGAGCGTCTACGAGCCGAGCGAGTTTTCCGCGCACTGAGTCCCCTTTCCTGTCTGACAAGACGTCCAGGCGGAAGGCGGGTTCGGTGGGTAGGGTCGATTTCATGCTCGATCTGGCTTGGACCGGTGAACCGGACACGGAAGAGATCCACGACTTCCTCCTCGCCGTGCGCGAGGCCGACGGCCGCCCGGAGGACTCCGGGTTCGACGGTGGGCGGCACCTCCTCGGCCGCGTCGACGGCGCGTTGGTCGCGTACGCGCATCTGGACACCGAGGGTGACTCGCACGGCAACCAGGTCGCCGAACTGTTCGTCCACCCCGCGCATCGCCGCTCCGGCCACGGCAGGGCGCTCACCAGGGCGCTCGTCGAAGAGACCGCGGGCAAGCCGTTGCGGGTCTGGGCGCACGGGGATCACCCCGCCGCCGTCCACCTCGCCGGGACCGAAGGTTTCGAACGCGCTCGCGAACTGCTGATCCTCCACGCGGACGTCGAGAGCGCCGACTGGCCGGAACCCGTGACGCGCGAAGGGGTCACGCTGCGCACGTTCGTCCCCGGCCAGGACGAGGAAGCGATGGTGCGGGTCAACGCCCGGGCCTTCGACTGGCACCCCGAGCAGGGCGCGCTGACCGCCGACGAGGTCCGCTCGACCGAGAAGGACGCCTGGTTCGACCCGGAAGGCTTCTTCCTCGCGGAGGAGAACGGCGAGGTCATCGGCTTCCACTGGACGAAGGTCCACGAGGCGGTCCCCGGCCGGTTCGGCGGCGAGCCCGCCGGCGAGGTCTACGTCGTCGGCATCGACCCGGACGCGCAGGGCGGCGGCCTCGGGAAGGCCCTCACGCTCGCAGGGCTGCGGTATCTCCGGGATCGCGGCCTGGGGCAAGTGATCCTTTACGTCGAAGGGGACAACGCGCCCGCACTCGCCGTGTATTCGAAGCTCGGCTTCACCCGATACGAGGTCGACGTTCAATACGCACGGTAACAACGTTCACACGGGCGGCACTTGACCGGTCACGGAGAGCAGACGCGCAGGTCACAGGCGGGACACGGGCCACTTTCGGAGTAGTCGCGCTGCTCACATCGGCCGCCTTGTTCACTTGTCGTTCACCCTTAGACGGCCACCTGTCCACTGTCGGTGCTTAATGTCCGGGTCCGGAGGGAACGCTCCCGTTCCACCGATCCGGCGAAAGTCTCCCAGTGGAGGAAATGCAGTGAAGATCATGCGGCCCGCGGGCGCGATCGGCATCGTGGCCACCGCCGCCCTCGTGCTCGGCGCTTGTGGATCCGACCCGGCGGCGACCAAGCCCGGCAGCACGGGTGCCGCCGCTGCTCCGAGTGGCGCGGCCAACGTCGAATGCGGCGGCAAGAACCCGCTTTCGGCCGAGGGTTCGTCCGCCCAGAAGACCGCGGTCGACATCTTCGTGCAGGCTTACGCCGCCAAGTGCTCCGGCCAGAAGGTGAACTACAACCCCAGCGGTTCGGGCGCCGGCATCAAGCAGTTCAACGCGAACCAGGTCGACTTCGCCGGTTCGGACTCGCCCCTCAAGGACGAAGAGGCCGAGAAGGCCAAGGCCCGGTGCGCCTCGGACGCGTGGAACCTCCCGCTCGTCATCGGCCCGGTCGCCGTTGCGTACAAGGTTTCCGGGGTCGACAAGCTGACCCTGACCCCCGAGGTCACCGCCAAGATCTTCAACGGCGGCATCACCAAGTGGAACGACCCGGCCATCAAGGCGGTCAAGGGCAACGAGAACGTCAACCTGCCGGACAAGGCCATCCAGGTCATCTCCCGCACCGACGAGTCGGGCACCACCGACAACTTCCAGAAGTACCTGAAGGCGGCCTCGAAGGGCGCCTGGACCCAGGGTGACGGCAAGAAGTTCAACGGTGGCGTCGGTAACGGTGCCGAGAAGTCCAACGGTGTGGCCAGCGCGGTCAAGGCCACCGACGGCGCCATCACCTACGTCGAGTCCTCCTTCGCGAAGGACGGCCTGAACGCCGCCCTGATCGACAGCGGCTCCGGCGGTGTCGAGCTCACCGCCGCGAACGTCGCCAAGTCCCTCGACTCGGCGAAGTTCAAGAAGGAAGGCAGCAACGACCTCGCGCTGGACCTGAACTCGATCTACTCCAGCAACGTCGCGGGCGCCTACCCGCTGCTGCTCGCCACCTACGAGATCGTCTGCTCGAAGTACGCGGACGCCGAGGTCGGCAAGGCCGTCAAGGCGTTCCTGAACGTCGCCGCCACCGACGGTCAGAAGCCGCTTTCGGACAAGGGCTACGTGCCGATCCCGCAGAGCCTGCAGGACAAGGTCCTGACCGCCGTCAAGGCCATCGCCTGACCTGTCGACGACCTCTAGGTTGATCAGTGAACAGGCTGGACTGAAGTAGTCGATGAGCGATTCGTCTTCGCCCAGAACGCCCACCGGCGACCCCGGTGGGCGTTCTGGCGTCCGCGAGACCTTCACGGAGGACCCGATTTCGGAGCAATCTGCCGCGTCACCGCCCGAGCAGTCCTCGGTGCGCCTCGCGAGCCCCAATTCCAGGACGGTGCGACCCGGTGACCGCATCTTCCAGATCCTGACCACCGGAGCCGGCGTCTTCGTCGTCTCGCTGATCGGCCTCATCGGGCTGTTCCTGCTGGTGCAGGCCATCCCGGCGTTGCAGGCCGACAACGTGAACTTCCTGACCAGCCAGGTCTGGCAGACCACCCCGGACGACATGCGCTTCGGGATCATGGGCCTGCTGCTGGTGACGGTGTACTCGTCCCTGCTGGCGTTGATCATCGCGATGCCGATCTCGCTCGGGATCGCCCTCTTCCTCACCCAGTACGCGCCGAAGCGGCTGGCACGGCCCTTCGCCTACGTGATCGACCTGCTCTCCGCGGTCCCTTCGATCATCTACGGCCTGTGGGGCCTGATGGTCTTCGCGCCGGCGATCGAGCCCTTCTCGCAGTGGGTCAACGACACCTTCTCGTGGATCCCGCTCTTCGCGGCCGGCAACGTCTCGCCGGACCTGCGGGGCACCATCTTCACCGCGGGCATCGTGCTGGCCGTGATGATCCTGCCGATCATCACCTCGCTGTCCCGTGAGGTGTTCGAGCGGACCCCGACCCCGCATATCGAGGGCGCGCTGGCGCTGGGCGCCACCCGCTGGGAGGTCATCCGCACCACGGTGCTCCCGTTCGGCAAGGCGGGCTACATCGGCGCTTCGATGCTCGGCCTCGGCCGTGCGCTCGGCGAGACGATCGCGCTCGCGATCATCCTGACCGGCGCGGTCGGCCGCGAGTTCACCTGGAGCCTCTTCGACGGCGGCGCCACGTTCGCCTCGAAGATCGCGGCGGACTACGCGGAACTCAACAACGAGATCTCGGCGGGCGCGTACATCGCGGCGGGTCTCGTGCTGTTCCTGCTGACGCTCGTCGTCAACTTCATCGCGCGATCCGTCATCGCCAAGAAGGGGGACTGAGCATGTCCACCACGCTCGAGAAGACCCCCGCCACCACCCCCGCCTTCCAGCAGGTCAGCCTGGCGAGGAAGGTCAAGAACGGCTTCGCCACGACGTTGATCTGGCTGTCGTTCCTGATCGCCGTCGTGCCGCTGGTGTGGCTGCTCGCCACCGTGGTCATCAACGGTGTCAAGCGGATCCCCTACAGCAACTGGTGGACCGAGGACTTCGGCTCCGTGCTGTCGGACGAGGTCGGCGGCGGCGTGCTGCACGCGGTCATCGGCTCGGTGCTGCAGGGCCTGGTCTGCGCGATCATCGCGGTCCCGATCGGCATGCTGGTCGCGATCTACCTGGTCGAATACGGCCGCGGCAAACTCGCGAAGGTCACGACCTTCATGGTGGACATCCTCTCCGGTGTCCCCTCGATCGTCGCGGCGCTGTTCATCTACGCGCTGTGGATCACGACGTTCGGCCTCCCGCGCAGCGGTTTCGCCGTGTCGCTCGCGCTGGTGCTGCTGATGATCCCGGTGGTCGTGCGCTCCTCGGAGGAGATGCTGCGGATCGTCCCGGACGACCTGCGCGAAGCCTCCTACGCGCTGGGCGTGCCGAAGTGGAAGACGATCATGAAGATCGTCCTGCCGACCGCGCTGTCCGGCATCATCGGCGGCATCATGATGGCGCTCGCCAGGGTCATGGGCGAGACCGCGCCGCTGCTGGTCCTCGTGGGGTACTCCGCCTACGTGAACTGGGACATCTTCGGTGGCGAACAGGCCGCACTGCCGCTTCTGATGAACAACGAACGGGTCAGCAACCCGTTCGACGAAGGTACCGTCGCGTTCGACAGGATCTGGGGAGCGGCGCTCACCCTGGTACTGATCATCGCGATCGTGAACCTCCTCGCCATGCTCTTTGCCCGTCTTGTCGCCCCGAAGAAGAAGTGAGCTGTTTGAGATGGCCAAACGAATCGACGTCAAAGACGTGGACATCTACTACGGCAAATTCCACGCCGTGGACGGCGTCACCCTCTCGGTGCCGCCGCGGAACGTCACCGCGTTCATCGGCCCGTCGGGCTGCGGCAAGTCGACGGTGCTGCGCACGCTGAACCGCATGCACGAGGTCATCCCCGGCGCCCGCGTCGAGGGCGAGGTGCTGCTCGACGGCGAGGACATCTACGGCGCCGGTGTCGACCCGGTGCAGGTCCGCCGCACGATCGGCATGGTGTTCCAGCGCCCCAACCCGTTCCCGACGATGTCCATCCGCGACAACGTCGTGGCCGGCCTGCGCCTCGGCGGCACCAAGGGCAAGAAGGAGCTCGACGACGTCGCCGAGCGCGCCCTGCGCGGCGCGAACCTGTGGAACGAGGTCAAGGACCGGCTGAACAAGCCGGGCGGCGGCCTCTCCGGTGGTCAGCAGCAGCGGCTCTGCATCGCGCGGGCGATCGCCGTGCGGCCCGACGTGCTGCTGATGGACGAGCCGTGCTCCGCGCTCGACCCGATCTCGACGCTGGCCATCGAGGACCTGATCGGTGAGCTCAAGAAGGAGTACACGATCGTCATCGTGACGCACAACATGCAGCAGGCGGCGCGGGTCTCGGACCAGACCGCGTTCTTCAACCTGGCGGGCGTCGGCCAGCCGGGACGCCTGGTGGAGCTGAACGACACGGAGAAGATCTTCTCCAACCCGGACGAGAAGGCGACCGAGGACTACATCTCGGGCCGCTTCGGCTGATCTTTGTCGCGCGTGAAGGCCCCCTTTCCTCGGCTCAGCCGAGGAAGGGGGCCTTCACGCGCTTGGGGGTCGAGTGGACGTTGCGAAAGCCACTTTCGCAACGTTGAAGGTTGCGAAAGTGGCTTTCGCAACACCTTCCCCGCGGCGCGATGGCGGGCGGCTGGACGTCACGCGTGACTGGACGGACGACACGCGTGACGGAGTGGACGACACACGTGTCCAGAGGGACGGCTCGCCGCGTAGCTCGGCCGCAGCCGTGTCGTCCGTCCAGTCACGTGTGTCGTCCACCGGCTCACACGTGTCGTCCGTTCCGTCACGCGAAACGACCGATGTCGGTCCGGCGCCAGCATGACGAAGGGGCCCTTCACCGCGTGAGATGCGGTGAAGGGCCCCTTCGCGGGGAAGTCCCCTTACAGCTCGTCGGGTCCGTAACCCGGCATCTTGCCGGTCACCACGAAGATCATCCGGCGCGCGACCGAGACGGCGTGGTCGGCGAAGCGCTCGTAGAAGCGGCCTAGCAGGGTGACGTCGACGGCCGCGGCGACGCCGTGGTCCCAGTTCCGGTCCATGATGACCGTGAACAGGTGCTTGTGGATCTCGTCGACCTCGTCGTCGTCCGACTCGATCGTGCGGGCGGCCTCGACGTCCTTGGACTTGATGACCTGCTCGACCTGACGGGCCAGGCTCACGCCGACCTCGCCCATCTTGGCGAAGTCCGCCTTCACCTCTTCGGGCAGTACGGGGTCCGGGTGACGGCGGCGCGCGGCCTTGGCCACGTGCAGCGCCAGATCGCCCATCCGCTCCAGGCTTTCCGCCGCGTGGATCGCGGCGAGCACGGTCCGGAGGTCGGTCGCGACGGGTGCCTGCAGGGCCAGCAGCGCGTACGCCTGCTCCTCGCATTCGGCGCGCGCGTCGTCGACCTTCGCGTCGTCGCTGATGACCTGCTCGGCGAGCCCGAGATCGACCTCGAGCAACGCCCGGGTCGCCCGCTCCATCGCGTCGGCGACCTGGAGGGACATGCTCGCTAGGTTCTCGGCGAGCTGTTCGAGTTCGACATGGTAAGCCTCACGCATGGCCCAACCCTACGGGGAACAGGGGCCAAAAGCCGCATCCCAGAGTGAACCTGACATGAACCCGGACTAACGAATGATCCTCAGCCTGAGCTGCTGCTCTTCTTCGCGCCGCCCGACTTGGCGGAGCTGGTCGGGGGCGACGCCGTGTCGCTCGCGGGAGGCGCCGGGGCCTTCTCTTCCAGCGGCGTGTTGTTGATCAACGCGTCGAAGACGGCCTTCGCCTTGCTCTGCAGCAACACCTCGTTGCCGCGTTTGTTCGCCTCTTCGGTGGTGGGCACGGTGAGGAACTTGACCTTGTCCGAGCCCATCCCGCGCATCGACTTCGCCAGCGTCATCATCTGCTTGATGCCGAGGTTCTCGCCGAAGGTGGCCTTGGCGAACGCGTCGATGAAGCCGCTGAGCTTGCCGGTGTCCAGGATGACGTCCTTCGACATCACCGTCTTCAGCAGCGCGCCGAGGAAGGCCTGCTGCCGTTTGATCCGGCCGTAGTCCGACGTCGGGTCGCCCTTGACGTGCCGCGCCCGGACGTAGTTCAGCGCCTGATCGCCCGAGATCCGCACCTCGCCCGCCTGCGGGATGATCATGCCGAGCGTGGTGTCGTCGACCGGCTTCTCGTTGTACACGGTGACGCCCTGCACGGCGTCGACCATGGATTTGAAGCCGTTGAAGTCGATCCCGACGAAGTGGTTCATCTTCATGCCGGTGATCTGCTGGATGACCTTCGTGACGCACTGCGGGCCGCCGACCGCGTAGGCGGTGTTCAGCTTCGCGATCTTCTGCGCCGGCGAGGTCTGGTCCGAGTACGACGACGTCGCCGGGTCCCAGCGCTTGCATTCGGGGCGGCTGATCTCGAGGTCGCGCGGGAAGGACACCATGACGACGCGCTGCCGGTCTGCCGGGACGTGCGCGATCATCACCGTGTCCGAGCGGGCACCCGGGGTGCCCTCGGCGTCGCCGACGCCGTCTTCGGCGGCCGCGCCGTCACGGGTGTCGGAGCCGACCATCAGGAAGTTCTCGTCGCCGGTCTGGCCCGCGGCGTCCTGGATGTCGGCCGAGTCCTCGTCGAGCGAAGCGACGTTGTTGAACTTCGCGTCGAACCAGGTCTGCGCGCCCCACGCCGAACCGATGGAGAGGAACACGAGCGCGGCGACCACGGCGGCGGCGATCCGGCCTGCCTTGGCCGTCTGCCTGGTCTTGCGTTCCTTCTTCTCCTGCAGCCGGGTCTGCGGCGCGGACTCCTCGGAGGCTGCGGCAGGCTCGGCGTCGGTGGTCGTGACCACCCGCTGCAACGCCGTGCGGGTCTGCTCCAGCAGCGCGGCGGGGCGCAGGGCGAGCCGCTCGCGGCGCTCACGCTTCTTGGCCTCTTCGGCCTCGAGTTCGTCGTGCGCGGCGGAGAACCGGGCGAGCGTGTGGTCGATCTTGCGCTTGGTGATCGTCGCGTCGTCGATCGCCTCGAGCTCGTCGGTCATCGTGAGCCGGTCCATCTCGGACCGCGGCGGGACACCCGGCGACGGCGGGACGGGCGCCTGCTGCACCGGCCGTGGCACCGGACGGCGAGGACGACGCGGGGGCGGCGGTACCGCGGGCTGCTGCTGCGCGCCCGG
>NZ_JBPQFM010000023.1:0-109868 GCF_051373225.1 Amycolatopsis sp. w19 | reverse complement strand
AAACCGTCATCGACCTCCCACGGACGCCGCTGCCCCACCAGCACACCCCTCCCAGAAGATCAACGAGACACCACATCAAACCACACTCGAGATCATTCTGTTAGGACCCCTAAATGCGGAAACCAAGCGCCCCGGACCGGAAGAAACCCGGCCCGGGGCGACCCCCAGCAGCAACCCCGAGATCAGCGGTCGCGTTCCTTGGCGAACAAGGACTTCGACCACACATACCCGACGACCGAGAGCAGGACGCACCAGCCGATCGCGAGCCAGCCGCTGCTGCCGATCGGAGTCCCGAGCAACAGGCCGCGAATGGTCTCGATGACGGGCGTGAACGGCTGGTAGTCGGCGAACCAGCGCAGCCAGGCCGGCATGGAATCGGTGGGCACGAACCCGCTGCCGAGGAACGGCAGCAGCATGAAGATCATGGGTGTATTACTGGCCGTTTCCACGCTCTTGGCCGCCAGCCCCAGCGCCACCGAAAGCCACGTGAGCGCGATGGTCAGCAACAACAGCACACCGACGACGGCGAACCATTCGCCGACACCCGCCGTCGGGGAGAAGCCGATGAGCAGCGTGACCCCGAAGACCACGGCGAGCGCGAACGCCGTCTGGATGAACGCACCGACGACGTGCCCGGTCAGGACCGAGGCCTTGCTGATCGCCATCGTGCGGAACCGCGCGATGATGCCCTCGGTCATGTCCGTCGCCACCGAGATCGCGGTGCCGAGAGCGGCGCTGCACACGGTGACGAGCAGGATGGCGGGCGTGACATAGCCGACGTACTCGGCCCGGCCGCCTCCGCCGCCGAGGCCGTTTCCGAGTGTGCCGCCGAAAACGTAGACGAACAGGAGCAGGAACACGATCGGCTGGCCGATCAGCATGATGGTGAGCGACGGATACCGTTGCATATGCCGGATGTTGCGGCGCAGCATGGTCGTCGAGTCGCGCACCGAAAGGGCGAGGGTGCTCATCCGGCCATCTCCTTGGTCGCTTCGGTCCGGTGACCGGTGAGGCTGAGGAACACGTCGTCGAGGTCCGGCGTGTGCACGGTGAGGCTGTCGACGGCGACGGCTTCGTCGTCGAGCCGGTCCAGGACGGCGCGCAGGGCGGCGACGGTGCCGTCGGTCGGCACGCGGAGCGCCAGGGCTTCGTCGTCCGAAGTGGACACTCGAAGCACGCGGGTCGCGTCACGCAACGAGACCGCGTCGGGGAACTTCAGTTGCATGTGCCCGCCGGGCACGCGTCGCTTCAGTTCGTCGGGCGTACCGAGCGCGACGATCCGGCCGCCGTCGAGTACGGCGACCCGGTCGGCGAGCTGATCCGCTTCCTCCAGGTACTGCGTCGTGAGGAAGATCGTCACCCCGCCGTCGACGAGGTCGCGGATGATCTGCCACATCGTGCGGCGGCTGCGAGGGTCGAGACCGGTGGTCGGTTCGTCGAGGAAGATGACCTTGGGATCGCCGATCAGCGTCATCGCCAGATCGAGTTTGCGGCGCATGCCACCCGAAAACGTCGACGGCGTCTTCTTCGCGGCGTCGGTCAGCTCGAAGCGTTCCAGGAGTTCCGAGGCACGCTTGCGGCCCTCGCGGCGCGGCAGATGGTGCAGATCCGCCATCAGGAACAGGTTTTCCTCGCCGGTGAGCAGATTGTCCACCGCGGAGAACTGGCCGGTGAGGCCGATCGCGGCACGGACACCGTCGGGGTCGGTGGCCAGGTCGGCTCCGGCGATGGTCGCGCCACCGGCGTCCGGAGTGACCAAAGTGGACAGGATGTTGACCGTGGTGGTCTTGCCCGCGCCGTTGGGGCCGAGCAAGGAGAAGACGGTGCCGGACGGGACATGCAGGTCGATACCGTCCAGGACGACCTTGTCGCCGTAGGACTTGCGCAGTCCGGTCGCGGAAATGGCCGGGTTTCGCATCGGGATTCCCTTCAGGAACGGTGGACGATGATGTCGCCGACGGCGGTACCGGCGTGGATTTCGACCTTGTCGGTCGCGTCGCCGGGCGCGGTGGAGGCGGTCATGTCGTTGAGGACGCGGCCGAAGCCGGTGTTCACGTCGAGCCAGGCCGCGCTGCCCTCGCGGATGCCGATTTCGACGTCCCCCAGCGACGTTTCGAGGGTGAGCGTGCCCCTGGCCGCGTCGAGGACACGGACGGATCCGTTGGCGGTCTTGGCTTCGACACCGCTTTCGGCCTTGTCGACGGTGATGTCGCCGTTGGCCGAGCGGAGGCGGATCGAGTCGGCGACGGTCCCGACGGTGGTGGGCCCGTTGGAGTTCTTGACCACCGCGGTGCCGTCGATCGCGCCGACCTGCACGCGGCCGGAACTCGTGCTGATGTCGGCGTTGCCGTCGGCGTGCTCGACGACGATGTTCCCGGACGCGGTGTGCAGTTTCAGCTCACCGGTACGGTCCAGCCGGATGTGCCCGGTGCCGGATTTGTAGCGGCAGGCACCGATCCGCCCGGTCACGGTCAGGTCGCCGAGACCGGTGCTCCCCTGCACCCGGGAGCCGGCGGGCAGTTCGATGGTCACGTCGATCGACCTCGTCCGCCTGGAGAAGTCGAGCAGGCGCATCTTCGGCGCGCGGACGGTCAAGGTGCCGCCGGAGAATTCGACGACGGTGCGCTTCGCGGCGTCGACGTCGGATTCGTTGTTCTCGTCGAGCGGGGCGACTTCGACGACCGTGTCGGTGCGGTCTCCGGCGACGATCCGGACGTTGCCGACGACCGGTTCGAGGTCCGCGAGAATGGGTTCCGGGGTGGCGAAAGAAGGCATGGTTGTCCCCTCAGAGGTGGTGTGATCGGTGTTTGTGCTGGTCCGGGAGGTCTAGCTGACCCAGCCGGTGTAACGCTGAACGCCGCGATGGCCGCCGCTCACCGAGGCGGGCGGCGTGGCCCGCTCCGACGGCTGCAAGGCCGCGGAAGCGGCTCGCACGAGCCACGCGTTGACCGAACGGCCTTGCGCGGCCGCCGCTTCCTCGACGCGTGCCTTGAGGTTTTCCGGGAGCCGGAAGTTGATCCGGGCCGTGGCCCCTTCTTCGTCCGGCAGCGGCGGCTCCGGCGCGACAGGTGCGGCGGCCGCGACAGGTGCGGCCTGTTCGACCGCGGGAAGCGTGACGGCGAAGCTGGCTTCCCCGGCACGCAGCCGGACCTCGACCGAACCCGGCGCGAGGTCACGGGTGATCTCGTCCGACGCGGCGGACAACGCGTCCAGCAGCGCGAGACGAATGGCCGACGCGAGCGGCGCGGTCAGGCGTTCGGCGAGCGCGCTCGCCTCGGCTCCCCCCGCCTCGGCGGCGACGGCGAGTTCCCGGCGAACGGTGTCCACAAAGGGCGTCAAATCCATGATGCCATCATGGCACCATGATGGCGCCACCGCAAGTACAAGTTGGCGCCACATGATGCCAAAGTGGCGTCTTCGCAGGTCAGGGTCACTTTTGCCCCTTCGGCCAGTCTCGGCTGGCGGGGGAAGCAGGACCCGGCCGAACGCGTTGCCGGTGTCGTTCACGGCGGGCGAGAATCGCCACGAGCCGCGCGAAAAGGAAGCGACCCGCCGCCGGGTGTGGGGGTCACCCGAGGCGGGCCGCTACCCGCTTCCACCGTACAAGAGGTCCGCTCGCGTATGCGGGCAACGCTTTTTGTCCTTGCGGCCCTTGACAAATCGAAGATCCACAGTGGACGGAAGACGGGCACATGCGAACAGTTCGGGTGAGCGTCTGCGCCCTGGACCCCATCACGAAGGCCGGCATGGTCGACCTTCTCGAGACACGCGCGTCCGTGGTGGTGACCGAAGGCCGGGCACGGGCCGAAACCGATGTCGTCGTCGCCGCTTTCGACCGGCTTTCGGCCGACGCGGTCGCCGCGTTGCGCGCGGTCGCCGCCGAACTCGGCAAGCCGATCGTGCTGGTGACCGACCGGATCGAGGAGGGCGGCCTCACGGCGGCGGTGGTGTGCAAGGTGGTCTCCATCCTGCCGAGGTCGGCGATGACCGACTCCCGCGTGGCCGACAGCGTCCGTGCCGCCGCGTCGCGCGCCGTGGCCCCGCCGCGCGATCTCCTCGGCAGGCTGGCCGACCAGGCCGATCGGCTCCACCGGGAGTTGCTCGCGCCGGACGGACCGGCGGGCGCCGCGCTCTCCTCGCGGGAGATCGACGTCCTCCGCCTGATGGCCGACGGGTTCGACACCCAGGAGATCGCGACCGAACTCGCCTATTCGGAACGGACGGTGAAGAACGTCATCTACGCGGTCACCGACCGGCTGAGGCTGCGGAACCGGTCGCACGCGGTGGCCTACGCGATCCGGGAAGGGGTCATCTGAAGGCGCTCAGATGAGACCTTCGCGGAGCGCGTACGCCACGACGTGGGTGCGGTTGCGCAGATTGAACCGGCTGAGCAGGCCGTGCAGGATGTTCTTCACGGTCCGGTCGGAGTAGGCCACCCGCCGGGCGATCTCGCCGGTGTCGAATCCCTCCGCGAGCAACCGGAGCACTTCCGTCTCGCGGGGCGACAAGCCACTGAGCGTGAGCTCGCGCGGCTGGAGAACTTCCTTGTGCAGCCGCGAAATCCCGCGCAGCAGACTGCCGAGCTGATCGGCGGGCAGATCGCCCCGGCCGGCATGGGCGTCGGCGACCGCGCGCAGCAACCGCGCCGGCGTCGCCTCGGAACGCGCGACGACGACGGCCAGCCCGCGCTCCACCGCGGCCCACAGCTCGGCCTGGTTGGGATGGTCGGCCACCAGCACCAGCCGGGCGGATCCGGCCGGGATGTGCCGCGGGTCGTCGCCGGCGACCGCGACGAGGACGTCGGCCTTCGCCGGGTCGTCGCGCAAGGTGATGCCGGGACCGCCGCCGAGCGCGCTGCGCAGTCCCGCCAGGACGAGCGGATCACCGGCGTGCACGGCGACCCGGATCTCCCGCCGATCCCCGGTCCGGACGACCGGGCGGACGGGCGTCGTCATGATCGTCGACATGCCTTCCAGGTAACCGGCCGCGGAGAAGGCGGGACAAGCGGAAGCAGGGGGCAGCTTTCCGTCATCGCAAGCCTGCCGGTTGAATGGACCGCGGTGGAGGCGAACGAGACGCGGTCGGTGTTCGGCAAGCTCCTGCTCGAGCACCGGCGGGCCGCGGGATGGACGCAGGGGCGGCTGGCCGAGGCCTCCGGTATCAGTGTCCGCGCCCTGCGCGAGCTGGAACGCGGCCGCGCGCGGGCCGCCCAGCAACGCTCCGCCGAGGTGCTGGCCGACGCGCTCGGCCTGACCGGCCGTGACCGCGAGTTCTTCCTGACCGTCGCCAAGCAGGGGCGGCGCCGGAATCCGGCGCTGGCCGCCCAGGTCGCGGCGACCTGCGCGCTGCCCGCGCCCACCGCGGATCTGTCCGGCCGCGAGTACGAGCTGGCCCAGCTTTCCGCGAAAGTCGCCGAGGGCGGTGGAGTGGTCGCGATCGTCGGGCAGGCCGGGGTCGGGAAGACCGCGCTCGCGGTGACCGCGGCGGATCTGTGGCGCGCGGAATTCCCGGACGGGGGCTACGCGGTGGACCTGCGCGGGATGGACGAGGAACCGTTGAGCGCCCGGACCGCGCTCGACCGGCTTCTGCGCGCGCTGGACGTCGCCCCGGGACAGGTGCCCGCCTCCGAAGCCGAACGGTCGGCGTTGCTGCGGATGCTGCTCGAAGGACGGAAGGTCCTGCTCCTGCTCGACAATGCCGCCGACGAGGCACAGATCCGTCCGCTGCTGGTCGCCGGACCCGGCTCCCTCACCCTGATCACCTGCCGTCGCACGCTCGCCGGCCTCGAAGGCGCCCGTTGGCTGGGGCTCGAACCGTTGTCGGACGACGGCGCGACCGGGCTGCTCGCCAAGATCGTCGGCGCCGACCGGATCCGCGCGGAGCCCGCCGCGGCCCGCGAACTCGTCGAACTGTGCGGATTCCTGCCGCTCGCGGTCCGGATCGCGGGCAACCGGCTCGCCACCCGGCCGCGGTGGTCCCTTGCCCAGCTCGCCGACCGGCTGCGCGACGAAAGCACCCGGCTGCGCGCGCTCGCGGCGGGCGATCTGCAACTGCGCTCGGCCTTCGACCTGTCGTATCGCGCGGTCTCGGCCGAAGCACGACGGCTGTTCCGGCGGCTGGCGACCGTGCCCGGCGCGGATTTCGGCCTGGAGCTCGCGATCGTCGTTTCCGGCGCGGCCTCCGCCGACGTCCGCGATCATCTCGACGAACTCGTCGACGCCAGCCTCCTGCAGACCACGGCGGAACCCGAACGGCACCAGTTCCACGACCTGATCCGTCTGTTCGCGGAAGAACGGTTCGAGGCGGAGGAGGAGCCCGCCGCGCGTGACATCGTGCTCGCCCACCTGCTCGACAAGGCGGCCGAAGCGGCCAGGTTGTTCTATCCCAAGGCATCCGACACCGGCCGGTTCGGCTCACGGGACGAGGCCGCCCGCTGGCTGGACGTCGAAGGCGAGAACTGGGTCGCCGCGCATCGGCTGGGAGCGCGGAAGGGGCGGCATCGGGAGGTCCGCGACCTCGCCATCGCCTTGCACTGGTACTCCGACGGACGGAGTGCCCAGCAGCCGTGGTGGGAGATCTTCTCGCTCGGTGCCGCCGCGTCGAGCGCGCTCGACGACGCCGGGGCCGAAGCGAAGCTGCTCAACTTCGTCGGCTGGGCCGCCAGCGTTTGTCTCGGTGACGAGAAGGGTGCCGTGGCGGAGCATCGCCGCGCGCTGGACATCGCCGTCCGGATCGGCGACCAGGTCGAGCAGACGTGGGCGTGCATCTACCTCGGCCAGGTGCTGCGGTTGACCGGGCAGGGCGAGGAAGCGTTCGAGTTCGCGAAGCGCGGGTACGAACTGGCGCACGAACTGCCGTTCTGGGACGGCCAGACCACGGCGCGGAACATGTACGGGCGCGCGTTGCTCAACGCCGGGCGGCACACCGAGGCGCTCGCCGTGCACCGGGCCGTGCTCTCCGACGCCGAACGGCTGGCGGGCGACACGTATCCCGATTTCCATCGGCTGCTGAAGACCCTGACCCTGCGCGCCATCGGCGACGTGCTCGCCGATGGCGCCGAATGGCGGGAAGCGGCCGGCCAGTACCGCACCAGCCGGTGGCTCGCCTGGGAAGGCGGTTTCGGCGGGTTGGAAGTGATCAGCGCGATCCGCGAGGGGCGGGCTTGGCGAGAGACCGGCGCCTTCGACGAGGCCAGGGAATGCCTGACCCTGGCCGTGGAACTCTCCCCCGGGCCGTCGTTCGGCGCGTGGCGGGAACAGGCCTTGGCCGAATTGGCGCTGCTACCCTTCGGGCCGACGGAGCGGGAGGGCCGATGACCAACGCGGACGGGCAGAGCCCGCGGGAGCGCTATCGCGACCAGGTGCGCGCGGAGATCAAACAGCACGCGTGGGAGCAGATCGCCACCGCCGGGGTGCCCGCGCTGTCGCTCAACGCGATCGCCAAACAGGTGGGCATGAGCGGTCCCGCCCTGTACCGGTACTTCGCCAGCCGCGACGACCTGATCACCGCGCTCATCCGCGACGCGTACCGGAGCCTCGCCGACACCGTCCGGGCGGCGTTCGACGGCGGTGCCGACCTGGCCGGGCTCGCCGTCACCATCCGGGACTGGGCCCGGAGCGACCCGCAGCGCTATTTCCTCATCTACGGCACACCCGTCCCCGGCTACCACGCGCCCGAAGACACCACCGCCATTTCGAGCGAGGTCATGGCCGTGCTGCTCGAAGCGTGCCGCGCGATCCCCGTGGACGGCCCGGAAACCCCGTTCGACAAGCACCTGGACGGTCACCGCGACTGGGCGGGCGACGATCCGGCCCCGTCCGCGACCCTCCACCGCGCGCTCGCCTTCTGGACCCGCCTGCACGGCGTACTCTCGCTCGAACTCGCCGGCCATTTCACCGGAATGAAATTCGACCCCGATCTGTTGATCTCGGACGAGCTGGACGACCTCACGACCCGCTGACCGGCCGATCGCCGTCGCACTGAACCCTTCCCGCCTCTCGAGCGTCTTGCCCTGTGACGTTGCCGCGGTTGACATGCAACGTTGTAACGTTATAGCTTCTAAGTACCGCAAGAGCTACTAGCATCGTTATCCGGGCGCTTCGGGGGGACTTCGATCATGATTCACGGGGAGAAGATCAGCAGGAGGACCGACCGCGTCAGAGTCGCCGTGCACGCCCCGGATCTGCTGGCCGGGCTGGGCACGACGAGCATCCTCGGCGCCGACGAGCGGCTGGACGTGCTGTCCGACGCCGACCTCGGGTCCGCCGAAGTCGTCGTGACCGTCGGCGACTCGATCGGCGACGGGGTTTTCGCCTTCCTGCGCCAGGTTCGCGCGGCGTCGTCGCTTCCGGCACCACCGAGATGCGTGATCGTCACCGACCATTTCCCGGTCCAGGTGCTGATGACGGCCATCGAATGCGGCATGGCCGCGCTGCTGCCGCGACGCGACCTCGACGGCGAGCACCTCGTGCGGACGATCCTCGCGGTCAGCCAGGGCGCGGGCGCGCTGCCGCCGCGGCTGCAGGGCAGCCTGCTCTCCCAGCTCGAACGGATTCAGGAGGACCTGCTGGTCCCCAACGGGCTCGCGTTGTCCGGGCTGTCGGACCGGGAACGTGAGGTGCTCCGCCTGCTCGCCGACGGCCATGGCACGGAAGAGATCGCGGCCAAACTCGCCTATTCGGAGAGCACGGTGAAGAACGTCCTCCACCGCGTGATGTCGCGATACGGCCTGCACAACCGCACGCACGCCGTCGCCTTCGCGCTGCGCACGGGCTCGATCTGAAGAAGCCGTCCAGAGTGGACGAACAAGGCGAACATTTCCCCGCCCCCTTCAACTTATAGCGGACATGGGGGCTTGCGGCAAGGCCCCGGTCATCCCCCAGAATTGCCCGCCGAAGCCGGAAACTGCGGAAACGGGAGTCGCATAGTGCGTGTTTTGCTGACGTCGTGGGGGTCACGCGGGGATGTCGAACCTTTGGTGGCGCTCGCGATCGAAGTGCGGAAACTCGGTGCGGAAGCGGTGGTGTGCGCGCCACCGGACGAGGAATTCGTGAAATTGCTGGAGCAGGTCGATGTTCCCATGGTGCCGCTCGGCCCGACGGTGCATTCGGTGGTCGCCGGACCGAAACCGCCGACGGGGGAAGACGCGTTGAAGCTCGCCCCGGCGCTGGTGGCCGCTCGATTCGAAACGCTTTCCACCGCGGCGGAAGAAGGGTGCGACGCGATCCTCGCGACCGGCCTGCTGCCCGCCGGCGCGCGGGACGTCGCCGAGAAACTCGGGATTCCTTACGTGTACGCGTGTTTCCACACCTTCGGGCTGCCGTCGCGGCATTTCGCCCCGGGGATGCGGCCGGGCACGCCGTCGCCGGAGAGCGAGACCGACAACCGGGTGTTGTGGCGGCAGGACGCCGAACGCGTCGACGCCCTGTACGGCGGAGCGCTCAACAGCCATCGGGCGGCGATCGGGCTGCCTCCGGTGGACAACGTCCGCGATCACGTCTTCACCGGCTCGCCGTGGCTGGCGGCGGATCCGGTTCTGTGCCCGTCGGAGGGGATGACAGATCTCGACCTCGTCCCGACGGGAGCGTGGATCCGGCCGGACGATCGCCCGCTCCCGGCCGATCTGGAGGAATTCCTCGAGGCCGGTGAGCCGCCGGTGTACGTGGGCTTCGGCAGCATGGCCGCGTACGCGCCGAAGGACATCGCCCGGGTGGCCATCGAGTCCGCCCGCGGACTGGGACGTCGGATCCTGCTCGCCCGTGGCTGGGCGGGTCTGGCTTCGATCGACGACGCCGACGACTGTTTCGTCGTCGGCGAGGTCAATCAGCAGGCGCTGTTCCGCCGGGTGGCCGCCGTCGTGCACCACGGCGGCGCGGGTACCACGACGACGGCCTCCCGGGCGGGCGCGCCCCAGGTGGTCGTCCCCCGGATCGCGGACCAGCCGTTCTGGGCCGGTCGGGTGGCGGAGCTGGGAATCGGTGTGGCACACCAGGATCCGCTGCCGACCGTCGAATCCCTGACCGCCGCGCTCACCACGGCCCTCACCCCCGGAACCGGCGCGCGGGCGAAGGCCGTGGCGGGCACGATCCGGACCGACGGGGCGGCGGTGGCCGCGAAACTGCTCGTGCCTTGACCCGGGGTTGCGAAAGCCACTTTCACAACGTTGAAGGTTGCGAAAGTGGCTTTCGCAACATCGGCCGTGGCCGGGGCCCGGTACCGCCCTGGCGACCGTTTAGCACGAGGCTTTGAGTGCCTCCTCGCACCACTGACGGAAGGTGGTCGGCGTGGTGGCCGCCGGGGTTCGCGGTTCGGCGTTGTCGATACCCGCCTCCTTCGCGGCCATCATGTCGACCATCCCCTGCGCCATCGCCTCGGACCAGCCGTGTTCGAGCTGCGTCGCGCGGAAGGCGTCCATGGGCACCCGCTGATAGCGGACCGGCCGCCCGAGAACGTCCGCCATGATCTCCGCGAGATCGTTCTGGGACAGGTCTTCCGGACCCAGGACCGGAACATCCGCGACGCCCTGCCACGACCGGTCGAGCAGCCACTCGGCCGCCACGGCGGCGATGTCGCGGGTGGCGCAGGCCGGCGCCTTCAGATCGCCCGAAAGCGGGCCGAAGAAGACACCGTCCTCGCCGATCGATCCGGCCTGCCACAGGATGTTGTCCATGAACGTGGGCATCGTCAGGGCGCGGTAGGCCACGCCCGTGCCCGCGATCAGGTCGTCCATGGCGTGCGAGGCCGACAGGTATCCGGTGTTCTCCGCGAAGCCGCGGCCGAGCGCCGAGATGCCGACCACCCGTGAGACGCCGTGCTTCTCGATGGCCGCGCAAGCCGGCCGGGTGAAATCCAGATAGGCGGCTTCGAGGCTTTCGGCACGGCGATCCGCGGCGACCAGCCAGAAAACGGTGTCTGCGCCGGCGAAGGCTTCGTCGACGACAGTGGCGTCGCCGTGCGAGCCCTTGACGACCTCGACGCGCTCGCGGACGTGGTCGGGCAGACGGGCGGGATCGCGGGCGATCACGCGGATCGGTTCGCCACTTTCGAGAAGGGTGGCGAGCACCCGGCTGCCGATCTGTCCGGTCGGCGCGGTGACGACGATCATGAAAACTCCGAGGTGATAGGGGATTTTCGACGTCACCCAGTCAAACCACGACGGCCGTCGAGCTGAAGGACCGCCTCGGTCGCCATTGATACCCTGGGGATATGAGTGACCTGGAGACGCGGCAGCTCAAGTACTTCGTCGCGGTCGCGGAGGAGCTGCATTTCGGCCGGGCGGCCGAGCGGCTTTCGATGGCGCAACCGCCGCTGTCCAGGGCGATCCGGGACCTCGAACGACGGCTGGACGTCCGGCTGCTCGAACGCACCACCCGTCAGGTCACGCTGACGAGCGCGGGCGAGGTCTTCCTGCGGGACGCGAGGACCGCGCTCGAAGCGGTCGCCGCGGCGGAACGGCGGGCACGGCAGGCGGGCCGCCCCGATCCCCGGCTGCGCCTGGCGTTGAAGGCCGACCACGACGCCGGCTTGCTGCCGAAGATCATCGAGGCTTACGAAGCCGAAGAAGGCGCTCTGCCGATCGAACTGGTCCTCGGCGGCCGGGGCGAACAACCGTCGCAACTGCGTGACGGTCGGGCGGATGTAGCGCTCGTACCGTCCCCGTTCGACGCGCGCCGCCTGGACTTCGAGCCGCTGCTGACCGAACCCCGGCTCGTGGCGCTGGCGGCGAACGATCCGCTGGCGGCACGGTCTCGGCTGACCCTGGCGGATCTCGAAGGCCGCCTTCTCCCCGACGGCGCACCGGCCGGCCAGGGTCCCTCAGCCGAGCCACCCACCACCGCGGCACCCCACGGTCCCGTCTCGGATCTCACGCAGATCTTCAAACTGGTCGAACTCGGCGCCATCGTCTGCTTCCTGCCGGTCTCGGTGGCGGATCGCTACCGGCGGGCGGGCATCACGTACCTGCCCGTCGACGATCTGGAGCCCACGACACTCGCCGTGATGTGGCCCCAGGACTCCCGTTCACCGGCCGTCGCCGCCTTCGTCCGCGCGGCCACCACGGTGGTGACGACCGCGTACGCCCTCGGTCAGCGCAGCTGAACGCGGCCCAGCAACCGGTCGACGACCTCGGGGAGCGGCTGTTCCTCGGGGCCTTCCAGCCACAGCACGTTCCCCGTCCGCAGCGTGGCGAGGAAGGTCGCCGCGGTGAGCCTGGCCAGCTCCTGGTCGAGGCCGTGGCCCCTGGCCAGCAATACCGCGATCAGGTCGCGTTCGAGGGCGAACTGATCGCCCGCCTGCCGCGCGAGCAGTGACGGATGCCGCCGCAGCAGCCGTAGCTGCGCCACCCACTCGCGGTCGGGGACGGGATGCGCGCGGTACAGCTCCCGGCAGGCCGCACGCAGCGCCTGCCAGGGCTTTTCGCCGGACGGCCTGCCTTCGACCAGCGACACCAGCAGCCCGGTGCGCTCGCGGTCGGCGTGCAGGATCGCGTCCTCTTTGTTCGCGAAGTAGTTCGAGAAGGTCCGCCGGGACACGCCCACCGTGTCGGCGATGTCCTCGACGGTCACGCCGTCGAGACCGTGCTCCATCGCCAGCCGGAGCGCGGCCTCGTGCAGTGATTGCCGCGTCGCCGCCTTCTTGCGGGTGCGGAGCGTGTCGAGGGTGTCCACCAGGACAGCGTAGCGACGGGAATAAAGTTCCCACTGTGCAAGTTTGCACAATGAGCAACAACCGCCGCTCGAAAGGACGCCATGAAGACCGAGGCACCGTCAGGGGCGATGGGACACCGGCAGGTGCTCGAATCGCTGTCCGGCCTGCTGCTCGCGCTGCTCGTGGCGATGATCAGCTCGACGGTCGTGTCGACCGCCCTGCCGCTGATCATCGGCTCGCTGAACGGCACGCAGACGCAGTACACGTGGGTGGTCACGGCCACTCTGCTGGCGGCGACGGCCACCACACCCATCTGGGGCAAACTCGCCGACCTGTTCAACAAGAAGACGCTGGTGCAGATCGCGATCGTGATCTTCGTGATCGGCTCGACGATCAGCGGATTCAGCCAGAACACCGGGCAGCTGATCGCCGCCCGCGCGTTCCAGGGCATCGGCGTCGGCGGCCTGCAGGCGTTGGTCCAGGTCGTGATCGCGGCGATCATCCCGCCGCGGGAACGCGGCCGCTACAACGGCTACCTCGGCGCGGTCATGGCGGTCGCCACGGTAGGCGGGCCGCTGCTCGGTGGTCTGATCGTGGACGTGCCGTGGCTCGGCTGGCGCTGGTGCTTCTTCGTCGGCGTGCCGATCGCGGTGGCGGCGTTCATCGTGCTGCAGCGGACCCTGAAACTGGAGACCGTGCGCCGGGAGAACGTCCAGGTCGACTACCTCGGCGCCGGGCTCATCGCCGCGGGCGTGAGTGTGCTGCTGATCTGGGTCTCGTTCGTGGGCAACGGCTTCGACTGGCTGTCCTGGCAGACGGCCCTCATGGTGGCGGGCGGCGTCGTGCTCCTCGTCCTCGCCGTGCTGGTGGAACGGAAGGTCCGCGAACCCGTCGTCCCGCTGCACATCATCACTCAGCGCACCCCTGCCCTGGCGATCGTCGCGAGCCTCGCGGTCGGGATGGCGATGTTCGGCGGTGCGGTGTTCCTCGGCCAGTACTTCCAGATCGGCCGCGGCTACTCCCCCACCGAAGCCGGTTTGCTGACCATCCCGCTGATGGGCGGCGTGCTCGTCGCCTCGACCGTGTCCGGTCGCCTGATCAGCCGCACCGGACGGATGAAGCCGTACATCGTGGCGGGCACGATCACCCTGGTGATCGGTTTCCTCGGGCTGGGCACCGTCGACCACGCCTCGCCGCTGTGGCTGGTGGGCATCGCGATGGCGGTGGTCGGCATCGGGGTCGGCATGACGATGCAGAACCTCGTCCTCGCCGTGCAGAACACCGTGCCGCTGCGGGATCTGGGCGCGGCCAGCGCGTCGGTCACGTTCTTCCGGTCGCTCGGCGGCACCATCGGCGTCTCGGTGCTGGGCGCGGTACTCGCGAACCGGGTCACCGCCGACCTGTCCACCGCGCTGCACGTGCCGGCGGGGAGTGCGTCGACGGGCAGCGTCAGCGCGCTGAACCTCAAGGCGCTGCCGCCGGAGGTCCAGACGATCGTGCACACCGTGTACGGCGACGCGACCGCGCACATCTTCCTGATCTCCGCGGCGGTGGGCGTCGTGGGCGTGATCGCGGCTCTGCTGCTCAAGCCGCTCACCCTGCGCACCACGCTCGACGTGGAGACGGAGCCGGAAGTCCCGGTCGCGCGATGAACGGGGCCTTCGAGTCCACTGTGGAGCGTTTCGGCCCGCCCCGGCACCACACGGGGCGGGCCATCCTGGCCGGGGTGGACGGCTCCGACACGGCGATGCGGGCGGCCGCCTTCGCCTTCGGCATGGCCCGGCGCGAGGGCGGCAGGCTGATCGTCGCCTTCGTCTGCCGTCCGACACTCGGCCCCGCGGTCGCGGCGACGGTGGAACTCGACACGGCGACGCGGCTCTACGAAGAGATCCGCGAGCAGATCCGCACGGCGGCCGAAGAGCTGGAAGTGCCGGTCAGCTTCCTGAGGACCTTCGGGGATCCGTACACCGCGCTGCGCGACACCGCCGACCGCAGCCTGGTCGACACCGTCGTGGTCGGCGCCTCACAGCAGGCCGGACACCGGTTCGCGGGGTCGGTCGCGACCAAGCTCATCCGGACCGGGCACTGGCCGGTGCTGGTCGTTCCCTGACGACCGGCCGCCGAGGAACGACACGGCCCCCACCGCGGCGACGACGAGCGCGCAACCCGCCAGCTGCAGCGGTGTCGGCCACTGGCCGAGCAGCGCGGCCCCGAACAGGATCGCGGCGGCGGGCTGCAGCATCAGCACGGCGGACCCGCCGCTCGCGGGCAGGGCGGACAGCGCGCGCCCGATCAGGAGCCAGCCGAGCACCTGCCCGGTCACGGCCAGCACGAACAGCCACAGCAAGGCCGAAACGGGCGGGGTGACGTCGAGGTTCCCGGCGAGCAGGCCCGAGAGGCCGCCCACACTCGCCGAAGCCGCGGTCGCGGTGGCGAGCATGGTCGTGCGGCCGCCGCCGTCGGTTCCGGCGCGGCGCAACAGGATCAGGTACCCGGCGTAGGCCACGCCCGCCAGCACCGCCATGACGGTGCCGTACCAGGGATCGCTGCCCGCGGTGCCGCCGTCCGCCAGTCCCCCGGCCAGCGCCGTCCCGGCCAGCATCACCGGGATGGACAGCCAGAACGCCCGCGGCGGTCGTTCGCCGAACCACAGCAACCCGGCCAGCGGGACGAGGACCACCTGGACGTTGACCAGCGCCGTGGCGACGCCGGCTCCGACGGAGAGGATGGCCTCGCTCCAGAGCACCATGTCGATCCCGAGCAGGACACCGGCCAGCACATGCCGGCGTCGCGCGACCGGGGACGGACGCCGTCCTCGCTCACGGGAGCGCGCCAGGATCACCAGGATCGGCAACGCGAACAGGCAGCGGAAGAACGTCGCCGTCGTCGAGCTGACGCCGGACAGCGCGACGAGCGGGGCGGACAGGGCGATCGCGAGGGCTCCGAGCACTCCTTGTACCCGCGGATCGATGAGGAATCGGTTGTGCCGCATGTCTTCGATTCGATCGCACGACGACCGAGAGGACCAGCGAGATCCTCTTACCCCGAGGGTTAAGCTCGGCTAATGAGTGGCGATCTGTCCAATGTGGAACGGCTGCGGATGCTGCACGCGGTGTGGCGGCGGGGATCGCTCGCCGCGGCGGCCGAGCTGCTGCACGTGACGCCGTCGGCGATCTCCCAGCAGCTGACCAAACTGGAACGGGAGGCTGGCACCGGGCTGCTCGTGCGGCACGGGCGCGGCGTGCGGCTCACCCCGGCGGGGCTGCTGCTGGCGCAGCGCTCGGACCGGGTGCTCGCCGAACTCCGCGCCGCCCGCGCCGATCTGGACTCCCTGACCGGCGAGACGACCGGCGTCGTCGAGATCGGCGCGATTCCCTCGGGCGTGCACACGTTCATCACGCCCGCGCTCACCGGGCTCGCCGTCCGCCACCCCGGCATCGAGGCGCGGCTGCACGAGGTCGAACCCGAGGTGGCCCTACCCGCGCTGGCCGACGGCGTCTTCGACGTCGTGGTCGTCGAAAGCTGGGAGAACCTGCCGCTCACCCGGCCGCCCGCCACCCGCTGGACCGAACTGCGCGACGACTCGGCGATGATCGTGCTCCCGGGCGGGCATCCGCTGGCCGAGGCGGATTCGGTGCGCGCCGACGAACTCGCGGAGGAGATCTGGGTCGCGTGGGCGCGACCGACCCTGGCGAACGCCTGGATCCGCCAGACCCTGCGCGAACGCGGGATCGAGCCGATCGTGCGGCATACGGTCAGCGGATTCGGCACGCAGTTCGCCGTCGTCGCCGGCCTGGGCGCGGTCACGCTGGTGCCGAGTATGGCCACCACGATCGCGCCGCCGACCGTGGTGTGCGCCCCGCTCGAACCGGCCCTGCACCGGCAGCTGTACGCCGTGCAGCCGCAAGGGGAAACGCGGCCCGCCGTCGCGGAATGCGTCGAGGCGCTGGTGGAGGCCGCGAGATCTTGGGGCTCGTGAGTGGCCTGACAGGGGTTGCGAAAGTGGCTTTCGCAACGTCGGCCGTGGCCGGGTCCGGTACCGCACTGGCGATCATGTAGCGAAAGCCACTTTCGCGACGTCTGATGTCCCGAAAGTGGCTTTCGCGACACACCACCAGAACCTTCACGGACCAAGACACCCTTGGTTATCGAGGGGTAAGTCAAAGGTGGCATGGTCACGGGCGGGCCATGGTGGGGTGAAGGTTCCCTTCGCCGCGTCTAATGCGGCGAAGGGAGCCTTCACCCCGGTCACTCACCCGCGCCGACCACGCCACTCACGAGGCGGATCAGGCGCGGCCGCAGAGGGCGTGGTCGATCACCGGCTCGACCGGATGCACCTCCGGCAACGGGGCGCCGGGGATATACGGCGTGAGGGTGTTCAGCGAGACCATCACGCTGCGCTTGCCGTCCTCGGTCACGCCGTTCCCCGTCAGATAGCCGGGCAGCGCGCCGCCGTGGCCCCAGTAGGCGCCGCAGGAGCTGGTCGTCTTCTGGAGGCCGAGACCGTACTCGCCGAGCCCCGGCGCGGGCACGGTCTTCTTCATTTCGGCCAGCAGCGCGGGTTTGAGCACCTTGCCGCCCAGCAGCGCCCGCAGGAACTTGTTGCCGTCCTCGGTGGTGCTGTTGATCGAACCGTCCGCTCCCCCGCCCATCGACGGGTTCATCAGCGTCACGTCCACCCGCCGTCCGAGCAGCGGCGGGTTCGAACCCTCGACGACGAACCGGTCGTAGCCGCGCGCGTGCGGCGCGGGGATGAACGGCGACGTATGGGGCAGGGTGGTCTCGCGCAGGTCCAGCGGGCGGACGATCCGGTCGATGATCGCCCGCCGCCAGTCCTGGCCGGTCACCTTCTCGGTCACCAGCCCGGCGAGCACGTAGTTGGTGTTGGAGTAACCCCAGCTCGTCCCCGGCGCGAACTCCGGCGGCTTGCCGACCGCCAGTTTCACCGCCTCCGTCGCGCTGAGCTCGTCGAACCGGTGACGCAGGAAGCCCTTCTCGGTGAAGAGGTCGAGTTCCGCCATGTAGTCGTGCAGGCCGCTGGTGTGCTGCAGCAACTGCCGGATGGTGATGGCCTTGCCGTCGTTGCCGTTCCCGCTCACCACCCCCGGCAGCCACCGGTCCACGGTGTCCTCAAGGGAAAGCCGTCCCTCACCGACGAGCTGGAGCATCGTCGCGGACAGGAAGGTCTTGCTGAAACTGGCGATCCGGAAGTGGCCGTTCCACGGCATCGGGGTCCTGGTCCGCAGATCGCCGTGGCCGCTGCGCACCTTGAAGCTTCCCCTGTCCGTGCTCACCTCCATGAGCACGCCGGGCGAGCCGTTCGCCACGAGCGTGTCGGCGTCGCGCTGCAGTGTCCGGTGCAGGGGTGGCGCCGCGGACGCGACGGCCGGGGAAACGAGCGTTGCCGCGCAGAGTACGGCGATGACCACTGAAGTGCGTTTCATACCGGCAAAACTACGAAGCCGCGGGCATACCGGGCATCGGCTTGGAGGACGATGTCGCCTCCCTCCCTGGTACTAATGGAGCACAGGGATCTCCTCAGGGTTTCAGGTCCATCCGGAGGAACGTGGTGACGCGGAGGAGTTTCGGCGGACGCGTCACGCCGTCGGGGAACTCGTCCGGTCCGACGAGCCGGGGTCTGGTGAGGGCCACTTCCCGTCCATCGATCCGAAGCCGCGCCTCCCGTGCCGCCAAGATGTTGCGCACCCAGTCCGCGTCCGGGCCGTACACCGGGACGAACAGATAGCCGCCGTCGACGGGATGCGCGTCGAGCGGCGTGTGGTGGGTCTTTCCCGACGTGCGGCCGACGTGGATCAGCACCGGGTACTTCCCGCCGGCGATCGCGCGGGGGTTGAAGACCCGTTTGTTGACGTGTCCCCACCATCTCGGCATCGGCATCGTGCTCTCCTCTCGATGACCTTACACCCGTAAGGCTGGCTTACGCCTGTAAGGTTGTCAACGTGCCGCCTCGCCGATCACTGACCAGGGAACGCGTACTGGAAGCCGCGATCGAAGTCGCCGACCGCGGCGGCGTGGAGGCGATGACGATGCGTCGCGTCGCGCGGCATCTCGGCGTCGAGGCCATGTCGCTGTACCACCACGTGCCGAACAAGGACGCGATCCTCGACGGCGTCGTCGACGCCGTGTTCGCCGCGATCGAACTGCCCGGCGCCGAAACCGCCGATTGGCGGGAGGCGATCCGCGTACGCGCTTCGTCCGCACGCGCGGTGCTGTCGCGGCACAGCTGGGCACTCGGCCTCGTGGACTCCCGCCGGAATCCGGGGCCGGCGACCCTGCGCCACCACGACGCCGTCTTGGGCGTGCTTCGGCGGGCGGGATTCACGCTTCCCATGGCGGTGCACGCGGTCTCGCTCATCGACAGCTACATCGGCGGTTTCGTCCTGCAGGAGGCGAATCTCCCGGCGAGCGGGGAGGTCGCGGAAGTCGCGGACGACATCCTGGAACATCTGCCACCGGGCGAATTCCCTTATCTGGCCGAGGTGATCACCGGCCACGCCCAGCGTCCGGGCTACGACCACACGAGCGAATTCGACTACGGGCTCGACCTCATCCTGGAAGGTCTCGAAGCCCGCCGGAAATGACTCAGCGCGTCAAGCCCGGCAACACCAGGACGAGCCGCGCCACCGGCGGCAGCGGCGACGGCTCCGGCACGGCCCGGAAGGCCTGGATCACGAGCGCGGCGAACCGCCGGGACGCCGCGACCTGCGCGGCCGCCGAAGCGGCCTGGATCCCGTTGTTGGCCATGAGCATGAGGATCAGGTCGTCGAGGACGAAGTCGGGCCGCAGTCTTCCGGCGTCCTTGGCCCGGCCTGCCAGCTCGGCGATCGCCTTGAGCGCGTGGTCGCGGTCCGCGGTGAAATCCACCGCCTTGGGGAAGGCCGAGACGAAGGCGGCCGTGAAACCCCGGTCGCGCGAGTGCAACTCGCAGATCTTCTCGATCACGAAACAGAAGCCACGCCACGGATCCGGGTCGGCGAGCCCGTCGTCCACGACGACCTGACAGGCGCGCATCTGGTCGGCGAAGGCCTCCGCCGCCAGGATCTCCTTGGTCGGGAAATGGCGGTACAGCGTGGCGGGGCCGACTTCGGCGCGGCGCGCGACCTCCCTCAGCGGCACGTTCAGGCCTTCGGTGGCGAACAGCGCGCGAGCCGCTTCGAGAATGCGTTCGCGGTTGTCCAGGGCGTCGGAGCGAGGGATCCGAGGCAAACGATCGGTCACCACTCTCACTTTAGCCAAAACGGACGGGGGCGTCCGTTAACGTCCGCCGCGGCAGTGATCGACGACCAGGAGACGAAAAATGCGCGCAGTCGAGATCCGGACGTTCGGCGCCCCCGAGGGCCTCGCCGTGATCGACCTCCCCTCCCCCGTCCCCGCCGAGGGGGAAGTGCTGATCGGCGTGGAAGCGATCGGCGTCGGCGGCGTCGACACCGTGATCCGGAGCGGCGCCCTCGCCGGTTTCGGTTTCCGGGAAGGGCACATCCCCGGCAACGAGGTCGCGGGCACCGTGACCGCGGTCGGTGACGGCGTCGATCCGGCCTGGGCCGGGCGGCGCGTCTGGGCGTTCACCGGCGAAAGCGGTGGCTACGTCGAACAGGTCTCCATCCCGGCCGAGAAGGTCGTGCCCCTGCCCGACAACCTGCCCGCCGCCGACGCGGTGGCGCTCGGCACCTCCGGCATGGTGGCCCGGTTCGCGCTCGCCCACGCCCATTTCGCGGCGGGCGAATCGGTGCTGGTGCGCGGGGCGGCAGGCAGCATCGGGATCATGGCCGTGCAGCTCGCCGCGAGCGGTGGCGCGAGCGCCGTGGCGGTGACGACGTCCTCGTCCGAACGCGGCGACCGCCTGCGCGAGCTCGGCGCGACCCACGTCCTCGACCGCTCCGGCGCGGGCGACGGCCCGGCGGGTTACGACGTGATCATCGACATCGTGTCCGGTGTGGACATGCCGTCCTTCTTCGACAGGCTGAATCCGAACGGCCGCCTGGTCGCCGTCGGCGTGGTCGCGGGAATGCCGCCGTCGGACTTCGGCGCGAAACTGATGGCGTCGTTCCGGAAGTCCTTGTCGTTCGCCGCCTTCAGTGCGGACTCGATCCCCGAGCCGGATCGGCGCGCGGCGAGCGCGGACCAGTTCGCCGCGGCGGCGCGCGGTGAACTGCGTTCCGTGGTGCACGAGCTGCTGCCACTGGAGAAAGCCGTTCTGGCGCACCGGAAGATGGACGACGGCGAGGTGTTCGGCAGGATCGTGCTGACTCCGTAGACAGGTCCATTGTGGAGCGCCCTTGTCACCCGGTCAGTGCAAGTTTCCCCATGGCGTGCGCTCTCGCACTAGGCTGCCCACTCGTGCCCGATCCGATGCCCGAGGGACCCGGCTTCACGGCGGTCGATCTGCGGCCGCTCTCCGATGGCGAGGGCACCGGCGCGTACTGCGTGAACGACGCGGGGATGATCGTGGGCGAGTCGGGTTCGTGGCCGGTGCGGTGGGACGGAGACGGTGCCCCCACCCCTTTCCCGATCCTCGACGGCTGTTCCGGTGGCCGCGCGATCAGCGTCAACGCCGCGGGACTCGTGGTGGGCTCGCTCTACGTCGGCGAGCACCTCCGGCCGGTGTGCTGGCGGCCCGACGGCCGGGTGCGCGCGCTCGAACTCCCCGACGGCGCGGTCTCCGGTACGGCGTGCCGGGTGAACGCACGCGGATCGGTGCTGGGCAACGTGATGTGGCCGGGCTACCGCTGGCGGGCGCTGCGCTGGGGACCCGGCGGTGAGGCCGTCGAACTCGCCGCCCTTCCCGGCGACGGCGAGACACAAGGCCACGACCTGAACGGACTGGACGAGGTCGTCGGCTCGGCCAAGAACGGCACGGGCACCCGGACCGCGGTGCGCTGGACGTCCGAGGGAAAGATCAGCAAACTGCCTCCGCCACGCCGCGCGACGGCATGCGGGATCACGGACTCCGGCGCCATCCTCGGCGACGGGGTCGTGTGGAACCGCGACGGCGGCACCGTCCTCCTGACCGGTGACCCGGAGTTCTCCGCGGGGCAGCTCGTCCGGATCACCGGGCGCGGTGTCGCGATCGGCTGGGGCGTGACCCCGGACCGGCGCGGCACCTGCGCGCGCTGGGATCCCGACGGACGCCCCACCGTGCTCCGGCCCTTGCCGTCGGATGACGCCACCACGTGTTTCGACATCGACGACGCCGGGACGGTCGTCGGCGAATCCGCCGGCCGGGGCACGGTGCGGCCGGTCCGGTGGGACGCGGGCGCGACACCGCTCCCGCTTCCGTCGCCTGCCGGGCTCACGGCGATCGTGGCCCAGCACATCAACGCGAGCGGGACCGTCATCATCGGCTACGGCTTCGCCGCGGACAGCTCCACCTATCGCGGGATCGCCTGGTTCCGTTCGTGATGGCCCTTCAGGGATTGAACCCGCGCGTCCGGGGTATGCCCTGATCATGGAAGTCGACGCCGTCGTGGTCGGGTCGGGGCCGAACGGCCTGGTCGCGGCCAACCTGCTGGCCGACGCGGGCTGGGAGACGCTGGTCATCGAGGCGACGCCGAAGCCCGGCGGCGCGGTGCGGACCGAAGAACTCACCGCGCCGGGTTTCCGGAACGACGTCTACAGCGCCTTCTACCCGCTCGGAGCGACCTCACCGGTGCTCGCCGGGCTGGGCCTCGAGGAGCACGGCCTGCGCTGGCGGCACGCCCCGGCGGTGCTGGCGCATGTGCTGCCCGACGACCGGTACGTCCTGCAGTCCCGCGACCTCGAACGCACCGCGCGTTCCGTCGCGGAGTTCGACGAACGGGACGCGGACAACCTGCGGGCCGAACACGCGAGCTGGCGGCGTCTGCGCGAGCCACTGCTGGACGCGATCGTGCGGCCCTTTCCGCCGGTGCGGTCGGGAGCGCGGCTGTTCAAGACGCTCGGCACCGCGGAGTCGCTCCGGCTGGCGAGGATGCTGACACTGACCGCTCGCGGGCTCGGCAAGGAGAAATTCGACGGTGCGGGCGCCCGGCTGCTGCTCGCGGGCAACGCGATGCACACCGATCTCGGCCCGGACCAGGCCGGGAGCGGTGTCTTCGGCTGGCTGCTGACCATGCTCGGCCAGGACGTCGGGTTCCCGGTCCCGGAGGGCGGGGCCGGACGGCTGACCGACGCGCTGGTGAACCGCCTGACCGCCAAGGGCGGCGAGATCGTCTGCGGCACTCCGGTCACCGAAGTGATGCTCTCGGGCGGCCGGGCGGTGGGTGTCCGTGACGCGGCCGGGCGGACGGTTCGTGCCCGCCGGGCCGTGCTCGCCGACGTCCCCGCTCCGGTGCTGTACCGGGACCTCGTCGGTGCCTGGCATCTGCCCGCGCGGCTGGTGTCCGATCTGGACCGGTTCGTCTGGGACGACGCCACGATCAAGGTGGACTGGGCGTTGTCCTCACCCATCCCTTGGAGCGCAGCCGAAGTCGGGCAGGCGGGGACCGTCCACATCGGAGCGGATCTCGACGGGCTCGCCGGCATCGCCAACGATCTCGCCTGCGGGCGGGTGCCCCGCGACCCCTTCCTGCTGCTCGGGCAGATGACCACCGCCGACCCGACCCGCTCCCCCGCCGGAACCGAATCGGCCTGGGCCTACACCCATGTGCCGAGGGGCGAATCCTGGCCGGATTCCCGGTTGCGGCGCCATGCCGACCGGATGGAAGAGGTCATCGAGAGGCATGCGCCCGGCTTCCGCGACCTGATCGCCGGCCGCGCGATCGCCGGGCCCGCCCAGCTGCAGAAAGGAAACCACAGCCTGGTGGAAGGTTCGATCAACGCCGGGACCGCGGCGATCCAGCAACAGCTCTTCTTCCGGCCCGTTCCCGGTCTCGGCCGGGCAGACACCCCGATCGACCGGCTCTTCCTGGCGTCCGCGTCGGCGCATCCCGGCGGGGCGGTGCACGGCGCGCCCGGGTCGAACGCCGCCAGGGCCGCCCTCGCCAGGGATGGCTGGGCCGGTTCCGTCTACCGGGCGACGGTGCGTGCCGCGCACCGCGCCGTCTACCGATGAGGACGCCGCGGATGAAGATCGTCGTCACCGGCGCGAGCGGGAACATCGGGACCGCCTTGCTCCGGGCGCTGAAAGGCCACGACGTGATCGGGGTGGCACGCCACCGGCCCGATACGACCGCCGCGCCCTATTCGTCGGCCCGCTGGGTCCAGCAGGACGTCGGCGCGAACGACGCTGGGGAGACACTGACCGAGGTCTTCGACGGCGCGGATGCTGTCGTGCACCTCGCCTGGGCGATCCACCCGCGCGCGGACGATCCGGCGATGCGCCGCACCAACGTCGCGGGCAGCGCGAACGTCCTGCGCGCGGCCGCCGACGCCGGCGTGGAGCACATCGTGTGCGCGTCCTCGGTCGCCGCCTACATCCCGGCCGCCCGCTGGCGCGAGGTCGACGAGGACTGGCCCTGCGGCGGGCTCGCCGAAAGTGCTTACAGCGCAGGAAAAGCGGCTTTCGAGACGCAGCTGGACGAGTTCTGCCGTCATTACCCGGACATCGGAGTGGCACGGATCCGCCCGTGCGGCATCGTGCAGCCGGACGCGGCGGCCGAGTTCTCCGCATGGCTCCTCAGCCCGCTGGCGCCGCCATTGCCGCTCGGCGGCGACTGGCTCCCGGTGCCCTTGTGGCCGGGACTGCGGATGCAGGTGGTGCACTCCGACGATGTGGCGCAAGCGATCCGGGCGATCCTCGACCGCCGCGCCACCGGGGCGTTCAACCTCGCCGGTGAGCCGGTGCTGAGAAGCCGCGACCTCGCCAAGCTGGCAGGCGGGGTCCGGATTCCGGTACCGCTGAAGCTGCTGACCGCGCTGGCCTGGCCGAGCTGGCGGCTGGGTCTGCAACCCCTGCACCCGTCCTGGTTGCGCCTGGCCGATCGAGCGTCCCTTGTGGACACTCGACGCGCGCGGGAGGGACTCGGCTGGCGGCCGCGGCACGACCCGGCGGTGACGATCACCGATCTCCTCGCCGCCATCCGCGCCGGGCGCCGCGGCGACAGCCGCCCCCTCGACCCGCCGCGGGACCGGATCCGGCTCGGGCGGCCGAGCCATCAGGACCAGTCCGCCGGCTAGTGAAGTAGCGGTGGGGTGTTGCGAAAGCCACTTTCCCAACGTTCAACGTTGCGAAAGTGGCTTTCGCAACGGGCCCTGATGGGCGCATAGCCTGGGCACACGTCGCGAAAGCCACTTTCGCGACGTCTGACGTCCCGAAAGTGGCTTTCGCGACACGATCTCAGACCGCGGCGCGTCCCTTCACGAGATCCGCGAGACGCCGTAAGGATTCCCGGTTCCGCGGCACCAGGAAGAGCGCCTGCGCCGCCTCCGGCAACACCCGGCCCGGCCCGCGGGTCGCCTGCTCGGACATCAGGATCTCCGTGGTCCCCGGCTCGATTTCCCGGAGTTCCAATCGAATCCGGGCGGTACCGAACGGCCAGGCCCGCGCCTCGAGTTCGAGCAACCGAGGCGGATCGGCGACGTGCACCTTGGTGACGTCGTCAAGCAGGACGGGCCAGGACCCGACGCAGTGATGGATCCTCGTTCCCCGCGCGGGCCAGCCCTTGTCCACGTCTCGGATATGGGAGGCGCCCACCACCCAGGCCGCGTAGGTCCACCCGTCGGCGAGCACCTCGAACACGCGCTCGGGAGAAGTGTCTACCGTCATCTTCACGTCGACCATGAACCATCCCGCCCTGATACCGGTCCGCCCTGTCTCACCCGGGGCGAATACCCTGCGGCGGCAAGGGCAAACCCGTACGCGTTCAGCCCACCCGATCCAGCACCGCCTGCGTGTACCCGACGGTGTCGGCCGTCCCGCCGAGATCGACGGTGCTGACGCCGTCCGCCAGCGCGCCGAAAGCGGCGGCCAGCAGATCCTCTCCGGCTTCGGGATGTCCGAGGTGGTCGAGCATCATGGCCGCGGACCACAAGGCGCCCAACGGATTCGCCTTGCCCTGCCCCGCGATGTCGGGGGCGGAGCCATGCACCGGCTCGAACATCGACGGAAACTCCCGCTCCGGGTTGAGATTCGCCGCCGGAGCGACCCCGATGCTCCCGGCCACCGCGGCCGCCAGGTCGCTCAGGATGTCCCCGAAGAGGTTGGAACCGACGATCACGTCGAACCGTTCCGGTGCCAAGACCAGCTTCGCGGCGAGCGCGTCGATGTGCCCCTTCCCGGTGCGCACGTCCGGATGCCGCCCCGCCACCTCCTCCACCACTTCGTCCCAGAACGGCATCGTGTGGACGATCCCGTTGCTCTTCGTCGCCGAAGTCACGTGGTTGCGGCGGGTCTTGGCCAGTTCGCAGGCGTACTCGACGACGCGCGTGACCCCCTTGCGGGTGAACACCGCCTCCTGCACGGCCAGTTCGTCTTCGGTGCCCCGGCCGAGCCGCCCGCCGATCTCGGAATACTCGCCTTCGACGTTCTCGCGGACCACGACGAGGTCGACGTCCCCGGCGCCGCGCAACGGGCTCGGCACCCCGTCGAGCACCTTGACCGGCCGCAGGTTGACGTACTGCCGGAAACCGCGCCGGATGGGGATCAGCAGCCCCCACAGCGACACGTGGTCCGGCACCCCCGGCCACCCGACCGCGCCCAGCAGGATGGCGTCGTGCCGCCGGATCCGGTCGAGCCCGTCGGACGGCATCATCGCGCCCTCGGCGAGGTAGCGCTCGCAGGACCAGTCGAAGGAGTCGTAACGGAATTCGATCCCGTGCCGTTTGCCGACGGCGGCGAGCACCGCCTGGGCGGGCGGCAGCACTTCGGCGCCGATGCCGTCGCCGGGGATGAGCGCGATGCGGTAACTGGTCATGGGTCCAGTTGACGGTGAAGCGGGCCCGTGCGTCCAAGACTCAGTTGCTGCCGCGTTGAGAGGCTGCGCCTATCAGCCCCTGGTCGGACCGCACGCTCCGGTCAGACCGGGGGACGAGCACCGAACTGGGCCCTCGGTCCGATTCGCCGATCGCCTTGGCGGGCCAGCATTTCCGGCATGATCGAGCTCAGGGAATTGACCAAGCGCTACGGCCCGGCGGTCGCCGTCGACAACCTGTCGTTCCGGGTCGAACCCGGCCACGTGACCGGTTTCCTCGGCCCCAACGGGGCGGGCAAGTCCACCACCATGCGGGCCATTCTCGGCCTGGACGCTCCGACCTCCGGCGAGGCGTTGATCAACGGCAGGCGGTACGCCGCCATCGAGCGCCCTCTGCATCACGTCGGCGCGTTACTCGACGCGGCCGCCGTCCATGGCGGGCGCCGCGCCTTCGATCACCTGCACTGTCTGGCCCGCAGCAACGGAATCGGCAAGGCGAGGGTGGGGACGGTGCTGGACCGCGTCGGTCTCGCCTCTGTCGCGGGCAAACGGATCGGCGGTTTCTCGCTCGGCATGAGACAACGGCTCGGGATCGCCGCGGCCCTGCTCGGTGATCCCGGGATCCTCCTGTTCGACGAACCGGGCAACGGTCTCGATCCGGAAGGGATCCGGTGGATCCGCGACCTCATGCGCTCGCTGGCGGGCGAAGGCAGGACCGTCCTCGTCTCCAGCCACCTCATGAGCGAAATGGAACTCACCGCGGACCACATCGTCGTCATCGGCCGGGGCAGGCTGATCGCGGAAGCCTCGGTCCCCGAACTCGCCGAACGATTCCGGCGCGACGTGCTGGTGCGCACACCGGACGACGCCGAGCTGGCCAGGCTGCTGCGCACAGCGGGTGCGACCGTCACCCGCCAGACCGATGGAAGCCTTGCCGCACAAGGACTCGACGCGGCGGCGATCGGCGACATCGCCTTGCGACACCACATCGCCGTGCACGAGCTGACGCCGCGCAGCGACTCCCTCGAAGACGCCTACCTCAAGCTCACCGACGACAGCACCGAATACCGTGCGGGAAGGACGACCTCGTGATCGACATCATCGCCTCGGAGACCATCAAAGCGAGATCGATCCGCTCGACCTGCGCCCTGCTCGGCTTTTCGGTCGCGGCCGTTCTCGTCGGCGGCCTGATGGCCCTGATCTCCGCGGGCGCGTGGGACGCGGCCACCCCGGACGAGCGAGCGCATTTCGGCGGCCTCGGTGACGGAACCTCCGTCCTCACCGTCGTGCAACTGTGCTTGATGACGTTCGGCATCCTCACCGCGACGGCCGAGTACTCCACCGGGATGATCCGCACCAGCCTGGTCGCGGTCCCCGTCCGGCGGAAACTCCTACTGGGCAAGGTCATGGTCGTCGCCGCGACCAGCCTGATCACAGGCGAAGCGGTCGCCGTTGCGACCTTCTTCGTGAGCAGGCTGGTGATCGGCGACCGGCCGATCGGGTCCTTGACCTCCGTGGCCACCGGGCTTCCGGTGATACTGGCCGAAGGCCTGCTCATGATGGTCGTCGCCCTGATCGCGCTCGGTCTCGCCACGGTGATCAAGTCCACGGCGGGAACCTTGGTCGCCATGGCCGTCCTGCTCTTCGCGTTGCCCATGGCGCCGCAGATGCTGCTTCCCGCGCCATGGGACGACCGGATCACCGCGGTCCTGCCCTCGGAGCTGGCCGTCCAACTCAGCGGCACGGAAGCCCAGCTGTCTCCGCTCGGCGCACTCGTCGCGATGGCCGTGTGGGTGACGGCCGCGACCTACGCCGGATTGGCCGCCATCGGCAGACGAGACGCCTGATTCAGGCCGCGACAGCCAAGTCGAGGAACGCCGCCGCAGCAGGGCTCAGCCGCCCCGGCCGATGCACCAGCGACACCGCCAGCGAATCGGGACAGTCGAGCGCCCGGACGGACGCGCCCGCCGCTTTCGCCAGCGCGCGCCAGGAATCGCTGACCACCGCGATGCCGACTCCGGCGAGGACGAGCGGCAGAACGGCCTCCCGATGCTCCACTTCGACGGCGAACCGGCTGCCAGGCGCTTCACGAAGCACGGCGTCCGCCACGCGGCGCATCCCTGTGCCCTGCTGGCCCACGATGAGCGTGGCCCCGGCGAGTTCGGCGGGGCGGACCGGGTCCGTGGCGGGAAGCGCCGCCTCGTCGCGGGCCAGCAAGGCGAAGCGCTGCGTCTCCAGATGCGACGCCTCCAGGCCAGGCAGTTCCGCCGCCGGTGAGGCCGCGACCACGCCGAGTTCGACGTCGCCGGTCGTGAGCATCTTCCCGACGTCGGCCGGTGTGCTCGCCGCGCGGACGGAGATCCGCACCAGCGGGTTGGCCGCGGCGAAGGCGGCGATCAGGTCCGTGAGCGGGCTGACCGATTGCGACGGCATCGAGGCGATGACCAGTTCCCCGCCGAGGAGACCGTCGACGGCCTCGACCGTCGCCCTGGCGAGCTCCAGCCCGCGCATGACCTCCCGCGCGGGTGCCACGAGCGCGTGCCCCGCCGCGGTCAGCACCAGGCGACGACCGGTCCGGTGGAACAGGAGACTCCCGAGATCGCGCTCGAGCGTGCGCAAGGACTGGGAGACCGACGGTTGGGCGACGAAGAGCTGCTCAGCGGCCCGGTGGACGCTTCCGGCGTCGACGACGGCCAGGAAGTACTTCAGTTGACGGGCATCCATTCCGGCCTCCTCGCGGTCGATAGTCGAGGCCTATCAGCGTGCCAGCTACCCGGTCTTGGACCGGCGAGCCACCCGAAGGGCTTACTGGGTCGCTACGAGGGTCGGCACCGGCGCCGTCCCGCCGCGAGTCCGAGGAGGGCACCGTGTCCGATGCCTGGCTCCTTGCCCACACCGGTATCGCCATCGTGGGCATCGTCGTGATGATCACCTGGCTCAAGACGCCCCCGATCTTCGGCCTGCTGATCGGCGCCACCTATCTGGGGCTCGCCACGGGGCTCGGCGTGGACGGCACGACCGAAGCGCTCGCCGCCGGATTCGGTGACGTGATGGCCGAGATCGGCATGCTCATCACCTTCGGGGTCGTCATCGGGTCCCTGCTCACGGCCACGAACACCCTGCATCGCGTCCTCGAACGGCTCTTGGGTGTCTTCGGCGAGAAACGGGTGCCGATGGTGTTCGCGGTCTCGCTGTCGACCGTGTTCACGTCGATCTACTCGGACGTGGTCCTGGTGCTCACCGCGCCGCTCGCCCGGCGCCTCGGCGGCAGGCTGGGGCCGCCGGGTGTCGCGCTCATGGGCGGCGCGCTGACCGCGGGGATCGAGGTCGGGCTCGTGTTCGTCGTCCCCGGCGTCGCCGCGCTGGCCGTCGCGGGACTTCTCCGGGTGCCGCTCGGCGAGATGTTCCTGTTCGGGCTGGCCGTCGGCCTCCCGACAGCGGTCCTCACGACGCTCGTCTTCACCGTGCTGCTGCGCCGGGCGCTCCGGTGGAATCCGGCCACCGACGAGCTCAAGTCCGACACCGGCGGCGAGACAGCCGTCACCACCACCGTCACCCGGCAGCTTCCCCTGTCGCTGTCCGTCTCACCGGTCCTGCTGACCTTGTCGCTGATCGCCCTCGGCGCGCTCGCGGACGCCTTCCGCTTCCCGCTCGGGCCTGTCTCACTGTTCAGCGAGCCGGTGATCGCGATGGCGATCGGCGCCGGCCTCGCGCAGCTGCTCGCCCGGCGCGTCCTTCCCCCGTCCGAAGTCAACGCGGCCGTCGGCAAGGCGCTCGCGCTGGCCGGCCCCATTCTCGTGCTGTCCGGGCTCTCCGGCTCGGTCGCCGAGGTGATCGGCAAGTCGGGGCTGCGCGACGTGCTGGCGAGTTCGTTCGGCACCGGTTTCCTGCCGCCCTTGGTACTCGTCTGGCTGATCGCCGCCGTCCTGCACATCGCGATGGGATCGATCTCGATCTCCGCGATCACCGCGGCGGGCATCCTCGCGCCGATCGCGGGCTCACTCGGTGTCCCGGTGGTGCTGGTCGCCCTCGCCGCCTGCTCCGGCGCCCTGTTCCTTCCTCACGTGAGCAGCAACTTCTTCTGGATGTTCCAATCCCTGCTCGGGCTGAGCACCCGGGGCACGTTCAAGACCCACACCGTCGCCATGTCACTGGCGTCGGTGATCTCGCTCCCGATCGTGCTGGTGCTCGGCCTCGTCGTCTGACAGCGCGACGTCAGTCGCGCCAACGGTTGTTGAGGAAGGCGTCGTCCTCGTCGTCGGCCGGTGCCGGACGGGCGCGAGGAGCACGCCGGGGCGTGTCCCGTCCGGTGGGGACGGGAGGCGGCTCCGAGCCGAACGGAGCCGCCATGTCCACGGAGTCGTCTTCGAACGCCGACGTGTTCCCCGGCTGCGCGTGCGACCGGTCGGTGCTCCAACCGGATTTCGTCTTGCGCTGCCCCAATTCCCGCCGGTGCTCGACGTACCGCTGGGCGGTCTGGACCTGTTTGGTCATGAACTCCTGCGAGCTGGCCTTGATCTCGTCGGCCCGCTGAGCCCGCAGTGCCCGGCGCTCCGACTGCTCGCGGACGAGACCGTCCAGGGTCGCCCTCATGGCGGCGGTGTCCTCGGCGCTCATCTGTTCTCCCCTGCCCCGGCTCACCGCTTGCGGGTGACCGACTGATCCTCATCGTCCAGCAACGACCCGGTGATCCGGCCGGTGGGTTCGTTGATCTGGTCGAACACCTCGCCCTCGATCCGGTACGCGCGGTTGGTCCGTTCCTGGTCTCCGCCACCCTGGCCGCCCGCTCCGCCGGCACCCATGCCACCCATCGGGGGCATCGCGCCGCCACCGAACGACTGGCCCGCGGTGCCGCTCATCGGAGCGGACGGGGCACCCGCGGCCACGTGCTGCGGCTGCTGTGTCCCACCACCGGTGTGCACGCCCTCGGTCAGCGGCTGACCGGCCGCGGGGCTGGCGGACTCGAAGGGCATCGACGGCGCTGACGGCGCCGAAGCACCACCTCCGCCGAAACCACCGCCGCCGGAACCGCCGACGTCGCCGCCGCGGATCCCATCGGGGACTGTCCCGCCGCCACCCTCATGCGGGGTGAACGCCGGCTTGGAGTCGGGCTGCACCGTCCCGGTGACGGGAGTCGCCGGATGCGATGCCTTCTCCGTGGCGGGTTTGTCCTCGCCGAGGGTGTACGTGGTCGGCTTGCCGGTGCCGTCGTCGACGGTGACGACCGTCGGCCCGGACGGACCGTCGGGACGCTCGGCGGTGATCTTCACATCGCCGTCCTGGATGTGGATCTTGCCGTCCGGCCCCGGACGGTGGACGCCGTCCTTGTCCGGCTTCCCGTCGTCCGAGCCGGGAGTGGAGCCCGGCTTGGACTCGTCGCCGTCGCCGGTCCAGTCGAGCTTGAAGTCCTTGGCGGGCCCGGAACCGTCCCCGACCTTGATCTCCATCTCGCCGTCTTTGTCCGGCTCGGTCATCTCGAAGGTCTTGTCGCCCTGCTTGACCTTGAGTGTCTCGCGCTCGCCGTCCTCGGCCTTGTCGCCGTCCTCACCGGGTTTGTCGCCGGTCAGCTTGTCGCCGCCTTCGCCGGGCAATTCTTCGCCGAGCTTGTCCAAGGCTTCCGAAGCCTTCTTCTTCGCCTCGTCCGCGGACTTCTCGGCATCCTTCGAGTCGCCGTCCTTGGAATCGCCGTCGCCCATGCCGCCAGGGGCGTCACCCAGCTTCTTCAGCGCTTCGGAGGCCTGCTTCTTCGCGTCTTCAGTGGCCTTCTCGGCCGCTGCCTTGGCCTCGGCCGCGGCGTCCGTGTTTCCGCTGCCGCCAGGACCACCACCGGTACCTCCGCCACCCGGACCGGAGCCGGAGCCGCCGAGGTCGCCACCGGTCGGGCCGTCACCGATTTTGCCCAGCGCCTCGGAAGCCTGCTTCTTCGCGTTTTCGGCGGCCGCCGCTGCCTGCTTCTTCGCCTCTTCGGCGGCGGCCTTCTGCTCGTCGCCGTTAGACGGTGGCGGTGCCGAGCCCGATGGCGACGTCTGGTCCTTCTTCTCGTCCGGCCCACCACCGGTGCCGCCGCCCGGGCCACCGCCAGGCGATCCTCCGCCGCTTTCGGGGATGTTCACGTCCGGGATCGGCGGGGGCTTCTGCGCCGCCGGGCCGGTTCCACCGCCAGGGCCGGAACCACCCGATCCGGGGCCACCACCAGGACCGCCGCCGGTGCCACCCTCGGGGCCGCCGCCCGGCCCACCACCGGTGCCGCCGGTGAAGTCCGGGCCCTGGCCCGAGCCGCCGGGGCCCCCGCCAGGTCCGCCACCGGGGCCACCGGTTCCCGAACCACCGGGGCCGCCGCCCGTGCCACCCTGGCCACCGGTGAAGTCCGGGCCTTGGCCGCCGGGTCCGCCGCCCGTGCCGCCCGGTCCGCCCGCGCCACCGGCGCCGCCCTTGTCACCCGCGCCTTCGAACTCGTTCTTGACCTTGCCCATCACCTTGTCGAGTTCGTCGTAGGCCTGGTCGACGAACTCCTTGGTGTCCTTGCAGGACTTGGCGAAACCCTCGTAGATGATGGTCCACATCTCGGGGATGAACTGCCGCTGGATCCACTGCTTGGCGAGATTCTGGCCCGCCTTCTTGAACTCGTCGTCGTCGCAGCAACCGTCGTTGTTCAGCTGCTGGACCAGATTGGAGCCGAAGTTGACGTCCATCCAGCCCGCGATCGCGCCGAGGTCCTCCTTGCCGCTCTTCTCACCGGCGGCGATGGCGACGACCTTCTGCGCCATCGGGAAGTCCGCTTTGCCGACGATCTCCTTGTAGAGATCGATGACCGTGTCGGCCTTTCCCTTGCACAGCTTGAACACCGCCGCGCTGGTGTGCAGCGTCGCTTCGCTCGCGCTGTTCAGCGTCTCCGAGAGCTTCTTCGCCTTGGGGAGGATCTTCTCGTTGTAGTTGTCCGAGGAGGCGTCCGCCGCCTTGCCGGTCCACGTCCCGTAGAGGGTGTTCAGCTGGGAACCGGTGTCGTCGATGGTCTTCTGGACGGTCTTCGAGCCGGTCTTGAAATGGGCGGCGTCGTCGACGAAGTTCTTGAAGTTGATACCGCGCTGCTCGTCGAACGGCTTCTTGATGTCCTTCTCGAAGTCGAGCGCGCGGGTGGTGCCCCGGCAGTCTTCCGGGAGCTTCCCCAGCAGGGAGCCGAAGGTTTCGAAGACCTTGAGCGCGGGAGCGGCGGCATCGAAGATCTCGTCCGACGTCTTGGTCCCCGCACCCTCGGCGGTGGGTTCCTTGGTGCCGTCGAGTTTCTTGTTGCCCTCGTCGACGGCTTTCGACTCCGCCTTCCGGTTGAAGCTGGCCTGATCGCCCGCGCCCTTCGCGCTGTTGTAGACCTTGTCGAGGTCGTCGTCGTAGGGCAGGAACGGAAGGGCGTTGTAGGACGCCGCGTACTTCTCGGCTTCCTTGCGCTTCTGCTTGATCTCCTCCGGCTCCTGGTCCGCCGTCCACGGCGGGGGCGCCGGATGCGTCCGCATCCACGAACCGATGAGCTTGGTCTTCTGGTCGGCGGGAACGGCCGGGTCGTCGAGGACGGCCTTGACGTCGGTCCAGGTGGTTTTGGTGGCCACTAGCGCATCCCCGTCTTGGTGATCTTGTTCTTCTGTTCGCCCTCGTTGGTGCCGTACGCGGTGCCCGCGGTGCCGAGGTTCGTGCCGAACGAGCCGAGTGTGGTGCTGTACCCCTGGACCGACGCCCACAACGCCGCCACCCCGTCGGTGTACTTCTTCGCGTGGTCGCCGTGCGCCTGGCCGAAACCGGCCGCGTTCACCGGAGTGCTCGACAGATCCGGGTTGTCTTCGAGCAACTGCTCCGTCAGCTTTCCGATGTTCTTCGACGCCGATGAAAGCGCATCGGTCGCCGCGGTGAAGCCCCCGCTCATTCTTTTCAGCGCCTTTCGTCGGATCCGTCGGCTTTACCACCGAGTGCCTCTTCGAGCACTTCGGCCACCGACCCGATGTCGGTGAACCGGTCCAGCTGGTCCAGATCAATCCTCACGTCGTGGTAGATCTCCAGCGCCGACAGGAGTTTTATCCGTCCCTTGGAGTCGATACCCAGCTCTTCGAGCGGCGCGTCGGACTCGATTTCGGCGGGATCAAGCCGAAAAGTCTCACTGACGACCTTCACGACCTCCGCGCGGTGATCACCCACGGGGCCGACTATAACGCGCCCTCGCCGCGGCTCGCGCGACCTTGCCACTGGAAGTGCGCGGAAGGTCACCGGAGGGAACCAGACGGACAGACCGCAGCGTCAGATCATGTTCCCGTGAAACGGCGCGCAATACCACTCTCGTCACTTCTTTGACATCCGCGTCGGCGTTCTTTGCCCATTCGGCTACCAACATCGCCCCTTCGCCCCTTTCGTCCGAGACACCGAATGCGGCGACGCGGTCGCGGCGGATCGCCGGATGCGCCTCCCCGGCGACGGCTTCGATGTCCTGCGGGTGGAAGTTGCGGCCGTCGATGACGATGAGATCCTTGAGCCTGCCGGTGATGTAGAGCTCCCCGCGGTGGAACACGCCGAGGTCACCGGTGCGCAGCCAACCGCCGACACCGTCGAGTTCGCCTCCGAACGCGGCGGCGTCACCACGGCCCCAGTATCCCGACGCGACGTTCGGTCCGTGGATCCAGATCTCCCCCACGAGGCCGTCGGGACGCGCCACGCCGTCGCCGACGATCCGGACCCGCTGGCCGAGCGGGCGCCCGACCGAGACGAGTTCCTGGCCGTCCGGAATCTCGATCGCTCGGCCCTGTGCCAGGGCTTCTCTGTCGAACACCGCGCTCCGCGGTCCTTCGGCACCAGCGCTCGCGACGTACACAGTGGCCTCTGCCAGGCCGTAAGACGGACGGTGCGCTTCGGCGCGGAACCCACGCGGACCGAAAGCCTCCAGGAAGCGCGCGACCGTCCGAGGCTGCACCGGTTCGGCGCCGTTGAGCGCGACCCGGACGCCGGAGAGATCGAGATCTTCCCCTGCTTCTTCGGCGGCTTCGACGGCCAGATCGAACGCGAAGTTCGGCGCGGCAGTGAACACGGCCGGGTGATCGGCGAGCTGACGAAGCCAGCGCACGGGGCGATGCACGAATTCGGCGGGCGACATGAACACCGATCGCGCTCCCGCGTGAACCGGCAGGCACAACAGCTGGATCAGGCCCATGTCGTGGAAGAACGGGATCCATCCGGCACAGGTCGTGCCCTCGTCGACGGCGTACGCCCGGCTCGCTTGCCAGCAAGCGGCGGCCACCGCCCGGTGCGGGATCACGGCACCGGCGGGCTCGCGGGTCGACCCGGACGTGTACTGCAGATACGCGGGGCTTTCCGGCGCGACGGGGACCGGATCGATCCCCGGCCCGGAGAGTTCGTCCACCACGATCAGGTGATCCGACTCGCCGGCTTCGCGCACCTTCGCGACGGCGGCCGAAGAGGTCAGCCAAACCCTTGCGCCGCAGTCCGCCAGCACCCCGGTGAGCCTGCCGCGCTGGGAAGCGCTGCCCGGCGCCATCAACGGCACGGCCACCAGACCGGCGGTGAGGGCACCGAAGAAGGCCAAGGGGTAATTCAGGTCCTGGCCGGTGAGCACGGCGACGCGATCACCCGGCCGCGTGACCAGGCGCAGTGCGCCCGCGACCGCTCGCACTCGGGAGACGAACTCCGTCCAGGTGACCGTGCTGTCCACACCGGCATTGTGGTCCTGGTGCGTGAACAGCGGCCGCGGGTCGGCCTCACGAGCGAACAGCCGCTCGACGATCGAGGTGCGCAGCACCTGTTCCGGCACATCCTCCGGCGACGCGGTCATGTCCCGCAACGTACTGGAACCGCCGCGAGAGCGCGCGGAGGGCCCACTCGCAGACTGTCCTAAGTAGACGTTCAACGGCGGCGTTCGCTCTAGGGAATTCCGGACAGAAGACCGGACATTCCTCGCTCTTTCGCCGGTCACGGCCCCACACTCGGCGGGCAGTGTGTTTCTTTCCCCCGGCCTTGGAGGAGTAACCATGCGTCGAAGAATCGCCCTGGCACTCGGCGGCGCCGCCGTCCTGACCGCGAGTCTCACTTCCGCCGCCTTCGCCCCGGTCGCGCAGGCTTCCCCCGGATTGCTCGCCGCGATGCAGCGTGATCTGGGGCTCACCGCCACACAGGCATCGACCCGGCTCACCCAGGAAATGACCGCCTCGCGGGTGCTGCCCGCCGCGCAGCGGGCCGCCGGCGCGGCGTTCGGCGGCGCCTGGTTCGATCCGGCGCGCGGCGCACTCGTCGTCGGGGTGACCGATCCCGCGGCGGCGTCCGCGGTCCGGGAGGCAGGCGCCGAACCCACCGCGGTCGCGATCAGCGCGGCCCGGCTCGACGCGGCCAAGGCCGAAATCGACATGTCGGCCAAGACCCGGCCCGCCCCCGCCGCCGTCAGCGGCTGGCGCGCGGACCCGCGCAGCGGCAGCGTCGTGGTCGCGCTGCGGCCGGGCGCGCAAGGCGCCGACGTCGACGACTTCCTGGCCAGGGCAAGGAAATCCGGCCCGGTCACGACGGTCACCGCACCCAAGGCCGAACCGTTCGCGGCCGGGACCGTCGGCGGCGACCCGTACTACATCAACGGGAACACCCGCTGTTCGATCGGGTTCAGTGTCCACGGTGGATTCGTCAGCGCCGGCCACTGCGGCGGCACCGGCAGCCCGGTCGTCGGCTGGGACGGCTCGGCGATGGGCAACTTCGCCGGTTCTTCCTTCCCCGGCAACGATTACGCGTTCATCCGGATCGGCAACGGCTGGTGGACCGCGCCGGTCGTCCTCGGCTGGGGCACCGTGAGCGACGCGCTCGTCCGCGGCTCGTGGGTCGCGCCTGTCGGCACGTCGGTGTGCCGGTCCGGTTCGACGACGCACTGGCACTGCGGCACCGTGCTGGGGCACAACGAGACGGTCAACTACTCGCAGGGCGCCGTCCACCAGATGACCCGCACGAACGTCTGCGCCGAACCCGGCGACTCCGGCGGTTCCTTCATCACCGGCGACCAGGCGCAGGGCGTCACCTCCGGCGGCTGGGGCAACTGCGGTTCCGGGGGTGAGACCTGGTTCCAGCCGGTGAACGAGATCCTGCAGAACTACGGTCTGTCGCTCGTCACCGCCTGACGCAGGCCGTGAAGGCCTCCTTCATTACCTTCAGGGTAGTGAAGGAGGCCTTCACGGACACGCGAGCGGCCTAGCGCCAGTGCCTCGGGGGGAGTTCCACTTCGACTCCCATGATCGTCGCGGTCGGCCTGCGGCGAAGCCACCGGCCCGCGCTCGTGACGTCGATCAGGTCGGCGGTGAAGGCCTTGCGCTGCGCGGGTGTCACCGCGTGCCAGCGCATCTTGAACACCGGCCGGACCGGCGCGACGAACGGCCGGACCGGCTCGTGGGCGCGAGCGAACACGGCCTCGAAGTCCCGGATGGGCACGTACACCAGTTCCAGGTCGATCAGTGGCTCCGGTCCCCCGGCCCGATGACGGCACCGCGCGAGGATCCGGGCGAACTCGTCCACCGCGAGCCGCACGACGCCGGGCACCTGGTTCTGCCAATGGCCGAGGAACGGCGCGTTGATCGCCCCCGCCGTCAGCTCGTCCGGCAGTACGATCACCGCCCGGACCGCGATTCCGGCGAGCTCCACGTGCAGCCGGGTCCACCTGCCGTCGGTGTCGAGGGAGAACCGCGGTGGTGGTATCCCGCCACCCTGCCGGATCCGTTCCTTCACCGCGACGAACGGGTGGTCCGATGGTTCGGCGTCCAGGGCCTCGCGGCCGTCCGGCAGGACGAACACGAACTCGAGTCGATCGCCGACGAGCTTCAACCCCGCCGGGAACAACGAGCCGAGAACGCCGATGAGCGCCGAGCCGGCGACGAGTGCGTGGTGACTGGACGCGACTCCGGTCATCGCCGGCTTCCCCCGTTCGTCTTCAGACCTGCAACTCCGTCTCGACGCGCTTGAGATAGTGCCGGGCCAGCGCGAGATTCGCCTGGTCCCGGTCCAGCACCAGGTACAGGAAGAGGGAGCTCCTGGCGTTCACGGAATCCAGCAGCCGGATCAAATGGTATTGGCGGTGCAACGTGATGAGGATGTCCTCGATGCTGTCGTTGAGCGACAGCGCGGACATGACCCGCATCTTCGATCTGACGACATCGGTGTTGCCCGCCGCCGCGACCTCCAGATTGAGCCAATCACCTCCCCCGCTGGTGCCGAGCGACATCCCGCTGTCGTAATCGACCAGCGCGACACCGACCGCCCCGGCGATCGACATGCATTCCTTGAGCGCGTTTTCGATGTTCATCGAACTCACTTTCCTGGTTTGACGACTAAGCGGCCAGTATCGAACTGATCCGATCGATGACCGGGCGGCATTCGAAAAGAAGGCGGCCGACATTCAGCTGTTTGTCTCCCATGATGACCATGAGCGCCATCCGGTCGATGGCGTAAACGGCCATGTAGCCGTCACTGCTGAACACGACGGTCTGCCGCAGCGTGCCCTTGCCCGTCACTTCGGCCGCCTGGCGCGCGATCCCGAGATTCGCGGCGGCGAGCGCGGAAACCTCCGCGGGGTCGATGTTCTTCGCCGCGTCGGCGACGATCGGTATTCCGTCGACAGCGGCTATCACCGTGTCGGTCACCCCGGCGACATTGTCCCGCAGGGTCCGCAATTCGGCGATCAGTGCGTCGAAATCCACGACTCATACTCTCTTTTTCCGAAGGCCCATCACTGAATGACACGAGGCAATGATCACTCGTTGGAGGTTTCTCGACCGCGATGGACCGTACCACCGAAATCAGCCGTCACCTATGCGTCGAACCGACGTCATAGGCGCATCACGCGATCGGCTCATACACTTTCCGTGTACGCGCCAGGTCATGGGTTTCTTCGTACCGTCGGCACCGGAAATCGGCGCGGTACGCGAATTGCCTACCGCCGGGGAAGGGCGAACAACCGGCCCAGCGCCGAGCGGCTTTCTTCGGACATGGCGCGGTAGATCACCAAGCGCTGGTCCTGATCCTCGAGCGGGGTGAGCACTTCGTAGTCCAGTTCGACCACACCGGCCTCGGGATGCCGCATCACCTTGCGCCCGCGGCCGTTGACCTTGACGTCGCGTTCCGCCCACAGTCGCGCGAATTCCTCGTCGGCGGTGAATTCGGTGATCAGCTCGGTCAGCGCCTGGTCGTCGGGATGCGCGGCCCAGGCGGCGCGCAGATGGGCGATGCCTTCCCGCACGACACGTTCACGATCCGCGTAGAACTCGCGGATCTCGGGGTGTTTGAGGCACAACCACATCGCGTTCCGCTGCGACGGCGGCAGGGTGCCGAAGTCCACCAGCAGCCTCGCCATCTCGTCGTTCCAGACCAGGATGTCGTAGCGGTGGTTCATCAGCATGGCGGGCAGCGGCGAAAGATCCGCGACCAGCCGGGCCAGCGGCGGTGCCGCGGTGGTGGCGGGCTTGTCGGCGTTGCGGGGACGCTGCCGGGCCAGATCGAAGAGGTAGGCGCGTTCGTCGGGAGCCAGGCGCAGCGCTTTCGCCAGCGCCTCCACGACGTCGGCCGACGGCCGCAGCCCGCGGGCCTGTTCCAGCCGCACGATGTAGTCGACGCTGACCGCCGCCAGTTCGGCGACCTCTTCGCGGCGCAGCCCCGGGGTCCGCCGGGACCGACGGCGCGACGGCAGGCCGAATTCCTCCGGGTCCAGGCGTTCACGCCGGGTCCGCAGGAACGCGGCCAGCTCCTGTGTCGTGTCCACGGTGGAGGTCGTCATGTCCGGTCCAACAGCCAGGGTAGGACCCCTGTTCCCAGGAAGTGTTCTCCCTTATCCCCCGCTCGCGGCGGTCGCAGACTCGTCTTCGACAACGGAACACGAGCACAGGAGGACCCGATGTCGCTCACCCTCGACACCTATCGGCTGCTGGGCCGGTCCGGGCTGCGGGTTTCCCCGCTGGCACTGGGCGCGGCCACCTTCGGCACGGAATGGGGCTGGGGCGCCGAGCAGGACGAGGCACGCAAGTTGTTCGACCGCTACGTCGAACGCGGCGGCAACTTCATCGACACCGCCAACACCTACACCAACGGCAGCTCCGAGCGGCTGCTGGGCGAATTCGCCCGGGACCGCCGCGAAAGTCTCGTGCTGGCGACGAAGTACACGACCCTGCGCCGCCCCGGCGACCCGAATTCGGGGGGCGGCCAGCGCAAGAGCCTGTTCGCGTCGGTGGAAGCCAGCCTGCGGCAACTGGACACGGACTACCTCGATCTGCTTTACCTGCACCTGTGGGATTTCACGACGCCGGTCGAGGAGATCCTGCGCGGGATGGACGATCTGGTCCGGCAGGGCAAGGTCCTCTACGTCGGGATCTCCAACACCCCGGCCTGGGAGGTGTCGCGGATGCAGGCGATCGCCGACCTGCGCGGCTGGTCGCCACTGATCGCGCTGCAGATCGAGTACAGCCTGATCGAGCGCACCGGGGAACGTGACCTGATCCCCATGGCCCGCGAGATGGGACTGGGCGTGGTGCCCTGGTCGCCGCTGGCCGGCGGGGTGCTCACCGGGAAGTACAGCCGAGCCGATCTGTCCGCGACGCCGTCAGAAGACGGCACCCGCAAGGACTTCAACCTCGCCTTGGGCACACTCACCGAGCGCAACTTCGCCATCGTGGACGTCGTGCAGGAGGTCGCCGCGGAACTCGGCCACACTCCCGCCCAGGTCGGTCTGGCCTGGACTCTGCGGAACCCGGGCGTGACGGCACCGATCATCGGCGCCCGCACCACCGAGCAGCTGGAGGACAACCTCGGCGCACTGGAGGTCGAGTTCACCGACTCGCACCTGGCCCGCCTCGGCGAGGCCTCCGCGATCGAACTCGGCTTCCCGCACGACATCCTCGCCAGGGACTCGATCCTCGCGCTGACCCGCGGCGACATGACGATCGAACCGCGCCGCTGAACCTCGTGGATGGGCCCGGCAGGCGACGCCTTCAGTTGCGGATGATCCTCCGTTCCGTGGCGACGGCGACCGCACCGGCACGGCTGTCGACACCGAGTTTGTCGTAGATGTGGACGAGGTGTGTTTTCACCGTGGCTTCGGAGATGAACAGGCGCGCGGCGATCTGCCGGTTGATCAACCCTTCCGCCACCAACTGCACGATCTCGGTCTCACGAGGGCTCAGCGCGGGCGCCGGAGCCCGCATGTGCCCGAACAGCCGGGCCGCGACCTGCGGGGCCAACGCGGTCTCTCCACGCGCGGCCGCGTGGATGCCCTTGAAGAGATCCTCGGGCGGTCCCGCCTTGAGCAGGTAACCGGTGGCGCCGGCGGCCACCGCCCTGGTGATGTCCAGTTCGGCGTCGTAGGTGGTGAGCACCAGCACCTTCGGCGGCTCCGGCAGCGCGGTCAGGCGTTCGGTGGCGCTCACGCCGTCCGGACCGTCGCCGAGTTGCAGGTCCATCAGCACGACGTCCGGCTTCTGGGCGGTCGCGAAGCGCACGGCCTCTTCGGCGCTCGCGCACTCGCCGATCACCTCGAAGCCGGGCTCACCGGCCAGCAACGCGGCGATACCGGCCCGCACGACCGGATGGTCGTCGACGATCAGCACCCGGACGGTCATCGAACCTCCCTGGTGGGCACGGCGACGGCGAGCGCGGTGCCCTCTCCCGGCGCGCTCTCGACGACCATCTCACCACCGAGTTCGGCGACCCGCTCACCGATCATCCGCAACCCGTTCCCCCGCAAGCCGCTCGCGCGGGGCGGAGCCGGGGCGAAGCCGACGCCGTCGTCTCGAATGTCGAGGACGACCTTGTCGGCCAGATAGGTCAGCGTGACGGCGGCCTTCGTCGCCCTGGCGTGCTCGCTGACGTTCGCCAGCGCACTCTGCGCGACCCGGAGCAGACAGGCCTCCACTTCGGGTTCCAAGGGATACGGATCCCCGCTGGTCTCGAAGCGCACCGGATGAGTGGCGGCGAACGTGACCTGCTCGGCGAGCGCGCTCAGGGTCTCGCCGAGGCCGGTGCTCTCCAGCCGCGGCGACCCGAGACCTTTGACGAACCGGCGGGCTTCGTCGAGGTTGTCCCCCGCCGCGTCGACGGCGCGGGACACGTGGGCTCTGGCCAGTTCCGGGTCCGTGTCCCACGACCGCTGCGCCGCCTGCAGGAGCATCCGCAGACTCGAAAGCCCCTGCGCGAGGACGTCATGGATCTCTCGCGCCAGCCGCTCCCGTTCCTCCACCATCCCGGCCACTCGCTGGCTCTCGGCGAGGTCGATCCTGGTGCGCAGGAGCTCCCCGACGGTCTGACCCAGTTCGAGCCGGTCCCGGTCGAGCTGCAGGAACGTCATCGTGGCCATCAGCGCGACCGCGATGGGCGCGAGCACGATGCTCGGATCGAACCCGTCCGCGATCCTCAGCTGGGCGAGGATGGTCGCGACGGTCAGGAGCACGACCACCGCGATCATCATCCGCGGGCGCAGCATCTGCAGGCAGACGAAGAACAAGGGCACGGCGCACCAGGCGAAACTCGGCGCGGCCACCACCAGTGCCAGCCAGACCGCGATCACCGCCGTCAGCCACACCGGACGCCACCGGTCGAGCGCCTCCCAGCTCAGCACACCCGCCACGTAGACCAGCGCGAGCGCGCCGGTGAGCACGAGGATCAGCGGGGTGGCACCGCTCAATCCGTGCCCCGCGACGAACCGTGCCACGGACGCGGCGAGCAGCAGGAAGAACCCGGCGTGCATCGCGGCGTTCAGCCCTGTGGTCTCGCCCAGATGCGGTTTCATTCCGGTCCTCCCTTCCTCGCCGATGATCGTATGCGGGGAGGCGGGGTGCTCCGCATCAATCGTTCGGTTGATGCCCGCACCGACCGCTCGGCGTCCGATCGATATCCGCTCTCCCGATTCGCCCCGGCCCGCCAGGCGGGAAAGTCGAGGGAGAACGAAACACCCCCTCACCGCAAAGGAAATCCGATGAACGCCAAGCTCCCCCGCACTCGTCTCGTCCTGGGCATGACGGCCGGCCTCGCGACCGTCGCGCTGGCCACCGGCGTGGGCGCGGCGCAGGCACAGCAGGACCGCAAGCCGCAGCCGCCCGCCGCCGCGCAGGCCGTGGTGCAGACCAGCGTGCTCGGCGTCGACGCCGCCACCCGCGCCGCGCAGGCCGCGCTGGACGCCGCCGAGAAGGAGGGCCAGCGGATCACCGTCGCCGTGATCGACCGGTCGGGCGACGTCCGCGTCCTGCTCAAGGGCGATGGCGCCGGGCCGCAGACGGAGGAGTCCGCCAAGCGGAAGGCCTTCACCGCGGTCTCCTTCGGACAGCCGACCTCCGCGCTGGCCAAGAACGCCCAGGGCGACGGTCCGACCATCCGCGACATCCCGGGCACGCTCTTCCTCGGCGGCGGTGTGCCGGTCGCCGCGAACGGCGGCCCGATCGCCGGGATCGGTGTCGGCGGCGCGCCCAGCGGCGACCTCGACGAGAAGTTCGCCGCGGCGGGCCTGCGCGCCATCGGGGAACTTCGCTGATGATCGGTGAGCGGGCGATCGTGGCTCTGCTCGCCGCCCTCGTGCTCGGTGCCTGCTCCCCGCAGGCACCGAGCGCACCACCCCCGGCGGCACCGAGTACCACCACCACGCCACCCGCCTCGTCCCAGCCACCCCGTCAAGGAGTCCCTGTGAGCCAACTCTTCGAAGCCGACGCCAACCGGGTCCGGCAGGCCGTCGACGACGGCGCCGACCTGGAGACCCGTGACGATCGCGGCCGGACCCCGTTGCTCGTCGCCGTCACCGAGAACCGGCTCGAGGTCGCCGAAATCCTCGTCAAGGCGGGTGCCGACCCGAACGCGCTCGACGGGCGGCACGACACACCGTGGCTGGTCACCGGGGTCACCGGCAGCGTCCCGATGGCGAAGCTGCTGCTCGGAGCCAAGCCGGATCTGACCATCACCAACCGGTACGGCGGGGTCTCGCTGATCCCCGCCTCCGAACGCGGGCACGCCGAGTACGTGCGGCTGGTGGCGGGCAGCGGGATCGACGTCGACCACGTGAACGACCTCGGCTGGACCGCGCTGCTGGAAGCGGTCATCCTCGGCGACGGCGGGCCGCGCCATCAGGAGGTGGTCCGGGCGCTCGTCGCCGCGGGCGCCGATGTGAATCTCGCCGACAAGCAGGGCGTCACTCCTCTCGCCCACGCCCGGACGAAGGGCCAGACGGCCGTCGCCCGGATCCTCGGCGAAGCCGGGGCACACTGACTCCGGCGGGGCTGATCGACCCTTCGGACCGGGCCCTCACCTGGCGATTATTTTCTGTTATGCCAATTGACACAAGTCTCCACGGCTGGCTACGGTTCAGCCGTGGAGCAGGCACGAGGACGGGGCAGGCCGCGCAAGGACTCGGCAGCACTGGCCCGATGGACGCCTCCTGAAGGGTGGTCACGGCTGGTCGCGTGGATCTCCCCTGAAGAAAAGAAGGCGCTGAAGCACGTGGCCGTCGAAGCCGACGTTTCCGTGGCGGAGCTGATACGGGCGCTCGCCGGTGGGCTGACCGCCGGCGCCATCACTCCTGAGGAACTCATCGGGCACGTCGTGAAAGGCAAGACAATCATGGAGAAGATCCCCACGCTTTTCGAGCGCGACGAGCGCTTCCACGTCGTCGACCGGCCTCGCGCCGAGTGCGCCTGGGTATTCGACGGTGCCGGGGTGGGAACCGAGAAACTCGACGGCACCAACGTCCGGCTGACCGTGCGCGCGGGACAGCTGGTCCGGGTCGAGCGGCGCCGCAACCCGAGCAAGGCGCAGAAGCAGCAGGGCATCGTGGACGGCTGGTACGTGGACACCGACAGCGAATCCGCCGACGACAAGTGGATCCTCGCGGCGGCCGGGAACACCGACGTGTCCGGCTGGCCGGACGGGGAGCATCCGAGCGAGGCGCTCGGCCCTCGTATCCAGGGCAATCCCCTCGGTCTGGAAGAGCACCGATGCGTCCCGTTCGATCTCCAGGCACCGGCGTTGCCCGAAGTACCGCGCAGCTACCACGAACTGCGGGACTTCCTCGACACGCTGGACAGCCAGTTCTCGCCCGGGCACGTGGCCGAGGGAGTCGTGTTCCACCATCCCGACGGACGCCGGGCCAAGATCAAGCGCAAGGACTTCCCCCGCGCGGTGACGGCCTAGCCCGCCGCCGCCGGAGGTGACCTCACATCCGGCGGCGGTGTCTCGTCGTACCCGGGACACCACACGCGACCAGGGGCGAAACCCATGAACGAACCGACGCTCGATCCCGGACTCAAGGCGATCGTGAGTGAGCGGCGCCAGCTGATCGGGCTCGCGTACCGCCTGATCGGGTCCCTTTCCGAGGCCGAGGACGTGGTGCAGGAGACCTACACCCGTTGGTACGCCTTGTCCCCCGCGCAGCGGGACGCGATCGAGTCCCCGGGAGCCTGGCTGACGACGGTCGCCAGCCGGATCTGCCTGGACCTCCTCGGGTCGGCGCGTGCGCGGAGGGAACGCTATGTCGGCGAGTGGCTTCCCGAACCGCTGCCGGGGCATGTCGAGTGGACGACCGGGCGGCCGCCCGCCGTCGACCCGGCCGACCGGATCACCCTCGACGAGTCGATCAACATGGCGTTCCTCGTCGTGCTCGAATCGCTGACCCCGGCCGAGCGGGTCGCGTTCGTCCTGCACGACGTGTTCCGTTACGCCTTCGCCGAAGTCGCGGAGATCGTCGGCCGCAGCCCGGCCGCCTGCCGCCAGCTGGCGTCCTCCGCGCGACGACGTATTCGCGCGACGCAGGTCGCGCCCACCCCGGTCGCCCGGCAGGCCGATCTCGTCAGGGAATTCAAGAAGGCCTGGGAGGCCCAGGACATCCAAGCGCTCATCGGTCTCCTCGATCCCGACGTGAAGGCGGCCAGCGATGGCGGCGGGGTCGTCAGGGCGGCACTGCATCCGTTCGAAGGGAGCGACGAGGTCGCCTCCTATCTGATGACGCTGGCGCGGTGGACGTCCGGCCTCGATCTGGTGGAGCGGGACGTCAACGGTCTGCCCGGCCTCGTGCTCCAGCAGGCAGGACAGACCGTCGCCGTCTTCGCGTTCCACGTCGCCGGGGACCGCATCCAGCACATCTGGGGGATGCGGAATCCGGAGAAGCTCCGGCCCTGGTCCGGAGCCTGACCGCTACGCCGCGAGGGCGCCGAGTTGCCGTAGCTGGGTGAGGACGTCCACGACACCCCAGATCTCGGCGACCCGCCCTCCGGCGAAGCGGAGGATGAAGATCTCGTTGTAGGAAACGGTCTTCCCGGTGGCGGGCAGTCCCCGGTACTCGCCTTGGTGGGTGCCGGTGACGGTGTTCCGGCAGACGATCCTGTCCCCGTCGGCGAGCACGTCCTCGGCCGTGACCCGCACGTCGGGGAACGCGCGAAGCAGCACCGTCCACACTTGTTTCAGCGCCTGAGCTCCGGTCGTCTCCATCGGTACCGGCGCGTGGAACACCACGTCCGGCGCGACGACCTCGTCGATCGTCTTCTCGATGACGGCGAAGTCGCCGGTGTTGGTCGCCTCGTGGAAGCGGCTGAACGCCGCCCGATTGCGTGCCGTCTCGGTGATGGTCATGCGAACTGCCCCACCCGGTAGTCGCCGCCGGGGTTCTGGACGATGGCGTTCACCCGGTTGAAGGCGTTGATCAGCGAGATCACTCCCACCAGCGCGGCGAGCTGGTCCTCGTCGAAATGCTTGGCGGCGTTCGCCCACGCCTCATCGCTGACTCCGCCGCCGTCAGCCATGCGGCAAGCCTGCTCGGTCACCTCCAGCGCGGCACGTTCGGCCTCGCTGAAAACCGTCGCCTCACGCCAGACGGCGACCAGGTTGATCCGCACGTCCGTTTCGCCCGCGGCGGCGGCTTCCTTGGCGTGGATGTCCAGGCACACCGCGCAGCCGTTGATCTGGCTCGCGCGCATCCGGACCAGCTCCTGGATCGTGAGCGACAGCGGCGAGTCGGCCAGCCCCTTTCCTGCCGAGATCAAGAGCCTCATGAACTTTCCGCCGACCGGGTTGGCGAAGTAGTCGAGCCGCGCGTTCATCGCGTTCTCCTTGCGGTAGTGGATGTTCCTGCCCTACCGACGACACAGCCGCGCGAAATGTGAGCCGGACCCGGAAACTCGCCCTCCACCCTGGGACGTCTCGTTGGATGCGGAGGGTGGCTTAGAAGAACTGCAGCTCCACTTGCGAACCCAACGAGTCCAGCCCGGCGCACTGATGATCGCGATCCAGCAGGACACGGAGACGCCGGTCGGCCAGGGGCTCCAGATTCAACTCCGGCGGTGCACCTCGCAGGTCGATTCTCTCCAGCTTCGACAGCTCCCCAAGCCTGGAGAGATCGAGTTCCGCACGGCAGTTCTTGAGGCCGAGCCGTCGCAGTTCGACAAGACTTCCGATCGCCGAGAGGTCGGCAGTGCGCTCGACGCCGGAAAGTTCCAGTCTGGTCAACCCACTGAGCTCGACGCCGAGGAACGACAAGTCGCCCAGGCCCGAGGCCGGCGCCAGCGCCAGTTCCCGCAGGGAGCGAAAATCGGACAGAGTCTCCAGCTCCACAAAGGACTGATCACAAGTGAGGTTCAGGTAGCGCAAGTGGTTCCGGTGCTCCCACAGCGGTGTGACGTCGCAAGCGCCGACGACCTGCGCCAGCAGCCCGTGCAACGCCCGGATCCGGCGAAAAGAGCGCAGATCATCGACCTTCTCCGGGTAGATCTTGATCTCGACACTTTCCAGCTTGCGCAGCTTGTAGAGATGGCCGACCCAGTCCATGCTCCGGATCTCCATCCTGTTGTCGAACAGCGGAGCATCCCTGAGTACGCGATCACAATAGTCGCCGAGGTCGAAGTAACGAGCGCAGGCGACGATCTCCTCCTGGACTTCCCAGCGCCGATCTCGCGCATACTGGGCGAGCACCCTCAGCACGTCGATATCGTTCGAAAGCGCGACCGTGCGCACCAAGAACACCGCCTGCACGTCGGACAGGTCACTGAGATCCGAGGGCAGGACACGAAACAGCGGCCTTCCCACGGTGGCCAGCGCGCTCACTTCGTCCGAGCTCGTCGGAGGCAACAGCTCATGCAGGCACGCCTCCACTCGTTCGATGGTCTCGGCCGACAGTTCCAAGGCGCTTTCCAGGCACGACGCGGCGAGAAGCATGAGCCGGTGCCTGGACTGGCCGTCCTCCTCACGATAGAAGTCGTAGGCCCTGTTGACGATTCCGTTGAGCAGCCGATCACGCTGGACGGCGGTCGCGTGGGAGCAGGCCATGAGCACTGTCTCACGCCACAGGTCCGAACTCGCGTTGTTGATCAGTAGATCGATGCTGTCCCGTTCGACGACCTCCTTGGCCGCGAGGAACTCCTGGAAGGTCCGGTGCACGAAATCGATCCGGCCGATGACCGGCTGCCGGATCAGGCCACTGCGTTCGAGGAGATGTCGAAGTACTTCTTCTGGGGCCTGGGTGACTCCGGGCATCGTACCGATCTTGAGCCTCAGCTGATGAATGGCCTCTTCGCGAGACATCTCCGCGCGGCCGTTCTCGTTGAGCCACCAGGCCAGGGCTCTGAGCATGGCCCGCTTTTCGACCGCGCTCAACTGGGTGTCGCCGTCGACCCGCACCTTCTTGTCCGCGTCACGACGTTCGAGCAGCATGTCGAGCGCGGCTTCATAGAGGGTCATGCGATCGCGTGGCAGATTGGCCCGGCGGTCCAGATTCAACGCGCAGATCATCGCGCACAAGAGCGGGTTGCGCGCCAACGCGCGAAGATGTGGCCTCGAATCCAGGTGCAGCAACAGACTCCGCTGATGCACCGGAACGTCTTCCCTCGGACACGGAAGTGCGATGTCCCGGCCAGCCGTCGAATCCAGCAGAGCGTTGTGCCAGCGCTCAATGAAGATGCGGACGTCCTGCGGATTCATCGGTTCCAGTGTCACCGGGTGGAACTTGTCGGCCACGAGCCATCGCTCGGTTCGCTCCGAAGGCCGCGACGTGACGACGATCAGGCATTCCGGGAAGCGCACGCAAAGCCCGCGTAACCATTCCCGCACCTTCGCTCGTTCGTGCTCCGGCAGTTCATCGACGCCGTCGATCAGGAACAGCGCCTGCCCGCTCGCGGCGACCCTGTCGACCCAGCCCTCCGGCACGGGCCCCCACTGCGGAGCGTTGGCATGCAGGAGGAACTCGTCACCGTTCGGCAAGCGATTCTCGGAGAAGTCGCGCAGCCGCACCAGGAAGGGGACCCTTCCGTTCCAGTCCGAGAGCCTGCCGACGAACCTGCGCCGCACGGCCGTGATGGCGATCCATTGCAGCAGCGTGCTCTTCCCCGCACCGGCGTCCCCTTGCAGGAGCACGAGGCGTTTGCCACCGAGGGCATCGGCCACCCGGACGACGTCCAGCTCCCGCTCTCCGGTACCGAGTCCGACCGGGGCTTCCGCCTTGTCCTTCGCCTGCTTGAATTCGTGACTTTTGGAAGCCGTGGACGCGGTGAGACTGAGGTACGCGACCGTAAGGGTCATGGTCGGCTCGTAGTAGTTCGTCGTGATACCGAGGATTTCCAACCGGTCGTACAGATTACTGACCAGCTCGAAGTAGCCGTCCCGGAACTCGTCGTCCTGGTCTTCGCTGCTCGACGTGGTCAGTTCGGTCACCGGAAGCCGCTCGAGCAGCTCACCGAGCTGGCCGGCGATACCGCTCAGCCTGGACAGCATCTCGACGGACGCCCTCGCGTCGAACTCGGGCAGGTCCCGGATCAGATGGGCCAGGTAGTAGCAGACCTGGTCGAGGAGCAGATCGAAGAGATTGGACGCCGGCTCCGACAGATCGCCGTTCCGGACCGTCTGTGGCGCGTGCTCCCTGATCTCGCGTGCCAGACCGATCGGGTTCAGATCCACCCTGAAGATCATCGCGTCGGTCAGTTCGGCTCGCTCGAGCGCGTCGGCGACCGCCAAGGTCGCGGCCTCGCGCTCGTTTTCCGGCAAACCGGGGAACTCGTTCTCGCACAGAGGTTGCAGCCGATCGGCTACCTGCTCTTCGATCTCCTCGATCTTCCGCCGGAACTCCCGCTGGTGCCGTAGGACGGGGTACCTATACGCGACGAGCTCTGCCAGGCCCATCTCCCGGCGATCCTCATTCGTCCGGCTCGACAGCCATGCGCGCACCGCCCGACTCGCCAACGCACCGCCGACCTTCAGCAAAGCGGCCTCTAACCCGGCGATGTCGGCACTCTCCCTCGTCGCGGCCCGAAACGATGCCCATACGGTACACCGATCGATAGCGGAGTCGCCGAAGTTTCAGCGGCCGTTACACAACGCCACGGGCTTCCTGGGTCCGCTCGGCCACGCGCTCGACCTTGCCGACCAGGAAGACGTAGGACAGGATCCCGGCGACCGTGATCACGGTCATGTAGGCGAAGCCGGGCGCGAAACTGTCGTCGGTGACGATCAGGCCGATGACGATCGGCGTGGCGATCGACGACAGGTTCCCGATGAAGTTGAACATCCCGCCGGTCAGTCCGAGCAGCCGCCGCGGCGCCAGCGCGGAGACCAGCGACCAGGTGATCGACGCGAGCCCGTTGCCGAAGAAGGCGATGGACAGGATCACGATGACCATCGTGGTCGAGTCGGTGAATCCGGCCGTGACCATCACGGTGCTCAGCAGCAGCCCGGCGATGATCGGGCCCTTCCGCGCCACTCCGAGCGAAGCGCCGCGCCGTACCAGGAAGTCCGACAGGACACCGGAAACCAGCACGCCCACCAGTGCCGCGATGAACGGCAGCGACGCGAGGAAACCGGACTTGATGTAGTCCATTTCCCGGTACTCGACGAGATACGTCGGGAACCAGGTGAGGAAGAACCAGAGCGTCGAGGTCAGGCAGAACTGTCCGAAGTAGATTCCCCACAGTTTCCGGCTGCCCAGCACGGTCGCCAGATCCGCACGCGTGATCCGCGCCCGCTCCGGCCGCTCGCGCGGCAGGTCCACCAGGCCGCCGCCGGACCGGATCAGCTCCACCTCGGCCTCGTTGGCCCGCGAGTCACGCGGTTCGCGGTACGTCGCGTACCAGAGCACGGCCCAGAGGATGCCGACCAGGCCGGTGGCGATGAACACCCAATGCCACGAAAGCACGGTCTGCAGCCAGGACAGCACGGGCGTCAGCAGGGCGAGGCCGATGAACTGGCCCGACGTGTAGAAGCCGATCGCCGTGGCGCGTTCGCGTTCCGGGAACCAGACGGTCGCGATCTTGCTGTTGATCGGATAGGCGGGCGCCTCGAAGACACCGACCATCAGCCGCAACGCGATCAGCGCGACAAACCCGCCGATGATCCCCATGAAGAAGGTCGCGAGCGACCACAGGATCAGGCAGGCCGGATACAGCAGCCGCGGCGGGATCTTGTCGACCAGCCAGCCGCCGGGCAGTTGCAACGCGGCATAGGTCCAGCCGAAGGCCGACAGGAGGATGCCCTGTTCCGCTTTGGACAGATCCATTTCGCCGGCGATCGCGGGCATCGCGATCGACAGGTTCGACCGGTCGAGGTAGTTGATGACGACGGTGATGAACAGCATCACCGCGATGAGCACCCGGAATTTGGTGGGGCGCACGGTGGTCTGGACGGTGGTGGTCATCGCGCTCACCATTCCGCGAACGAGCCGTCGGCGTGCCGCCACACCGGATTCCGCCAGCGATGACCCTCGGCCGCCCGGTCGGCGACGTACTCCTCGTTGATCTCGATGCCCAGCCCCGGCCCGCGGGGGATGACGACCTGTCCGTCGTCGTAGGCGAACACCGACGGATCCGCCAGATAATCCAACAGATCGTTGCTCGTGTTGTAGTGGATCCCGAGGCTCTGCTCCTGGATCGTCGCGTTGTAGCAGCCCGCGTCGATCTGCAGGCAGGCCGCCAGCGCGATCGGGCCGAGCGGGCAATGCAGCGCCAGGCCGACGTCGTACGCCTCGGCCATGTGCGCGATCTTGCGGGCTTCGGTGATGCCGCCGCAATGCGACGGATCCGGCTGGATGATGTCGACGGCACCCGACGCCAGCACGGTCTTGAAATCCCACCGCGAGAACAGCCGCTCGCCGAGCGCGATCGGGATCGGCGAGTTGCGGAGCACGTCGGCGAAACCGTCGACGTGCTCGGAAAGCACCGGCTCCTCGACGAACATCAGCCGGTACGGCTCCAGTTCACGCAGCAGGACCTTGGCCATCGGCTTGTGCACGCGGCCGTGGAAGTCCACTCCGATACCGATGTTCGGGCCGACCGCCTGGCGTACCGCGTCCACATTGGCCACACAGCGGTCGACCTTGTCCCAGGTGTCCAGATAGGACAGTTCCTCGGTCCCGTTCATCTTCACCGCGCTGAACCCGCGGTCCACCACCTCGCGGGCGGCGCGGGCGGTCTCGGAGGGCCGGTCGCCGCCGATCCACGAGTACACCTTGATCGCCTCGCGCACCCGGCCGCCGAGCAGTTCGTGCACCGGGACACCGAGCGCCTTGCCCTTGATGTCCCACAAGGCCTGGTCGATGCCGGCCAGCGCGCTCATGTGGAGTCCGCCGCCCCGGTAGAACCCGCCGCGATACAGGACGGTCCACAGATCCTCGATCTGCGAGGGGTCTTTGCCGATCAGGTAGTCGGAAAGCTCCTCGACGGTCGCCGCCACCGAAGCGGCCCGGCCCTCCAGGACCGGTTCGCCCCAGCCGGTGACGCCCTCGTCCGTTTCGATCTTCAGGAACGACCAGCGCGGCGGCACCTGGTATGTCGTCATTGACACGATCTTCATGGTTCTTTTTCCTATTCCTGGTGCCAGATCTCGGAAAGTGCGCGGGCACGGACGCCGACCACCTCGGCGGTGTCACCCGGCCGGTAGAGGCAGGTACCGAGCCCCGCCCCGGCCGCCCCGGCGGCGGCCCAGGCCGCCAGGTTCGTTTCGTCGACCCCGCCGACCGGCAGCAGTCCGACCTCGCGCGGCAGCACGGCACGCCACGCCTTCATGCCCCCGATCCCGACCGCGTCGGCGGGGAACAGCTTGAGATACCGGGCGCCCGCGGCGAGCGCGGCGAACGCCTCGGTCGGCGTCGCGACGCCGGGGTACGGCGTCATCCCCTCGGCCACGGCGGCGGAGATCACCGCGGGATCGGTGTTGGGCGCCACGATCAGCCGCGCCCCGGCCGCTTTCGCCCGGCCGACGTCTTCGGTGGTGAGCACGGTGCCCGCGCCGATCTCGCACCGGTCCCCGAACGCGTCGGCGAGCAGACGGACGCTCGCGAACGGTTCCGGCGAGTTCAGCGGCACCTCGATGGCGGGGAATCCGGCGTCGACGAGCGCCCGGCCGACGCCGACGACCTCGGCCGGGGTCACCCCGCGCAGGATCGCGATCAATCCGGTCACGGTTTCAGTGTCCTTTCGAGACGGTCTTCGAGCAGTCCGGCGGCCGTCGCGATCCGCCACAGCCCTCGGGCGGCGACCTCCTCGGACAGCACGATGGCCTCCACTTCCCTTCCGGCGAGGGCGGCGGCGTAGCGACGGCAGAGTTCGCCCGCACCGCACAGCACCACGCGGGTGTCCGCGTCGTGCAACAGATGCGAGACCTCGTCGGCGATCAGGACGCCGGAGAGGTAGTCGGGCAGCGACTCCGGTTCCAGGACGCCGTCGAGCACGAGCGGGCGGGCGCCGAACGCCTCGATGGCGAGCCCGCGCGAACGCCGTCCCGCGGCGAGACCCCGCGAGAAGGCCTCGTCGTCGGCGACCGGGTCGGCGGCCGTGCGGGCGAGGATGCCGTGCGCGATCAGCAATCCGTAGAGCTCGCCGGTCATCGCGGTGGTGAATCCGGTGACGATCCCGTCCTCGACGCGGACCCATTTGCTGTGCGTGCCGGGGAGCACCACGGTGAGCGGTCCGCCGGGGTAGCCGAGCGCTTCGAGCACGCCGACCAGTTGTGTTTCCTCGCCGCGGATCACGTCGCCGGGGTGCGCGCCGGACGGGATCCGCAGTCCGGGCACGAGATTGAGCACGCCGTCGCGATGGGACACGGGGACGAGCGTCGGGAAGTCGAGCCTCGCCGGAACGGTGCGGTAGCCGGAGTCGGTCCAGCCCTGCGCGCTGCCCACCATGCCGGCGGCGAGGGCGGGTAGCCCGGGGAACGCGGTGAGCCAGTCTCCGCAGGTCTTCCGGAAGGCGGACTCGTAGGCGGCGGCCCTGGCTCGCGGGTCGTCGAGGTCCACGTCCTCGGTCGTGGTCAGCAGTCCACGCCCGGCGCTGCGGGCGGCCAGGATCCCGCCGTCCGCGCCGAGCAGCCAGGCACGCTGACCGGAGGTTCCCCAGTCGAGCGCGATCAAGGCGGGTCCGGTGTCGGTCACGAGCGACATCGTGCGGGCGCGTTCCCGATAATGCGATCGCCGTCCCTATATGTAGGATTTCGGCATGTCCGACACGGCACCGCCCGGCACCCAGACGCTCGCCCGCGGCCTCGCGCTGATCCGCGCGGTCGCCAGTGGCGCGACCGACCTCCGCGGCCTGGTCGAGGACACCGGGCTGGGCCGCAGCACCGCGCACCGGCTGGTCCAGCTGCTGGTCAGCGAGGGGTACCTGCGCAGCGGACGGGACGGCTACGCGCTCGGGCCCACCTTGATCGAATTGGGTTTCCAGGCCCTGCACGGCAGTCCGCTGCCGGTGGTCGCCCGGCCGGTACTGGAGGAGCTGGCGGAGCAGTTGCGCGACACCGTGCACCTGGCCGTCCGCGACGGGGATTCGGTGCTGTACCTGGACAAGCTGCCCGGTTCACGGGGCGCGGAGATGCGTTCCCGGATCGGGCACCGGATGCCGTTGACCCGCACCGGTGTCGGCATGGCGCTGCTGCTGGACTCCGCGCCGGAATGGCGGGACCTCTACCTGGCCGAGACACCCGTGGAACCCGGCAAGGTGCGCCCGGAGGACGTCGACGCGTTCCTGGCGCGCATGCGTGAGTACGCGGAGTCCGGGGTGGCGATGGACCTGGAGGACAACGAACCGGGGATCCGCTGTGTCGCGGCGCCGATCCGGGACGCCACCGGCGCGATCGCCGGGGCCATCAGCGTTTCGGCGACCCGGCCGTACATGCCCGCCGCCCGGATGCGCGGCCTGAACCGCGTCGTCGGCCGCGCGGCCCGGCAGGTCTCCGCCGGCCTCGGCCACCGCGAGCCCTGACGTCAGTCCCGCAACTCCAGCAGGGGCACGAGGAACCGCCTCGCCACGGCGGCGAGCTGCTCGTCGTCGTCGACGTCGACGACCTGGCTGGGGATCAGCAGGAACGAGGTCGAGACCCGCACCATCAGTTCGGCCGCGAGATCGACGTCCAGTTTCCGTGAGACGTTGCCCGCCGCCTGTTCCTGCTTCAACTGGCCCGCGACGAAGGCGCGGACGGTGGCGAGGGTGCGGCCGCCGTCGCCGATCATGGACGCCATGAGGAGGTCTGGCTCGACGTCGAGCAGCCCGCCGATCAGCGGATTGCCGCGGATCGCCCGCAGCGAGCTCACGAAGCCCAGCACCACGCGTTCGGCGACGGTGTCCGCCTGCTCGATGTCGGCGAGGAACCGGTCGAAGTACCGCCGGAACTCCCGCCGCACCACCTGCTCGACCAGGACGTCCTTCCCGGGGAACCGCCGATAGACGGTGATACGGGAAACCCCCGCGCGCCGGGCGACATCCTCCATTGTGGACCGTTGGATACCCGTCTTGGAGAACTGGGTGTACGCCGCGTCGAGGATCCGCGTCCGCGTCTCGTCCGTCTCGTCGACCCGCTCGACGGCGTCCGAGTACGCCAGCTCCAGCAAGGACTCCAACGCCGGTTCCATGGCCACCTCCCGCACCCGATTGTGCCTTGCGGACAAGGCACCTCGTCACATCGGGCCTTGTGAAGTCCCGGCCGTCGTGCTCTCATGGTGATACGCAGATTCGCAACGTGTTTCATCGTATCAGAGCTCGGCCGACTCGACGCGGAGGAACGGCGACATGGACGAACACGGCAGGCGTGGCGTTTTGAAGGCCGGAGGGGCACTCGGCGCGCTCGGCGCGTTGGGCCTCGCGGCTCCCGCACAGGCGGCGCCATGGACGTGGTCCGCCGCGGATTCGGTGGCGGGCACCGGAACGGGGGCCGATCCGCGCTGGGTCTGGGATCCGGAGGCCGACACCCTGGTCGCCTCGCTGATCCTCCGGGGCGACGTGCCGAAGGTGAACGCGCTTTTGCGCACGTGGAAGAAGAACGGCCAGCCGCTCCCCGACGAACTGCCGTCGGATCTGCGCGATTTCATGGAACGGGCACGGCGGCTGCCGTCCTGGGCCGATCAGCGCAAACTGGCCACCGCGTACGAGTTCAACGAGAAGCGCGGCCTGTATCTCGGCGTCCTCTACGGTTTCGCCAGCGGAATGATGAGCACCGTCATTCCCAAGGAGGCGCGCGCGGTCTACTACTCGAAGGGCGGCGCGCACCTGAAGGACCGCATCTCCAAGACCGCCAAACTGGGCTACGACATCGGCACCCGCAACGCCTACGCCCCCGACGGCGAAATGATCGTGACGTGCGTGAAGACCCGGCTGGTGCACGCGGCCGTGCGTCATCTCCTCCCCCAGTCGCCCCAGTGGGACACCGTCGCCGACGAACGGATCCCGATCAGCCAGGCCGACATGATGGTGACCTGGCACAGTCTTCCGACGACCGTGATGCGGAAGCTGACCGCCTGGAAGGTTCCCATCCCGGCGCACGAGTCGGAGGCGTTCCTGCATTCCTGGCAACTCGGCGGGCATATGCTCGGCATCGCGGACGAATACCTTCCCGCGTCGTGGGCCGAGGCGGACACGCAGGCCGCGCAGGTGCTGACCCCGATCCTGGCGGCCACAACGGAAGGCATCAAGCTGGCCGACATCCTTCTGGGCCTGGGCTCGGCCGTCGACGCCGGCGTCCTCAGCAAACCCATCCTCGGCGCGTTCACCCGGTTCCTGCTCGGCGACCGGATCGCGGACTGGCTGAAGATCCCGCGTGAGCCGATCTGGGACCCGCTTCTCCGCACCGCGTGGGGGCCTTTCGTCGCCGTGCGGGAAGGACTGCTGCCCTTCCCGACGGCACCGCAGGTCTATTGGCTGTTCGACGAGTTCCTTCGCAAGGCCGCTTTGCTGTTCCTGTCCGAACTACGGCCGATCAGCATCGAGATCCCCGACGCCAATCGGCCGTCCTGACCGGAAGGCGTTCAGAGGCCGTAGGTCTTGCCGATGATGTCGCGCTGGATCTCGCTGGTTCCACCGTACACAGTGGACACCAGCGTGCTCCGCACATGCCGCTGCATGTCGAATTCCATCGCGTGGCCGTAGCCGCCCATCATCTGCATACCTTCCAGCGCCACCTTTTTCGCCGTCTCGGTGACCTTGAGCTTCGCCATCGACGCTTCCCTGGGCAGCAGCCGTTCGGGGTCTTCGTCGACGAGTTCCGCGACGCGGTAGACCAGCAGGCGGCAGCACTCGATCTCCGTCGCCAGATCGGCGAGCCGGTGCCGGATGGCCTGGAAGGTCCCGATCGGCTTGCCGAACTGGCGACGCTCGCGGACATAGGCGAGCGTGTCGTCGAAGGCGCGTTGCGCGGTTCCCAGCATTCCGGCGGCGAGGATCAGCCGCTCCAGGTTCAGCCCCGCCATCAGCTGCCGCCAGCCCTCCCCCACCTTGCCGACCACGGCGTCCGCGGGCAGCACGCAGTCGGTGAAGTAGAGGTCGTTGACGTCGCTCCCGCCCAAGGTCTCGATGCCCTTGACGGTGAGCCCGGCGCTGTCGGCGGGGACGTGGAACATCGTCAGGCCGTCGTGTTTGCCGCCCTCGGACGACGTCCTGGCCACGAGCAGGATCGTGTTCGCGATATGCGCGTTGGAACACCAGGTCTTCTGGCCGTTGATCACCCAGCCGCCGTCACGGCGTTCGGCCCGGCAGGTCAGCGCGCCGACGTCCGATCCCGCTTCGGGTTCGGACATCGCGATCGACGCGACCTCGCCTTCCGCAACGCCACCGATGACGAGCTTCTTCTGCTCGGGCGAACCGAACCTGCGGTACGCCTCGGCGACGATGATCGACGTGGTGAAGCCGCCGATCGGCGCCATCCCGCGCGCGGTCTGTTCCAGGAAGACACAGATGTCGACCATGCCGCCGTCGGCCCCGCCGAACTCGGCGGGCAGCCCGGCGCCGATCCAGCCCAGCGCGGCCATCTTGCGGTAGAGCACGTCGTCGTGGGCTTCCCGGGCACCACCTTCGCGGCGGCACAGCTCCGCCACGGACGCGGCGAATTCGTTCTGCTCGGGGGTGAGTCGCATTTCTTCTCCCGTCGAACCGCGTGGATGATACGCAGCATCAAGTCGCGTATCACCGTATCAACGGCGTCAAACCCCCAAGGCTCCGACGAGCAAGGCGCTGACGGCGTCGCGGTTGGCGGGGACGTCCTCCCAGCGCAACCTCCGTCCCGCTTCGACCACCACCCCGAAACCGGCGTGCACGAGCACCCTCGCCTGACGCTGGTCGAGTTCCGGCCGCGCCGACCGCAAATGTTGTTCCCAGACGGCGATGTGTTCGCGCTGCGCGCTGACCAAAGGACGTTGCAGGGCCGCGGGCAGACCCGCGAGTTCGGCGTTGGCGACGCTGGTGAGCGCGGTGTGCTCGAAGCTGTAGGCCACATAGGTCCGCGCCAGCGCGAGCAGCGCGTCGCTCGGGCCCTCGACGTCGCGAAGGTTCTGTTCCACCGCCTGGGCCAGGATTCCCGCGGCCTGCAGGCAAGCGGCGGCGAGAATGTCGGCCTTGCCAGGGAAGTATCGGTAGAGCGCGGAGGGCACCAGCCCGACGGCCTCGGCGATCCTGCCGTTCGTGACGTTGGCGAATCCGTCCCGTTCGAACAGCGGGATGGCCGCCGCGAGGATCTCCGAACGCCGGGTGCGCGGCTCCGGATTGGACGGCAACTCGACGGCGTGCGCACCCCCGGCACCCGCCGCCGGATCGGTCGCGACCACTCGCAGGGCGGACTCGACCAGCACCTCTTCGACGCGGCGCTGGGCGATCGAGGTGCGGTGCATCGTGATCGACCCGATCACGCCGAGGGCGGCCACGGCCCGCAAGCCCTCGTCGGGGAGCGGGTACTCCCGCCGCACCGCCTCGGCCACCCGGTCCACGACCTGCCCGAACTTCAGCGCGAGCGACTGCCGGTCCGCACGTTCGAGGTACCGGGATTCCCAGCGGTACAGGCCACTCGACGCGCGATGGACGACCGTCCCCTGCGTGACGGCGGCGAGCACGTCCGCCAGCGGCGCGCCGGGCGCCACCTCGTCGAGCGTGGCGACGAGCCGGTCGGCCATGACGTTCGCGCACGCGGCGAACAACGCGTACTTGTTCGGGAAGTGCCGGTACAGGGCCGCCGCGGTGATGCCGACGTCGGCGGCGATCTCCTCCATCGACGCCGCGTGGTAGCCGTGCTCGCTGAAGATCCGCCCGGCCGCGTCGACGATCTGCTGCTTGCGGTTGCGCGGCCGGACGGCCGCGGTCGACTCGGCGCTCATGCCGGGAAGTCAACCACGAACCGGATCACCACCAAGGGGATCGGGCGGGCACGGCCGACGTCGCGATGTGATTTTCGATTAACTTATCGCTTCTCAACCGGCGGCTTGGCATGCATACTGGCCACGCGAGAGGTCCCGTTCCGACACCTGAGGATGGCCATGTCGACCGCTTCGGCTCCCGCCTCGTCCTTCCGGCACCACTGGATGGCACACGCGGCAACGCACGCGATGATGCGACCGGACAAGCCCGCTCTGCGGTACCTCGGCGAGACGACCACCTGGGCGGAACTCTCACGGCGGTCGTTGCAATTGGCCGCCGCCCTCGCCGCACGAGGCGTCACCGAAGGCGATCGCGTGGCGACGCTGACCTTGAACCACCCGTGGTTCGTGGAGACCGTGTTCGCGGCGAACAGCCTGGGCGCCATGGCCGTCCCGCTCAGTTTCCGCCTCGCGCCGGCGGAGCTCGACTACATCCTGGCCGACTGCACGCCGTCCGCCGTCGTCGTCGACGCGCGGTTGCTCCCCCTGCTCGACGCCGCGCCGAACGCCGCGTCGATCGAGACCGTGCTCGTCATCGGCGAACCGGACGACGCCGAAGGACGCACGGAGTACGAGGAATTCCTGACCGCGCACGCACCGCTGGAACTGCCCGACGTCAGCGAGGAATCGACGGCGCTGATCATGTACACCTCGGGCACCACCGGCAGGCCGAAAGGGGTGATGCTGTCCCATCGCAACCTGCAGATGCAGGCGATCACCTGTATCCGGGCGATGAAGATCTTCGACGACACCGACGTCGCCTTCCTGACCGCACCGTTCTTCCACATCGCCGGACTGGGTTCGATCGTGGCGAATTTCCTGGTCGGCGGGGTGGTCGTGATCCACCCGCTGGGCGCCTTCGATCCGCGCGCGGTGCTCGACGCCTACGAACGCGAAGGCGCCACCGTGGTGTTCAACGTTCCCCAGCAATGGGATCTGCTCTGCGCCCAGCCGGATATCGCCGAACGGAAGTTGAAACTGCGGATCATCAGCTGGGGCGCGGCTCCCGCGACGCGGGCGACGCTGCTCGCCATGGCCGAGAAGTTCCCCGGCGCCCTCAACGTCGCCGTGTTCGGCCAGACCGAGACCTCCCCGATCACGTGCGTGCTCAGCGGCGAGGACTCGACGCGCAAACTCGGCTCCGTCGGCAAACCGATCCCGACGCTCCAATACCGCGTCGTGGACGACGACATGAACGACGTCGCGCCGGGCGAAGTGGGCGAGATCGTCTACCGCGGGCCCTCGGTGACGAAGGGCTATTGGAAGAAACCCCAGGAGACGGCGGAAGCCTTCGCCGGCGGCTGGTTCCATTCCGGCGATCTGGTTTCGCAGGACGAAGACGGTTTCATCTGGATGGTCGACCGCAAGAAGGACATGATCATCAGCGGCGGCGAGAACATCTATTGCGCCGAAGTGGAAAACGCGATCTCCGCGCATCCGTCGGTACGGGAGGTCGCCGTGATCGGACGGCCCGACGAGCGCTGGGGCCAGGTGCCCGTCGCTTTCATCACCGCGACAGAGCCCGAACCATCCTTGGCCGAACTGGTCGAATTCCTCGACGGCAGGCTCGCTTCGTTCAAAATGCCCAAGGATCTCGTGGTGGTCCCCGAACTCCCGCGCAACGCGGGCGGGAAAGTGGTCAAGGGTTCGCTTCGCGACCTGGACGAAAAACGATGGTGAATCACTCATCGGAACCTACCAAGGAAGTTAGGTAAGTAAATGAGCGATCTCAGCAGGAGGAATGTCCTGTCCCTAGGCGTCGCACTGGGCCTGGTGGGCGCGGCGAGCGTCGCCCCCGCCTGGGGCGCGACGCAGACCGGTTCCGCGGCCGACCCCTGGTGGGTCTGGGACGACGAGATCGACCGCATCATGGCGGGGGTTCTCGAAGCGGGCCAGGTGCCCGCGGTCAACACCGCGATGCGGTCCTGGGTGGACAACAACGATCCGCTCCCCGGCGGACTGCCCGCCGATCTGGCGGGCCACCTCCAGCGCGTCAACCGGTTGCCGTCCTGGGCCGACCCCGCGAAACTGCGCCGCGCGGCCGATTTCAACCGGCGCAAGGACACCTATCTGTTCATGTTGTACGGGCTCGGCAGCGGCATCATGAGCACGGTCATCCCGCGTGAGGCCAAATCGGTCTACTGGTCCGCGGGCGGGGCCGACATGCAGGACCGCGCGGCCAAGACGTTCACCTTCGGATACGACCTGAGCGACCTGAACGCCTTCGAGCCCGACGGCCAGTTCGTGGTCACCGCCAACAAGACGCGGCTGGTGCACGCCGCGGTGCGGCATCTGCTGCCGCAGTCGCCGTACTGGAAGGCCGTCGCGGACGAGCGGATCCCGATCAGCAACGGCGACATCCTGGTGACCTTCCACAGCCTCGGCACCTACGTGCACCGGAAGCTGCGCGAATGGAAGGTCCCGATGTCGGCCGCCGACGAGGACGCCTTCCTCCACATGTGGCAGGTCGCCATCCACCTGCTCGGCGTGCGGGAGGAGTTCATCCCGAAGACGTGGGCGGCCGCGGAAGCGCAGTCGGCGCAGGTGCTCACCCCGATCCTTTCCCCTTCGCACGAAGGAAAAGAGCTCGCGGAAGATCTGCTGGGGCTGACCGCGCAGGTCGATCTTGGCGTCACCCGGGGATTCCTGAACGAATTCGTGCGCTACGTGCTGAGCGACGCGATCGGCGACTGGCTCGGGCTGCGCCGCGATTACGCGTCCGCGGCCCTCATCCGCACCGCGTGGCCGGCCTACATCGCGTTCCGCGAGGGGCTGATCCCGATCATGCCCGCCGGGTTCTTCATGTTCGACCAGATGGTGCGGGCGCTGGCGATGTTGTTCCTCAACAAGGGCACTTCACCGACGACGACCCTGATCACCATCCCCACCGGGAACCGGGCCGGCACCTGACCGCCCCCGTCGCCGCACTCGCGTGATCGAAGCCGGAACTCGCGTGCTTAGAGGCGGAACACCCCGAGTGCGCCTCCAATCACGCGAGTCACGTCCCTGATCACGCGAATCCCGCCTTCGCTCACGCCGCGCCTTATGCGCCCAGTCCGTGAAGGCCTCCTTGAGGGACCCAGAGTCCCTCAAGGCGAACCAGCATTTGTGTACCTACGTCCGACCTGCGTGGGAGCGACGACCGAGCGGGGAAGATCCTGGACGTTGGACGGCCGGAATCTTCCCCGCTCGCCCAAGACGACAGCCGGCATCAGCTTCACTGCCCCGTCTCCCTCGCCAACGGGCTCGGCCCCGGCCACACCAGCGGGTCAGCAAATACGGGGTTCCCACAAGGAGGCCTTCACGGACTACCTACTACCAGTCTGCCCCGAGTCGCGGCTCCATCCGGTGCGCCCAATGTGGCATCGGAGACGCTCAGTGTCCCCAATGCCGCATTGGGGACACTCATCCGTCGAAGACTGGTGGGTGAACAAAGAAGAGTCCCTCAAGGAGGCCTTCTAACCGTCCTTACCACTCACGAGGCCGAAAACCTTCTCGACGTGACAGTTTTTCGTTTCTCAGTAGTTTCCACGACGCGCGCCCGGCCGGGTCCCCGCTATATCTGGGAAACCGTTCCGGCTCCGGAACGGTTCTTCCGAGAGGACATGCGCGATGAAGCGTGGATCACGATGGGGCGCCGCGGTGCTCAGTGCGGTGACCGCACTGCTCGTGGCGGCGGTACCGGCTGACGCCGAAGAGAATCCCTATGCCCGCGGCCCCGCTCCGACGAACGCCAGTATCGAGGCGGACCGGGGATCGTTCCAGACCGCGACCGAGAAGGTCCCCGCCGGACAAGGTTTCGGTGGCGGGACGATCCATTACCCGACCGAAACCGGCCAGGGCACCTTCGGCGCGATCGCGATCGCGCCCGGCTTCCTGGAAACGGAGAGCGCGATCGCCTGGTACGGCCCGCGTTTGGCCTCCCAGGGATTCGTCGTCATCACGTTCTCCACCAAGAGCACCTGGGACACCCCGGACGTCCGGTCCGATCAGCTGCTCGCGGCTCTGCGCTACGTGACGGACAAGAGCCAGGCCAAGGACCGCGTCGACCCGGGCAGGCTCGCCGTCATGGGCCATTCGATGGGCGGCGGCGGGTCGTTGATCGCCGCGCAGAAGGCGCCCACGCTGAAGGCCGCCATCCCGCTGACGGGCTGGAACCCGAACACGACGTTCTCCGACTTGAAGGTCCCCACGTTCGTCGTCAGTGCCCAGAACGATTTCATCGCCCCGGACGGCTCGCATTCCCGGCCGTTCTACCAGAGCCTTCCCGAGTCGTTGGACAAGGCGTACATGCTGCTGGCCGGCGCCGGTCACATGGCGCCGACGAAGCCGAACGTGACCATCGCGAAGTACAGCCTTTCGTGGCTGAAACGCTTCGTCGACGAAGACACCAGGTACGACCAGTTCCTGTGCCCGCTCCCGGCGAACGACCCGAAGATCGCCGTATATCGGGGAAGTTGCCCGCTCGGCTGACTCAAGGGGCGCGGGCCGCCGTGACCTCGGCGGGTCACAGCGGTCCGCGGTCCCGCTGCTCGACCCAGACGGCCAGCTGGGTCCGGTTGGCGAAGTCGAGCTTGTGCGAGATGTGCTGCAGATGCGTCTCGACCGTGCGCCGGGCGATGACCAGTCTCGCCGCGATGTCCCGGTTGCTCAGCCCGGCCGCGACCAGCCGCGCGATCTCCGACTCGCGCGGCGTCAGCGGCGGGAGGTCGGCCGGCTCTCCGGCGGACGAAGCCTCGGGACCGGCCAGGGCGTCGTGCGGATTCAGCCGCCGCCCCTCGGCGAAAGCCAAGTCGAACCTCGCTGCTCCCAAGGCGTTCCGGGTGGCGTCGTGGAACATCCGGTGGGTCGTGGTGACGGCCACGTCGGGCTCTGCGTTGCAGCGGTCCCAGAGCGTGGCGGCGGTCCCGAACAGTTCCGCCGCCCGGACCCACTCCTCGCGCCGCGCCGACACCCACGCCAGACCGTCCACCCGGTAGGCCGCGGACAGCACGTCGGAGGCGCGGAGGTCGATCTCCAGCGCGGAGCGGATGAATCGCTCGCCGTCGTCGAGATCGCCGCCGAAGCAGACTTCGGCGACTCCCAGCCCGAACAGGGCCATGGAGCGATACCTCTCCTCCCCCGCCTCCTCGCACAGACGCCGCATCGAGCCCAGCAGCTCCCGCGCTCCCGGCAGGTCTCCTCGGTAAGCCAGCGCGACACCCTGCAGGAACATCGGATGCATCTGGCGCCGTACGTCCCCGCGTTCGCCGAAGAGCCGCACGGCCTCCGCCGCGTCCGTCATCGAATTCGGCTCGGTGGCCAGCATCTTCACGAAGGCCCGAGCGTGGGCGATGTAGGGAGCGGCCTCGTCGTCTTCGATCGCCTCGGCGGCGGCCAGCCTCTGCCGGGCTCGCGGCAGATCCGCGTGCAGCGCGGCGCACAGGGCCGCGATCGCCAGGCCGCGGGCCCGCCCCCGGCTCTCCGGCGGCATCGCCTCGAGCGCGCGATCGATCCAGTCCCGCAGTTCCCAGGCCGCGCCGCGCGCCACCCAGTATTCGATCATGCCGGTGGCCATCTCCAACGCCACCGCTCCTTCACCGGGAGTGCGGAGCGACCACGACAGCGCCTCGCGGATGTCGGCGTGCGCCGCGGTCAGGCGCTCGTAGGCCTCGTCCTGCCCCGGCCCGAACCACGTGGCGGCGGCCTGGTCGATCAGCCAGGCGTAGTGGTCACGATGCTTCCTCGCCACGGCGAGCTCGTCACCGGACTCCGCGAGCCGGTGCCCGCCGAATTCGCGGAGCAGCCGAAGCATCCGGTAGTGGACCCGGTCCGTGCCGTCGATGCGCGCCAGCACCGACTTGTCCACCAAACCGTCCACCGCGTCGAGCACGGCGAGCGAGTCCAGCCCGGCTCCGGCGCAGACGTCCTCCGCGGCGGACAGGTCGAACTGCCCGGCGAACGCCGAACAGCGCGCCCAGACGATCCGCTCGGTGTCCGTGCACAGGGAATGACTCCACTCGATGGTGGCGCGCAGCGTCCGATGCCGCTCGACCGGCATCCGCAGACCGGTGGCCAGCACTCCCGAGTTCTTCTCGACGCGGTCCGCGATCTGCGACGGCGACAGGACCCGGATCCTGGCCGCGGCGAGTTCGATCGCCAGCGGCAGGCCGTCGAGCCGACGGCAAAGGCGGACGACGTCCGCGGCGTTGCTCTCGGTGACCTCGAACGCGGGCAGGACGCTGGTGGCACGCTCCGCGAAAAGCCGCACCGCGCCGAACGTGAGCGCCTCTTCCGGTGTCCCGACCTCTTCGTCGGGCACGGCCAGGGGCGGGATCGCCAGGACGTGCTCGCCGGTCAGCCCCAGCGAGCAGCGGCTGGTGGCCAGGACGACGAGGTCCGGGCAGTCACGCAGCAACGCCGTCACCAGGTCCGCGCTGCCGCCGAGGAGGTGTTCGCAGTTGTCCAGCAGCAGCAACGACCGCCGCGGCCGCAGATACGAGACGACGGCCTCCAGGTCGGTGCGTCCCGCCGTGTCGTGCAGGCCCAAGGCGTCGGCGACCGTGCGCGCGACCAGCCGTTCGTCCCGCAGTTCACCCAGTCCGGCGACCGCCACACCGCCGGGGAAGGCCCGGGTGAGCGAACTGGCCACCCGGGCGGCCAGCCGTGTCTTGCCCACGCCGCCGGCGCCGGTCAAGGTGACCAGACGGCCCACGCCGAGCAGCCGCCGCACCTCGTCCTCGTCGTCCGTACGGCTGACGTAGCTCGTCAGGGGCCGCGACCGGACCTCGCTGTCGTTCGTCATGATTCCCCATCGAAACATGCTCGCCGGACGGAGTGGGCTGTTCACACCACAGCCCGGGCATCCCCGCATAATGCCCGAATGAGGCGATGTGCGCGGGTTGTGGCGGTCACCGTGGTCATGGCGCTGACCCTGCCCGTCTCGGCGTGCGCGTCCAGCGCGGAGAAATGCGAAGAGGCCTTCGCCGCGGCGGCGACGGCGGTCCCCGGCGTGATCTCCGCGACCTGGGACTGCGACAACGGCTTCGGCGGTGGGTGGCAGCGAGGCGACGTGCGGATCGCGGCGGGCGACAAGGGCAAGGCGATCGCGGTGATGAAAGAGGTCCTGCGCGCCTTCGCCGCTTCTCCCGCTCTCGAGGACGGTTGGGCGACCCCGCAGAAGTACACGAACAACGACGGGACGATCGTCGTCGGGGCGAACGACCTCGGCTTCAACGGCGTGCCGAACGTCGGCCAGGTGCGCGAGCGCTACGGCGTCGGCTGAGCCGTGTCCCATTCGGGCGCGTCGACGAAGTGCACGTCGTACCGCTCGTGAAGGCGCTCGACCTCTTCGGGTGCGACGTTTCCGCGCAGGATCTCAGGCAGGACCCGGAAATAGCCGAACCGGTCGACGCCGGGCGCCAGCGTGATGAGGACGTCCGCGGCGACCTCCGGCGGTGCGGCGAACGCGTGCCGGACACCCGGCGGGACCACCACGTAACCCCCGCGCTCGACCGTGATCGTTTCGGCACCCACCAGCATCCGCAGCGCCCCGTCGAGTACGTAGAACGCTTCCGCGGATTTCCGGTGATAGTGCGGTTTCGTCCCGGGTTCCCCAGGTCGTAGCGACAAGCGGTTCGCGCCGAGCAGCCCGCCCGTGTGCTCGCCGTCGGCCAGTAGCCGCAACGCGGGCCGCTCGATGATCTCCGCGTCCTTCTCCTGCATCACCCAGGCTTCGTTCGTCATCGCGTTCCCCATCTAGTTGAAGGCTTCAACCAAAGCTAGCCCGAAGTGGTTGAAGGCGTCAACTGTTACTGTGTGCGCCGTGACCGACTGGCTCGACCCGGAACAGCAGCGCGACTGGCGGGCGTTCATCGAAGGATCCGTGCGTTTCGTGGACCTGCTCGACCGGCGGCTCCGCGAGGAGCACGGGCTTTCCCTGGCCGAGTTCGAACTCCTGGTGCGGCTTTCCGAAGCCACCGGCCGGTCGATGCGCATGGCGGACCTCGCGAAATCCGCGTACTACTCGCGCAGCCGCCTTTCGCACCGCGTCAACGGGCTGGAAACGCGCGGCCTGGTCCAGCGGGAATCGACCGCCGACGACGGCCGCGGCGTGCGGGCCCGGCTCACCGACCAGGGATACGAGACGTTGCGCCGCGCGGCGCCGGACAATCTCCGCACCGTCCGCGAACACTTCGTGGACGTGATCGCGCCGGACGACCTCCGGGCCGTCGGCCGCGCCATGCGTGCCGTCTCCGGACGACTCGATCAGTGACGCGGCCCACCTGCCCGAACCACCTGCGCCCGGTAATGTCCGGCCCATGAGCGACGTGCCGACCCCTTCCGAGGCTTTCGACCTTTTGCTCGCCGGCAACCGGCGCTTCGTGGCCGGTACCCCGGAACACCCGAACCAGGACGCCGTCCGCCGCACGGCGACCGCCCCCGAACAGAGCCCCTTCGCGGTCCTCTTCGGCTGTTCCGACTCGCGGCTGGCCGCCGAGATCATCTTCGACCGCGGGCTCGGCGACCTGTTCGTCGTCCGCACCGCGGGCCACGTCGCCGGTTCGGAGGTGCTGGGCAGCATCGAGTACGGCATCAGCATCCTCGATTGCCCGCTGGTCGTCGTCCTCGGCCACGACTCCTGCGGCGCCGTCGCCGCGACCCGCGAAGCGCTGAAGGACGGGCTCGGCACCAACGGCTTCGTCCGCGACGTCATCGAGCGCGTCACCCCGAGCGTCCTCGCCGCCCGCGCCGCCGGGCTCACCAGCAACGACGACATCATCGACGAGCACATCCGCCACACCGTCGACCTCCTGGTCGACCGTTCCCGGCTGCTCTCCGAGCAGATCGACGCCGGGAAGACCGCCGTGGTCGGGCTGTCCTACCACCTGTCCGACGGCAACGCGCGCGTCGTCACCACCCGGGGACTGGGCTGAACCTCAGCTCGGCAGGAGCACTCCGGCGAGCGCGAGCACGGTTCCGGCGGCCGCCGCGGCCAGGATCGTGGTCACCACTCCGCGCCGCAGCACGAACAGCAGGACCCCGGCACCGGCGAGTACGGCGTACTGCCATCCCTGGGTCAGGCTGAGCGCGAGCGGGATCGCCGAGCCGAGGATGGCGCCGACCGCGGCCGGGCCGGCGCCGTCGAGGAACGCCCGGACGTTCGGGTTGCCGCGCAGCCGGTTGAAATGCTTGGCACCGAACAGGATGAACACGAACGACGGGGCGAAGGCGACCAGCGACGCCAGGATTCCGCCGGTGAGCCCGGCCGCGGCGTAACCGACGACGGCGACGGTCTGCACCACCGGACCGGGGGTGACCTGGCCGAGCGCGACCGCGTTCAGGAACTCCCCCGCGCTCATCCAGTGGTAGGTGTTCACCGCGTCGTCCTGCATGAGCGGGATGATCACGAAGCCGCCGCCGTAGGACAGCATCCCGACCTTGAGCGCCACCCACGCGACGGACGCGAACACGCCGGCACCCGCGACCGCGGCGGCCCAGGATTGGGCGGGAACGGCGAACAACGCGGTACTGGACTCACCGCGGCGCGCGCGGTTCACGGTCAGTTCGACCGCGCCGCAGCCCAGCAGGACGAGCACCAGCCACGGACCGAGCAAGGCGGCCGACACGACACCCGCCAGGACGTACAGGGCCCAGCGCACGCGGCCGGTGGAGGCCGCGCGCCGCCAGCCCGCCGGGATCAGGCCGACCCCCGCGTGCACCGCGACGGCGGCGACCGCCGCGCCCGCACCCGCACCGGCCCCGCGTACCCAGGCGGGCGGGGACCCGGTGAGGAACAGCGCGGCCAGCGCCAGGATCACGATGAGGCCTGGCACGATGAACGCCGCGCCGCCGACCAGCGCCCCCGCCCGGCCGCGGACCCGCCACGCGGTGAAGATCGCGAGCTGTGTCGACGCCGGGCCGGGCAGCAGGTTGCAGGCGGCGATCGCGTCCTCGAATTCCTGATCCGACAACCACTCCCGGCGCTGCACGCACAATTTGCGGAGCAGGGCGATATGGGTGGGCGGCCCGCCGAACCCGATGCAGCCGATCCGGCCCCATTCCCGCAGGACGGTGCCCAGGCTCGGCTCGTGGTGCGGCGTCAACGGGCCGCGGGCTGGAACAGTTCGACCGGATTGCCCGCCGGGTCGTCGAACACGATCTGGCGGCCACCCGGCCCGGTCACGACGTCACTGCGGAACAGGACGCCGTCCGCGCGCAACCTCGCGACTTCGGCGTCGATGTCGTCGACGATGAGATGGATGCGGTTCCACCCGCCCGGCGCCGGTTTCGTACCGTCCGGCATCGCCCGCCCCGCCGAACTCGCCGGACCGCTGAGCAGCAGCCGGAGATTCCCGCGCACCACGTCGGCGAACGCGGGCAACACGCTCGAACGCACGGCGAAACCCAGGTGCCTCGTGTAGAACTCGACGGCGGCAGCGACGTCGTCGACCAGGTAGCGCACACTCACCAAATCCGAAGTCATGTCCTGTTCACCTCATCATCGCGATATTTCACGCCGAACCGGGCGGTCAGGAACCCGATCCGGCGGTCCAGTTCGTCGGCGAGCCGACGGAACGCCGGATGGCTCTCGGGTTCCTTGGCCGGATCCGGCAGGCTCCAGTGGACGACGCGCGGATGCCCGGGGAACTCCGGGCAGACCTCGCGGACCCGGTCGCAAAGACTGATCACCCAATGGAATCGCCTGCGCCGGAGATCGTCCACATGGGACGGTTCGTGGGTCAGCGTGATGCCGCGCTCGGCGAGAACGCGCACGGCGTCGGGATGCAACGGTTTCGGATGGCTGCCCGCGCTGGACACCTCGACCCTCGAACCGGCGCGGTGCCGCAGCAGCGCCTCGGCCATCGGCGAGCGCCCGCTGTTCCCGGTGCACACGAACAGCACCTTGATCCGGGACTCGGCCCGCTTCACGTCCACCCCGATCGGCGACAGGGCGGGATGCAGCGAGCTTCCCGCCTCGGCGAGCGCGTCCGCGCACCGCCCCAGATCGAGGTGGTAGTAGGTGTCGCGACCGTCGAAACTGCTCCTCCGCGCCGTGACCAGCTCCGCGGCCCGCAGCTTGCGCAGGTGATAGGACACCAGGTTCTGCGGCTGCCCGACCAGGTCGACCAGCTCCCGCACCCGGCGGTCGCCGTGCGACAACTCGCGCAGCAGCCGCCAGCGCAGCGGATCGCTCGCCAGCCGTACGAACGGCGGCGGATCTGCCGTCTCGAAGGTCGCCACTGGCCGAAGATACATCAATGCAGGTTGATATATCTAGACCTCGGAGCCCGGAGACCGTTATCGTCGCGAGGTGCCGTCTCCCGAGAACGTGGAGTTGTCATGACCGCAGACCCGCCGCACCTGCCGCCCAGCGACGAAAACCTCGAGAAATTGGTCGATACGCTGACCGAGCGCTTCCCCGCCGGCCGCCAAGAGGTCGCAGCGATCGTCCACCGGAACTTCACCGAACTCGGCTCCCATGCCCCGGTGGACGCCTACCTGCTCCAGTTGACCGAAGGAAAGGCCGCGGACGAACTTCGTGCTCGTTACCCGGCGCGGTAGGAAGCACGACGGGCCAGCGCCGCACCGGGTTGCGAAAGCCACTTTCGCAACGTTGAAGGTTGCCAAAGTGGCTTTCGCAACACGATCGCGGACGTCACGCGACTTCGCCGGACACCTTCCCGGCACGACGGGAACGCGAAAGAGCCAGCCCGCCCAGAGCCGCGGCGATCAGCCCGACCATCAAGGCGAGAAACCCACCGACGATTCCGTAGCCCGTGCCAGGACCGCCCTTCGCCGCGGTCACCACGTAAACGCCGCCCGCCATGCCGAGCAGCCCCGCCGCCAGTGCCACGACGGCTCCTCGCCGCGTGTCACCGGACCGGCTTCGAGCGACGGCCAATCCGCCGACGACCACCCCGATCACCCCCACCAGCACGGCGATCAAGGACCACAGGCGCCCGGGAGTCAGGTAGGCGGCGGACAGCAAGTGGACGGTCATGGGGTGCTCCTTCGCTCGGTGACTGATGTCCGCAGATCGTGTCCGCCGGACCCGCCCCGCGTCGTCCGGTGAACGCAGGCATTCCGGACTGCCGCCGTGGTCGTGGAAATCCCGGGACTACCGCGTGTGTGGTAGTCGGGGGAGCGTCCGTGCGGAGGAGTCGCGCGCGGGGGCGGCTGGTTAGGGTTCTCGCATGAACAGGGTCTGGGACTGGGCGATCGCCGTCGGGGTGACGGTGGTCCTGCTGGTCACGGCACTGTCCGATCAGGACACCACCATGAACCCCCTCGGTTACGTGGTGCTGGTCGCCGGCGGCCTGGCGCTCGCCGCACATCGTCGGGCGCCCCTCACGGTCCTGGCCGTGACCGCGGCGTGCGCGCTGGGGTACCAGGCCATGGGTTTCACCGTGCCCGCCGTCGCCTACCTGGTCGCGGTCTACGCCACAGTCCGCGCCGGACACCGGATCGTCGCCGTCGCCGGGTCGGTGCTCATGATCGTCGCGCTCCCGCTCGTGCTTTTGGCCTCCGCCAACGCCTCTTCCGTCAGCGAGGCCTTCGCCCAGAGCCGTGACGCGCTCCAGCTGGCCTGGCTGATCGCCGCCGGCGCGGCGGGCGAAGCGCTGCGACAGGCCGAACGGCGGGCCGACGAGGCCGAGCGCAGCCGTGAGGAGACCGCGCGGCGCCGGGCCGACGAGGAACGGCTGCACATCGCGCGGGAACTGCACGATTCGCTCACCCACCAGATCTCCGTCATCAAGGTGCAGGCCGAGGTCGCCGTCCACCTGGCCACCAAACGGGGCGAGGCGGTGCCGGAATCGTTGCTGGCGATCCGTGAAGCCGGCCGTGAGGCGACCAGGGAGTTGCGCGCGACCCTGGAGGCCCTGCGCGACGACGACACGAATCCGCCGCACGGACTCGATCGGATCCCCGACCTGGTGGAACGGGCCCAGGCGGCCGGTCTGGACGCGACGCTCACCGTCGAAGGGCGGCGACACGATCTGCCCGCGGCCGTGGACCGCACCGCATACCGGATCGTTCAGGAATCCTTGACCAACATCGCCCGGCACGCCGCGGCGAAGACCGCGTCGGTGCGCATCGACCATCATCCCGACGCGCTGACGATCCAGGTCGAGGACGACGGCAAGGCCACTCCGGGCGCCGCACCGATCCCCGGTGTCGGGCTGCTGGGGATGCGTGAACGCGTCACCGCGCTCGGCGGCCGTCTCGACGCCGGACCAAAAGACACGGGCGGTTTCTCCGTCCGGGCCGTACTTCCCGTGGAGCGCTCGTGATTCGCGTCCTGCTGGTCGACGACCAGCCCCTTCTCCGCAGCGGATTCCGCGCGCTGCTCGACGTCGAGGACGACATCGAGGTCGTCGCCGAAGCCTCCGACGGGGGCGAAGGCGTGGCACTCGCCAGAAAACACTTGCCCGACATCGCGCTCGTCGACATCCAGATGCCCGGCATGGACGGCATCGAGGCGACCCTGCGCATCGCCGCCGACCCGGCCTTGGCAACCGTGCACGTCGTCATCCTGACCAACTACGGCTTGGACGAGTACGTCTTCAACGCGCTGCGCGCGGGCGCGGCGGGTTTCCTCGTCAAGGACATCGAGCCCGAAGACCTCCTGCACGCCGTCCGCGTCGCCGCGCGCGGTGACGCCCTGCTCGCGCCTTCGATCACGCGCAAGCTGATCGACCGGTACGTCACCGTCCCGCTCGGCGGCGGCAGCGGTTCCGGGCTGAAGGAACTGACCAACCGCGAACGCGAAGCGGTGGTCCTGGTCGCGCGGGGGCTGTCCAACGACGAGATCGCCGACCACATGGTGATCAGCCCGCTCACCGCGAAGACGCACATCAATCGCGCCATGACGAAACTCCACGCCCGCGACCGCGCGCAACTCGTGGTCCTCGCTTACGAATCAGGCCTGGTCACACCGGGCGAGCGATCAGGGCCAGCTGCCTGAGCCACCTCGGGCGGATCTGACCGCTTTTCCGGTGCCACGCGGGAAACCGTGTTTGCCGAGGCGGACCTCGGCCAGCTCGTCGGCGCTGGTCATCGTGAAGAACAGCCCCAGGAACAGGCTCAGCATCAACGCGCCCAGCACCGCGGGAACGGGTATCGGCGTGAGCGTCACCAGGAGCACGAACGCGATCGCGAGCCACGGCAACGCCTCGAAACAGATCCGGAGCGCGAACCGCAGCAGCCACGTGCGCGAGGTCGCGTCGTACAGCACCCACTCGCGATATCGCTCCGGCAGCCTGCGCCCGTAGACGTACTGCACCCATTGGATCGGACCTGGCCTGTCCATCGCGAATCACCTCCGCTACTGGGAGGGGTACCCATTTGCTGTCGCGTTCACCGCTTCTTGACGCGAGACCAGCGCGGCCAGCAGGGCGCGGATCGGCGGGCCCTGGTCGTCGGTCCGCCAGGCGACGCGGATTTCCCGGTGCAGCACCGGGCGAGTGCGGACGAACCGGATGCCGTCCGGGGTCGGCCGCTGGGCCATCTTGGGAACGAGCGCGACGGTGAGGCCCGCGGCGACCAGCGCGAGCTGTGTGGGGTACTCGGCGACGGCGAACCGGATGTCCGGCTCGGCGCCGAGTCCGCGCATGGTCTGCGTGAGCGCCACGTGGGCTTCCGTGCCCGCCGGGCAGCAGGTCCAGGTCTGTCCGGCGAGGTCGGCCAGGTCGACGACGGACCGGCCGGCGAGCGGATGATCCGCGGCGAGGGCGACCTCGGCCGGTTCCCGGACGAGCGTGCGTACGGCGACCCCCGCGGGCAGGAGCGGCGGCCGGGCCTCCCAGCTCTCCATCAGCAGCACGGTGAGCTCGTCGGTGAGCAGCCGGGGAAGCAGATCCACCACCTCACCGTCGCGCAGGGACACCGTGAGCCGTGGCCGGTCGGCGACCAGTTCGGCCAGCACGTCCGGCAGCAGCTCCCGGATCGCGCTGCCGACGGCCCCGATCCGGAGGGGGCCGGCCACCTCCCGATCCAGCGCGGCGAGATCGGCTTCGGCCGCGGCGACCTGGGCGAGCACTCGCACCGCGTGCTCGCCCAGCACCTGGCCCGCGCGAGTGAGCCGGATGCCGCGCCCCGCGGGTTCGAGCAGCGGGTGTCCGGTCTCCTTCTCCAGTTTGTTCAGCTGCTGCGACACCCCGGACGGCGTGACGTGCAGGACTTCCGCGGCGCGGGCGACGGACCCGTACTTCGCGACCGACGCGAGCGCTTGCAGCCGACCCAGATTCATGAAGCAATGCTACCGATTTCACCGTAGGAACATTCACTTTTGCTATGCGACCGGACTCGGCATAGTGATCGCCATGAGTGTTCGGGCACCCGATCGGCACCGCACGGCCGCGCTGCGCATCACCGGGGGCGCGGCGTGCACTTCGGTGTCGGCCGGGTTCGCCAAACTGTCCGGTGCGAGTCCGGGGACCACCGCGTTCCTGCGCTGCGCCATCGCGCTGACGGTGCTGGTCCCGCTGTCGATCCGGGAATGGCGGCGGATCGGGCCGCGGCCGTGGCGGCTGATGCGGTTCGACCTGGCGGCGGGGATGCTGCTCGGCATCGACTACGTGTTCTGGGTGGCCAGCATCGAGGACGTCGGCGCGTCCATCTCCACGGTGCTGCTCACCATTCAGGTGGTGGTGTTCCCGCTGCTCACCTGGTTGTTCCACGGATCGGCCCCGTCCAGGCGGTTCCTCGCGCTCATACCGGTCATGCTGATCGGCGTGACCATGGCGGCCGGCGTGATCGGCCAGGCCGAGCCGGGGACGGACCCGGTCGGCGGCATCGTGTTCGGCACCATCGCGGGCATCGCCTACGCGGGGTATCTGTTCTTCATGCGACAGGGCGGCGGGCAAGGCCATGTCGTGTTCCCGGTGTGCGCTTCCACGACGGCGGCGTGTGCCGCGGCGGTCGTGGTCGGCAGTGTGTGGACGGGGATCGACCTGGACCTCGACCTGGCCGCGTGGCTGTGGCTGATCGCGCTCGCATTGGTCGGGCAGGTGCTCGCCTGGCTCCTCATCGCGGGAGCGCTTTCCCAGCTGGCGCCTCAGGTGAGTGCCTCACTTCTGTTGCTGCACCCGGTTCTGGCCGTCGTGTTCGGTGTCATCGCCCTGCACGAGCGGCCGACCATCACGCAGCTGGCCGGATGTCTGCTGGTCGTCGTCAGTGTTTGGGCGGTGAGCCGGACTCCGCGGCGGGAACGTGTGTCTTTGGGCGAGCGGGGAAGATTCCGGCCGTCCAACGTCCAGGATCTTCCCCACTCGGTCGTCCGCCCGGGGCGTGACCGGCACGATCAAGGTTCGACGTAGATACACAAATGACCTGCGGATCAGCCGCAGCCCGCTCCCCTACGGTTGCCGGCGCCATACGCCGGGTAGCCCTCCACCATGACGAACTGCGAAGTCTGCGGAAACGACTACTAAAAGACGTTCGAGATCCACACCGTCGACGGAGCGAAGCACACCTTCGACTCCTTCGAATGCGCGATCCACCAACTGGCGCCGATCTGCGAGCACTGCGGCTGCCGCGTGGTCGGACACGGCATCCAGGTCGAGGATCGCTTCTTCTGCTGCGCGCACTGCGCCAGGGAGAGCTCGGTCGCCGGAGGAGACAAGGCACGCGACGCCGTCGCGACGTCCTGATCGTCAGACCGCGAACCGAAGAACCGCGCCTGACGGGACGATGTCCGCGCCTTCGGCCAGCACGGCCACCGGAAGCGCCTCGTCCGCGCGACCCCGTCCGCCGCCCTAGGCGTGACTCGCGTGCTCGGAAACCGGACTCGCGTGATTGGAGACGGATCTCCGAGTTCGGTGTTCAAGCACGCGAGATCCGTCCTTGAGCACGCGTGATCCGGTCAGGAGATCGGCCGGTCCGCCAGCTGTTCGAGCCTGGCCATCTCGACGTCGAGGGCGGTCTGGGCCCGGCTCAGCGCCTCGGAGCTGTACGCGCCGCTCGACCGGGCGTGCTGGAGACGTTCGGACTGTTCGGTCAGGACCCGCAGGCGCAACCGCAGGTACTGCTCGATCTGTTCCGGGGCCGGGCGGTCGCCCGGTGACGCGGGCGGGACGCGTACGTCCGAGCGCACCCGGTCCACGACCCGGTCACCGAAGGGCCCGTTGCCGGGATCCTCCAGGCCGGGATCGTCCAAAAGGGACGTCGCCGCGTCGGCCAGTTCGGTCGTGAGCCGGACGTACTCGCGCCGCAACCGGCCCGGGTCCTCCGGCGGCACGCGCGCCGCGCGGATGACCGCGGGCAACGTCATTCCCTGGACCAGCAGCGTCGTGGTCGCCACCACGTAGGCGATCAGGACCAGCAGGGCGCGGTCCGGCGTGTCCTGCGGAAGGGTCTGCGCCGCCGCGAGGGTGATCGCGCCGCGCATCCCCGCCCAGCCGAGCACCACCCCACCGCGCCAGCCCAAGGTCTCGGTGAGCCGGAACTCGACGTCGGCGGCGGCCCGGTCGAGCCGTTTCCGGAAATGCGCCACCCGCCTCGGTGACGCCTTGTCCAGCCGTTCGGTGACGGCGGGATTCGACTCGTCGCCCCGCAGCACCGCCTGCGTCGTTTCCAGCCGGGGCTTGAACCGAGCGGCCTTCCGCTGCTCGCGGTACAGGCCGCCGACCAAGGGCCCGACGAAGACGATGCGCGCGACGATGACGAGCGCCGACGCGGCCAGCCCGATGCCGAGCGCGCGCCACACGCTCGAACCGTCGTCGTGCACCTCGTCGATGAGGGTTTTGACGCTGAGTCCCATGAGCAGGAACATCGCGCTTTCCAGCAGGAAGGCCGCGGTGCGCCAGTTGACGGCCTCGGCGAGCCGATCCGTCGCGCGCAGATGCCGCGGGGCGAGGTGACCGGTCACGAGGCCGGCGACGACGACCGCGAGCACGCCAGAGGCTCCGGCCTCTTCGGCGGGCAGGAACGCGATGAAGGGGACCACGAAGGAGATCGCGGTGTTGAGCACGGCGTTGCCCAGCAACGCGCGCACCCGGACGTTGACGATCCCGACGAGCAATCCGATCCCGACCGCCACGACGACCGCGAAGACGAACTCTCCCACGATGCCCCAGACGGACACCGACCCGGCGACCGCGGCGACGGCCGACCGCAGCAGGACGAGCGCGGAGGCGTCGTTGACCAGTCCTTCGCCTTCGAGCACGGTCAGCAGCCGGGGCGGGAGGCCGAGCCGCCGTCCCACGGAGGTCGCGGCGACGGCGTCGGTGGGGCTGATGACCGCGCCGAGCGCGAACGCGGCGGGCCAGCCGATGTCCGGGATCAGCTCGTGGAACAGCCAGCCCGCGCCCAGGGTCGTCCCCACCACGAGCAGCACCGCGAGACCGGTGATCGGCCGGATGTTCCGCCGGAAATCGACCACCGGCATGTTCACCGCCGCCGAATACAGCAGCGGCGGGAGTACTCCGGCGAGGATCAGCTCCGGTTCGACCTCGGGATGCGGGACGCCGGGCAGGAAGCTCAGGCCGATACCGGCCACCACGAGGCTCAGCGGAGCGGCCACGTTGAGCCGTTCGGAGAACGCGGCCACCAGGACGATGCTGACGACACCGAGGACGACGACGAGGGTCAGGTTCACCGGGTTCACGTGTCCTCTCGCCGGTCAGTGGCTTGCCGTGTCCATTGGACACGAGGTCAGCGGACCCGCAAGTCGGAGCCGGTCAGTGCGGTGTGTCGCGAAAGCCACCTCGCCTGCGGTGCGCGAAGCCGCCCAGGTACCGAGGCCGCCGAACGCGTCGTGAGTGGCAAAGAGCGTTTCGGTGGCGACCGACAGGGTGAAGGGGACCTTCCCCTCATCGCACGAGCGGAAAGTCCCCTTCACCCCGGCCTGCGGTCCTCATGGGTGGCAGAGTCCGAGCAGGTGTTGCGAAAGCCACTTTCGCAACGTTGAAGGTTGCGAAAGCCACTTTCACAACATCCGGAGCCCTTCAGCGCAGCGCCGCCAGGACGTAGTCGTCGCCGGACTGCCACACCGGGGCCACCTCCGCGAAGCCCGCCGCCCGGAGCAGCCTGGTGTGCTCCTGCGGGCTGAGCCGGTTGCCGTAGCCGGTCGAGATGCCGCGCAACTCTTCGGCCGTGAAGCGCTCCCTCAGCGCGGGATCCGCGGCCACCGCCGCCCACCAGGTCTTCCAGTCCTCGTTGGCGTGGACCCCGGCACGGGCCGCGCGGCGCTCCTTGACGACTTCGGCGAGCTCGCGGATGGCCGGTTGCTCGTCGTAGAGGTGGTCGCCGTTCACGAGCGCTCCGCCCGCCCTCAGCGCGACGGCGAGGTCACGGTAGACCTCGGCGAGCCGCTCGGGGCGCAGCCAGTGCAACGCGGTCGTCGAGACCGCCGCGTCGACCGGCCGCCACTTCAGCCGGCCGCTCTCGGCGAGATCGGCCCGGACGTACTCGATGTCGCTCCGCTCCGGCCGGGTCGCGCGGGCGAGGGCGAGCAGGAACGGGTCGTCGTCGAGGCCGACGATCCGTGCGTGCGGTAACCGCCGGGCGAGCCTGGTGGTCAGCGAGCCGGGGCCGCAGCCTAGGTCCAGCACCAGCGGCTCGGCGACGTCGCGGCAGACGTGTTCGACGACGTCGATCACCACGGTGAAACGTTCTTCACGGTCGGCGACATAGCGTTCCTGCTGCACGTCCCACCGGCGGACCCAGTCCGCCGCGAGCTTCTCGTCCACCGGCCTCCCCTTCGTGATCTTGATCCTGTGTAGCACACGCCGGTCATGGGTTACCGTGTGCGCCACAACGTAAGAAGGTGCCCGTCGGGGGAAGCCGGTGTGAATCCGGCGCTGACCCGCAACCGTGATCGGCCGCCGAGCCGTGAGCCGGACTGCCCGCCGGACACCGCCAACCCCAACTGTCGTGGAGTGCGGAGCGGGGTCCCGTTCACGTGCGGTCGCGCGCCCGGGACAGTGCTCGACGTCCCGGAGGTCCCTATGACGCGTCATCCGCTCACCCGTCGGAGACTGCTCGCGCTGGCCGCGCTCACGCCGTTGGCCGCCTGCGGGACCGCGCCGGCGGACACGGGCCGGTTGCGAGTGGCGTTCGCCGCGGGCGGGTCGAAGGAAACCCTCGACCCGTCCCAGGTTTCGCTCTTCGTCGACCAGGCGCGGGCCAAGGCGCTCTTCGACACGCTGGTCGCCTACAACGCCGACACCTCCTTGCGACCGCGGCTGGCCGAGTCCTGGGAAAGCGACGTCGCCGGCACGCGCTGGCGGATCCGGCTGCGGCAGGCGGCCTTCCACGACGGTCGTCCGGTCACCGCGGACGACGTGCTCTACAGCTTCCGGCGGATCGCCGACCCCGCGCTGGCTTCCTCGTCGCGGCAATACTTCGCGAAGGTGGACTTCGCCCGCAGCAAAGCGGTGTCCCCCACCGAAATCGAGCTGACGCTGACCGCGCCCGACTTCGAATTCCCGTCGGGCTGGGGCGCTCCCGGCGCGGAGATCGTGCCCGCCGGGACGACGGACTTCACCGCGCCGGTCGGCTCGGGGCCGTTCCGTTTCGTCTCGTTCACCCCCGGCGACGCGGCGGTGTTCCGCAAGAACGAGTCGCATTGGGACGGCGCGCCGAGTATCGACGAGCTGGAATTCGTGCCGGTCAACGAAGAAACCGCGCGCGTCAACGCGTTGCTGTCCGGGCAGGTCGACTACGCCCACGACCTCGCGGCCGGAACCGCGGCGCGGCTGGCGGGCGACGGACGCGTGTCACTGCTCGAAGCCAAGGGAACGACGATGCAGGGCATGATGCTGCGCCTGACGCAACCCCCGTTCTCCGACCCGAGGCTGGTGCACGCCGTACTGTCCGGAGTGGACAGAGAGGCGTTGAACCGCGTCGCGCTGGCCGGACGCGGGGAGATCGGCAACGACCTGTTCGGCAAGGGACTTCGCGGGTATGCCGCGGACATCCCCCAACGCCGCCGCGATGTGGACCTGGCCCGGTCGCTCGTCCGCGAGGCGGGCGCGGAAGGGCTGGCCTTCGCTGTCGAGACCAGCGACGTCGACCCGGGTTTCGCCACCGCGGCCACGCTGATTTCCCAGCAGCTCAAGGAGATCGGGCTCGCCGCCACCCTGAACACCCGCGCGTCGAGCACCTATTTCAGCGAGGTCAAGACCAAGGGCGTCGCCGCGCTCACCCGCACGGCCACCCTGCCCGTCCCGACGTTCCTCAACCAGCGCTTCCGCACGCGCGGCTCGAACAACGTGAACGGCTTCGGCTCGCCGGAGTTCGACGCGCTGCTGGATCGCGCCACGGCCACCGCGGACGAACGCGCCAGGCTGGCGCTGTTCGGCGACGCGCAACGGATCGTCCACGAAACCGGCGGTCTGCTCGCCTGGGGGTTCAGCACCTGGACGATCGCCGTGTCGAAACGGGTTTCCGGGGTGGTGACCGCGCCGCCGAACACCTTCGATTGGGCTCGGTTCGACCGCGCCCGGCTGTCCTGACGTGCGGGGTCACGTCGTACGACGGCTGGGTTTCGCCATGGTGCAGGCGATGTTCGTGCTGGTCGCGACGTTCGCCGTGACCGCGTTGCTGCCGGGCGACGCGGCCTCGGTCGTGCTCGGCGAACAGGCCACCGACGAGCAGGTGGCGACCGTCCGCCATCAGCTCGGGCTCGACCAGCCGCTGCTCGACCGGTTCGGGAACTGGCTTTCGGGGCTGGTCACCGGCGATCTCGGCCGGTCGCTCGTGACCGGCGCCCCGGTGGCCGACGAGATCGTCCGCCGTTTCGCCGCCACCGCGGCGCTCGCCGGGGTGACGCTGCTCGTGCTCGTTCCGCTCGCGCTGGTCGTCGGGGTGGTCTGCGGGCTGCGCGAAGGATCGCGGATCGACCGCGTGCTCACCGCGGTCACGCTGTTCCTGCATTCGATCCCCGAGTTCGTCCTCGGGCTGCTGCTGGTCGCGGGTTTCGCCGTGCACACCGGACTCCTTCCGGCCACCGCGGCCGGAACGGATCCGGCCGCGCGGCCCGAAGTGCTGGTGCTGCCGGTGATCGTGCTGGTCGCCCGGCAGCTGTGCGACGTCGCCCGGCAGCTGCGGATCGGGATCGCCGAGCAGACCCGGGGTCCGGTGGCCGAGCATCTGCGCCTGCTCGGGCTGCCCGAACGCACCGTGGTGCTGCGCCATCTCCTGCCCGCGGCCGCGGCTCCCGCCGTGCAGCAGCTCGCCCGCGCCGTCGAAGGACTGCTGACCGGCACGGTGATCGTCGAATCCCTGTTCGCGATCACCGGGCTCGGCACGGGTTTCGTCGAAGCCGTGCAGAACCGGGACATCCCGCAGGTGCAGGGTTACGTGCTGGTGTTCGCCGGCGTGGTCGTGCTCGGGAACCTCGCCGCCGATCTGGTCGCCCACCGGCTGACCCCGCGCCGGGAGCTGGTCACGTGGTGAGCCGGGCACTCGGGTGGTCGCTGCTCGCGATACCGCTCCTGCTCGCGGTGGCCGGGCCGGTGCTCGCGGGCCCCGTGGTGTCGGTCGGCGCGCCCTGGCAGGCGCCGGACGCCGCGCATCCGCTGGGCACCGACGTTCTCGGCCGCGACGCGCTCACGGTGATCCTCGCGGGCGGGCTTCCCGTGATCGGGATGACGGTCGCCGCGCTCCTGCTCGCCTATCTGGCCGCGCTGCCGCTCGGTCTCTTCGCCGCGGGGCACGGACGGCGGGCCGACGAAACCGTGATGCGCTCCCTCGACCTCGTGCTGGCCTTCCCGTCGCTGCTGGTGCTCATGGTGCTCGCCGCGACCGGGCACCGCGGGCCCGGTGTGCTCATCCCGGCCGTGGCCGTCCTCCAGGTACCGGCGATCACCCGCGTGGTGCGGGCGGCCGCACTGGCGCCCGGCTGCCGTACTGCCGTGGAAGCCCTGACCCTGCAAGGAAAACCTTGGTGGCGCATCCAGCTCGGCTACGTCGCCCGGCACGTCACCGGCCCGGTCGCGACCGACGCCGGCACCAGGCTCGGCGTGGTGCTCTACCTGCTGGCGTCGGCGAACTTCCTCGGCTTGGGCCTGCCCGCCGACTCCCCGGACTGGGCCGTGGTCATCGAACGCAACAGCGAGGCCCTCTACACCGCACCCGCGGTGGTCCTCGTGCCCGCCGCACTGCTGATGGCGCTGTGCGTCGGCACGAACCTCGTCACCGATCGGCTGCTCGCCGCCCGGCGGGTGATCGCGTGACCGTCCTGGAGATCACCGGCCTGTCCGCCCGCGCCGGGGAAACCGTTCTGCTCGACGACGTCTCACTGACCCTCGAACCGGGCCGCGTCCTCGTCGTGCTCGGCGCGTCCGGCGCGGGGAAGACCACCCTGGGCCTCGCCGCGACCGGACGGGCACGCCCGGGGATCACGCTGTCCGGTTCGGTCCGGACGGCCGGGGCCGTCGGCCATCTGCCGCAGCAACCGTCGGCGGTGCTGGACCCGGTCCGCCGCTGCGGACCGGTGCTGGCCGAACTCGCCGGGCTTCACCACCGTGGCCGCGCCGCACGGTTGGCGGCGGCCCGCACCGCCCTGGCGGAGGCGGGACTGGAGCCGGAGCTGTGGCGCCGGTTCCCGCATCAGCTGTCCGGCGGGCAGCAGCAACGCATGGCGCTGGCCACCACCCTCGTGACCCGGCCTCGCGTGCTCGTGCTCGACGAGCCGACCAGTGGTCTCGACGAGGCGAACAGGGCCGTGCTCACCGCCAGGCTCGCGGAGCTTTCCCGCTCCGGTACGGCGTTGCTGGTCCTGACCCACGACCTCACGCTGGCGCGTGCCCTGGACGGCGACGTCGCCGAACTCCGCGACCACCGTCTCCTGCCGTGCGAGGGCGTCCCCGAATACGCGCGCCTCGACGAGCCCGCGCCCCCGTCGCCGACGTCGCCGGTGCTCGTCGTTCGCGGACTCACGGTGCGTGCCGGGCGGACGCCGCTCATCGAGGACGTCGATCTGGAGGTGGCGGCGAGCAGCCGCACCATGCTCACCGGCGTCTCGGGAGCGGGCAAGACGACACTCGGCCGCGCACTCGCCGGATTGACCCCGCCGACCGCGGGCACGATCGAAGTCGACGGCGTCCGGCTTCCCCGCCTCGCCCGTCGTCGCGACCGCGCGCAACTGCGAGCCGTCCAATACGTCCACCAGGACAGCCGCGCGTCCTTCGACGAGTTCCGCGGGGTGCTCGACCAAGTGGCCGACACCGCACGCCTTCTTCGCGGTCTCGGTCGCGAAGAAGCCCGGCTCGAAGCGACGGAGATCCTGGATGCCCTCGGCGTCGACCCGGCCGACCGCCGCCCCGGTCTGCTCTCCGGCGGCCAGCTCCAGCGCTGTGCCGTGGCCCGCGCGCTCCTTGCCCGTCCCAAGGTCCTCGTCTGCGACGAGCCGACCTCCGCCCTCGACGCGGCCAACCGCGCCCGGCTCTGGGATTTCGTGACCGCGACGGCGCTCCGGCACGGCATCGCGCTGCTCGTGATCAGCCACGACACCGCGGCCGCCCCGTTCGTCGACGGCACGTTCACCATGGCCGGTGGACGTCTTGCCTGAGCCTTCGATCACGGCCGGGCGGGAAGGATGTGGCGTCCTTCGCGGTCCGTGCTCAGGCACAACGAGCAGATCGTCCCGCCGGTCGCGGACGCCGTCATGTCGGAGCGCTCATAGGCCTCTCCGCAGACCTCGCAGTCGTAGTGGGTGCCGCTCGGATTGCCGTCTTCGTCCAGTAGTGGCTCGATAATGCCGTCATCGGTGCGGCGCAGGTAGAAACGTCCTCGGGTGAGCACCGCCATCAACGGGGTCAGCACGATCGCGACCACCACCGCGACCAACGGCGAGTACGGCCGGAGGCCGGCCCCGAAGAGTCCGAAGTAGACGGAGATGGACAGGAGCGAGGAACCCAGGAACGCGACGACACCGACCGGGTTGACCGCGAACAGCATGCCGCGCCGGAATTCCGGCTGTTTCGGCGAGAGCCCGAGCACGAACTTGTTGATCGCGATGTCGGTGGCGACGGTGACCACCCACGCCATCGCGCAGTTCGAGTAGAAGCTCAAGATGCCGTTGAGGAAGCTGAACATGTCCGCCTCCATCAGGATCAGCGCGATGGCCAGGTTCACCAGCACGAACACCAGCCTGCCCGGATAGCGTTTCGTGATCCGGGTGAAGGAGTTCGTCCAGGCCAGCGATCCGGAATAGGCGTTGGTGACGTTGATCTTGACCTGGCTGAGCACCACCAGGACCAGTGCCAGCGGTACCACCAGCCAAGACGGCAGGACTTCGGTGAACACGCCGGTGAACTGCTCGATCGGCTCGACGGCGGCCGCCTTGCCCACCGCGTCGAGGATGTAGACCGCCATGAACACACCGATCGCCTGCTTGATCGCGCCGAAGAACACCCATCCCGGCCCGGCCAGCACCATCGAGGTCCACCAGGCGCGCCGGTTCTCCGCCGTACGCGGCGGCATGAACCGCAGGTAGTCGACCTGCTCCCCGATCTGCCCCATGAGCGAAAGGCACACTCCGGCACCGAGCATGATCGCGGCCGTGCTCAGCCCGGCGCCGCCCTCGCCTTCGTAGGACAGCCACCGCTGGACCGAGCCGGGATCCTTCACGACGAGGAACACCAGCGGGGCCACCATCAGCAGCAGCCACAGCGGATTCGTCCAGCTCTGCAGTTTCGCCAGTACCTTCATGCCGTAGACGACCAGCGGGATGATGACCAGGGTGGACACGAGGTAGCCGAGCCACAACGGCAGCGATATCGCGTACTTGAGGCCCTGCGCCATGATCGAGCCTTCGAGCGCGAAGAAGATGAAGGTGAAGCTGGCGAAGATGACGCTGGTGAGCACCGAACCGTAGTAGCCGAAACCGGAACCGCGGGTGATCAGGTCGAGGTCGATGTTGTACCGGGCGGCGTAGTAGGCCAGCGGGAACCCGGTCACGAAGATGATCACCGCCGCCAGGGCGATCGCCAGCAGCGCGTTGCCCGTGCCGTGGGTCAGGCCGATACCGGCGCCGATCGAGAAGTCCGCCATGTAGGCGATCCCGCCCAACGCGGAAGCGCCGACCACCGCCGGTGTCCAGCGACGGTACGTCCTCGGCGCGAATCGGAGGGTGTAGTCCTCGAGGGTTTCCTTGGTCGCGCCGAGGCCGGCGGGCGCGGCGCGGGTCTCCGATTCTTCGATGGTCATGACCGAGGTCTCCTCCAGGGCACCGGGGACGGGAGCCAGAAGGTACGAACGCCTCGTTTCCGCCCGTCCGCCCGGTTGTGACGGGCGGGTTTCCGTGTGTTGCCGGATGTCGGCGCGGCCGTTAACAAGGCGGGTAGGGCGAAGGCGGCGTGTTGCGAAAGCCACTTTCGCAACGTTGGAGGTTGGGAAAGTGGCTTTCGCAACGTCAGCGGCCACGGCCGCCCTAGAGCGACAACCTTAGAGGGCGAAATGTCTGATTGACACCCAGCTGCACGGTTTCCCAGTCATGGCGACCTTCAGGAAGTGTCCACAAGGGACATTCCGCGCCGGCCAGGTGTCCAGTTCATGCCTGTATGAGAGATTTCAGAGGGGTCGCGAGTGATAAAGGCGGTTATTGAGGGGTAAGGCAAAGGTGGCGTGTCGCGAAAGCCACTTTCGGGACGTCTGATGTCCCGAAAGTGGCTTTCGCGACATCAGCGCGGCCGGGTCCCTTCACGAGTCGTCCGCCTGGACACGCGTGTCGTCCGTCTGATCACGCGTGTCGTCGCCACTCACGACGCCGCCCGAAGCGCCCGAGTCGCCGCTCACGACGAACCAGAGTGGGCCAGAATCGACGGCGTGCAGTTCGCCATCCTCGGGCCGGTCGAAGCCCGCCGCCCCGACGGGACGCCCGTCGCGCTCGGCGGGCCGCAGCTGCGGGGTCTGCTCGCCCTCCTCGCGCTCGACGCCGGGCGGATCGTCGGCGCCGACCGGCTGATCGACGGCCTGCACGGCGACCATCCGCCCGAGGGCGCCGCCGAGGCCCTGCAGTCCCAGGTCTCCCGGCTCCGGCGGCGGTTGAAGGACGGCGGCGCACCCGACGGGCTCGTCGAGTTCACCCCGGCCGGATACCGCCTGGCCGTGGATCCGCAGGACGTCGACCTCCACCGTTTCGAACGCCTCACCGCCCAGGCGCGGGAGACCGCCGAGGCGGACACGAAGCTCGCGCTCTTCACCGAAGCCCTGGCGCTGTGGCGCGGGCCTGCTCTCGACGGGCTCGCCGACCCACCGCGCGCGGCCCGGCTCGCCGAACTGCGGCTGGCCGCGATCGAGGACCGCGTCGAGGCCGGGCTTGCCTTGGCACAGCACGAAAAGCTCGTCGCCGAACTCCGTGAGCTCGCGCGGGAACATCCGCTGCGGGAACGGCTCACCGCCCAGCTCGTCCGCGCCCTGCACGGCAGCGGCCGGTCCGCCGAGGCGCTCGCCGTGTTCGCCGAGGCCCGCGGCCGCCTCGCCGACGAACTGGGCGCCGACCCGTCCGCGGATCTCGCCGACGCGCACGCCGCCGTCTTGCGAGGGTCACCGGCCCGCCGGATTCCCGTGCCGCTCACGGACTTCGTCGGCCGCGACGAACTCGGCCGGCTCGTCGCCGCGCTCGGGACGACGCGGCTCGTCACGCTCACGGGGCCCGGCGGAGCGGGCAAGACGCGGCTCGCCGTCGAAGCGACTTCCTTGCAGGACGGCGAAGTCTGCTTCGTCGAACTCGCCGCGGCGACCGAGGTCGCGCCCGCCGTCCTCGCCGCGCTGGGCCTGCGCGAACAAGGCGTCCTGACGCCGGGGGCGGTTTCGGAGCCCGCCGACCGCCTGGTCGCCGGGCTCGCCGACCGGTCGCCGCTGCTCGTCCTCGACAACTGCGAACACGTCGTCGAAGAAGCCGCGCGGCTGGTGCGGCGCCTGCTGTCGGAGTGCCCTGGCCTGCGGGTGCTCGTCACGAGCCGCGAAGCGCTGGGCCTGACCGGCGAAACGCTGGTACCGGTCGGTCCCCTGCCCGCGGGCGCCGCCGCCCGGTTGTTCACCGAGCGGGCCGCGGCGGTCGCTCCCGGGCGAACGCCGGACCCGGCCGCCGTGACCCGGATCTGCGCCGAGCTCGACGGTCTTCCGCTGGCGATCGAGCTCGCCGCCGCGCGGTTGCGGACCCTGTCCGCCGCCGATGTCGCCGCCCGGCTCGGCGACCGGTTCGGGCTGCTGTCCCGCGGCGAGCGGACCGCCGAACCGCGGCACCGGACGCTGCGCGGTGTCGTCGAGTGGAGCTGGGACCTCCTCGACCCGCGGGAACAGCGGCTGGCCGGCCGGTTCTCGGTGTTCGCCGGTGGCGCGAGGCTCGACGCCGTCGAACGCGTCTGCGCCGTGCCCGACGCGGAAGGCGTGCTGGCCGGACTGGTCGAGAAGTCCTTCGTCGAGTTCGGCGGCGGCCGGTACCGGATGCTGGAGACCATCCGCGCGTTCTGCGCCGGGCACGGCGAGGACCGGCGTGCCGAACACGCCCAGTACTTCCTCGATCTCGCCCTCACGTCCGAACCGAAGCTGCGCGGCGCGGACCAGCTCGTGACGCTGGAAGCCCTGAGCGCCGAGCACGCCGAACTGCACGCCGCCCTGCGCTGGAGCGTGACCGCCGCCCCGGACCTCGCCTTGCGGCTCATCGCGGCCCTGACCTGGTACTGGTGGTTGCGTGGGCTGCGCGGCGAAGCGACACAGTTCGCGGACGCCGCGCTCGCCGCCATCGGCCCCGGACCGCCGCCGGGGCTGACCGAGGAATACGTCCTCGGTCTCGTCCACGCGTCGGCCGCCGATGTCGGGATCGAACCGATCCTGCGGCGGCTCGACGGCCCGCTGCGCTACCCGTACCTGTTCCTGCTGTGGGCGTTTTCCCCGCACCCCAAGGCGAAGGAGGGGGAACGGCTCGCCGCGCTCATCGGCGACGATCGGTGGTCGCGGGCGTTCGCGCGGATCAGCGACGGCCTCGGCGCGCAGTACAACGGCCGGATCGCCGACGCCGAGAAGCACTTCTCCGCGTCACTGGCCGGATTCCGCGAACTGGGTGACCGCTGGGGTGCGGCGAGCACGCTGGAGAAGCTCGCCGAGTTCGCGGACTGGCGCGGCGATCACGTCCGGTTCCGCGAACTGATGGACGAATCCGTGCGTCTGGCCGCGGAACTCGGTTCCTTCGAAGACGCCGCCGATCTGCTCTGCCGCCGCGCCGACGGCATCCTGCGCGCGGGTGACATCGAGGCCGCGAAAGCCGACTACGAAGCCGCCAGCCAAGCGCGCGGCAACCCGCTGACGCTCGCGCGGGCCCGAGGCGGGCTGGGCGAGATCGCCCGTCGCGAGGGCGACCTGGCGACGGCCCGGCGCTGGTACACCGCCGCACTCGCCCTGGAGACCGGCCCAGTGACCGGCGGCGAGACACGGATCCGGCTCCACACCGGCTTCGGCTGGACGATGGCCGCCGTCGGCGACCTCGACGCGGCGACCGAACTGCACCAGGAAGCGCTCGCGACCGCGCTGGAATACGCGAATCTGCCCGGCGCGGCCCAGGCGATCGAGGGGCTGGCCGGGGTCCTCGCCGCGCGTGACGAGGACGAGCGGGCGGCGTTCCTGCTCGGCGTGGCGGTCGGGCTGCGCGGCGCGCCCGTCGCCGGGGACGCCGACGTCGACGGAGTGGTGCACCGCGTCCAGGCCCGCATCGGCCCCGACGCCTACTCCGGCGCGTTCGCCCGTGGCCGGGAAATGCCTCCTGACCAGGCGATCCACGAACTCGGTCAGCGGCGGTTCGCGCTCGGTTCGTGACCGGTGAGCGGGCACGTCCACGCTGGCGGACATGACGAAGAACATCCTGATCTCCGGCGCCGGTGTCGCCGGGCCCGCCCTCGCCTGGTGGCTGCACCGCCACGGCTTCAGCGCCACCGTCGTCGAGCGGGCCCCGAGCCCACGTGAAGGCGGCTACAAGGTCGACATCCGCGGCGTCGCCGTCGACGTCGTCCGCCGGATGGGCCTGCTCGACGAGGTGCACGCGGCGAGCACCGACATGCGAGGCGCCGCGTTCGTGAACAAACGAGGCAAGCAGCTCGCCACGCTCGATGCCGACACTTTCGGCTTCCGCCACGGCGACGACACCGAGATCCTCCGCGGCGACCTGGCGAAGATCCTGTACGACGCCACCCGGGAGAGCACCGAGTACGTCTTCGGCGACTGGATCACCGGGCTGGCACAGCGTTCCGACGGCGTCGGCGTGACGTTCGCCCACGGTGCCCCGCGCCGGTTCGACCTGGTCGTCGGCGCCGACGGTCTGCACTCAGGCGTCCGCGCGCTCGCTTTCGGGCCGGAGGAGGACTTCCTGCACCGGTTCGACGCCTACATCTCGATCTCCACCGTGCCCAACACCTTCGAACTCGACCGCTGGGAGCTGCTGCACTCGGCCGCGCCCGGCAAGATGGTCAACGTCTACAGCACCGCGCGTGCCGACGACGCCAAGGCCGCGTTCTGGTTCAGCGCCCCGCCGTTGCCCTACGACCGGCGGGACGTCGAGAGCCAGAAGAACCTCGTCGCCCGCCAGTTCGCCGAACTGGGCTGGGAGATCCCGGCGTTGCTCGACGCCATGCGCGAGGCGGGTGACTTCTACTTCGACCCGGTGTGCCAGATCCTCATGGACCGGTTTTCGGCCGGGCGCGTCACCCTCCTCGGTGACGCGGGCTATTGCCCGTCGCCCGCCTCAGGGCAGGGCACGAGCCTGGCCCTCGTCGGCGCGTACGTCCTCGCGGGCGAGCTGGCGGCTTCGGACGACTTCACGACCGCGTTTTCCCGCTACGAAAGGGAAATGCGTCCGTACGTCGAGAAGAACCAGGCTCTGGCCAAGATGGCGCTACGCGGGATCATCCCGCAGTCGCGGGCGTTCGCGTGGTTCAACACCCGGATGATCAAGCTGATGCCCTACCTCCCCGGCCGCAACCGGGTCCTGGAACAGATGGCCCGCCCGATCCGGGAAGCGGCGAACGCCTTGGTGCTGAAGGATTACGGCCCCCGCTAGACCTGCGACTCGGCGAGCAGTTTCAGCGCAAGCGCCTTGAGTTCCGGGCTCGCCTTCGCGGCGTTGCCCGAGTCGAAAGGCGGCTGCGGATCGTATTCGACAGAGAGCTGGATACCGCGCGCGATCTCTTCACCGGCCAAAAGGGACGCGAGATGGAAGGCGAGGTCGATCCCGGCGGACACCCCCGCCGCGGTGACGACCTTGCCGACCTGAACGTAGCGCTCGGGCACATAACGCACGCCGAAGGTCTTCTCCAGATAGTCCGCGGAGGCCCAGTACGTCGTGGCCCGCTCGCGGAGCAGCCCGGCCGCGCCGAGGATCAAGGATCCCGTGCACACCGACGTCGTCCACGTCGTGTGCCGATGGATACGGCGGATCCAGTCGAGCAGGACTTGGTTCTCCATCGCGGCGACCGTCCCGCGGTTGCCCGCGCCCGGGACCAGCACCACGTCCAGGCGGTGCACCTCGGCCACCGAACGTTCCGCCAGCACCGCGACGTCACGGGTGTCCGTGCGCACCGGGCCGCGTTCCTCGGCGATCATCGTCACCGTGGCGCCGGGCAGCCGGGACAACACCTCGGCCGGTCCGGTCGGATCCAGCAGGCTGAACCCGTCGTAGAGCAGGATGCCGATCTTCGGTCCCTTGGTCTCCGCCTGGGCCGTGCCGGTGCCGAGGCCGAACGCCGCGGCTGCCGCGACTCCGGCCAGAACGGTCCTGCGGGTGGTCTTCGCACTGTCCATGCCGCGATTCTGGGGAGCTCAGGCGCCGATCGGGCGGGGCATGTCCGTCATCCTGCGAAGTGTGTCCCCGGTGATCCCGTAGTACTGGCGGAAAGCCGTCCGCAGGGTCTCCGCCGAGGCGAATCCGCATCGCCGCGCGACCGCGGCCAGCGGCAACGCGGTGGACCGCACCAGCTGGGCGGCGGCTTCGGTCCGCGCCGTCCGCACGGTACGGGCCGGGGTGCTGCCCAGCTGTGCGGTGAACAGCCGGGTGAGGTGCCGCGTGGTGACCCCGGCGCGGGCCGCCAGCGCCGGCGGGCTCAGGTCTTCGGCGAGATGCGCGGCGATGTATCCCAAGAGGTCGCGCACGACCCGGTTGCCCGGCGGCGGGACGGCCAGGAACGTGCTGATCTGGGCCTGGTCGCCCGGGCGGTGCAGATAGGTCACCAGTTCGCGGGCGACCTCGCGGGCCAGCGTCGGACCGCAGTCGTCCTCGATCAGCGCGAGCGTGAGATCCAGCGCGCTGATGACCCCGGCCGAGGTGAACACGTTGCCGTCGCGGATGTAGAGCGGGGCGGGATCCACGTTCACCGCCGGGAAGGTGGCGGCGAGCAGCTCGCCGTATCCCCAATGCGTCGTGACCCGCCGGTCGTCGAGCAGCCCGGCGGCCGCCAGCACGAAGGCACCCGTGCACACCGAGGCGATCCGCCTGCTCCGTCCGGCCAGCCGCCGCACCTGCGTCAGCAGACGATCGTCCGCCGCGGCCGCGCTCGTTCCCGCGCCACCGACCACGATCACCGTGTCCACCCGCCCGGACACCTCGGCGAGCCGCCGGGCACCCGCGAGCATGATCCCCGACGAACTCCGTGTCGTCCGCCCCTGAACCGTCGCCAGCTCGACGACATACGGTGGCGCCGCGCCGTGCGAGTTCGCGATCTCCAGCGCCCCGCTGGGACAGGCCACATCGAGGATCTGAGCGTCGTCGAACGCGACGATCAGCACCCTGCGCACCGTTTCCTTTTCAAGCCCCACACGGAGAATCTACCCGCGGCCCGCTTACCTCGGACGTAATCGACAGGGGCTCCCGTCTCGATGATCCTTCGGCCATGAAGGTTTCACGACTCTTGCCCGCCCTCGCGGCGGCCGTTCTGTCCGTTGTCGTTCTCGCGCCCCCGGCGAACGCCGAATCCCTTGCCGGACGACCGGCGAACGTGGAGCGGTTCATGGACGCCTACCGTGCCTGGGGCCGAAACGCTCGGAATGTCGACGCGTACATGAACCTGTTCGTCCAAGACGGGACGGCGCGCTTGTGGGACAGCGGGCTCGAGACACCCCGGGACTGGGCGGGCATCAGAAGCCAGATCGAGGGGGTGCTGAAGCTGGCCCCGGACTACGTCTTCGTTCCGGAGACCGTCACTTCCGACCCCGACGGCAGGGTCGTCTTCATCGAGGCGCTGAACACCGGCACCGTCAAGGGGAAACCGGTCTCGTTCAAGACGATGCACCGGCTCGTCCTCGGCGATCCCGCCGCGGGCAAGGATCCGGCCAGGGTGCAGGACGGCAGGCGGTTCTGGGACCAGGTCACCATGTTCCGCCCGGTCGAAGATCCGGCGAACCCGCTGCGGAACCTCTTCGAGGGAATCACCGCGTCGGCGACCGATCCGGCCCCGGCGATCCCCTTGCCGCCGCGGATCCGGCAGCTGGCGTGGAACCGGGAAGCGGCGGGGATCCTGGTCGCCGGCGTGGACGGCACGGCGACCTTGCTGGGCCCCGGCCTGACCGAGCCGATCTCCGGGCGCCGGGCCATGACCGCATACCTGGACCGGTTGTTCGGCGCGGTCCGTGACGTCGCGCTCGAGCCGCGCGCCACCGTGTCCGCGGACGGCACCGAATACCGGGAGTGGGTCGGCACCGCGGTGGCGCTGGGCGGCGCCGACCCGCGCCCGATCTCCTTCAGCCTGGTCGAACGGACGGTGAAGACCGCGACCGGCACGGCCTGGTCGCTGCATTTCGACACTTTGGACCTGATCGCTTCGGTCCAGACGGTGAAAGAACTGCGGGCCCGGATCTTCGGCTAGCCGTCAGAGTGGTCGGCCGGCGCGGTCCATGCATGAGGACTTCACCGCGTCGGCTCGGCCGTCCAAGCACTTCCGGCGCCCGTTCGTGTCGCGCTGCCGCCCGGCTGCAGGTCGAGGATGTCGATCAGGGTCGGGTCTTCGTCGATGGCGTGGTGCAGGTGCCCGACCTTGCCGGTGCCGCCATCCGCGTCGGAAGCACCGACGAGTTGCCACATCCCGTCGTCGGCGTCGTGCCGCACAAGCAGAATCGGCTCGCGGCGCTCGAACACCTCAAGGGTCTGGACGCACAGGGTGCCCAGAAGCCAGTGCCGCATCCACCAAGCCCGCCGATCGCGCCGCATGACCTCGTCGGCGACCGCCCAGACGAACGGCAGGTCCTCATGGGCACGTGCCTCGTCCGCGGTCAGGTCCGGCCCGCCCTGCGGTACCCGTTCGAACGGGTCACTGGTCAACGAGAACGCGTGTCCGTCCTCGTGCTGGAAGATGACGGCGTGGAAGGTTCCGCCGCCGGGGTCGCCCGCGCCGATCCCGATCGACAGGCGAGCGGCGTGCGGATCCGCGCCGGTGGTCCAGCCGAACGCGTACGAGGCCAACTCGCCCCGCGGCCCGACGAACTCACCGAACGCACGCCGGTCCATCCCCGTCGCGGTGTCCGTCGGTACCTCGACCAACGCACCCTCGTGCACCTGAATATCCACGCCCGCAAGATAGCCGATCAGTGTCTCGGGAAGACGCCTGTTGCCCGCTTACAGCGCGACCCGGTCGTGCTCCGGATCGAACCCGAGGACCGGATGGGCCTGGGTTCCGCCTTCCGGCGTCATGAGCACCGGCTTTCCTAGCTCTCGGCCGATTTCGGTGGGGAACGCACGAGGGATGTCGACTCCGGTCGAAGTCGCCGTTTTCCGGCAACGCGGAGCCAGCCGCGTTGCGAACCGCCTCGGGAGCACAACCGGCAGCCTGATCGCGTCGCCGTTTTTCGGCAACCGGCCGGCCGGACCGAACCGCTGAGCTGACCACGCACAACCACCGCCGCCACTTCCCGGCAACACGCCGCGCGGACCGCCCGATAGCTTTGCCGCTTGCCTGATCCCGTTGCCGTTTCCCGGCAACGCACAGCCAGCCACGTCGCGATCCGCCCCAACAACCCAACCGGCTGCCTGATCCCGTCGCCACTTCCCGGCAACCGGCCGGGAAATCACCTCGCGACACCGAGCCACGTCGCCATTTTCCGACAACGGACCGGCCAGACCGAAACACAGAACCGACCACACACAACCACCGCCGCCCGAACGGTCGCCACTTCCCGGCAACACGTCACGCGCCGCCCGACAACTTTGCCGCACGACTGACCCCGTCGCCGCTTTCCGGCAACCGGCCGGAAAGCACCTCGCGAAACCCGAGCCACGTCACCACTGCCCGACAACAGACCGGGCAAGCAAGCCTGCTCAAGAACCCCCGAGTTCTTCCGCTCGATCCCTCGGCCGCCATGAGACGGAAAGATCGCGAGCACCCGTGGAACCGGACAGACCCGCAGCTCCACCAGCATCGGGCTCGCGAAGGAGCACTTCGGCCGCCGAGGACAAAGGCAGATGCATGTCGCCTCGCCGGAACTCCCGCTGCCAACCGCGCGCCTCGACCAGATCGAACAGCCTCTGCCAGCCTCCGCGGAGGCGCCTGGGACGAACACATCGGGAAGCGCACCCATCAGATCAGGGTCGAAGAAGCTCTTGCCGCACCCCACCGAAAATCCGCCATGCGGCCATTGTCGCGGCCGGATATTCCGGTGCGCCACCGGAGAACCGGCCGTAGAATTCTCGCGGTGACGGAACTACCGCACGAGATCGTCCAACATTACCGATCGACCGACGAGGGAGCACGACTCACCGAGCCGTCCGGCCGTCTCGAGTTCGTACGGACCCAGGAGATCGTACGACGGCATCTGCCGGCCGGCGCCCTGCGCGTACTCGATATCGGCGGAGCCACCGGAATACACGCCGCCTGGCTCGCCGCGGACGGCCATCAGGTGACGTTGCTCGACATCGTCCCGGAGCATGTCGCCGCTGCTCGGCAACTTGCCGACAGGACATCGGGAATGACAGTGGCAGTGGCCGACGCCCGGCGGTTGCCGGTGCCGGACGGGACCTTCGACGCCGCACTCCTGCTCGGCCCCCTCTATCACTTGACCGATCGCGACGACCGTCTTGCGGCATTGCGCGAAGCCGGTCGCGTGGTCCGCCCTGGCGGATGGGTATTCGTGGCGGCGATCTCACGCTTCGCATCGCTGTTCGACGGCCTGGCCCGTGGCTTCCTTTTCGATCCGGAATTCCAGCGGATAGTGAGCGCCGACCTGGCTTCCGGTCAGCACCGCAACGACAGCGACCATCCCCATTGGTTCACCACCGGCTACTTCCATCACCCCGACGAATTGCGTCAAGAATGCCTCGATGCGGGCCTCGGCCTGCTCGACGTGGTGGGTGTCGAAGGATTCGCGGGCTGGCTGCCACAGCTCACCGGCCGTTGGGAGGAGTCGGCGAACCGAGACGTTGTCCTCCACTTCACCAAAGCCGTCGAGAACGAACCCTCATTGCTCGGGCTGAGCAGTCATTTGATCGCGATCAACCGGACGCCGACCTGAAGTGACACCGCGGCGGTGGCGTCAGTCGGCCCAACGCCCCCTCTTCGGCGCGGTGAACCACGCCGCGGCACGGCGAGCTAGGTCCTCGACCGGCGCCCCGTCCGCAAGGTAGAGCAAACCGTCGGGCCCCGACAGGTCGATCAAGGCTTCCTCGGCCCGCACCCCATCGTCCCAATTGAGACAGGCGGGGCTCCAGCCGCCGCGGATCCCACGCGCGTCGAAGTCCAACCGTAAAGTGTCGCGCACAGCATCGCCTTCGACGATGTCCTGGGAAACCAGGAGCCAAGGGGTGCCGTCGTCGTCGGCATGCAGCCAGTAATCCAAGCCGGGAACCAGCGTGTCCAACGACATCGCGAAGGCGTGTTCCGCCTTCGTCGCCTCACCTTCGCGCTGTCCGCCCCAGTCGATCTTCTCCGCCGTCACCAGTCGAGCGTAGCCGCCCAGCGGCCAGCACTTCAGGGGTCTGAGTGCGGTTACCGAAGCCCACCCGTGAATCCGAGCTTGCCAGAGATCGTGACCGAATCGGCTAGCGTGGCCCTATGCCGTCGCCTGATCGCCTCGCCGCTTTCGCGCTCGCGTCGTTCGTCCTGATCCTCATCCCCGGCCCCGCCGTGCTGTTCGCGATCAGCCGCGCCCTGGCGTACGGCCGTCGGACCGCGCTGATGACCGTGGTCGGCGGGGCGCTCGGCAGCTTCGTCGCCGCCACGGCCGTCGCCATCGGGGTAGGCGCCATCATCCAGGCCTCCGCCGTGATCTACACCGTGATCAAATTCGCCGGTGCCGCGTACCTGATCTACCTCGGCGTCCAGCCGATCCGGCACCGCCGGGCGCTGCGGGAGGCCTTCGAGGCGCAAGCGGCCCCGATCAGCGGCGGACGCACGCTGCTGCAGGGATTCATCGTCGGCGTCACCAATCCCAAGACCGTGGTGTTCTTCGCGGCGATCCTGCCCCAGTTCGTCGACCCCTCCGCCGGACAGGCCGGCCTTCAGATGGTGGTCCTCGGCGCGGTGTTCGCCACGATCGCCCTGGCGATGGATTCCGTCTGGGGTGTGGCGGCGGGAGCGGTCCGGTCCTGGTTCGCCCGCTCGGCGCGACGCCTGGACCTGGTCGGCGGCGCGGCCGGGCTCACGATGGTCGGGCTCGGCGTCGGCTTGGCCGTCAGCGGCCGCAAGGAGTAGACCGGACGTCTTGACCTCCAGCGAACTGGAGATTCCATGCTGGACTCATGACGATCTGGATCTGTGCGACCTGCGGCGTCGAGCACCCCGACACCGCCGCGCCTCCGGCCGGGATCTGCCGGATCTGCGCGGACGAACGCCAGTACGTCCGCGCTTCCGGCCAATCCTGGACCACCGCGGACGAGCTCGCCGCGGATCCGCACAAGCTGATCCACGAGCAGCCGGAGCCGGGCATCCATCGCCTGCACCGCGAGCCGGAGTTCTCGATCGGCCAATGGACTTACGTCGTCCAGACCGATCAGGGCAACCTGCTGTGGGATCCGCCGAACGCTCTCGACGAGCCACTGCTCGACAAGATCGCCGAACTCGGCGGGGCGGCCGCGATCGTGGCGAGCCATCCGCATATGTACGGCTCGCAGGTGAGCCTGAGCCATCACCTCGGGAACGTGCCGGTCCTCGTGCACGCCGCCGACCGGCGGTGGGTGCGGCGGGAAGATCCGGTGATCCGCGAATGGCGTGGTACCGAAGAGATCCTGCCCGGCGTCACGCTCGTCGAAGCGGGCGGCCACTTCCCCGGCGCCGCGGTCGCCCACGTCGCCGCGAACAGCGGCTCGTTGCTGGTGGGCGACACCATCGTGCCGGTGGCCGCGGCGGGCTGGGTGACCTTCATGCGCAGCTATCCCAACCAGATCCCGCTCTCGGCCGGTCTGGTCGAGCGGCTCCTGGACCGGCTGGAGCCCTACGAGTTCGACCGGCTCTACGCGCTGACGGGCGCCACTCTGCAAGCTGACGCAAAAGCCGCGGTGCGGCGCTCGGCCGAGCGTTACGTCGCTTGGGTCAGTGGCGCGAACGACCATCTCGGCTGAAACGAAGGCGATACCGGCGGACGTCGGCGATGCTTGACGCGTGGAGTACGTGTCCAGAGTGCCGCGTCCGCCCCTGGACGGGCTGATCGACGACCTCTACTACCTGGAGGGCACGCCGCCCTACGCCCGGCTGACGTTGCCGCCGTCGCCCTCGGCGTTGCTCATCGTCAACCTCGGGGCGCCGTTCCGCATCCGCGCCGGCGCCGACATCGAGACGGCCGGGTACGCCGACGGCTGCGTGATCACCATGCCCACCCGCGCGTACGAGTTCGGCTACCCACGCCGCAGCCGGTCCGTCGGCGTGCACTTCAAGCCGTGGGGACCGGCGTCGTTCCTCCCGATGCCCGCGGCCGAACTGTGCGACCGGCCGGTGACGCTGGAGCAGGTTTGGGGACGGTCCCCCGTCGCCGAGCTGCGGGACCGGCTGGCCTCGGCGCCCGGACCGCACGAGATGCTGACGCTGCTCGAAGAGGAGCTGATGCGACGGCTGCGCGAGCCCTCCGGCCTGGAGCTGGTCCGCCGGATGAGCGGTGCCATCGCGGCGACCGGCGGGGCGGTGGCGATCGGCGACTTGAGCACGGCGGCCGGGGTCAGCGGCACTCATCTGGCACAGCGGTTCAAGGAACTCATCGGGGTCACGCCGAAGCGGCTCGCCCGCACCTACCGTTTCACCGCCACCGTGTTCGGGATCGACGTCGCCGAACCGATCGACTGGGGCGAACTCGCCCATGGCGCCGGCTACTTCGACCAGGCCCACTTCGGCCACGAGTTCCGGGCGTTCACCGGGCTCACGCCGACCCGGTACCTCGATGTCCGGCGACGGTTCCTCCGCGAACATCCCGGCCACGTGCTCGACAGCTGGCCTCTGCCCGCCGATTGATTTCTTACAAGCGCGGCGGCTCACGGCACGCTAGTTTCGGGGCCCTCGAAGCAAAGGAGAGCCCGTGGGCAAGGTGGTCATGTACGGCTCGGTGTCGGTGGACGGTTTCGTCGCGGACGAGAACGACCAGCCCGGACCGCTGTTCGACTGGTTGACCGGCGGTGACGTCCCGTTGGACGAGAGCGGCGTGCTCAAGGTGTCGCGAGCGTCCTACGACTACACCCGGCGGTACTGGGACGAGATCGGGGTGACGATCGCCGGCCGCCGCGTCTTCGACCTGACCGACGGCTGGGACGGGAAGCCGCCGAGCGGGATCGACCACGTGGTCGTCGTGACGCATCGGCCCGCGCCCGAGGGCTGGGATCCCGGCGCGCCGTTCCATTTCGTCGACGGCGTCGAGGCAGCCGTTGCCAAGGCGCAGGAGCTCGCGGGTGACCGCGTCGTCGAGGTCGCGGCCGGCGACGTCGGCGGCCAGGCGCTCGCCGCGGGTCTGGTCGACGAGGTGCGCATGGACGTCGTACCCGTCGTGTTCGGGTCCGGGAGGCGCTTCTTCGGATCGGTCCACGCGCAGCACCTGCTGGAGGATCCCGAGGTGGTGCTTCAGGGCAACCGAGTGCTTCACCTGCGCTACCGGGTGCGCCGCTGACGGAATCAGCCCGGCGCAAGCAGGTCTTGAAGGGTCTCAGTGGCCGTTTCGCGTAGCCAGACGTGGGCGGGGTCGTTGTGGTGCCGCTGATGCCAGAGCAGGTGCAGAGGCACGTCGGGCATTCGCAGCGGTAGCGGCAGGGTGACCAAGCCGAGTTGCTCACGGGCGGCCCGGGTGACCGCGTCGGGCAGGGTGACCACGAGGTCGGTGTCGCGGGCGAGCTGCAGCGCGGTGGCCGTGGTGGGGGCGGAGGCGATCACACGGCGCTCGTGGCCGAGGGTGGCGAGGACGTCGTCGATCCGGTCGCGCAGGCGACCACGCCGGGAGACGGTGAGGTGTTCGGCCGCCGCGTAGGCCTCGGCGGTCACGGATCGTCCGGCGAGCGGGTGACCCGGCCGGACGGCGACGGCGAGCCGGTCGTGGCCGATGAGGTGGTGGCGGATGTCGGACAGGGACGGCGGGCCGGTGCCGGAGGCGAGGTCGACCTCGCCGCGACGCAACTCCGGGGTGTCGTCGCCGGGTTCGGCGGTGAGACGCAGCCGGACGCCGGGGGCCTGGCGGTGCACCGCGGCGATCAGGGCGGTTCCGCAGGCGGCGGTGAGGGCGTCGTGCCAGCGGACGGTGAACACCCGCTCCAGCGTCGCCAGGTCGAGTTCCGCCTGAGCCGACAGCAACTGATGCGCCTGCCGCACCAGGGCGTGGACCTCGGTGCGCATGGCCACCGCGCGGATGGTGGGGGTCATGTGGCGTCCGGTGCGGACCAGGATCTCGTCGCCGGTCGCTTTGCGGATGCGGCCCAGGGAACGGCTCATCGCCGGTGCGGTGACGTGAAGCCGAGCCGCGGCCCCGGCCACGCTCCCCTCTTCCAGCAGGGCGTCGAGCGCGGTGAGCAGATTCAAATCCAGTTGCATGGCGGTAACTATATAAGTGCGGAACATGCACTTGTCGTTAATGGTCGCGCTCTCTACCTTGGGAATCACGGGGCCGGAAAAAAGCCCGAATCCCAAGGAGTGCGCCATGAGTACAGCCATGCCCACCGACCTCCGGACGACCTTGCTGCCCGCGGTGACCGCCATCGTGAAGGACGCGGGAAAGACCTTGCGGGAGCGCTACACGACCCACGCCCGGGGCGTGACCCTGACGGAGGTCGTCGGCGAGATCTACTCGAATGACGAAGCGGTCCTCGCCGTCATGCGTGAACCGCTGCTGGCGGCGAGGCCCGGTTCCCAGTGGGTGGAGGACGAACTCGCGGGCGGTGCGCTCCCGCCCGGTGAGTGGTGGGTCGTCGATCCGGCCGAGGGCAACATCAATCACGTCCACGGCATGCCGGACTGGGCCGTCACCGCCACCCTGGTGCGTGACAACCAGCCCATCCTCACCGTCGTGCACCTTCCGCTGAGTGGCGACACGTACACGGCCACCGCCGGTGGCGGCGCCCATCTCGACGGCCGCCCCCTGGCCGTCTCCGCCAAAACCGACCTGGATGCCGCGCTGATCGGCACCGGACAGGCCCGGCCCGGCGAGAGCACAGACACCTTCCGCCGGATCGGCGAATCTGTGACCGCCATGCTCACCGCCGGCCTCGTCGTGCGCGTGTCCGTTCCGGCGACCCTGCAACTCATCCACGTCGCCGCCGGACGCATGGACGCCTTCTGGCAGTTCTCCGACGTCCGTTCCGGTCTCGTCGCCGGCGCCCTCCTGGTCGCCGAAGCCGGAGGCACCGTCACCGACCTGGACGGCAAGCCGTGGACCGCGAGCGGCCGCGACTTCCTCGCCGCCGCTCCCCGCGTCCACGCCGCCGCGCTCGACGTCCTTTCCCCGCTCTGACCGGTCCCACAAGGGAGCACCACGCCATGACCACCATCGGCATCCTGGGCGCCGGCCGCGTCGGCACCAACCTCGCCCGCGCGCTGGCCGCGTCGGGCCACCAGGTCACTCTCGGCCGCCGCGGGAACGGCGATCACGCCACCGTCGCCAGTGGCGCGGACATCGTCATCAACGCGACCCCCGGCGACACCACACTGGAGCGGCTCACCGCGCTGCGAGCCGAACTCGCGGGCAAGATCCTCGTCGACGTCACCAACGCCACCCACGACGCGGCCGACGGCCTGCCCGGCGATCTGTGCTACCCCGGCGGCAGTCTCGCCGAGCAGCTCCAGGCGGCCCTGCCCGGCACCCAGGTCGTCAAGACCCTCAACACCATGCTGTTCACGGTCATGACCGACCCCGGCACGCTGACCACGCCGCCCACCGCCTATCTGTCCGGAAACGACGAACAGGCCAAGAAAACCGTCGCGGGACTCCTCGGCGACCTGGGCTGGGATCCCGGCTGGATCGAGGACCTCGGTGACATCAGCACCGCCCGCGCGACCGAAGCCATGGTCCTCATCGTCCCCCATGTCCTGCGCCGCAACGGTTTCACCCCCTTCGCCGTCTCCATCGCCCGTTGATCGGCCTGTTCGTTCAGGAGGCGCGATAGGGGCCACGCCGGGTCGGTAGGGGTTGTCCGGCCGGACCGGCCGCCCGCACGCTCGATGGGACGGGCGATCCGCCCGTCGCCGACGCAGGAGGTGGCCGGGTGGCAGGCAACGACGAAGGACTCTGGGTACGCAGGTTCCATCCCGCGGACGACGCGCCCTTCCGTCTCGTCTGTTTCCCGCACGCGGGAGGTTCCGCGAGCTATTTCTTCCCGGTCTCAAGGGCGTTGAGCCCCGCCGCCGACGTACTCGCGATCCAGTACCCCGGACGCCAGGACCGGCGTCGCGAACCGGGGCTAGCCACCATCGCCGAACTGGCCGACGGTGTCACCGAGGCGCTCCTGCCGTGGCTGGACCGGCCGACCGTCCTTTTCGGTCACAGCATGGGCGCTTCACTCGGCTTCGAGGTCGCCCGCAGGCTCGAAGCCGGTGACGTGCGGCCGCACGCGTTGTTCGTCTCCGGCCGCGTGGCGCCCAGCCGCGCTCGCGACGAGACGGTTCACCGGCGCGACGACGCGGGCCTCATCGCGGCTGTGAAGGAACTCGGCGGTACCGACGCCCAGATCTTCGAGGACGAAGCGATCCTGGAAATGGTGCTGCCCTCGATCCGTACGGACTACACCGCCGCCGAGACCTACCGATACACGCCGGGGCCCCTACTGCGGACCCCGATTCACGCCCACGTCGGTGAAAACGACCCGAAGGCGACCGTCGACGAAGTCCGCGACTGGGCAACCCACACGTCCGGGCGGTTCACCCTGACCACGTATCCCGGCGGGCATTTCTATCTGAACACCCACGCCCCGGCCGTGATCGGGGCCATCTCGGACGCCTTGCGCCCTTCCGATCTCCGCGTCACCCAGTGAAAGGAGCCCTTCCGTGGTGCACATCAGAATCGATCCCACCGGATCCCGCGCGCGTTCGGCGGATTTGGAGTCCTACCAGAAGGTCGAGGACCTGGACCAGGACTTGAAGATCTGCGTCGACGGAGGCTACGAGCACTTTTCCCATGACGGGGAATTCCAAAAGGACGGTCATGAGGTCGTCGCCGTCTTCCGGTGGTCTGGCCGCACCAAGATCGCCGAGTGAGAGAAAGGGGAATCCCATGTCCGCGAGACTCTTCGCCCTCGATTCCTTGCAGACGTTCGACGAGCTCGAACACAGCGCGCTGGGGGTGGCGGAGTCCCTCCGGGAGCGTGGCGTGACACCCGCGACCAGGGTGATGCTGAAGGCCGGCAATTCGGCCGCCTACGTGACGACCCTGCTGGCCCTGATGCATGTCGGCGCGAGCATCGTGCTCGTCGACCAGCAGGAGAACGCCGCCGAAACCCAGCGGGTCTGCAACCAGGCCGGGGTCAAGATCAGCCTGGTCGACGAGGACGCGCCGTTGGTCACCGACGGCCCGCACACCCTGCTCTACGAATTGCTCGTCGCCGGGGCTTCGCAGGCCACCCGCGATCCGGAGCTGCGGGTGGACCCGTGGTGCGAGCTGCCGGACGGGCTGATCATGTACTCCTCCGGGTCGACCGGAGTGCCCAAGGGCGTGGTCAAGAACGGCGGACGGTTCCTGAAGAACCTCCAGCGCAACGCCGACCAGGTCGGCCACCACTCGGGTGACGTGCTGATGCCGATGCTGCCCTTTTCCCACCAGTACGGCCTGTCGATGGTGCTGATCGCGTGGCTGGTGCGCTGCTCGCTCGTGGTGGCGCCGTACCGGCGGATCGACCGTGCGCTGCGGATGGCGGGCCAGTGCGGGGTGACCGTGACCGACGGCACGCCGTCGACGTACCAGAGCATTCTCAACATCGTGAAGCGCAATCCCCGCTATGGCCTCGATCTTGCGGGCGTGCGGATGTTCTGCAGCGGCGCCGCTCCCCTGGGCTCGACGCTCAGCGAAGACTACGTCGCCTGGTTCGGCCTGCCATTGCTGGACAGCTACGGCAGCACCGAACTGGGCAACCTCGCGTTCGCGACGCCGGAGAACCCGGTCGGCTGCGGCCGCGCGCTCCCCGGGCACGAATTGCGGATCCTCGACGACGAAGGCAACTCGCTGCCCGCCGGGCAGACCGGCGAGATCGTGATGCACTGCCCCGACATGATGGCGGGCTACCTCGCCGCGGACGGCTCGCTGGAGCCGGCGGAGCAGGGTTGGCGGCACACCGGCGACTTCGGTTACCTGGACGAGAACGACAATCTGTTCGTGGTGGGCCGCAAGTTCGCCGTGCACCGCAAGGGACACACACTCTATCCGGAGATCATCGAGCACAAGGTCACCGAAGCGCTGTGCCCGGTCAAGATCATCGCGCTGCCGGACGAACGACGCGGCTGTCAGCTGGCGTTCTTCGTCGAAGACCCGCTCGGCCACGACGGCAGGCACTGGCGTACGCGTATCGCCGAAGTACTGCCGGAGTTCGAGCGACCGGACCGCATCCGGGTCGTCGACCGGTTTCCGCTGAACCGCAACGGAAAACCCGACAAGAAGCGGATGACGGAGCTGGCGCTCGCCGAATCGGCCAGTTCACCGAAGGCCGGCTGAGCGACGTGACCGACGAACGCACCGCCCTGATCTTCCCGGGAATGGCCCCGACGAAAACCGGGGACGTGAGCCGGTTCCTGATGATCAACCGGAAGGCGCGGGAACGGCTCGCCACGGCCGAGGACGTCCTCGGCCGCCGCCTGCTCGGCCCCGCCCGCGAAGACGGCGATGTGTACGACGAGGCCGCGCAGGTCGTCTTCATGCTGACGTGTCTTTCCCTCGCGGAGTGGGCCGAAGACGTCCTCGGCGTGAAACCCGAGATCTGCGCCGGTCCCAGTTTCGGCCAGAAGGCACTGACCTCGTACACGGGTGTGCTGTCGTTCGAGGAGACCGTCCGGCTCACCGCGGAGCTTTCGCGGTGCGAGGTGTCCTACTTCGAAAACGACTACTCGGACGTCGTGACCCACTGTTTCGTCCGGACTCCGGAAGAAGGTTTCGCCGAGGTCCTGGCCGAGCTGAAGGACGAGTTCCACGACGTTTCGGGCGTCATCGACAAGGGCTTCTACCTGCTTTCGGTACGGGAGAAGGACTTGGAGCGGGTGAAGGCGCGCGTCCGAGCGATCGGCGGCTACTCGATGCACACCATGCGCCCGCCCGTGCACTCCACCTACTTCGGCGGTTTGCGCCGTCGTGCCGAAGAGGAGGTGCTGTCCGGCTTCACTCTCCGCGACCCCGAACTGCCGGTCGTCGCGGACCAGGACGGCGCGCTCCTGGACTCGGCGGCGGGGGTGCGCCGGATGCTGCTCGACACCTTCGACCGGCCGATCGACTGGCCGTCGATGGTCGCGACCTTGCGGGAGCAGGGCGTGACGTCGTTGTGCTTCTCCGGTCCGGACAATCTCTTCCACCGGGTGGACAGCACGGTGGCGAACTTCGAGGTGCGGACAGTGACGCCGGCGATGGCTTTGAAGCCGCGGAGCCGCGCTTAAGGGCGGGCATGGGCGCGGCAGGTCCTCAGTACATGATGGCCCCCTTCCTTGCGCCTGGCGCAAGGAAGGGGGCCATCATGTACCTCAGGTGCGGGTGAGCGACACAAGCGCGTGAAGGCCCCTTTCCCTCGGCTGAGCCGAGGGAAAGGGGCCTTCACGCGCAGTCGCTACGCCAGCCGCCCCAGCCACTCCCGGACGGCCTCGGCGGTCGTCCCCGCATGCCGCTCCAGCATCGTGAAGTGATCCCCCTCGACGTCCACCGTGTCATGCGGCAAGGCCCAGCCGGACTGCCATCCGGCCCGGTCGCGCCACGCTTCCAGCGGCTCCGAGGCCCGCACCAGCAAGGTCGGCACACCGGTCGCCGCGGGCACGTGGTCGGCGAACAGGCGCAGGTAGGCACCCATCGCGGTGAGCCGCGTGTCGTCCCCGAGGCCGTCGGCGAGCCGGTCGCGGATGCCGTCCAGCGCGTGTTCGTCCTGCGGGTAGACGTCGATCAGCACGAGCGCGCGGGGCGCGGCGCCCGCTTCCTCCAGATGCCTCGCCAGCGCGTGCGCGAGCGGGCCACCCGACGAGTGGGCCACCAGGACCACCGGGTCGCCACCTTCGCGGAGGATGGCATCCGCCTGTGCGTGGAGGACCGCCTCGATCGAGTCCGGCAACGGCTGCCCGTGCCCGAAACCGGGCACCGGAACGACGGAAACGTCCTGCACGTCCCGGAACGACGCCGCGAACCGCGCGTATTCGTGGGCGCCCGAGCCGACCAGGAGGGAGGGGACGCAGACGAGTTCGGGGCCGGACGGGCCTTTCGCGAGGCGGACCGGTTGCAGGTTCTGTTCCCGCGCGGTTTCGGCGGTGAACGACGGCCGGTAGCGCGACGCCTGCGCGGCCAGCGCGACGAACTGCGCGACCTCGCCGAGTTCGACCGCGCGCGCGAACATCGCGCCGAAGAAGCTCGCGGCCGCGGGCGGTGTCTCGGGCTGCTTGTCGGAGGCCGAGAAGTCACCGGAGATCCGTTCCGCGACGGCGAGCGGCGTCGGGTGGTCGAAGACCAGCGACGGCGGGAGCCGCAGACCGGTCGACGCCGCCAGCCGGTTGCGCAGGTCGACGGCGGTGAGCGAGTCGAAGCCGAGTTCGAGGAAGGCGACGTCGGCGTCGATGGCGCCGGCCCCGTCGTGCCCGAGGACGGCCGCGACCTGGCCGCGCACCAGTTCCAGGATCGCCGCGTCGCGGCCGTCCGCGTCGAGTCCGGCGAGCCGCGCGCGGAACGCGCCGCCGCCGTCGGGCGCCCGCCGGGCACGGGTGCGGACGAGTCCGCTCAGCAACGGCGGGCTCTCCTCGGCGCGGAGCGCGGTGAGGTCGAGCCGCATCGGGACGGTCAGCGTCCGCCCGGTGGCGAGCGCGGCGTCGAACAGCTCCAGACCCTCCTCTGTGGACAGTCCGCCGAGCCCGGCCCTCGCCATCCGCTCGACGTCGGCGGAATCGGTCATGGCACTGGTGGTCGCCCACAGGCCCCACGCCAGTGACGTCGCTGCGGCGCCTTCCGCCCGGCGGCGTTCCACCAGCGCGTCCACGAACGCGTTGGCCGCGGCGTAACCGGACTGCCCGGGATTGCCGAAGACACCGGCCGCCGAGGAGAACATCACGAACGGTGCGGCGTCGGGCAAGAGTTCGTGCAGGTTCACCGCGGCGTCCACCTTCGGCGCGAGCACCCGGTCGAGCCGTTCGGGGGTCTGCGCGGTGATCAGCCCGTCGTCGAGGACGCCGGCGGCGTGCACGACACCGGTCACCGGATGCGCGGCGAGCACCTGGCGCAACGCCTCCCGGTCGGCCGCGTCGCACGCCAGGATCCGGACCTCGGCACCCAGCCCGGTGAGTTCGTCCGCCAGTGCCGCCGCACCGGGCGCGGACGCGCCGGAACGGCTCAGCAGCACCAGCGAACGGACGCCGTGCGTCACCACCAGATGTTTCGCGACGGCCGCGCCGAGGAGGCCGGTGCCGCCGGTGATCAGCACGACGTCGCCGTCGCTCCACGGCCGCGCCGGTCCGGGCTCGGGGACCCGGACGAGCCTCGGGACGAAGCTGACCCCGTCACGGACCACGACCTGAGATTCCCCGGCGGGCAGCGCGGCCGGGACGTCGCCGTCCACGAGCACGAACCGCCCGGGGTGCTCCGACTGCGCCGAGCGCACGAGCCCCCACACCGCGGCCGCCACCGGATCCGGGCGTTCGGTCGCGATCCCGCCTCGCGTGGCCACCACGAGCGGGCCGTCCCCCGGTTCGTCGAGCCACGTCCGGACGCGTTCGAGTGCCGCACCCAGCACGGTGCGGAGATCCCCGGATTCGCCGTGCCACACCGTCGCGTCGTGCGGTTCGGTCGCGCCCGCGGGCACCCAGTCCAGGCCGAACAGGGACTCTCGATATCCACCGAGGCCGGACACCGACACCGGCCGCAGCAGCAGGCCGTCCACGTCGGCGACCGGCAGGCCTTCAGCGTCGGCGACGGTCAGCGCGACCCCGTCCGCCGCCGGCCGCAGCCGCACCCGCAGTGCCGTCGCGCCCCGCGACCACAGCCGGACCCCGGAGAACGCGAACGGGAGCCGAAGCCCCTCGGCATCGTCGGGAAGCACACCCAGCGCGATCCCGTGGAGCGCGCCGTCCAGCAACGCGGGATGCAGGCCGAAGGCCGGAGCATCGCCGGTCTGGGCTTCGGGCAGGTCGATTTCGGCGAAGACCTCGTTCTCGCGACGCCAAGCGGCGCGAAGTCCTTGGAACGCCGGACCGTATTCGAGGCCCGCGTCCGCGAGTTCGTCGTACAGCGCCTCGACGCCGACGCGTTCCGCCCCGGCAGGCGGCCACTCCGCGAGCGAGGTAGGCACGCCGTCCGTTTCCGGCAGCAGGACGCCGTTGGCGTGCCGGGTCCAGGGTTCGTCGCCGCGGCGGGAGTACACGCCGACCTCGCGACGGCCGTCGACGTCCTCGTCGCCGAGTTCGACCGAGAGCCGGACGTCGGTGCCTTCTTCGAGCACGAGCGGGGCTTCGAGGGTCAGTTCGTCGAGCATCGTGCAGTCCACCTGGCTGCCGGCGGCCAGCGTGAGCTCCACGAACACCGTGCCGGGCACGAGCACGGTTCCGGACACGGCGTGATCGGCGAGCCAGGGATGCGTTTCCAGCGAGATCCGGCCGGTGTACAGCAGCCCGCCGGTCCCGGGGACGGCGACGACGGCGCCGAGCAGCGGGTGGTCCACGACCGTCTGCCCGAACGCCGACGCGTCCCCGGCGACGGTCCCGGCTTCCAGCCAGAACCGCTTGCGCTGGAACGGATACGTCGGCAAATCGACCCAGTCCGCCGTCGGCAGGATCGAAGACCACTCCGGGCTCAAGCCGTGCACGTGGGCTTCGGCGAGCGACGCGACGAACCGCTCCGCACCACCCTCGCCCCGCCGCAAACTCCCCAACGCGACAGCGTCTTCGCTGATTCCCGGAACCAGCACCGGATGCGGACTCGTCTCCACGAAGAACCGGAACCCGTCCTCCAGCAACCGATCCACCGTCGCAGCGAACCGCACCGTCCCCCGCAGATTCCGGAACCAATACCCAGCATCCAATTCCAGAGGCTCATCGGTCACCGTCGAATAAAACGGAATCACCGGCTCCTGCGGCGAGATACCCGCCAACGCAGACACCACGTCCTGCTCGATCACATCCACATGCGCCGAATGCGACGCATAGTCCACCGGGATCCGCTTCGCCCGCACATCCAGCAGCTCACACCGCTTGACCAACGCATCCAACCCCGCGACGTCACCAGACACCACCACCGACGCTGGGCCGTTCACCGCC
>NZ_JBPQFM010000022.1:0-149219 GCF_051373225.1 Amycolatopsis sp. w19 | reverse complement strand
GGATGGAAACAAGCCCTCAACACACTCGTGGTCCTCTTCCCCGGCCGCCTACCAATCCACTAAAATAACCACACAATCATCCGTGGCTTACACGAAAATCATGACAGGGCCGATCGTGTCCTGCGACGGCCTCACACCAGGTTCCCGAGACCATCGAGGCAACCTGGTCGCAGACCACCGTGCAGACCTGCACGAGCCATCTGATCCGCCCACGCCAAACTCGTCGAAGGCGCCACCATCCAAGGCTGGCAGAAAGCCCTCGACTCCCTCACCATGGCCTTCCTCGAACACATCGCCCACTACATCAAAGAGAACCCCATTTTCCGATCACTTACACAGAAAACTTGACAAGCCCGCCCCGGCACCATCGCCGATTCCCGGCAACACAACCAGTGGGCTTACAAGATCGTTGTCGCTTTCCGGCATCATGCCGTTGCCGTTTTCCGGCGACGCCTCAGAACGGTGGTGGTTCCTCGTCACGGGGTTCGTGCAGTGGCGGAGGCGAGCTGTCGTAACTCCGCCCCGTAGGCGTCGTGATCGTCAGAGTCCCATCAGAACCCAACCGATAGATCCAGCCCGGTTCGTCCTTCAACCGATGATCACGGCGGCACAGATCGATCAGCTCGGTATCCGCGGTATGGCCACCGTGTTGCCACGGCACCGAATGATCGAGGTCGCAGGCCTGCGCCACACGATGACACCCGGGTCTTCGGCACTCACGGTCCCGCACCCGCACGAACTCGTCCAGACCGGCAGTGGGCCGGTAGCGGTCGCGGCCGAGGTCGAGAACCTGCCCCGAGAGCGGGTCGGTGATGATCCGCCGCAACACCGTATTCGCCCCACCGGCGATCTCCCGCGCCAACGACGCCGGGATATGCCCATGCCCGGCCATCTCCGCCGGATCATCGTTCAACCCGAGGTAGGTGTTCAAGTCCATGTAGAGGAACACCTCCGACCGTTCGCTCTTCCCACCCTGACCACCCAGCAGGAGGTCAAGGGCGACATCGGCACGTAGCTGGTCCAGGGTGCGGGTCTCCCCACCGGCCCGCAGCGCCCGAGCCTCACGGTCGATCCGCGTATAGGCGGCGGCGACCTTCTCGACGGGCCCATCCTCGACCTCGATGGAGGCCACCCCGGTCTCACCCTGCCGGATCGATAGGCGACGCCCGCCACGATTCCGCTCCACACGACGAGCCGCCCCATCACGGTCGGCCATCATCGCCGCGTGATTCGCCGCCTTCCGGATCTGATCCGAATTCCGGCCCGGCAACCGATCCTCCAGCACCGCGTCCACCGCACGGGCATCCTCGTCCGAGAGCCAGGCGGTGGCCGTGGCGACTTTCATCGCCCCGTACCCACCCACCTTCCCGGCATCCAACAAACCCAACGTGCGCGGCAGACGGGTCGTCAACGCCTCAGCCGTAGAGACCAGCCCAGCAGCATGACCGTCCACAACAGACAGAGCGAACGCGACCTCCTGCACTACACTCGACGCACCATCACGGTGACGACTCAACCGCCCCAAAGCACGGAACCGAACAGCCTCCAGCCGCGCGATCCCCTCCGACGCCGCCACGGCAGCATCCACGGCATCGTTGTCCCCCAACGAATCCAGTGAAGCATTGACCTCCCGCAAAACTTCCGACGACGTGATTTCCTTCAAGAGCGCCACAGTGGCGTTGAGTGTGTCCACACGCAGAACGTACAACCGACCACCGACAGTTTCTAAAACCCTTACACAGCAACGCTAATCGACATCAAGCAAACCCTCAGCACCATTCTCCAGCCGCCGAGCGAACTCAGCCGACCGCGGCAGCATCGTCGCCTCATAAACCCCGACCGCCTCACCCAAACCGGCCGAACCGGCCAACGCCAGGGCGAGTTCGCAAGCGTCGAGCATGGCCAGGTTGACCCCGACGCCCAGCGGCGGCATCAGGTGAGCGGCGTCGCCGAGCAGGGTCACCCACGGCTTGTGCTCCCACGTATGCGGGACCGGAAGCGCGAACAACGGCCGATCGACATACGGCCCGTCGTTGTCGGTGATCATCCGCAGCAACGACGGCGACCAGCCGGAGAACGCTTCGAGCAGCCGACCGCGGACGTCACAACCCGACCCGGCCCAGTCCGCGGGCATCCGCTGGACGATGTAGACCCGGATGTGGTCGCCGCTGTTGCGCTGCGCGAACAGGCACCGCTCGCCGTCGGCCGCCATCGCACTGCCCTGGCCGACGAGTTCGGCGAGTTCAGGGTGCGCGTTCCGGACATCGTCGAACCAGGCCTCCAGGAAGGTGACCCCGACGTACTCGGGCACGGCCTCCGACACCGCCGGACGGACCCGCGACCACGCGCCATCGGCGCCGATGATCAGGTCCGTCTCGACCGTCTCCCCATCCGTGAACCGAAGAAGCCCGGGAGCCTCGACGCGATCCAGGGTCCGCCCCCACTGGACAGTGTCCGGCTTCAGTGAGTCGAGAAGCAGACCACGCAGCTGACCGCGGTCGATCTCCGGCTTGAACAGCTCCCCCTCGGCCGGGACATGGTGCGCCAAGAGCCGTCCGGCGGGATCCAGTTTGCGCATCTCCTGCCCTTCCGGCCGGGCGAGCGCGAAGAACTCGTCGAGGAGGCCGGCTTCGCGCAGGGCCAGCTGCCCGTCGTCCGCGTGGAGGTCGAGGGTGCCGCCCTGATTGCGAGCCGCGGGATGGGGGTCTCGGTCGTAGACCGTCACGGGAATGCCGTGCTGTTGAAGTATGCGAGCGCAGGTCAGGCCACCCGGACCCGCTCCGATGATGCTGATCGTCATGAACACCAGAAAAGCAGAACGGGTTAAAAAGTGCAACGAGTCAACTTAGTGACCGTGACAACCTATGCGATAGAGTGCGCCCATGGAGACACTGGGACGGCGTGAACGCAAGAAGGCGGCCACCCGCCAGGCACTGGCGGACGCCGCGCTGAACCTGTTCCTGGAGCGCGGCTACGACCAGGTCAGCATCCGCGACATCGCCGAGGCGGCCGACGTCTCGACGACGACGCTGTTCAAGCACTTCCCCGGCAAGGAAGCGCTGGTCTTCGACGAATCTCAGGACCGCGAGGCACGCCTGGTCGCCGCCGTCCGGGAGCGCGAAGAGGGTCAGAGCATCGTCGAGGCGTTGCGCGCCTACGTGCTCACCACCTGGCTTCCGATCACGACGCACCCTCAGTACGCCGAGTTCACCGCGCTGGTGAACGGCACCCCCGCCCTTCAGGAGTACGGCGAGCGCATGTGGACCCGGCACGCCGCGGCCCTCGGCGCCGCCATCGCCGAGGAGACCGGCGTGAGCTCCGAAGACATCGCTTGCCGCGCCCTCGCCCGCTTCGTACTGGACATCCCGGCCCTCACCCGAGGCCGAAAGGATCCGCGAGAGGACGTCGAGAGGATCTTCGATCTCCTCGAAGCAGGCTGGCGCTAGTCCTCTTCCGGGCGGGAGCCGCGCAGCGAGCCCGGGTGCGCTTTGGCGGAAGGATCGTTGCGGGTCTTGAGCAGGCTCGCCACCGTCACCACCACGAGGATGCCGATGATCACCGCGAGGCTGACCGGCGTCGAGATCTCCGGAACGTTCTCGTCGATGTCCACGTGGGCCCAGTGCAGGATCAGCTTGATCCCGATGAACCCGAGGATCACCGCGAGCCCGGCGGACAGGTACACCAGGCGATCGAGCAGGCCCTTTACGAGGAAGTACAGCGCCCGCAGGCCCAGCAGGGCGAACGCGTTGGCCGCGAAGACCAGATACGGCTCGTCGGTGACACCGAAGACCGCGGGGATCGAGTCCAGCGCGAACAGCAGGTCGATCCCGCCGATCGCGAGCAGCACCACGACCAGCGGCGTGCCCACACGCTTTCCCTCGACCCGGGTGAACAGCTTGCCGCCGTCGTACTCGGTCGACAGCGGCAGCAGACGGCGTGCGGTCCGCACCACCACGTTGTTCTCGACGTCCGGATCCTCGTCGCGATGCCGGAACAGCTGGATGCCGGTGTAGATCAGCAGCAGCCCGAACAGCAGGAACATGAAGGAGAACAAGGAAAGCAGCGTCGCGCCGAGAGCGATGAAGATCGCGCGCATGATCAGCGCGACGACGATGCCGAACGTGAGCACCTTGTGCTGGTGTTCCTCGGGTACCGCGAAGGTGCTCATGATGATCACGAAGACGAAGAGATTGTCGACCGACAGGCTCTTCTCCACGATGTAGCCCGCGAAGTACTGCTGACCGAAGTCGCCGCCGTGCGCCAGCGTCAGCCAGACACCGAACGCCACCGCGACCAGGATGTAGCCGATCGACCAGGCCACCGCCTCGCCGAAGCCGACCTTGTGCGGCCGCACCGCCGCGAGGATGAGATCGAGCGCCAGGAGCCCGAGCACCAGCCCGATCGTGACGATCCAGGTGAGGGCATCGATCTGGAGCATCCGGACCCTGTCTTTCCTTCGGCGGCAGGTGCCCAGATCTTAAGTGCGACTCCCCCGCTCCGCATTCGCATGACCCGGCGCCGCGTCAAGCAACGCGGCGAGCACGGTCTTGAGCAACGGGTGATCCGCGCTCCCCCGCCGGACGGCGGCGAACACCCGGCGCAACGGCGGTTCGCCGCGCAACGGGACGGCGACCGCACCGGGAACCGCCGTGAAAGCGTTACGCGGCACCAAGGCCACGCCCTCGCCGGCGGCGACCAGGGTGGTGATCGCGTGGAAATCGTCGGAGACGTGCCGGATCTCCGGGTTCGCGCAGACGATCATCAGCACGTCGCGGCAGGGATTCCCGGGCTTCGGCGCGATCCACTCGTCGTCGGCGAGGTCGTCGATGTCCACTTCGGACGCTCCGGCGAGCCGGTGCGCGGTGGGCAGCACGACGTCGAAGGGCTCCACGTACAACGGGAACCGGGTGAGCCTGCTTTCATCCGTCCGTGGCGAGAGCCGGTACTCCTCGGTGATCGCCAGATCGACCTCGCCGTCGAGCAGCAGCGGGATGCTCGCGTGCCCCTCGACGTCCTGCACCTGCATGGTGACCCCGGGCGAACCGGCACGCAGCGAAGCGATCGCCGGCGCCACGACCATCGTGATCGCGGAGGCGAAACTCGCCAGCCGCACCATGCCCTGGACACCGGAATCGAGCGCGGCGAGGGTCGCCCGCGCCCGTTCCAGTTCGGCGGCGACGGCGTTGGCGTGCACCACCATCAATTCACCCGCCGGGGTCAGCGAGACCCGCCTGCCCCGGCGGCGGAGCAGCTGCTGGCCGCACTCGGCTTCGAGGGCGGCCAGCTGCTGGGAGACCGCGGACGGCGTCAGGTGCAGCGCCTGCCCCGCCGCCGTCACGGTGCCGTGGTCGGCGAGGGCACGCAGCACGCGCAGCCGTCGCGGATCGATCATTCGTCCATCATGGACCTTGCCGTCACGAACGCGTCGACGGCCCGGTTGACGTCGTCGGTCGAATGCGCCGCCGACATCTGCGTCCGGATCCGGGCCTTGCCGTGCGGCACCACCGGATACGAGAAGCCGATCACGTAGATGCCCTGGTCGAGCAGCAGATCCGCCATCTTGCCCGCCTTGGCGGCGTCACCGATCATCACCGGGATGATGGGGTGCTCACCCGGGAGCAGATCGAAGCCCGCTTCGGTCATCCGGCGCCGGAACAGCTCGGTGTTGGCGCGCAGCTTGCCCAGCAGGTCGCTGGAGGAGTCCAGCAGTTCCAGCGTGACGAGCGCGGCCGCGGTGATCGACGGCGCCAGCGAGTTCGAGAACAGGTACGGCCGCGAACGCTGCCGCAGCATCTCGACGATCTCCGCGCGGCCCGAGGTGTAGCCGCCGCTCGCGCCGCCGAGCGCCTTGCCGAGCGTGCCGGTCAGCACGTCGACCTTGTCCTGCACGCCGAACAGCTCCGGCGTTCCGCGCCCGGTCGGGCCGGTGAAGCCGACGGCGTGCGAGTCGTCCACCATCACCAGCGCGTCGTAGCGCTCGGCCAGCTCGCAGATCTCGTCGAGCGGCGCGAGGTAGCCGTCCATCGAGAACACGCCGTCGGTGGCGATCATCCGGTACCGCGCGCCGGACGCCTCCTTCAGCCTGGCCTCCAGATCCGCGACGTCACGGTTGCGGTAGCGCATCCGCTTCGCCTTGCAGAGCCGGACGCCGTCGATGATCGACGCGTGGTTGAGCTCGTCGGAGATGATGACGTCCTGATCGGTCAGCAGCGTCTCGAACAGCCCGGCGTTGGCGTCGAAACAGGAGCTGTAGAGGATCGTGTCCTCGGTGCCGAGGAACTCCGACAGCTTCGCCTCGAGCTCCTTGTGCGGCTGCTGGGTCCCGCAGATGAACCGCACCGACGCCATGCCGAAGCCCCAGCGGTCCAGCGCCTCTTGCGCGGCCTTGATCAGCTTGGGGTGGTCGGCGAGGCCGAGGTAGTTGTTGGCGCAGAAGTTGAGGACGTCGCCGTCGCCGACGCTGACCGAAGCCCGTTGCGGTCCCTGGATCACCCGCTCGCCCTTGTACAGCCCGGCTTCCCGGATCTCGGCGAGCCCGGCCTTGAGGTCGTCGCGCATCGCGCCGTACATCAGTTCTCCGTCCAGTCCAGAATGACCTTGCCGCAGCGGCCTTCCCTGGCCGTCGCGAACGCCTTCTCGTATTCGGTGTAGCCGAACCGGTGGGTGATCACCGGCGAGATGTCCAGCCCGGCCTGCAGCAGGACGGACATCGAGTACCACGTCTCGAACATCTCGCGCCCGTAGATCCCCTTGAGCTGGATCATCTTCAGCACCACGGACGCGATGTCGACCGACACGTCGGAAGCGGGAAGGCCGAGCAGCGCGACGCGCCCGCCGTGCGACATGTTCGCGATCATGTCGCGCAGCGCCTCGGGCCGCCCGCTCATCTCCATGCCGACGTCGAAGCCCTCGGCCATGCCGAGCTGCTTCTGCGCGTCGGCGATGGTCGAGGAAGAGACGTCCAGCGCGAGGTCGACGCCGACCTTGCGGGCCAGTTCGAGGCGGTGCTCGCTGACGTCGGTCACGACGACGTTGCGCGCACCCGCGTGGCGCGCGATGGCGGCGGCCATGATGCCGATCGGGCCGGCGCCGGTGACCAGCACGTCCTCGCCGATGACAGGGAAGGACAGCGCGGTGTGCACGGCGTTGCCGAGCGGGTCGAAGATCGCGGCGATGTCGAGGTCGACCTTGGTGCGGTGCACCCAGGCGTTCATCTCGGGCAGCACGGCGTACTGCGCGAAGGCGCCGTCGGTGTGCACGCCGAGGCCCTTGGTCCTGGCGCACAGGTGACGCCGCCCGGCCTTGCAGTTGCGGCAGCTTCCGCAGACGAGATGTCCCTCGCCGCTGACCAGGTCGCCCACCTTGACCGTGGTCACCGACCGGCCGATCTCGACCACCTCGCCGACGAACTCGTGCCCGATGACCAGCGGCGCGGCGATGGTGCGCGCCGCCCAGTCGTCCCAGGAGTCGATGTGCAGATCGGTACCGCAGATCCCGGCGCGCAGCACGCGGACGGCGACGTCGCCGGGGCCGACCGCGGGGTCCGGAACGTCGGTGAGTTCCAGCCCGGGTGCTCGGTCGGCTTTGACCAATGCCTTCATGGCGCGAAGTCTGGCCCGCCCGTGCTGTTCAGTCCATCGCGAGTTTCTGAAATCCCTCGTTAGCGTGTCTTCACAAGGAGCCGGGGACGCGGGCCATCACGAAGTCCGGCCGCGGAATCACTTCGAAGCCGATCGACTCGTAGAGCCGGATGGCCGGCGTGTTCGTCGCCGCCGCGTGCATCATCGGGTGTTCGCCGCGGGCCCGGATCCCCGCCGCCACCGCGCGGATGAGCCGGGTCGCCAGTCCGTGGCCGCGATACGCCGGGTCGGTGCAGACGGCGCTGATCTCGGTCCAGCCGGGCGGATGCATGCGCTCGCCCGCCATCGCGATCAGCTCGCCGTCGCGCCGGATTCCCAGGTATGTCCCCAATTCGATGGTCCGCTTCCGGAACGGCCCCGGTTTGGTCCGCTCGACGAGGTCGAGCATCTCCGGGACGTCGTCGGGCCCCAGCACGACCGCTTCGGGATCTTCGGCGGCTTCGAGCGCGACGTCGACCAGCCGGACTCCGGCGATCCTGCCGAGGACTTCCCAGTCGGCCGGGACGGGCAGCGCGTTGTGGACGGTGACCGTCTGGCCGGGGCCCGCCAGCGCGGCGACGTCGGCCCACACGCCGTCGTCCGGCTCAGGGGGCAGGGCGAAGAACGGCGCGACGTCGACCTGGTAGCGCAGGACCTGGCCGGAGCGCTCAGCGAAATGGGCGTGCGGGCCGGTCAGCGAAGCCCAGGCCGGGTCGTCGAAAGGGGTGACCATGACCGCTCCGACACCGGCGGACCGGCTTTCATTCCCGCTCCCACATCCTGAGCGCTCAGCCGCCCGGCACGAGCAGCGGCGAATGCGGGTCGAGCTCGACCCCGCGTTCCCGGAGCGTGTCGTCGATGACCCGCCAGATCCATCGCACCAGCTGGCTCGCGAGCTCCGGGAGTTCGAGGCCGCCCGGATTCTCCAGCCAGCGCGCGGCACTCGTATCGACGAGGCCGACCAGCCCGAAGGCGAGCGGTTCGGCGATCCGGCCGTCGAGGTCGAAGGTGTCGAGGTAGTGCTCGAACAGGATGGAGAGCTGCCGGGCGATCGCCGTTCTGACGTCGGTGATGGCGTCGCCGCCGCGCCGCCCGGCTTGGGAGTGCCTGGCGAGATAGCGGTAGAGGTTCCCGTGTTCGGCGAGCCAGCCGGTATGCGCGCCCACCGCGATGGTGATCAGCTGCATGGGCGTCCCGCTCGGGTCCCACAGCGGGGCCAGTTCGGCGGTGATGAGGCGGACGGCGCGGTCGGCGATCGCACGCTGCAGGTCGGCGGCGTCGTCGAAATGCTTGTACACCCGGGTTCTGGCCACCCCCGCCTCGTCGGCGATCTGTTCGGTGGAGACCTCCGGACCGTGCTCGGCGATCGCGCGCAGCGCCGCGTCGACGAATTCCCGTCGGCGGCGCTCCCGCTGTCCCGCCCAGCGCGCCGCCCGGCCGTCCGGCCGCGGCGCGTCGGCTTCAGGCGTCATCCCCCGGAGTTTATCGGTGGCCGGGTTACCGGTACACTGCCGTACCCGTTACTTCGGGAGACCGCGATGAGGAATGACGTCGAAGACACCACAGCGGACGCCACGCTGCTCGACGCCTTCCGCGCCGGTGACATCGCCGCCGGCGAGACACTTTTCCGGCGCCACGCCGAGCCGCTCCGCCGCATCGCCGCGGGCTGGGTCGCCGACCCCGCCGAGCGGGACGACCTCGTGGCCGAAGCCTTCGTACGGGTCCTGAGCGTCATCCGCGACGGCGGCGGGCCGCGCGAAAACCTCCGCCCCTACCTCGCGGTCACCATCCGGAATCTCGCCGCCAAGTGGAGCCGTCACCACAAACGGGTCGAGCTGTACGGCACGACCCCGGCGGTCGAAGAGGCCGCCGGAGTCGTGGGCGCGGAAGAACTCGTCATCCTCCGTGCGAACGCCCGGCTGGCCTGGACGGCGTACTGCGCGCTGCCCGGCCGCTGGCGGACCGTGCTGTGGCGGACCGAAGCCGAGGGCGATTCCCCGAAGGTGGTGGCGCCGCTGCTGGGCGTGTCGCCCAACGGCGCCTCCGTCCTCGCCTTGCGGGCCCGCGAAGGGCTGCGCCAGGCCTTCCTCCAGGCGCAGGTCCCCGAGACGGGAACGCCGTGCTGCCAGGAAGCGCGGCGCCGGATGGGCGCGTGGCTCCGCGGCGGCGTGCCGGGCCGCCGCGCGGATCTGATCGCCGCGCATCTGGCTGGCTGCGAACCCTGCCGGACCGTCGCCACCCGGCTCGACGAGGTCAACCGGGAGATGCCGCCGGGCGTCCGCGCCGTCCCCGCCTGAGATCAGCCGGGTACCGGAGCGGCCTCCCCCGCGATCCTCAACGCCTCCACCAATTCCCGGTACAGCGTGTCCGTGGCGAGCAGGTGCTCGTGGCTTCCGCTCGCCCGGACGCGGCCCGCCTCCATCACCACGATGGTGTCCGCGTCGATCACGGTGGACAGCCGGTGCGCCACGGTGACCACGGCACCCTCGCGGGCCAGCCGCCGGATGCAGTCGTGGATCGCGCTCTCGGTCCGGCCGTCGACCTGCGCGGTCGCCTCGTCCAGCAGCACCACGTCCGGCGTGCGCAGGATCGCCCTGGCCAGCGCGATCCGCTGGCGTTCCCCGCCGGACACCGACGTCGACGAAAGCGGCGTGTCCAGACCGTCGTCGAGTGCGGCGATCTTGTCGCTCAACCGGACCTCACCGAGCGCCCGCCGTACTTCCTCCTCGGTCGCGTCCGGATGGGTGAAGAGCAGGTTCTCCCGGATAGTCCCCGGCACGATCGGCGTCTCCTGCTCGACGTAGGCCAGCCGGGACCGCACGTCCGCGTACGGCAGGTCCGCGTACTCGCGACCGTCCAGCAGCAGTGAACCCGATTGCGGCCGCACGAACCGCATGATCAGCGACAGCATCGTGGTCTTGCCCGCGCCGGACGGCCCGACGATCGCGGTATGCCCGCGTCTCGGGATCGCCAGCGAAACGTCGCGCAACGCCGGGTCTCCGCCGTAGCCCGCGGTCACGCCGCGCAGTTCCAGCACCGGGCCGTCGTGGTCCCCCTCGGACTCCGCCTTGGCGGACGCCCGGTCCTCTTCCACCTCCAGCGTGTCCATCTCCCGGATCCGCCCGGCCGCGGCGATCCCCGCCTGCAGCGCGGTCATGTTCTGGCTCAGTTCGGTGATCGGCTCCATCAACGCGAACGCGTACAACAGGAACGCGATGAGGCTCGACACTTCGAGCAAACCCGCCTCGACCCGCCAGGCGCCGAGACCGAGGATCACCAGGATCGCGCCCTGGATCCCCGTCCAGGCCACCACCCAGGCGACGGCTTCCCGCCGCACCGCGCGGACGCCGTGCGCCGTGGCGGCTTCCGCGTCGACCAGGATCCGGTCGGCCTGCCGGGTTTCGGCACGGCTCGCCTTCACCGTGCGGATCGCCCGCAGCGCGCCCTCGAGGACGCCGCCGAGACGACCCAAACGGTCTTGTGCCTTCTCCTGTTCCTTCGCGATCGCGGGCATCAGCCAGGCGAACAACGCGACGACGACGAGCACGGCGGCCACGGTCGTCGCCAGCAGCACCGGGTCGAGCACGCTCATCAGCACCAGGGTGCCGGCGAGCATCACCACGCCGTTGATCAAGCCGATCACGCTGGACGACGCCGCCTCGCGCAACAGCACCGTGTCCGAGGTGACGCGGGTGACCAGCTCCCCCGTCGGCCGCTTCGTGATCGCCGGGATCGTCGCGCGGAAGAACCGCCGCACCATCGATTCCCGCACCTTCAGCACCACCCGCTCGCCGATCGTGCCGAGCAGGATCCACTCCGCCAGCCAGATCACCGCGCCCACCAGCATCAGGCCGAGCAGCGCCAGCACCGGCCCGGCCAGCGACGCCGACGAGCCGAGCGAATCCAGCACCCACTTCGTGACCATGGGTGAGGCGAGGCCGGTCGCCGAACCGAGCAGGGCGAGGACCAGGCCGATCGCGAGTGCCCCCTTGTGCGGTCGCGCGAACGACCACAGCACCTTCAATCGTGGAGTCTTCATGGTTCTTAATGGAACACGCGTGTTCTAAAATCGTCAACTGAGTTCCATATCGGGAGCGAGGTACGGTACCGCCATGAGTGAGGGTGTGGTCACCGAGACGGGTGTCCGGGCGAGGACCCGGCGCGCGATCCTGGACGCGGCCATCGAGACGTTGACCAAGCAACCGAGCGCGACGCTCGCGGATATCGCGGCGGCGGCGAACGTCGGGCGCACCACGGTGCACCGGTACTTCGCGGAGCGATCGGACCTCATCGACGCGATCAGCCACGACGCCCTCGACAAGATCTCCCAGAGCACCGAACGGGCCCGGCTCGACGACGGTCCGGCGCCGGACGCGCTGGCACGGCTGTGCCAGGAGTACTTCGAACACGGCGACGTCTTCCAGTTGCTGTTCACCATGCCGGATCTGGTGACGCGGCCCGAATGGGCGGAGGAGAGCGACGACGACCGACGCCTGCTGCGGCTCGTCGAACGCGGGCACGCCGAGGGCTCGATCGATCCGGCGATGACGAAGGAATGGTTGCTGCAACTGCTCTGGAGCCTGCTCTACACGGCATGGGAGCTGGTGCGGGAGAAGACTCCGAAGCACGAGGCGCTCACGTTGTGCCTGCGCAGCCTGGAAAAGGTCATCGCGGTCGGCTGAAGTCCTCCGAAGTGATGACGCGGACTCGCGCCACTTCGAAGATCCTGGCCCGGTGACAGAAAAAACCGGCACCCGCCCGGGTGCCGCCTGGGGAATCCTCTTCGGCGGGCTCGCGGTGTTCGCGGCCGCGCCCGTACTGCTGCTGACCACCGGGCACGACGCGATCAAGCCGTCCGCGGATTCGGCCAAGGAGCTTTCCCTCGCGGGCGCCCTGCTCCCGGCGCTCGCCGGGATCCTGCTGATCCACGGGATCCCGCTCCACGCGCCGAAACTGCTCCCCGAGGTGACCGACCGGCGCGGGCTGGGCAGACAGGCGACGGCCTTGGCGCTCATCGCGTTCCTGTGGCCGTTGGCGTTGTACCTGTTGTCGGCTGTGGGACAGCAGGCACTGGTCCGCGACATCTGGGCGCTCGCCAAGCCGCTGGTTTTCCTGGCGCTGCCGTTGATTCTGCTTCGGGCGCTGCCCGCGCGGGATTCCTTCCGGCTCACGTGGCGACCCCGGGAGACCTGGCAATGGCTCGCGCCGATCCCGGCGGTGCTCGTGTTCGGCTGGCTCTACGTCCTCGGCCCGCTCGCGCCGCCGCTGCCCACGTCGGAGGACTACCCGGACCCGGTGTACCTGGCGGTCGGCGCGACGCTGACGTTCTTCACCGCGAACGTCCTCGAAGAGGTGTTCTTCCGCGGCATGCTGCAGACCCGGCTGGAGGCGCTTTTCGGGCGGTGGCCGGGAATCCTGCTGTCGGCATTGCTGTTCGCGTGGCTGCATCTGCCGACACACGGACAGGGGTCATTGCCACTCACCCTGGGCGCGATCGTTGCCTTCCAAGGGTTCTTCGGCCTGTTCACCGGTTACCTGTGGTCGCGCTACCGCAACCTGTGGGCGCCGATCGCCGCGCACACCGCGATGAACACGCTGCCGCTGCTGTTGATGTGACCGACGGTTGGTCGTGAGTGGCGATTCGGATTGGGCAGCTGAAGCCGAAGTACATGAAGGCCCCCTTCCTGTACATAGGCGCAAGGATGGGGGCCTTCATGTACTTGGGAGGTGTGAAGGCCTCCTTGAGGGACTCTGGGTCCCTCAAGGAGGCCTTCACGGACGGCGAGGTCAGGCGCCGATGGTCGCCGCGTCGATGACGAACCGGTAGCGGACGTCGCTGTTCTCGACCCGGTCGTAGGCCACGTTCACCTGGTCGGCCGAGATCGTCTCGATCTGCGCGCCGATCCCGTGCTCGGCGCAGAAGTCGAGCATCTCCTGGGTCTCGGCGATCCCGCCGATCATCGAGCCGGCGAGCACCCTGTTCCCGCCCAGCAGCGAGAAGGCGTTGTAGGACAGCGGTTCGCCGGGCGCGCCGACGTTCACCATCGCGCCGCCGACACGCAGCATGCCGAGGTAGGAGTCGACGGGCAGCGTCGCCGAAACGGTGTTGAGGATCAGGTCGAAGCGGCCGCGCAGCGCCTTGAACGTCGACGCGTCTCCGGTCGCGAAGTAGTCCTTCGCACCCAGCTTCAGCCCGTCCTCCTGCTTCTTCAGGCTCTGGCTGAGCACGGTGACCTCGGCGCCCATGGCGACCGCGATCTTGACCGCCATATGCCCGAGCCCGCCGAGACCGACGACGGCGACCTTCTTGCCCGGCCCTGCGCCCCAGCGGTTCAGCGGCGAGTAGGTGGTGATACCCGCGCACAGCAGCGGGGCGGCGACGTCGAGGCCGATGCCTTCCGGGATGCGGCAGACGAAACCGTCCTTCACGACGATCTGGCGGCTGTAGCCGCCGTAGGTGTTCTCGCCGTCGAAACCGACTCCGTTGTAGGTCTGGATGTTGCCCTTGACGCAGAACTGTTCGGTGCCCGCGAGGCAGTACTCGCACTCGCCACAGGAATCGACCATGCAGCCGACCCCGACCCGGTCGCCGATCTGGTACTTCGTCACGTCGGAGCCGACCGCGGCGACGACGCCGGCGATCTCGTGCCCGGGCACCATCGGGAAGATCGCGCTGCCCCAGTCCTCCTTCACCTGGTGGATGTCGCTGTGACAGATCCCCGCGTACGCGATGTCGATCAGCACGTCGTCCGGACGCAGGTCGCGACGCTCGATCGTCGTCGGCGACAGGGCGGCGCCCGGGGACGGCGCGGCGATGGCGTGCGTGGTCGTCGTCATGAAACCCTCCGAGAACAGTGAGACCATGTAAGAGGTCACTTACAACTAGCGTAAGAGGCCTCTTACATATTCCGCGACCGGGACGGTGTGATCCACGACATGGGCGGTAAGTACCATCACGGCGACCTTCGCGCCGAACTCGTGCGGGTCTCGCTCGACCTGATCGCCGAACAAGGGCTCGGCGCGTTCTCCGTCGCCGAGGTCGCCAGGCGCGCGAAGGTCAGCCCCGGCGCGCCCTATCGGCACTTCCCGGACAAGGAAAGCCTCCTGGCCGCGATCGCCGCCAAGGTCGCCTGCCAGCTGGCGGACAGGGTGCACGACGCCATCGAGGCCGAAAGCGAACCGGTCGCCGCGCTCGCCGCGGCAGCCGGCGCGTACACGGAATACCTGATCGAACGCCGGGCCGGGATGAACATCATCTACTCGGACGGCTTGCAGGGCCCGGAGCACGCCGCACTGCACGAGCAGACCCGCCGCCTGACCGACCAGTTCGTCATGCTCTGCCTCACCGTCGCCGACCGGCCGGAGGACGGGCTCGAACTGATGGAGCAGTTGTTCACCCAGGCGCACGGTTACGGCACGTTCTATCTCGACGGAGTGTTCACGAAACAGGGCTACTCCACGGAAGTCGTCGTCCGCAAATCGGTCGAGGCCGCTCGCGCCGCCATCGAGGGGCGCACGAAAATGTGACGTGATTCACGTCTGATTTGTCCGATTACCGGGGCTCCCCGCGCCGACAGGATGCGAAGCGCAATCCTTTCGACAGCGAGGAGAAACGCGTGAACATCGGGCAAGACCTCGGATCGTGGCGGGAACTGGGCCGCCATACGAGCACCACGTCGGTACTGGCGGGTGGCGTGCTCGTCGGCGCGATCACCATCTACGTGGCGGCGAGCCTGCTGCCCACGGCGATCGAGGACATCGGCGGACGGTCGTTGTACGCCTGGACCATGACGGCGTTCCTGGTCGCCCAGGTCGTCGCGACCATGCTGGTGGGCCAGGCGCTTTCGCGCTTCGGCGGCAAGAGTTCCTATCTGGCCGGGTTCGGCGTTTTCGCCGCGGGCTCGGCGGTGTGCGCCGCGAGCCCGTCGATGCCGGTCCTCCTGCTCGGCCGCGGGACGCAGGGCCTCGGCGCGGGACTACTGACCGGACTGGGCTTCGCCCTGATCCATTCGGCGCTGCCGCCTCGGTTGTGGAGCCGGGGCAGCGCGCTGATCTCCGCGATGTTCGGGGTCGGCAATTTCGTGGGCCCGGCGCTCGGCGGGTTCTCGGCACAGTTCGGTTCGTGGCGTTCGGCGTTCGTGGTCCTCGCGGTGGCGGCGGCCGCGCTGGCGATCTTCGTGCCCCGCGCGCTCCCCGACGGCGAACGCCCGGCGCAGGCACCGCCGGTCCCGGTCGTTTCACTGGCGCTGATCGTCGGCGCCGCCGGAGCGGTGAGCGTGGCGGGGATCCTGTCCGACGTCCTCGCGATGGCCGCCCTCATCGCGTTGGGGCTCGCACTCGTGGGCGCGTTCCTGGTGACGGAGAACCGTTCGGCGGCGAGTGTGCTGCCCGCTTCGGTCTACCGGCGGGGTTCGCGGTCGCGGTGGATCTACCTGACCATCATGGTGCTCGCGTCCGGCGTCGCGGTGGAGATGTTCCTGCCGCTGTTCGGCCAGCGATCGGGCGGGCTTCCGCCCGCGGCGGCGGGATTCTTCGCCGCCGCACTGTCCTTGGGCTGGTCGGTGAGCCAGCTCGTCAGTGCTTCGGCCGGTAAGACACGACGGCTCGTGCTCGCCGGGCCGGCCTGTCTCGCCATCGGGTTCGCCGTGCTGGGGCTCCTGCAGACCGAACAGCCCCCGCTGCCCGTCGTACTCGCCTGGCTGCCGGTGCTCTTCTTCGGCGGCACGGGAATCGGCATCGCGATGCCCCATCTGTCGGTCGCGGCGATGACCTCCGCCCCGGATGGCGAAGGCGGGCAGGCGGCGGCCGCGATCGCGACCGTGCTGACGATGTCCACCGCGTTCGGCGCGGCGGTCGCCGGCCTGCTGGTCAACCTCGGCGGCCCTTCGGTGGTCACGTCGGCGAGGTGGCTGTTGTTCGGGTTCGCCGCCATCTCCGCGCTCGGCCTGCTCACCGCACGCCGCGCCGTCTGAGTGAAGGTCAGTTCCGGGAGCGCTTCATGCGCACGCGCGGGAGTGCTTCCGGACAGCCGCCGTCGCACCGGATGTGCGCCCAGACGATCTTCCCGCCGCGCACCGGCTCGCGCCGGACACCCCATTGCACGGCCACCCCGTCGACGACGAGAAGGCCGCGCCCGCGGGGATCCTCGAACTGCGAACACCGCGCCCGCGGCTGTTCGACGCTGACATCCGCGACCTCGATGCGGACCGCACAAGGCGACACGCCACGCCACAACTGGATGTGGCGTGCGCCACCTCCATGCACGTAGGCGTTGGCGACGAGCTCCGTCGCCGCCAGCAGGACGTCGTCGCGATGCCCCTCGCCGAGATCGGGAAGGCATCTGACCACCCAGGCGCGCATGTCCGGCAACGCCCGTGGCGTCGTGGCCCGCAGGTCGAGCACCCAGGTTCCCGGCACCGGATGCTCCGCGATGTTGATCATGGAGCCACCCTTCCCCTCGCGCGCGACCTCCTTGCTGAAGTCGCACAACGGGGTTACCCAGAACACCCGCGGATCAACCCGTGTCGAACGCGACACGGGCGTCAGCGCACCGCGATACCCTCCAGCACCGTCTTGACCACGGCTTTCACCGCAGGCGACGTGGCCACCTTCGGGCCATGCGGGAGCAGCGCGGTGAGCACCGATTCGTGGCAGACGCCGACCAGCATCGCCGCCGCCGCGTCGACATCTCCGTCCAGCCTGCCGAGTTCCTTTTCCGCGCGCAGATATCCGGCGAGGTGGTCGCGCCAGGCCTCACCGTCCCCGGCGAGTTCGCCGAACCTCGCGAGCACGGCGGGGCGGGCGAGCAGCCCGGCGAACGCGGGCAGGATCTCCTTGTGCAGAGCCAACCCGTACGCCAGCTGGGCGCGGAGATTGGCCTCGACCGTGGCCGAACCGGGTGTGGGCAGCTCGCCGAGCCCCGCTTCGACCCGCCGCACGTGTTCCGCCAGCGCGTCGGCCAGCAACTCTTCCTTGTCGGTGAAGTGGTTGTACAGCACGCCGTCGGCGACCCCGGCCGCCCGCGCGATGGCCCGGACCGTGAGTTCCGCGGTGCCGTTGGCGGAGATCAGGTCCGCGGCCGTGCCGATCAGATGCTCGCGCAGGCTCCGGCCGTCTTCGGTGTCGCGCAGTGCCGCGGCTTTCCTCGGTGCCATCAGGATTTCGCCCTGACCAGCCATGCGGCACCACGCAGCCGCACACCGCCTGGCCCGGCAAAGGGCTGGAGCGCGGCCGAAAGCGCTTCTCGCGCGCCGTTCGCCGCTTCTTCGCCGGCCAGACCGAGGTGGTACCTGACCGGACCCCAGTCCGCGATGAACCCGGCGGCGTCGGCCACGTCGCTCCCCCAGATCTGGTCGGCCTCGACGCGAGTGGCCATGACCTCGCGGAATCCGGCGTCCGTCAGCACCGAGCGAGCCCGTTCGGGGTCGGCGAACGCCGTCGGGCCGGTACCGTCCTCACCGGTCGGGGTCGGCAGGAACGGTGCCAGCGCACCGAAAACGGTGCCGAGATCCGTTCCGGTGAGTGCGGTCATGCACAGGAACGCGAGCCTGCCGCCCGGTTTCAGCGCCCGGCGCACGTTCGCGAAGGCGGCGACCGGATCCGCGAAGAACGTCACCGCGAACCGGCTGAGCGCGACGTCGAAAACCCCTTCCCCCAGCGGAAAGACCTGGACGTCGCCCTGCTCGAACCACACGTTCGCCACGCCTTCGGCCTCCGCGCGGGCCCGCGCCGTGGCGAGCATCGGCGCGGACAGGTCGATTCCGGTGGCGTCCCCGAGCGGGGCGCGGACGGCGGCGAGCCGGGTGACCTGCCCGTTCCCACAGCCGATGTCGAGCACCCGGTCCCGCTCGCCGATTCCGGCGGCGTCGAACAGGAAGTCGTTGAACCCGCTGTTCACCGCGTCGTAGCGCCCGTCGTGCTCGGCCCAGTGCCGCCCCTCGTAGCCGTTCCACGCCTCGGACTGCGCGGTGTTGACGATGCCGGACATCGCAGAACCTCCTCCGTTATGAACACACGTTCATGAACACGTGTTCATACTGATCGAGGCACGGTCCCGTCGTCAAGCGGTGACGGTGAACTCGGCGGTGCGGACCTTGCCTTCGTGCTGGAAGTCGAGGAACAGCCGATAAGTCCCCGCCGTCGGGAACCCGGCGAAGAACGTCACCTCGGGACCCGCCGCGGTCCGGCCATCGCCGGGTTCGCCGTCGGGGTGGACGTGCAGGTACGCGAGGTCACCACCGCGCAGCGCGACCAAATGCCCATACGCCCCCAGGTACGACTGGAGATCGGTGACCGCACGGCCGTCCTTGGCGACGGTGAGGGTCACCTTCGACGGCATTCCCGGCACGAGTTCGCCGTCGAGGCGGACCTGGTAGCCGTCGACCTCCGCGACGCGCGAAGTCCGGTATTCGGCGGGGCGGAAGTCCCCACCCGCGAAGAGATCGACGCCCAAGGTGATCCCCTCGCCGCCGCTGGGCTTGAAGTCCGCGAAGACGCGGTAGACCCCGGCGCCGGCGATGGTCAGCGGAACCGACCACGTGCCGTCGTCGCCGAGTTCGGGGTGGATGTGCTGGAAACCCGCGGTATCCCGGCGGACGACGATGAGGTGCAGCCGCTTTTCGTGCTCGACGTCGTAGGCGGTCACCGGTGCGCCGTCGGCGCCGAGGATCCGGAAGGCGAAGGGAGCCGTCTCCCCAGGAATGAGCGTCGTAGTGGCGGGCTCCAGGGTGTAGCCGCCTTTGGTCGACGCGAGACCGGCGGGTTCGTGGCCATGCGTTCCGTGGTGCATCGTCGTGTTCATGAGCCCACCATACATACCCCCTAGGGGTACTGAGAGGCGATGCTCGTCACATACCCCCGAGGGGTAGCCGCAGTTCCCGTCCGGGCAAGGACCTCCGCCGGTCCGTCACCAGGATCATCGCCAATGTCCCGATTCCCAGCCACACCACCAGCTGCACGATCCCCGACGTCAGTCCGTCCGTCCCGGTCAGCAGCGACCGCAGCGCCACCAAGGCGCCGTTGGTCGGCAGGATCCCCAGCACGGTCCCGAAAAAGCCAGGCACGGTCGAGACCAGCGAAGCGCCGACAGTGAGCACGAGGATCGCGAGGGCGGCGAAGCGACCAGGACGTTTGAAGATCGCCACCAGCGCTTGGTTGACGACGGTGAACGTCCCCGCCGCGAGCACGAGCACCACCAGCAGCGTCGCCGCCTTGCCGAAGCTCAGGCCGAGGAACGCCCAGAACACCCCGGTCAGGATCAGGGCGGTCAGCACCGCGAGCGTCGCACCGGGGACGGCCGCGGCGAGGATGATCCGCCAGCTCGGTTCGCGGGTGGTCAGCACACTCGGCGGCACCGCCCGGATCACCTGGTACGTCGCCAGCGCGCAGCCCCACAGCGCCAGCACGAGGATCAGCGCCACCGCGCCTTCGCCGAACGAGCCCGAGCCCGCCGCGTCGGCGATCGCGGGGGTGGCGGCGACCTGTTTGAGGTGGTCGCGTTCGGCCTGGGTGTAGTCGGGCACCTTGCCCCGGCCCTCGTTGAGACCCTTGGCCAGTTCCGAGGCACCGGATTCGGCGCGCTCGGCGCCATCGGCGGCGGAGCGGGCGCCGGTGGCGAGTTCACCCGCACCGGTGGACAACGTCGTCGCGCCGCCGGCGAGTTGCCCGGAGCCGTCGGCGAGCCGCCGTGCCCCGGAGTCGGCGGCCTTGACCCCGGCGTCGAGTTTCCGCGCGCCGTCGGCCGCCGTGCCGATGCCGCCCGCGAGTTCCTTCGACTTGTCCGCGAGCTGCTTGTTCCCGTCGGCGACCTTCCGCGAGCCCGCCGAAAGGTCTTGCACCGCCTTCTTCGTCTGTACGACGGCGTCGCGGATTTCGGCACGTTTGCCGTCGAGGATCGCGGCGTCGGCCGTGAGCTTCTCCGAAGCGGCCTTGAGATCGGCGCAGAACTTCGTGTCCTGATCGCATTTCCCGGCGAGTTCGCCGAACTTCCGCGCCGAGTCGCCCGCCGAGGGCAGCGCGTCGATGATCCGTACGACCTTGTCCGCCAGCGGCGAGATCTTGTCGGACAGCTGCTTGTTGCCGTTCGCGACCTGCTGTGCCCCGTCGGCCAGTTCCCTGGTCAACCGGGGCAGCTGCGCGGTGTCCTTCTCCGCCTGCGTCAACCCCGACGACAACTGGCCGGAACCGGTGGCGAGCTGCCCGGTGCCGTTCGCGAGCTCGCGTGCGCCGTCCGCCAGCTGCCCGGCGGCGCCGCTGAGTTTTCCCGCCCCGCCGGCGAGTTCTCCCGCACCCGCGGCCAGTTTCCCGGTCCCGTCGGACAACTGCCGCAGCCCGACCACCAGCTGGTCGCTGCCGTCGGCCGCCTGCACCAGCTGCTGGTGGATCGAGGAGAACCCGACGTACAGATTGTCCACATAGGTCTCGACGATCTGCCGGTTCAGCGCGGTGAGCGTCGCGTTCGCGACCTCGCGGCTCGCCACCGGATCGACCAGACCGGTGCGCTGTGACGTCTCGACGCGCATGATCGCCTGCTTCGCGTCGAGCGGCTTACCCGACGTCGACGTGGCCTGCGCGGAGAAATCCCGCGGAATCGTCACGACGGCCGAATACGTGCCGTCGGAGATGCCCTCCTTCGCGTCCTCGGCGTCGGTGAGCACCCACGTGTAGGCGGAATCCTCGCCGTGCACGAGGTTTCCGGCCAGTTCCCGGCCGAGCGGGATCAGCTGCCCGTTCACCGTCACCGGCTCGTCGTCGTTGACCACGGCGGCCTTGGCGGCGCCGTGGTTGTCCTCGGGCGACCAGAACGCCCACGCCAGGCCGAGCGCCACGATCACCGGCACGAGGACGATCCCGAGCCAGGTCTTCCAGGTCAGCGGTCCGATGGCGGTCGCGCGGGCGGAACCGGTGAAGAAGCGGGACATCAGCGGACCTCGGCGGGGACGGGGGCGGGTGTCATGGCGAGACCCGCGACGGCGGTGGTGGGCACCAGATCCCGCACGATGGCGAGGCTCTGGCAGGACACGGCGAAGGTCGCTTCCCTGCTCGCGAACGAGGCTCGCAACCCCGCGCGTTGGGCGGTGTTGACGACGGTGTCCAGGTCGTCGAGGAAGACGAGCGCGACACCGTCGTCGAGCGCGCGGCGGACCTCGCCGGCCGGGTCGTCGGTCTCCTTGCAGGCGACGAAGGCGACGTTCCGCCGGACGGCGTGCGCGTGCTGCGGCAGCACCCGGCCGAGGACCTTCAGATCACCGCGGACGTTCGGCACCCGGCCGGCGAGCGCGTACAGCAGCGCGCTCTTGCCCGCCGGGCCGGAACCGTGCACCGCGAGGATCTCCCCCGGGCCGAGATGCAGTTCGACGTCGCGGAAGATGGTGCGGCCCCGGTCGTCGTCGACCCGGAGACCGGCGGCGCTGATCACCTCGGGCGAACCCGGCGCGGGCCAGTCGGCGAGCCGGAGTTCGTGGACGAGACCGTCGCCCTCGGCGTCGAACACCGGGAGTTTGCGGTCCAGCCACGGCGGCAGACCCCAGGCGCGCGGGCCCAGCAGCGCGAGGATCGCCGGGACGAGCGTCATCCGCACCAGGAAGGCGTCCACGAACACCCCGACCGCGAGGCTGAACGCGATCGGTTTGATCGTGGCGCTGCCGTCGGGCACGAAGGCGGCGAACACGCCCAGCATGATCACCGCCGCCGCGGTCACGACCCTCGACGCGGACACGAAGCCCGTCTCGATCGCCTTGTGCGCGTCGCCGTGATGGACGTAGTCCTCCCTGATCCGGGACACGAGGAACACCTCGTAGTCCATGGCCAGTCCGAAAAGGACACCCATCAGGATGATCGGCAGGAAGCTGATCACACTGCCGGTGCGGGTGACGCCCAGCGCGTCCGCCAGATGTCCCTGCCCGAACACGAACGACGTCGCGCCGAACGCCGCACCGATCGAAAGCAGGTAGCCGAAGGTGGCTTTGAGCGGCACGAGGATCGAGCGGAACACCATCGCCAGCAGCACCAGCGAGAGCCCGACGACCAGGATGCCGAACGGCAGCAGCGCGTCACCGAGTTGCGTGGACACGTCGATGCCGACGGCGGTGAACCCGGTGACCGCGGTCTGTACGCCGTACCGGTCCTTGAACTGTCCTTCCATCGACCGCAGCCGTTCGACGAGATCGTCGGTCGCCTCGTCGAAGGCGCCGGTCGTCGGCACGACCTGGATGATCGCGGTGTCGCCCTTGGGGTTCGGCGTCGCGAGCGGGACGACGGCGACGCCGGGCACCTTGCGGATGTCGTCGGCGATACCGTTGGTGATCCCGACCGGGTCGGTGGTCGACAGGATGTCCGCGGTGACGACGAGCGGACCGTTGAAGCCGGGCCCGAAATGCTCGGCGACGGCGTCGTAAGCGATCCGGGCCGGGGTGCCGTCCTCGTCGGTTCCGTTGTCCGGTAAGGCGAGCCGGAGATCCAGCGCGGGCACCGACGCTATCGCCAGTACTCCGACGATCAGTCCGACCGTGACCCACGGGGACTTCGTGGCGAGCCGGACCCAGCGAAGGCTGAACCGCGTCTTCTTCTTGGTCTTGCGTGCCTTTCGCGGCTTCTTGGGCCGCAGCCGCTCGCCGGCGAAAGCCAGCAGCGCCGGGATGAGGGTGATGGCCACGATCACGGCGACCGCGACGCCGCCCGCCGCCGCGATACCCATGGTCGTCAGGAACGGGATCCCGGCGACGAACAGGCCCAGCAGCGCGATCACCACGGTGAGCCCGGCGAAGATGACCGCGGATCCGGCGGTGGCGGTCGCCCTGGCGATGGACTCCTCGACCTCGAGACCTTCGGCGAGCTGATCCCGGTGGCGGGAAAGGAGGAAGAGCGCGTAGTCGATGCCGACGGCCAGCCCGAGCATGACCGCGAGCATCGGCGCCGTGGAGGACACCGTCGCCACCGACGTCGCCGCGTAGACCAGCGCCACCGAGACCCCGACGCCGAGGATCGCCGTCAGCAAAGGCATTCCGGCCGCGATGAACGAACCGAACACCATCAGCAGCACCACGAGCGCGATGACGAGGCCGATCCCCTCGGTGGGGCTGAGCTTCGGCACCTTGTCCGAGAACGCGTCGCCGCCGGTGAGCACCTCGGTGCCGTGGCCGATCCGGTTCTCCAGGTCCTGCGCGATCCCGGCGAGCGCGGTCCGGGTCGACGGCTGGATATCGGCCAGTCCGACGTCGAGCTGCACGGTGACCAACGCGGCGCGGCCGTCCTTGGACACCGCGTCGTGCACGGCCGGGTCGAAGGGATCGACCACCGTCGAGACCTGCGGAGCTCCGGTCAGCTCCGGGACCACGGCGGAGACGGAATCGCGCACAACGGCGGAATCGGCTCGCTGCCCTTCCGGGACGAGCACCACCAACTGCGCCGAAGTCCCGCTCACCTGCGGGAAGACACGTCCGAGGTGATCGAGCGCCTCCTGGGACTCCGAGCCGGGGATCGCGAACGTGTCGTCGGTGCCCTGGCCGAACAGCAGCGCCGCGCCGCCGGAGACGCACAGCACGACCAGCCACAACGCGGTGACCAGTACGCGTCCGCGGGCGGCCAGCCTGCCGAGGCGGTAGAGGAATGACGACACGATCGGCTCCCGGCGCTCGTTGGATACATGGCGTATCGTAATACACGCTGTATCCGATTCACGATGTATCCTGTCCCACAGCCGGGTGAACCGGGCCGATGCGAAAGAATGGCGAGATGACCGAGGAGCGGGGCGCCACCATGACCAGGCGCCGGGCGGACACCCGCCGACGGCTGATCGACGCGGCGTACGAGGCCTTCTCCGAACGCGGCATCCGGGACACCCCGGTCGAGCTGATCTGCGAACGCGCCGGCTTCACCCGCGGCGCCTTCTATTCGAACTTCAGCTCGAAGGAAGACCTCTTCCTCGCCCTGTTCCAGGAGGAGAACGCGATCCGGCTCGAGCGGTTCCGCGAGGCCGCCGAGAGCGTGCTCGGCGACACCGTCGTCGGCGCGCACGAAGACCTCTCCCCGACGCTCGGGCGGATCGCCGAACTGTTCATGGTCGCGCTCAACGCGGACAAGGACTGGTACCTGCTGTGCGCGGAATTCCGCACACAGGGCCTGCGGCAGCCGGAGATCCGCGACCGGATCGGCGCCGCGTTCCGGTATTTCCACACCGAGCTGGGCGCGATCCTGATCGGCACTCTGGACCGGATCGGCCGGAAGCTGACGATCTCGGCGGAGGACGCGGTCCTCGTCCTGGTCGCCCTGTACGAACAAGGACTACAGAACTACCTGCTGGCGGGCGGCGAACTCCCAGCCGACGGCCGGTTCGTCAGCCAACTGATCCCGAAGGTGATGGCGTCGCTCATCGTCCCGGCGCACTGACCCCTCAGCACCGGGGCGGAAGCCATCCGGGCGTGGTCACGACCCGCTCGGGCGCGACGGGCATCTGCGCGGTCTTCGGCCCGAAGACGAAGCCGACGAGCCCGCCGGGACAGACACGTACCGCGCCGGGTCCGTCCTGCGTCCCGGATTCGCGCCAGGCCACCGGATCCAGCCCGACCCGCCACACCTTCCAGAACGACGCTCCGTCCCGATGACCGGTGCACGGATCGCCATCGGGCAGGCCTTCGACGCGGCAGACGTAGCGGGAATCGCCGTACGGCCCCGATCCGTCTCCCAGCCACACCGTGAACCCGGAGCGCTCGAGCGCCGTCCGCGCGTCACCGGGCGAGCCGGCCACGCATCGCACGAGCACGCCGACCGCGACCGTCACCCCTTCAGTCCCCTCGCAGGCACCCGTTCGCGCGACGGGGTCCACGGCGGGAAACAGGGCCACCAGGCTGAGGAGCACGGTCAAGATCGACATCTTCGGATACTAAGGGCGCCCATCCGGATGCGCACAGTGAATCTTTACGAAAAATAGACGCGAGCCACGCTTGCACATTCTTCGGCACAGGAAAAAGATGTGTTCTTCTCGCGCGCACCACTCCATCGGGTGCGGCTCTTCGAAAGGTTCAGAGCGTGACGCGCAGGCGCCTTGTCGCATTCGTCGTTCCCCTCGCCCTCGCCGGATTCCTGCTCACCGCGGGCGGCACCGCCCACTCGCGGCAGCCGGCACAGAGCCCCGTCGACATCTCCCCCGGCGCGATCAGGTTCGACCCGGCCCTGCCGAAACCGGACATCTCCTACGGCCACTCGGATCTGGACCTCGAATACATCCGAAAGGACGCGTCGGACGCCGACGGATGCAGTACGAGGAATCACGAAGAAACCGAAGAGGCCATCGTCAGGCCGGGCACCGGGCACGTCACACTCGCCGGGGTCCGCTACGAACTCGAACAGTTCCATTTCCACACCCCGTCCGAACACCGTTTCCTCGGCCGCACCGATCCACTGGAAATGCATTTCGTGCACCGCAGCGCCGCCGGGAAACTGCTGGTGATCGGCGTGCCGCTACGCTCGGGTGCCGCCTCGCCGGTGGATCGCGTCCTGGTGAAGCTCGCCCCGGAATGCGGCGAAACGGTGGCGTTGGCGGACTTCGACCTCGCCACGCTCCTGCCCCGCGACCGGAGCACCCTGCGGTACGACGGCTCGCTCACCACGGCACCGTTCACCGAAGGGGTGCAGTGGTTCCTGATGTCCGAGCAGACCGTTTCGCCGTCGACGATCGCACGGTTCCAGGGCCTGTTCGGTACGGGCAACGCCCGCGCGCCGCAGCCGCTCAACGGACGGCGGCTGACCGTGGTGCCGCAGTTCTAGTGAGTGGTAAGGACGGTATTCGGGGGTAAGGCAAACGTGTCGTGGTCGCGGACGGGTCGATGGTGGGGTGAAGGCTCACTTCACCGCGTCTAATGCGGCGAAGGGAGCCTTCACCCCAGCCCCAAGTACATGAAGGACCCCTTCCTTGCGCCTAGGTACAGGAAGGGGTCCTTCATGTACTTGGGGCACGAGGGCACCGGCGTTTCATCGGGATTTCATGGCTCCGCCCTACGGTTCCGGGCACGGATCCGCGACCGCGGACCGGTGGTCCACGAGGAGACGTGCATGAGCCCGGCGAGCCGGACCCCGTACAACATGGTGACGCCCCGGGACGACGCGCCGGGCCCCGGGCAACGGGACGGGGTCGTCGGACCGGGCTGGAGCTGGGCGGCGTTCTTCACCCCGTGGGCCGACGGCCGCCCGTCGCCGAGGTACCGGTGGACGCTGTTCGACACCGCCGCCGACGCCGTCGAAGACCTCCGTCGCTGTCTCGACGACGGCGCCGTCGGCCGGCGCGGCGCCCTCTGCTCCTCCGTGCTCCGCAAACGTGGCGCGCCAAGGGAATTGGTGCTGTGCGACGCCGCGGAGTGGGCTTACGCCGTCCACGAGGTCCGCGCCGGCGTACATCTGGCCGACGCCGCCGACACCTACTTCGCGCGCTGGCGGACGAGCATGGCGGGGCACCGGTTCACGATCGTCAACGCCGGAGTACCGACTGTCTGGTGAGCTCCAGCCCCTCCAGCGCGAGAGTGCGCTGAGCGGGATCGCCGTCGGGTCCGATGGTGGTGAGCACCCACTCGAAATGCTCCCTGGCCGCCACCGGGTCGCCCGCGGCGAGATGGGTACGGCCGAGCCGGTTGCGGATCTCGGATTCCATCCCGACGACGGTCTCTTCGGTGACCGCGGTCAGCGCCCGCCGTTGAAGTTCGAACGCGGCGTCGAGATTCCCCAGTTCCAGTTCCGCGGCGCCCAGCCGGGCGAGACTGGTCGCGGTCAGAAGGCCGTCCGTGGTCTCCTCGGCGAGCTCGACGGACCGCCGGAGGTCGAGCGCGGCTTCGGCGAACCTGCCGGTTTCGAGCCGGACGGTGCCGCTGTGACACAGCACCCTCGCCACCATCCCGGGACTGCCGATCTCCTCCCCCAGCGCCTGGGCGCGGCCGAGGTGGCCGAGCGCCTCGTCGTGTTCCCCCTGCAGGTACGCGAGATAACCGAGCGCGGACAGCGATCTCTCGGCGAGCCAGCTGTCCCCCACCTCGTCGGCGAGGACCATCACCCGCCGCATGCCGGGGATCGCGAGATCGTGCCGTCCGGCGATCAGATCCACCATGGTGAGCCCGCCCAGCGCCCGCGCCTCCACGCCGCGGTCTCCGGAGGCCTGGCCCGCCCGTAGCGCGTCGTCGAACCAGCCACGCGCCCGGTCCAGCTGTCCTTGCATGGCGTAGGCGTAGCCGAGGCAGAACCGCAACGACGAGACGAGACGTTCGTCCTCGGCCTGTTCGGCCCGCGGCAGCGCGATCTGCAACGCCGTCCGGCATTCGTGGTACCGCTGCTGGCGCGCGAGGTAGTCGACCAGGCCCTCGGCGACGGCGCACGCGAGGTCGTCCAGCCCGGCCTCGGCCGCCTGGCTCACCACCTCCGGCAGGTCGCCCACGGCGTCGAGCCAGGCGGAAGCGTCACGCTGGCCGGTGAAAGGACCACCCTTCTCCAACGGGAACCGCGCGACACCCCATTCGCTCGCCCGTCGAGCGGCGCCGAGATACAAGCCGTACACCCGTTTCCGTGCCGCTTCGGCGGCCTCCTCGGGCATCTCCCCGGCGAGCCGCCGGGCGTAGACCGCCACCAGGTCGTGCAGCCGGTAGCGGCCGCTCGCCGGCTCCTGCACGAGGCTCGCGTCGACCAGGCTTTCCAGCCGCCGCTCGGCTTCGGCGGGCGAGCAGTCCAGCAGCGCGGAGACCGAGAGCCGGTCGAACTCGGCCGTCGGCGACAGGCCGAGCACACTGAACGCGTCCTGCTCGGCGGGGCGCAACTGCTCGTACGACAAGCGCAGTGCCACCTCGACACTGCGGTCCTCGGCGGTCAGTTCGCCGAGCCTGCGCTCGTCGTCCGACATCCGGTCCACCAGATCCTTGAACGTCCACATCGGACGGTTCTGCAGCCGGGCGCCCGCGATCCGCAGCGCGAGCGGCAAACGCCCGCACAGCCCGGCGAGCGCGCGCACGGCGAACCGCTCACCCTCCGCCCTCGGCGCTCCGACGATGCGGCCGAGCAGCCGTTCCGCCGCTTCGAGACCCAGCGCGCCGAGGGAAACGCGGCGATCGGCGTCCAAACCGGACAGACGGCGACGGCTGGTCACCAGCACCCGGCTGCCCGGCCCGGACGGCAGCAACGGCCGCACCTGCCCGGCGGACTCGGCGTTGTCGAGCACCAGCAGCAACCGCAGTTGCGCGGTCGCCGCCCGCCACGACGCGGACAGTTCGTCGAGATCGTCGGGCATGAGCCCGTCTTCGACCCCGACAGCGCGCAGCAGCCGCCGCAGCGCGCGCTCCGGTGTCACCGGCTCACGGCCTTCGGTGTAGCCGTGGAGATCCACGAACAACGCACCGTCCGGATAGGACTCGCGGAGCCGGTGGGCCGCGCGCACCGCGAGCGTGGTCTTCCCCGCGCCCGGGACGCCGTCGACGGTGTCGACCGAAACCGACTCCGGATCGCCGTCCGCCACGAGCAGCGCGAGTTCCCGGTCCCTGCCGACGAGTTCTCCGCTGGTGGCGGGCAGTTCGTTGCGGATCCGGCGAGCGGGCTCCCGGCGCGGGGCGACGCCGAGCAGCGTTTCGTCCCCGCGCAGCACCGCCTCCTGCACCTGCCGCAGCTCCTCACCCGGCTCGACGCCGAGCTGCTCCACCAGCCGCTCGCGGACGTCGGTGAACACCTCCAGCGCCTCCGCCTGCCGCCCGCCGCCGTAGAGCGCCCGCATCAGCAACGCGGCCAGCGGCTCACTCGGCGGATCGGCCGACACCAGCGCCGAGAGCTCGCCGATCACCTCGTCGAACCGTCCGAGTTTCAGCTGGGCCTTCAGTTTCCGGCGCAGCAACAGCAGTTTGCGTTCCTCCAGCCGTCGCCGCTCACCCTGGACGAACGCGCCGGGCAGTCCCGTCAGCGGCTCGCCGTGGAACAGCCGGAGCGCGTCGGCGAAGGTGTCCACCGCGGCGACGAGGTCGCCCGCTTCCTCGGCGGCGGCCGCGACGGCGGCGACCTCCTCCAGCCGGATCACGTCGAGGCGCACCCCACCACCGGCGAACCGGTAGCCGCCGCGGTCGGACACGATCACCGAGTCCCGCGGCTTCGTCCCCGAGGTGTCCAGGCATTGCCGCAGCCGCCGGACGTACACCGGCAGCACGTTCGACTCCGGCGGCTTCTCCCAAAGCCCGTCGGTGAGCTCGTAATGGCTGACGGTCACGTCCGGGCGCAGCAGCAGCGCGGCGAGGACGGCCTGCTGGCGGACCGGACCGAGGTCCAGGCGGGTCTCGCCGTACCAGGCCCGCAACGGGCCGAGCACTTCGAACCGCAGTTTCGATTCCGACATGATCCCCCCTTCGTCCCGCACTAGCCCGGCACCACGATCCCGTGATCGAACGCGTACACGATCGCCGCCGCCCGGTCCCGCAACTGGAGCTTGGTGAAGATCCGGCCGATATGGCTTTTCACGGTCACCTCCGAAATCACGAGAGTCGTGGCGATCTCCGCGTTGGTCAGCCCCCGGCCGATCGCCCTGAGCACGTCCTGTTCCCTCGGTGTCAGCAGTTCCGGCGAACGCCCGCCGCTGCCGTTCCCGGCGGCCTGCCGATAAGCGGCGAGCACCCGTCCGGTGACGCCGGGGTCCAGCCAGGCGTCACCCGCGGCGACCGCCCGCACCGCCCGGATCAGGTCTTCGGCGGGGGAATCCTTGAGCACATAGCCCGCCGCGCCCGCCCGCAGCGCGTCGGCCAAGAGGTTGTCGTCGTCGAAGGTGGTCAGCGCGAGCACCGGCGGATGCCCGCCGGTCCGCCGCAGCCGTCTGGTGGCCTCGACGCCGCCGACGTTCTTCATCCGCAGGTCCATCACGATGACGTCGACCTCGTGCGCGGCCAGCGCCGCGGGCACCTCCGCGCCGTCGCCGCATTCCCCCGCGATGACGAACCCGTCGCGCCGCCGCAGGATGCGCCGCAGCCCGGACCGGACCAGCTCCTGATCGTCGACCAGCAGCACCTGGACCTCGGCGGCGGTCACGGCTTGACCCCCGGCACGGTGACGCGCACGATCCACTGCCTGCCACTGGGCCCGGCGCTGAGATCGGCGCCGAGCTGCGCCGCCCGGACGGCCATCCCGGCCAGTCCAGAGCCGTCTTCGGCCGCGCGGCGGACGGTCGCGGGGAGGGTGTTGCTGACGACGAGGTCCAGCCCGGAACGGCCGGCGTTCAGCCGGACCTCCGCGGTCGCGCCGGGGGCGTGCTTGACGACGTTGACAAGTGATTCCTGCACGATCCGGTAGAGGCCCAATCCTTCCGAGGCGCCTACCCGGCCGAGGTCGCCTTCCTGTGTATAGCGCACCGCCAGTCCGGCGCTGCGGGTGCGTTCCACCAGCGTCGCGATGTCCTCCACGCCCGGCAGCGGGGCGCTGCCCGACGGGGAGTCGGCGAGCAGGCCGACCGTGCGGCGGATGTCGGCCATCGCCGCCCGTCCCACCTGCTCGGCTTCGGTCAGCGCCTCGATCGCCTCGTCGACGTCGCGGTCCTGCTGCAGCGCGTGCCGGGCACCGGTCAGGTGCAGCAGGGTGATGCTGAGCGAATGACCGACGACGTCGTGCACTTCACGCGCGATCCGCTGGCGTTCGGCGAGCAGCGCCTTGTCGCGAGAGGCGTCCCGGTTGCCGCGCTCGGCGGCCAGCACCCTGGTGTACCAGCGGGTCATGAGCCCGCCGCTGAGGCCGAGCAGGACCGCGACCATGTACACCGGTCCGCCGATCAGCCCGCCCCAGATCCCCGCCACGGCCAGCACCGCCTCGCAGGCGATCGTGACGAGGGCGATCCCCCACGACGTCCGCAGGACACTGCCCGCTTCGGTGGCCGCGACCAGCAACAGCAACGGCGCGAAATCCGGGAGCGCCGGCTCGGCGAGCAGGACGGCGGCGGCGGCGATCAGCGCCGCCACCCGCGCCCAGGGCACGACCCAGCCCGTGAGCGCCCACGCCAGCGGTGTGGCGATCACGAGCAGCCCGCCCAGCGCGATCGGCTGCGGCGGCACCAAGGCGTCCCGCTGCACCACCGCGACCACGGCGAAGACCACGCTCACGAAGGTGGAACTCACCGGAACCCACCAGGGCAGGGCGAGCCCGGCCCGGGCGAGACTCACCTGCGCCCGTGCCCGGAACCGGTCCCGCAAGATCTCCAGCACGCCATCAGCCTAGGAAGTCCCGGTGAACGAGTCATCGTGCGGCGGGCGGCACCCGTCTCCGCCCACGGTAGGAGGCCGGGCGAGCACGGTCGGATGAAATCCGGATGAAACCTCCGAAGGCCGCGGGCCAAGGCCGTGAGTGCCCATGAGTGTTCTATTGAAGGGTAAGTCGAAGGTGGCGTGATGGAGTCGGCGGTGCGAGCGGGCTCGCCACCGAGATCCAGCACCCCCCTCAGCTGACGCGGTGAAGGACGCTTTACCCGCGTCGCACGCGGTGAAAGTCCCCCTCATCCACTCCGGCGCCGACGAACACTGAGGTACCTACTGGCGGTCTCGCGTGACTGGACGGACGACTCGCGGCGAGGCATCGCCGTGGAAGTGTCGTCCGTCTGGTCACGTGTGTCGTCCATCGGATCACGCGAGTCGTCCGGACGATCACGCGAAGTGCCGACCAGCCACAACGGCTTCGCCGTGCTCATTCCTGGCTGAGCGCGACCCAGTTCAGTTTCTCCTGTTCTCGTTTCGGCAGGCCCGCGACGACGAGGTCGTAGGAGTCCTCGATCATCTCCCGGACGAAGTCGTCGGTCAGTGAACCGTCCAGTTCGACGGTGTTCCAGTGTCGTTTGTTCAGGTGGTAGCCCGGGATGATCGCCGGATGCTCGGCGCGCAACCGGACGGCGAGGTCGGGCTCGCATTTGAGGCTGATCCGCAGCGGTTTCGCCTTGAGCGGGCTGAGCGCGAACACCTTGCCCGCGACCTTGAACACGCTGTTCTCCTCCCCGAACGGGAACTCCTCCCTGGCGCCGGGGAAGCCGAGGCAGATCTTCCGGAGGGCGGCTGGCTTCATGGCGTTCAGGCTAATCGCGACCACCGACAGAAACCTGTCCCGTCCGGGACGTTGACCGCTTGTCGGTGATTCACTGACGATGGGTGGAGCCGACTGGGTGGAGGCGAAACCGACATGCGCGTGAAACAGCTCGCCGTAGCGGGAATCCTGGTGCTGGGGGTAGTGCCCGGGGTCGCCGCGGCGGCCCCGCCGTCCGGAGTGGAAAGCGCCGCACCGAGCGGCTGGGTGGGCACCTGGGCGGCGGCTCCCGCGGCCGGGGTGGCCGGGACCGACAACGGCTACCCGAACTTCTCGATCCGCAACATCGTGCACACCAGCGTCGGCGGGCACGAAGTACGCGTGCGGCTGTCCAACGCCTTCGGCCGGACTCCGGTGCTCTTCGGCCGGGTGACCGTCGCGGTCGCCGCCGGCCCGGACACCCCGCAGGCCGTGCCGGGCACGATGCGCACGCTGACCTTCGGCGGGGATCGCGAGGTCACCGTGCCGCCGGGCGCCGACATCCTCAGCGACGGCGCGGCGCTGACGGTGCCGAGGGACGGTGATCTCCTGGTCACCACGTACACGCCGACACCATCGGGGCCGGTCACCTACCACCCGTTGGCGATGCAGAACTCGTACTTCACCCGGAACGGCGACAAGGCGGCCGACGAGTCGGCGGCGTCGTTCCCGGAGAAGACCGCGGTCTGGCACTACGTGTCCGGTGTGGATGTCCGGGGCCGCGGCCTGCGGGGCAGTGTCGTGGCGATCGGCGACTCGATCACCGACGGGGCGAACTCGACCTGGGGCGCGAACCTGCGCTGGCCCGATCAGCTCGCCGACAAGATCAGCGCGCGGACGGGCGTGCTCAACGCCGGGATCAGCGGGAACCGGCTGCTGCTCGACGGCGGCAACTACGGCGTCAACGCGCTGGCCCGGCTGGACCGGGACGTGCTCGGTCAGTCCGGCGTGCGGACGGCGATCGTGTTCGAGGGCATCAACGACATCCAGCAGACCCCGCACCAGGCCGATCCGAACAAGATCATCTCGGCGTTGAAGCAGATCGCCGGCCGGGCGCACGACCGCGGTCTGCGCGTGCTGGGCGCGACGATCACGCCGTGGAAGGGCTGGGGTTCGTACACTCCGCAACTCGAGGAGACCCGGCAGGCGGTGAACCGGTTCATCCGGACGAGCCGGCTCTTCGACGGCTACATCGACTTCGACGCGGTGATCCGCGATCCCGCCGACCCGCAGCGCATGAAACCCGAGTACGACTCCGGTGATCACCTCCACCCCGGCGACAAGGGCTTCACCACCATGGCGGACGCGGTCCCGCTGCCCGGGCTCGGCTGATAATCAAGGGCTGCGCCAGGCGGTTCGGTGGGGCACGATGAACTGATGGCGAGCAGCGACAGCGGGATCCGGGAGACGGCGCGGCTGGTCCGGTTCGCCGAACACGAGGCGCGTGCCGAAATCCTCCGGGCGCGGCTCGCCGATCTCCACGGGACCATCCGGCTGGCGAAGCGGACGTCGAACCTGTTCCGGGCACGGAAGGCGACCAGTACGCCGGGGCTGGACGTCTCGGGATTCACGCACGTGCTCGACGTCGATCCCTTGGCGCGCACGGCCGACGTCGAAGGCATGGTCACCTACGAGCAACTGGTGGACGCGACCCTGCCGCACGGGCTGATGCCGCTGGTCGTGCCGCAGCTCAAGACGATCACGCTCGGCGGCGCGGTCACCGGCCTCGGCATCGAGTCGTCCTCGTTCCGCAACGGGCTCGTGCACGAGTCGGTGCTGGAGATGGAGTTGCTCACCGGCGACGGCAGGATCGTCGTCGCCCGGCCGGACAACGAGCACAGCGATCTGTTCCACGGCTTCCCGAACTCGTACGGGACGCTCGGCTACGCGTTGCGGTTGAAGATCGAACTGGAGCCGGTCAAGCCGTACGTCCGGCTCGATCACGTGCGGTACGAAGACACCGAGGAGTACTTCGCGGCGCTCGGAGAGGCATGCCGGAGCGCGTCGGCGGACTTCGTGGACGGAACGGTCTTCGGGCCGGGCGAGCAGTACCTGACGCTGGGCACCTTCACCTCCTCGGCACCGGTGACCAGCGATTACACCTGGCTCGACATCTACTACAAGTCGATCCGCTCCCGCGAGACCGACCATCTGAGCGTCCGGGACTACCTGTGGCGCTGGGACACGGACTGGTTCTGGTGCTCGCGGGCGTTCGGCGTGCAGCACCGGCTCCCCCGGCTGCTGCTGGGCAGGCGGCTGCTGCGGTCGTCGGTCTACTGGAAGGCGGTGGCACTCGACCGCCGGTTCGGGATCGCCGCGAAACTCCTCAAGCTGCGCGGGCTTCCTCCGGAGGAGACCATCGTCCAGGACATCGAGGTGCCGCTGTCGCGCGCCGCGGAGTTCCTGGACTTCTTCCGCCGCGAGATCCCGATCAGCCCGGTGTGGATCTGCCCGCTGGAGCAACGGCCGGGCGGCGTGAACTCGCCGCTGTACGAATTGGACCCCGAAACGCTGTACGTCAACTTCGGGTTCTGGTCCGCGGTGCCACTGGACCCGGGCGAGGCGCCGGATACGCACAATCGGCTGATCGAGGCCGAAGTGACCCGGCTCGGCGGGCGGAAATCGCTGTACTCCGACAGTTTCTATACCGAAGACGAGTTCTGGCAGCTGTACAACGGCGACGCCTACCGGAAACTGAAGTCGGCCTACGACCCCGACGGCCGCCTGCTCGACCTGTACGCGAAATGCGTGCGGCGGCGGTGACCCGGGCCGGAAGAAGAGAGACGACCATGGCTGAGACGACGACCGTCGGCAAGATCTTCGAGCGGTTGCTCGGCCCGAGCACCGAAGTGTCCATCACCGCCTACGACGGCAGCACGACCGGCCCGGCGGACGCGCCGGTGTCGATCCAGGTGCGGTCGCCGCTGGCGCTGACGTACCTGATGTCGTCCCCGGGCGACCTCGGGCTCGCCCGCGCCTACGTCGCCGGCGCGCTCGACGTGGACGGCGATCTCTACTCGGCGTTGCGCGCGCTCGTGGCCCAGGCCGATCAGCTCAGCGCCGCGGACCGGTTGTGGCTGCTGCGCGAACTCGGCCCGAGGCACCTGCGACGCGTCGCCCCACCCGCCGAAGAACTGCCGAGCCGCGCCAAGCGTGTCTTCGACGGGCTACGGCACTCGAAAGCACGCGACAGCAACGCGATCTCGAACCACTACGACGTCTCGAACCGGTTCTACGAACTGGTGCTCGGCCCGTCGATGGCCTACACCTGTGCCGCGTATCCGTCCGAAAGCGCGTCACTGGAAGAGGCGCAGGCGCACAAATTCGACCTGGTGTGCCGGAAACTCGGGCTCCGGCCCGGCATGCGGCTGCTGGACGTCGGCTGCGGCTGGGGCGGGATGGTCGAGCACGCCGTCCAGAACTACGGCGTCGAGGCGCTGGGCGTCACCCTTTCGCGCAAGCAGGCGCAATGGGCGCAGAAGGACATCGTCACCAAGGGGCTCGCGGACCGCGCCGAAGTGCGGCATCTCGACTATCGGGACGTCACCGAAACGGGCTTCGACGCGGTCTCGTCGATCGGGCTCACCGAGCACATCGGCGCGCGCAACCTGCCGTCGTACTTCCGTTTCCTCGCCGGGAAACTGAAGCCGCACGGGCGCCTGCTGAACCACTGCATCACCAACCCGGACACCTCCGTCCCGCACCGGTCACGCGGGTTCATCGACCGGTACGTATTCCCCGACGGCGAACTGGAATCGGTCGGCGAGATCGCCACCGCGATGCACGACAGCGGGCTGGAGGTGCGGCATTCGGAGAACCTCCGCGAGCATTACGCCACCACCCTCGGCGCCTGGTGCGCCAATCTCGACGCGAACTGGGACGAGGCCGTCGCCGAAGCGGGCGCCGGCCGGAGCCGCGTCTGGGCGCTGTACATGGCCGCGTGCCGCCTCGCCTTCGAACGCCGGGAAATCGAACTGCACCAAGTGCTCGGGGTGAAGGTGGGCCCGGACGGCGACGCGGGTATGCCGCTGCGGCCGGACTGGGGCGTTTAGAGGACTCAATGCCGGAAGGCTTCGGCGAGCCACCACGAGCCGCCGTCGTCGGCGATCTTGGCGTCGACGACGAGCGGCGCGTCCCGTGGCCCGTCGAGCCAGTCCTTGACGGCGGCGAGATCCTCGACCGACCGCACGGTGACCCCGGCGCAGCCGAAACCGCGTCCGATCGCCGCGATGTCGGTGTCGGGGAACCGGACCGTCGTCATGTCCGCGGCGCCGAAATGGTGGACCTCGGCGCCGTACGCCGCGTCGTTGTAGACGATGACGACGAGCGGGATCCGTAGCCGTACGGCGGTTTCCAGCTCGGAGAGGGCCATGTGGAACCCGCCGTCGCCGACCCCGAGCACCGGCAGGCGCTCCGGCCGGGCCAGCGCCGCGCCGATCGCCGTCCCGAGGCCCAGCCCGATGCTTTGGAACGCCTGCGTGAAGCAGAAGCCGTTCTCGTCGGGGACGGACAGACACGCGCTCGGGTAGCCCATGAAGTTGCCGGAGTCGATCGAAACCACCCGTTCGGTGGGCAGGATCTCGTCGAGACGGCGGCTGAGCGTGCGCGGATCGATCCTCCCGCCGCCGGATAGGTCGTTATACGGGACGTCGTTCCATCGGGTGGTTTCGGGAGCTTCGCGGCGCCTGTGGTGGCCACGCCTCACGAGTTCGGCGTGCACGTCCGCGGCCGTACTGGCGACGTCGCCGACGACGCCCAGGTCGACCGGCCGGTGCGCGCCGAGAGCCGCCTGGTCGACGTCGACCTGGACCCGCCGGGCGGCCGGGCCGAGCAGCGTGCCGTGCCGGGTGGTCCACATGTTCAGCGCGCATCCCCAGCCGATCACGAGGCCGGCGTCCCTGATGAGATCCGCCGCTCGCGGCGACGAAAAGCCACCCGAGATCCCGATCGAGAAAGGATCGTCGTGGAAGAGGCCGTGCGCCACCGCCGAAGTCGCCAGCAGCGCGCCGGAGACCTCCGCGAGTTCCCTGAGAGGCGTGGCGCTCCCCCGTGCGCCGCGGCCGGCGATGAACACCGGCCGCCGCGCTTCGACGAGAAGATCGGCCAGTTTCGCGATCGCGTCGGCACTCGGACGGATCGACGCCGGACCGGGGATTTCCGGCACCGTCACCGCTTCGGGCGCTTCCTGCGCTTGGACGTCGAGCGGAAGGTTGAGCAGGACGGTCCGTCGCTGCTGCACCGCTGTCCGATAGGCGCGGACGGTGTCGGCGACCGCGGTTCGCGCGCCGTGCACACGTTCGGGCACCGCGCCGACGGCGGCCGCGAGCGCGTCCTGGTCGACCCGGAAGTTCGACAGCACCGCGGACGCCGCGGTGTCCCCCGCCAAGACGATCATCGGGGTCCGGCTCTTGGCCGCCTCGGTGATCCCGGTGAGCGCGTTGGTCAGCCCACAGCCCTGATGGAGACTCAGCACCGAGACCTGGCCACTCATCCGGGCGAACGCGTCGGCCATACTCGCCGCGCCGCCCTCGTGCCGCGCGGCGACGAACCGCACCCCGCCCGCCCGCAACCCGTTGGTCGCCTCGAAATTGCCGCTGCCCACCACCCCGAACGCGGCGCCGACACCGAGTTCCGCGAGCGTGCGGCCGACCAGCTCGGCGACGTTCATACCCGCTCGACCAGCGCGTAGACCCTGGCGGGACTGCCGGAACCGCCGACGATCGGGAGCGGGCTGACGACCAGCAGCGAGCCGGTGGCCGGCAGACTCGCCAGGTTCCGCAACTGGGTCAAGCCGTGTTTTCCGGCGCCCAGAAGGAGTTCGTGGCACGGGAAGGCCGGTTCGAGGGCGAGGGCCTGCCCCGCGTCGGTGCCGACGGTCTCCACCCCGAACCCGGTGATCGGCGCCTCCTCCGCGAGCCAGCGAGCGCACTCCCCCGAAACACCCGGGGTGTGCGGACCGTTCTCGTCGTTGTTGAGAAAGGCTTCCTGATCGTGTGAGCGAGCGTCCCAGCCCGTGCGGTAGAGCAGCCAGCCGCCATCGGGCAGCGGCCCGTTCACGCGCTCCCACTCACGGATGTCTTCTATGGACAGCAGGTAGTCCGGGTCTTCGGCCGCGCGGGCCGACGCGTCGAGTACCACCGCCGGGGCGACCAGCGTGCGCAACGGCACCTCGGAGACGTCGTGGCCGTCCTTTCCCGACACCCAGTGCACGGGGACGTCGAGGTGGGTCCCGGTGTGCTCGCCGGTGTGGATGTTGTTCCAGTACCAGCGCGGGCCGCGTTCGTCGTACCGGCTGATCTCCTCCAGGCCGAACGGGATCGTGTTCGCGAACGGCTCCGGCAGCTGGAGGATCGGGGTGCTCGCGCTCAGCGGGGCGGTGAGGTCGACGACCTCGATCGCGCCCGTGGTGATCGCGGAGTTCAGCTGGGCCAACAACGACATGCGTGCCTCCCGGGAGTGACTGCGGCGTCTCGGCCACCTTAGGCGGATTTCGGGTTTGATGGTTGGCTGGGACGTCGCCGATACGCCGAGGAGGAGATCGATGGTCGAGGTGGCATTGAGGTCGGTCGAGGATCGCGACCTGGACACCTTGTACGAGCTGATGCGTGACCCCGAATCGGTCAGGATGGCCGCGTTCGTCGCGAGGGACCCCGACGATCGCGAAGCGTTCGACCGCCACATGGCGAAGTTGAGGACTTCTCCGGACCTCATCGTGCGTGCGGTGACCGGTGATGGCCGCTTCCTCGGCACCATCGGCAGGTTCTTCGTGGAAGGCGACGCTGAAATCACCTACTGGATCGACCGTGCGGTTTGGGGGCAAGGAATCGCCAGCCGAGCCCTCGCTCTGTTCCTGGAGATGGTCGAGGTCCGGCCTTTGCACGCCCGCGCCGCCAGCGACAATCTCGGGTCGCTTCGGGTGCTGGAGAAGGCGGGCTTCAGTGTCATTGGGACCGAAGTCGCCTACGCGGCCGCTCGGGGCGGGAAGATCGAGGAAACCGTTCTGCGCCTTGACCTTTGACTTGAGTGAGGGCGGAGAGCGTGTTGCGAAAGCCACTTTCGCAACGTTGAAGGTTGCGAAAGTGGCTTTCGCAACATGCCTACACGAACACTACTTGAATCCGATTTCGATAAAAGTTCTCACGTTCGCACACTTGTTCGATGTGCGGTATTCTTGTGGGGTGTCCGGACAACGCATCCTCGAACCGCCCCAGGAGTTGTGGCGTGCCGGTGCGCGGGAGCTCGCGCACGGTGTGGTGGAGCGGTGTGGTGGCACGGCAGGCGTTGGCGGAGGTCGGGCAGTTCCTGGTCGAGATCGAGTCCCGGGGTCCGATGGAGCTGTTCGGGCACGGTTCGACCGCCGGCTGGTTCGCTGAGACCGCCCGGGTCACCCCGAACGAGGCCCGTGACACCGTCACTCGCGCGTTGGCGGTGAACGAGAGCCGGAACCTCGACGGCACTCCCGCTCCGGCGTCCGCGCCGATCGCCGGTGCCGCCGCGGCGGAGGGCGACTTGAGGCATCAGCAGTTGGATCCGATCCTGGCGGTGCTGAAGAAGATCCCGGCCGACGCCTCGGCCGTTGACCGGACCGGCGCCGAGCAGATCCTGGTGACCCTGGCCCGTCACGCCGGGCCGCAGGAGATCGCCAACGTCGGCGCGGAACTCTTGGCACACATGGACCCTGATGGGAACGAGCCCAAGGATGAGGACCTGAAACCCCCGTCGCGCGAGGTGTATTTGCGGAAGCGTGACGATGGCTGGTGGCGGCTCAACGGCTTACTGGACCCCGAGTTCGGTGCCCGCGCGAACGCCCTGTTCGAAACCTGGGGGCAGCGAAGACCCGTCGACGAGGACGGCAACCGTGATCCGCGCACCCCGGGCGAGCGCAACGGGGACGCGTTGTTCGACGCGATCCACTACGCGATGACCAACGACAAAGCCCCCACCCTCTCCGGAGACCGCACCACCGTCGTAGTCACGATCCCGCTGGACACCCTGACCTCGGGGCTGGGGGCGGCCTGCGTGGACGGGGTCGCGCAGATCACCGCCCGGCACGCCCGGATGCTGGCCTGCGACGCCAAAATCATCCCCGCCATCCTCGGCAGCGAAAGCGAACCCCTCGACATCGGACGCGCCGCCCGCAGCGTCACCCCCGCTCAACGCCGGGCTTGAACCTGCGGGACCACGGATGCGCATTTCCCGGCTGCAGGCGAAGACCCAAACACTGCGAAGCCCACCATATTCTGCCGTGGGGGCAGCTCGGCGACACCGATCTGAACAATCTCTGCCTGTTGTGCCGCTATCACCACATGGTCATCCACGGCCAATCCGGCTGGAAAGTCCAGATCACCAACGGAAGACCCGAATTCATTCCGCCGCAGTACTTGGACCCGCTCCAAACACCCCGCCGCAACCACCGCTGACACCGAGGGAGCCCGCCGACCAACTTGGCGACGGGCTCCTCGGCATGCGCTCGTTCAGTTGAACCAGGTTCCGAACATCGAACTCTGCGACCGGCCCTCCAGCCGCTTCCCGAGATCGACGGCCTGCGCCTCGGTGAGCAGACAGATGTAGTCGGTGACAGCCCTGGCACACCGAGCCTCCTTGTTGCCCTTGAAGGTCCCCTTCGCCTCGTCGTCACGCTTGATGTCGCGGTAGATCACACGAAGGTGGATTGGGATCTTCGGACTGTTCGGCGATTTGACCAGACAGGTGAACAATCGATCGAAGAGCGAACCGATTATCCTTTTCTGGCCTTCCTGCTGAATGGCCAACGGAGGCCTGTCGATCACGTAGAACCACGTGAGCTCCTTCAGCGCGGCGACCCGATACTGGCTGTCTTGGTCGACCTCCACAAAGGGTGGTCGGTCGATGAGCCGGACAGCCTTCACGAGACTGGTGAGATGCTTGCTGGTGATCATGTTCATCTGAACCCGGTTCTCACGGGTGTCCCAGCACTGCGACTTGAGGTTTTCGCCGAACTCGCCGACGATCACGTCGATCTGCTCCCGAAAGCGGTATTCGTTGAAGCCGACGTCCTCCTTCAGCCGGCGGCAGCCATGCTTGAGGATGCGCTTCTTGTCGATCGCGAGATTGTGCAAGGGGATCAGCCCTGCCCGGAAGTAGTCCTCGAGGTCATGGGTCGCGTAGCTGATGTCGTCGGCCCAGTCCATGAGGATCGCGTTCGCGGACCTCAACTCACCACGACTGGAATCCCTCACCCACGCGAAGTCTTTCCATTCGGTCTGATACGCGCCCCATTTCTCACCAAAGCCACGATTGGTCCACGAAGTCGTGGGCTTGGCCGAATCGCGTGGTTTGAGACGCGGATACTTGAGGACCGCGTTCAGCGTCGCCCGGGTCAGGTTGAGTCCCATGTGTTCCTCCTTCCGTCGGGCGAGTTTCGTCACCACACGGAAGGACTGGGCGTTACCTTCGAAACCTTCCAGGCCTGCGACCTGCCTGAGGCGCTGATCGAGGACCTCCTCGGCGATGTGCCCGAACGGTGGATGGCCGATGTCGTGCACGAGTCCTGCCGTCTCGACGACATCCTCATTCAGATCCGCCCCCTTCGGAAAACCCACGTCCCGCGATCTATAGCGCAGGTGCTGCACAAGTCTTCGCCCCATCTGGGCGACCTTCAGACTGTGCGTGAGCCGGTTGTGCAGCACCAGCTGCTCGTTGACCGCGGCGACCTGCGCCACTCCGGCCAGCCTCCGGAACGCGGACGAGTACAGCACTCGGTCCCGATCTCGCTGATATGCGTCGCGATATGTCCGCCGCTTTTCCACTGTGTGGCGCCGGGCCTCACCGACTGTCCCCTCCGACATGGTCGCCTCCTCGTCGTAACTCAAAGAGCTTCGAAAAGAAGGCGGCCGACACCACAACACCGTTAACGACTCAAGCGAAAGGCCGGACCATCGGTATTCGTTCGCGACCGAACCGCAACCCCGATCAGTCCACCATCACCAAATCCAGGCCCCGCACCCGTTCCCGGTCCGCGATGACGTCGATCTCGCTGATCTTCCCGTCCACGAAAGCGAACGCGAGCACCACCGAGGGCCGTCCTTCGTCGGCCATCACGAGGCCGATGCCGCCGTTCACCAGCGCGAGCTGGGTGACCGCCGCCCGCACCGAAGCGGCCGCCGCGCCGCGAGCCACCACACTGGCGCCGCGCAGGAAGATCGGCTCGCGCGAGGGGCCTGCAGCCTTGTCCGCGCGGAGGACGACGTCGGGGTGCAGGAGTTCGAGGAGCGCGGCGAAGTCTCCGCCGCGAGCCGCGGTCAGGTAGGCGTCGACGACCTGGCGTCGTCGCGCGAGGTCCGGTTCCGCGGCGATGGGACGCCCCTGCACACGGCGCCGGGCTCGGCTCGCGAGTTGCCTCGCGGCGGCCGGGGTGCGGTCGATCAGCGGGGCGATCTCGTCGAACGGGACCGCGAACATGTCGTGCAGGACGAACGCGAGCCGTTCGGCGGGGGCCAGCGTGTCCAGGACCACCAGCATCGCCAGCCCCACCGAGTCGGCGAGCTCCGCGTCGGCGGCGGGATCGACCGTGGAGTCGGCGGGCTCCGAGAACGCGGCGTCGAGCGATTCCTCCCGCCGGTGGTCGCGCGAGCGCAACACGTTCAGGCACACCCGCGCCACCACCGTGGTCAGCCAGCCGCCGAGGTTCTCGATCTCCGCCGCGTCGACACGGTTCAGCCGCAGCCACGTGTCCTGGACGGCGTCTTCGGCCTCACCGGCCGAGCCCAGCATCCGGTAGGCCACCGCACGCAGCCTGGTCCGGTGTTCCTCGAAGCGTTCCGTCAGCCGATCCACCGTTCACATCTAACAGCCACCGAGATCGTCGGTGAACCGCACACCCGAAGACCGGTACGACGCGGCCCGGTCGGCGGCGGCCTGCGGCGTCAGCACCTCGTTCTTCGCGTAGTAGACCCAGTCCACCTGTTCGAGGTAGGTGCTCGTCCCGCCGCTGTGCTGCGTGAGATCGATGAACCACTGGTTCACGTTGAGCGACATGTTCTGCCGCGGGTACACGTCGAACGGCCCGCTGCGGTCGTGGTCGGCCACCAGGGCACCGTCGATGTAGTACCGCACATGGCCGTCGGACACCGTCGCGACGACAGAGTGCCATCCGTCGATGCTGCGGCGCTGGCTGTCGCTCTTGTTCTCGGCGTACCAAGGGTCCGGCGTGTAGGTATGCCAGCTGGTCTGGAAGTTCACCGGCCCCGCCTCGCCCCATCCGCCGTTGGGCAGGTACTCCGAGAAGTCCAGCTCGCTGTAGATCGGGTCGTTGTCGTAGCGGAGCGGGCTGATCGTGAAGAACGTCTGGTTGATCCGGTCGCCGTCGGGGCCGGACGCCGGCGCGTCGGAGAAGCGGATCCGCGCCGCGTAGGTCCCTTCGAAGAAGCGGCGATCGGGCTGCATGATCTCGGTCTGCGTCGTCCCCGCGGGCGTGCCGTCGGTGGTGGAGGCGAGTTGCAGCACCTTGTCCCCGTCCGACGTCGGGAACGTGATGCCCTCGGGCGCCCAGCGCGCGCCGCCGACACCAGGGCCGCCCGCACCGGAACGCACCTGCCAGCCGTGCTCGGCAAGGAGACCGTCGGTATGCGAGCCGTAGTGGAAGTCGTCGAACAGCGCGCCGCAACCGGCCGCTCCCGAAGCGGCGCCCGGCGCCAGACCCAGTGCGGCGACCGACAACGCCGCGACGGTGGCGGCGCGGAACTTCCCTGAAGTCGACATCTCGTCTCCTTTACCACTGGTCAGTTTCTTTCCACCGTCGCCCGGTGAAGTGGTAAAGTCAATAGGTCTAGACAACTTGTCCACCAGCCAATTCTCGGTGACCACTGGGTAGGCTGTGGTCATGCGGCGAACAGAGGTCAAGGATCGGCTACGCCAGCTCATCGAGCGGCGGCAGCCGGGCGAGGTCCTGCCTTCGGAACGCGCACTGAGCACCGAGATCGGCGTCTCGCGCCCCACCCTGCGGGCCGCGATCGACGAACTGGAACGCGACGGTCTCGTGGTCCGCGAGCACGGCCGCGGCACGTTCACCGCGCCGCGCAAGATCTCCCAGGACCTCATGCCCGCCACCGGCGGCGAGCAGTTCGCCCCGCCCGCCGAGGGCCACTGGACGAGCCGCGTGATCGACTTCGCCACCACACCCGCCGGCGCCCGCCTCGGCAAACGGCTCGAGGTCTCCCCCGGCCACACACTGGTGGCCGTGACCCGCGTCCGTGTCGTCGAAGAAGCACCGATGGCGATCGAGCGGATCCTGGTCCCGCGTGATCTCGTACCCGACATCACGGCCGCGGGTTTCGAGTCCGGCTCGTTCTACGAACTGCTCCGCACGCGGTACGAGGTCGTGCCCGCGACTGCCGTGCAGATCATCGAGCCGACCGTCACCGACCCCGACGAGTCCGGCCTGCTCGGCGTCCCGCAGCACTCCCCCGCGCTGCTGTTCGAACGCACCACCCGCGACGACGGCGGCCGCGTGATCGAGTACACCCGCTCGATCTACCGGGGCGACCGCTACCGGATCACCTCACACCTGACGTTCGACCACACCTCGGGCTGACTCCGGCGTGCCGGGGCGGTCGCGGCCGGAGTCCATGTAAGACTCCCGGGCGATGTACACCCCGTCCGATCTCGCCGACCTGCTCGAATGCGAGCACCGCAGCCTGCTCAACCAGGCGCTGGCCGCCGGCCTGCCGGGCGCGCCGCGGCCGGGTTCCGGGCCGGATCAGCTCGCGGTCACGCACGGGCGCGCGCACGAGGCCGCGACGCTGGACAAGCTGCGCGGTGAGCGGAGCGCCGTCGTCGAGATCGACGAACGAGACCCGGTCGTCGCCGCGAAGGCCACCGAGGAAGCGCTTCGGGCCGGTGCTCCGGTGATCTACCAGGCGGTCTTCCACGACGGCGAGTTCTCCGGCCGGGCCGACTTCCTGATGCGAGACGACGAGGGCCGCTACGAGGTCTACGACACGAAGCTGGCCAGGCACGCGAAGCCCGCCGCCGTCGTCCAGCTGACCGCGTACGCCGACGCCCTGCGCCGGGCGGGCTGGCCCGCCGGTCCGCGAATGCACCTGCTGCTCGGCGATCACAGCACGCGTTCGTTCCGGGTCGACGACTTCCTTCCGCTGGTGGACCGGCTCCGCGCCCGGCTGCGAAACCGGCAGCCGACCCTGCCCGTCCAGCTCTGGGCCGACGAGCGGCCCGCGTGCGGCGGCTGCTCCTACGCCGCGCACTGCGCGAGCGCCCGCGAGGCCGACCGTGACCTTTCGCTGGTCGCGGGGATGCGCGGCGACCAGCGGCGCAAACTCGTCGCCGCCGGACTCGGCACCATCGACGCGCTCGCGGCCGCCGCGCCGGAAGACCGGCCGCGCGACATCTCGACGACGTCGTTCACCACGCTGCGCGCCCAGGCCGCGATCCAGGTCCGGCAGGACGAAACCGGGCAGATCGCCTACGAGGTCATCGATCCGGACGCGCTGGCCGAACTGCCACCGCCCGCGCCCGGTGACGTCTTCTTCGACATGGAAGGCGACCCGTACGCGCTGGCGGGCGAAGGGCTCGAATACCTCTTCGGCGCCGTGACCGAAGACGACGGCACGAAGTTCACCCCGTTCTGGGCGCACAACCGGTCGCAGGAGAAGCGGGCTTTCGAAGAGTTCATCGACTTCGCCACCGCGCGGCTCGCCGAGCATCCCGGCTCGCACGTCTACCACTACGCGCCGTACGAGGTCACCGCGATCAAACGGCTCGCCGCCGTGCACGGAACCCGTGAGGACGCCGTCGACCACCTGCTGCGCAGCGGCGGCCTGGTGGATCTGTATTCCGTGGTGCGCAAGGCACTCCGGGTCTCGCAGCGGTCGTACTCGATCAAGTATCTCGAACCGCTCTACATGCCCGAAGCCCGCGACGGCGACGTCAAGACGGCGGTGTCGAGCATCGAGGCCTACGAGGAGTACCTGACGCTCACCGCCTCCGGCGAGACCGAGCACGCGGCCGAGGTGCTGCGCGGGATCAGCGACTACAACGAATACGACTGCGTCTCCACGCTGCGGTTGTTCGAGTTCCTCCACAAGATCCGCGTGGACGAAGGGATCGCGCTCGCCGAGCCGCCCGAAGAGTCCGATGTGGACGCTCTGCTCCGCCAGACCGAGGAGGACGTCGCCACCCAGAAGCGCGCCGAACGCGCGGCGCAGCTGGCCGCGCTGGTCGATCCGCTGCTGGACGGGCTGCCCGACGATCCGGCCGAGTTCACCGGCGAGGATCGCGCCCGCGCGCTGCTGGCCGCGTCGGTCGGCTATCACCGCCGCGAGACGAATCCGGCGTGGTGGGAGTACTTCCGCCAGCTGGCCGCCCCGCTCGGCGATCTGGAGACCGACAACGCCTGCACCGTCCCGATCTCGTTGGAGGCCGGGGAATGGGTGCCACCGTCGGGCCGGGTCCGCAAGGCGAAGCGTTCGCTCGTGCTCCGCTGCGACCCGGACCGCCCGCATCCCTTCGCCCCCGGCGACGACGTCCGCCTGCGGTACGGCGCGGCCGCGCGCGACGCCAAGGTCGTCTCGGCCACCGCCGTCGAACTGACCCTCGAAGAAGGTTGCCCGCCGGACGAGACCACCGCCGACCGGCCGGTCGCGGTGCTGCCCGGGAGCCCGGTCCGCCCTTCCCCCAAGGACGACGCCGTCGCGGACCTCGCCCGCCTCGTCGTCGACCGGCTGCCGACACTGCCCGCGCATCCCGGCGTCGATCTGCTCCGGCGCACGACACCCCGGCTTCGCGACGACAAGGCCCTGCCCGAACCCGGGACCGACCTGGTGAACACGGTGATCGAGGCCGTCGAGGCGCTCGATGGCTCGACACTCGCCGTCCAAGGCCCGCCGGGCGCGGGGAAGACCTATCTGGCCGGCAGGCTGATCGCGAAACTCGTGCGGGCGGGCAAGACGATCGCCGTCACCTCGACCAGTCACAAGGCCGTGGAGAACGTGCTGTCCGCCGCGCTGAAGAACGCGCCGGACCTGCCGTCCGCCAAACGCGCCAAGCGCACCCCGGATCCTGCCGCGCCGTGGGAGCAGCCGAAGACCAATCCCGCGCTGGTGAAATGGCGCGAGGAGCACGACACCGGCCATCTGGTCGGCGGCACCGCCTGGACGTTCGCGAACGCCGCGATCCGGGAAGAGCCCTTCGACCTGCTGATCATCGACGAGGCTGGCCAGTTCGCCCTCGCCGACGCGCTCGCGGTGTCGATGTGCGCCAAGAATCTCCTGCTGCTGGGCGATCCGCAGCAACTGCCGCAGGTCGTGCAGGGCACGCATCCAGCGGGCGCCGAGGCGTCCGCGCTCGGGCATCTGATCGGCGAGGCGGACATCATCCCGGCCGAACTCGGGTATTTCCTCGACGAGACCCGGCGCATGCATCCGGCCGTCTGCGCGCCGGTGTCACGGCTGTCCTACGCGGGCCGCCTGCACTCGCATCCTTCGGCCGCCGAGCGCGCGATCGACGGCGTCGAAGCGGGCCTGTACCTCGCCGAGGTCGACCACCACGGCAACACGACGCGGTCGGTCGAGGAGGCCGAGGCGGTCACCGCCCTCGTCACCGAACTCCACGGCCGCGCCTGGACCGATCACGGCGAACCCCGGCCGCTCGGCGACGAGGACATCCTGGTCGTGGCGCCGTACAACCTGCAGGCCAGGGTCGTCGCCCGCGCGCTGGACGAGGCCGGGCATCCCGGTGTGCGGGTGGGCACGGTGGACCGGTTCCAAGGCCAGGAGGCGCCGGTGGTGATCACCACGATGACCTCGTCCTCGGCGGTCGATCTGCCGCGTGGCCTGGACTTCCTGCTCTCCCGGAACCGGCTCAACGTGGCGCTCTCGCGGGCGCAGGCGCTCGCGATCGTGGTCTGCTCGCCGCGGCTGGTCGAGGCCGACATCCGCACGGTCGACCAGATGCGGCTGGTTTCGGGCATGCTCGGGTTGATGACCGAAGCCGTGCCGTGGCGCGCAGGACGGAGTGGACGATGACCGAGAAGGACCCGGACAAGGAAATCCTCGACGCCGAGATCGTCGAAGAGTCCCCGACAGCCCCTGTCGAGGCCCCGGAGCCGGATTACAGCGAGGGCGGCGTGCCCTCGTTCGATCACGTGCGGGACCGGATCGAGCAGCGGTACACGACCTCGCTGGGCTCGACCGAGCTCGCCGGCCTCGGCGGCAAGGAAGACGTCGCTTCGCTGGACAAGAAGATCGCCGACCGCGACAAGGCCGCGAAGGACAAGCTGGCCGAGATCCGCCGCGCGATGCGGGAGCAATGAGCTAACCCCAGTGCGGTGAACCGGCTTTCACCGCGATGGCCCGCGCCTTCCGGTAGTGCCCGGCCGCTTCCGGCAGACCGAGTGCCGTCGCCAGGTCTCCGAGGTAGTGGGCTACCGGGCGGAGGGTGAGCATCCCGCTCCCGGCACCGGCGATCTCGCCCTCGGCGGGCAGAAGCTCGGCGTACAGGCGTTCCATCACCGCCCGGTCGCCGAGTTCGATCGCGACCACGGCGTGGAGACAAGTGCGGGCCTCGAACAGCAGGTCCCGGGGAGAGTCCGGGATCGGGAGTGCCGGGCGGCACCAGTTTTCGTAGGCGCCGTAGCTCTCTTCCAGCGCTTGCGGTGGCAAGCCGCGCTGGAGCCGGTCGCAGAACAGGGCGAGCGCGAGGATTCCGTTGTCCACTCCGGACATGGCCGTTCCGGCGAGCCCCGCCGCCGCGGCACGATAGGCGGCCGCCCCGCCCGGGCCGGTCATAGCGGTCCGCATCGCGCGGTACCACCGGGTGAACACGCCCACGAGCGGCAGGCCGTACTTCTCGCCGAGTTCGTCGGCCGACACGGCGTGCCGGTCCGCGGCGGCGAAATCCGCGAGCGCGCTCCTCGCCTGCAGGAGCACGAGATGTCCGAGCACCTCGAACGTCACCAGCCCGTGCCGCGAGGCGAGGTCGACCAGTTCGGCGCCGATCGCCGCCCGCTCGGGAGCGAGCCCCGCGCGGTCGAAGGATTGCAGGAACCGGGCGTTGAGCGCGAACGCGAGCAGAGCCGGGTCTTCGAGCTCTCGGGCGAGCGCCTCGGCTTCCCTGGCCGCCTCGCGAGCCCGCCGTCCGCCCGCGTTGCGCAGTTCGACGGCGAGCGTGGCCAGCAGGCGGCACCGCCCGGCCCGCCGTTCCTCCGGTAGCGCGGCGAGAGTCCGCTCGACGGCGCCCGCGATCCGGGACGCGAGCTCCCTGTCGTCGCTTTCGGTCCAGATGGCGGGAACGTCGAAGGCGCCGATCACCCGCGCGGTCAGCAGCGGATCGTCCAGCTTTTCCGCCAGTTCCAGCGCTTCGGCCCGATGCCGCCGCGACCGGCCGAGGCCGCCGGCGACGGCCGACGCACGGGCCATGCCCATGATCAGCTCCAGCCGCTTCTCCGGGTCGGAGCCGCCGGATCGGTCGTACGCGGTGAGCGCTGCTTCCCAGAGTCGAGCCGCTTCCGTTGGCGCGAAACGACTTTCGGCTCGTTCCGCGGCTGCCCGCGCGTAGCGTGCGGCCCGGTCGCCGTGCTCCTCCGACAGCAGGAAATGGTGCGCCAGCGCGTCGACGTCGTCCGGGCGAAGTCGTTCCAGCGCCTCGGCGATCCCACCGTGCTCGCGGGCCCGTCGCGAACGCGAGAGGTCGTGATAGAGCGTGTCCCGCACGAGCGCGTGCGCGAACCGGAACCGGTTCGGCGCCCGCTCCGTCAGGATTCCTTGCCTGGCCGCGACTTCCACCGCGTCGAGCGCGGATTCCCCCACCAGGGCCTCGAGTACGTCCAGATCGACGTCCGTACCGAGCACCGCCGCGCGCCACACCACACCGCGGACCTCGTCCGGCAACGCGTCCACCCGGTGCCGGACGACGTCGCGGACTCCGGGCGGAACCGCGGCCAAGGCCGCAGGCCCTTCGGCGGCCAGCAGGCGGGCGAGTTCGCGGACGAAGAACACGTTCCCGCCACTGCGCCGATGGATCACCTCGGCGGTCTCCGGCTCGATCTCCTCCCCGGTCGTGGCTCTGACCAGCGCGGGGATCTCGGCCTCGGGCAGCCCTCCGAGATAGACCCTCGCAGGCTCGTGGCGTGCGGCCCGGCCGAGGAAGTCCGTCAACCGCGCGGGCGGGTCGGTGCCGCGATAGGTCGCGACGATCAGTACCGGCTCGCTCAGCACCGAGACCAGCAGCGCCAACGTCTCCTCGCCCGCCCAGTGCAGGTCGTCGAGGACGAGCAGCAACGGTGTCGCGCCGGACAGGTAGGAGGCGACCGCCCGGTGCCATCGCCAGCGTGCGGCCAGGGGATCCTCGGTCACCGGGGTTGCGGCCGGTGGCGCGCCGTATCCGGCGGCGGCGAGGGTCGCGAGGATCCGGCTCCAGGCGTAGGCGGGCGGCGCGCCCTCGTCGTCGGGGTTGCTTCCCCAGGCCGTGGTCCAGCCGCGCGCGGCGAGACGGGCGGCGAACGCCTCGGCGAGCGCGGTCTTCCCTACCCCCGCCTCACCCGACACGAGCACCAGCCGCGACCCCGCCGATGCTTCTTCGAGCCTCGCCAATTCCGCGTCCCGCCCGATCAGGGGCCGCTCGGGGATCTCGGGCACGGACTGCTCCAGCCGGGGCGCTTGCGCGAGGATGTCGGCTTCCAAGTCCCGCAGGCCGGCGCCCGGATCGATGCCGAGTTCGTCGGCGAGCCGTTCTCGCGTCGCGCGCAACACCGCCAGAGCGTCGCCTTGCCGTCCGGAGCGGTAGAGCGCCAGTGCCAGCAACCGGGAACCGTTCTCCCGCAAGGGATACTCGCGTACCCAGGGTTCCAGCTCGGGGACCACCTCGGCGGCCCGGCCGAGCGCGAGCAAGGCTTCGGCACGGAGTTCGCCCGCCAGCAACCGGAGTTCGGTCAGCCGGGAGACCTCGCCGAGCGCCCAGCCTTCCTCGGCGAACTCGGCGTACGCGGGGCCGCGCCACAGCGCGAGCGCGATGTCCACTTGAGACAGTGCCGCGTCCGCCCGTCGGGCGTCAAGAAGCTCACGGGCCGTGGCGACGGCGGCCTCGAAGTCCCACGCGTCGACGGAATCGGCGCGCAAGGCGTAGCCGCGGGCGACCGTGACGAGCAGCCGCGCGGGCTCACGAGGCGCGCGATCCGGTTCCAGCGCGCGGCGCAGGGCACCGACGAAGGTCTGCACCGCGCCGACCGCGCCCTCGGGCGGTCGTTCCCACAGGTCGTCGACCAGTCTTTCCACCGGCACGACCCGGCCGCGGGCGATCAGCAGCCTGGCCAGCACCGCGCGGTGTCGCGGCCCCTTGAGCCCGACCTCGCCGCGCGCGTCCTCGGCCACGAGCGGGCCGAGCACCCCGAACCGCATCGTCACCTCCTTCACCGACGGTGATCATCGTGCCCCGGCCGCTCGGTCGTCGCTGACCGGGTGCTGATTCGGGCCGGGAACGCTGGCGGTCGTCACGGAACGACCAGGAAGGTACCCATGCGCATCACCGGATTCGACTACCAGCGTGTGCCCGTCGCGGACGGCGTGGCACTCGACGTCGCCGTCGCCGGGACGGGCAGCCCGATCGTGCTGCTGCACGGCTTCCCCCAGACCCACCTCATGTGGCGGCACGTCGCGGCGGATCTGGCGGCCGACCACACCGTCCTCTGCCCTGACCTGCGAGGATACGGCGAAAGCGACAAGCCCGCCGACACCGGCGAGACCTACTCGAAGCGGTCGATGGCGGCCGACGTCGTCGCCGTCGCGAAGGCCTTCGGCCACGATCGGTTCGCCCTCGCCGGGCACGACCGGGGCGCGCTGGTTGCCCTGCGGGCCGGGCTCGACCACGCGGACAAGGTGAGCCACCTCGCCATCCTCGACGTGCTGCCGACGCTGGACATGTGGGACGTGCTGCACGGCGCCGGCGCCGCGGTCGGCTTCCACCTCTACCTGATGGCTCAGCCGCCCGGACTGCCGGAACAGCTGATCGCGGGCGCGCCGGACGCGTTCTTCGGTCACTTCCTCGACGCGTGGACGCGGAACGGCGACGCGATCCCGGCCGATGTCCGTGCCGCGTACCTGGAGGCGTCACGGAACGCGGTGCCCTCCATCGTCGCCGACTATCGCGCGTCGGCGGGCATCGACATCGCGCACGACGAGGCGGACCGCGCGGCCGGCAACCGCCTCACGATGCCGCTCACCGTGCTTCAGCAGGACTGGGGCGCCGTGCTCGGCTACGACGCCGTCGCGCTTTGGCAGGCGTGGGCGACGGACCTGGACCACCGGACGGTCACGTCGGGTCACTTCATGGCCGAGGAGTCGCCCCCGGAGGTGGCGAAGGCGCTTCGAGACCTGCTCACGCGTTAGAAGGCGCTGGTCAAGTGGGCGGCGGAGGGGTCGTGAGTGTTTTGGGTTGTTCTAACGACCCAAAACACTCACGAGGCGGCATCTGCGACCGAACCACCGCTCCCTGTAGCCGGCCGGGGGCGAAGGCTCCTTTCGTCGCGTCAGACTCGGTGAAGGGAGCCTTCAGCCCACACCACTCCGCTAGTTCCTACTGACGCAGGTTGGATCAGCCGCAGCCGCGCTCCGCGTAGGTACTTAAGACACCCTTGGCTCTAACCGTCCTTACCACTCACGAGGCCGTGGCACCGCACTCACGTGATCGAAGGCGTGACTCGCGTGATCGGGGGCGGAACACCCGAGTGCGGCCTCCAATCACGCGAGTCACGTCCCTGATCACGCGAGTCACGCCTCCCCTCACGCCGCGCCCTGCGTTCCCGGTCCGTGAAGTGAGCCGAACGGCGCAATCCGCGCCCCCGCTCGCGCCAATCCGACACCCCCTCAGGTTTAGCCCGCGACCTGAGGGGTATCGGGAGGCGGCACACCGAACGAGGGGCCAGACATGACATCCACCGCCAAACGTGCGCACACCGTCGCACGCGATCTCCTATCGCTCACCAGATCGGGTGAAGCCGACCGGCTCGCCACCGCACTGGTGTCCACCGCCTCCTCCACCCGGCGAGGACCGGCGCTCAACGACGTCGTCGGACGGCTGGTCGACACGTTTTCCTTGGCCGCCAAGGATCGCCGCCGTTCGCTGCGGATCGGCGAACCGTTCACGCTGCGCCTGCGGGATCACGCGGGGATGACGGTCCGGCCCGACCGCCTCGACCCCGGGGTGGCCGCGATCGTCCGCGCCATCGCCGCCAGCGTCCGCGACGACCGGGACACCTGCGCCGACCAGATCGGGCAAGCCTGCGAGAACGCGGATCTCGATCAGCGGATCCAGGTGCTCGCGCATTGCGTGGTCTGGACGGCGGATCTCCTCAGCACCGACACGACGGCCTATCCCCCGGTGCTGTCCTGTCTCAAGGTATCGCCAGGTAACAGTCCATAGTAGACATTGCGCGGTTCGGATGACTTCCGGCCCGTCGTATGGACATCCCCTGCACGGAACGGCAAGCTGGACAACCGCGCACGAAGTCCCGGCCCCCGATGACGGGCGCACCTTGGCGGCCAGTTCCCCCGAACCAGGAGTGCAGACTTGGACGAGGTAGCGCCCTCGACGGTACCCGCGGACTCCCGTGCCGCCGACACGGCGGGACGGCTGCCCAACCCGGACAGCAGATTGGTCCGGGCGGCCGTGGCCGGTGACCCGGACGCGCTCCGGGAGCTGACCCGTTTCCTTTCCCCGCACGTGTTCCACTACTGCGCGAGCAGGCTCGGGACCGCCGGAACGGGGGCCTGCGACGCGCAGGACTGCGCGCAGGAGGTGTTGCAGGCGATGCTGATCGCCTTGCCCCGCTACCGGTACCGCCCGGACCGGTTCCTCGCGTTCGTCCTCGGGATCGCCGGGCACAAGGTGGCCGACCTGCACCGGCGCCGTTCCCGCGAACCGGTCGCCTGCGTGCCGGAGATCGGCGACGGGCTGACGGCGTGGGCACGCCGCGATCCGGACGAGATCGAACGGCTGGAGCACCGGTTGCAGGCCGGGGTCCTGCTGGCGCGGTTGCCGATGCCGCACCGGCAGGTGCTCGCGCTGCGGTTCGTGTTCGGGCTTTCGGCCGAGGAGACGGCGGAACGGCTCGGCCTGCCGAGCGCGGGGGCGGTCCGCGCGGCCCAGTTCCGGGCGCTCGCCCGGCTCCGGGTCCTGCTCACCGAGCGGAACGCCCGATACGCGAGCGATGTCCCGATCATCGGGCAAATCCCCGAACCGGAGCTCGTCCCGGTATAGAACAGTCCACTGAGGACGATCGTTTTCTTGTACGGCGCTTGTACGACGTTCCTCCATCCTGGCCCCCTATTCGGGGAAACCACTGGAGGACACAGATGAAGATCCGATCGAGGATCGCCAGAGGCGCCGTGGGCACGATCGCGCTGGCCGGGGCGATCATGCTCGGCGGGGCGGGCGAGGCGCTCGCGGCGACGGGCACGGTGAACACCGACTCCGGGGTGGCGGTGACCGTGCGGTCGAGCCCGAGCACGAGCGCGAGTTCGGTCGGCACCGTCGCGAGCGGCACCGCCGTCACGATCGACTGCCAGACGAACGGCACGACGGTGACCGGGAAGTACGGCACCACCGACATCTGGGACTACGTGCCGTCCAAGGGCGGCTACATCAGCGACGCCTACGTCTACACCGGCTCGGACGGCCGGGTCGCCCCGGACTGCGCCGGCAGCACCCTGTCCTGCTCCACCGCGGGCACCGGCAACCCGAGGACCTGCGCCGAAGCCGTCGCGTGGGCGAAGGCGCACGTGCACACGAACAACGACCCGAACTACTACCGCTGGTGCGACCGGATCAACTCGTGGGCCTACGGCTGGACCGCGAGCGGTTCGGAAACGGCCTACGTGCACTGGACCCAGATCCCGGGTTCGTACAAGCACCCCGGCGACACCCAGGTCCCCGCGGGCGGGCTCGCGTTCTTCAGCAACGGCGGCACGGGACACACCATGATCTCGATCGGCGGCGGCAAGTTCCTGTCGAACGACATCCACGGTCCCGGCAGCTTCACCGAGACCACCATCTCGGAGATCAAGAACGCCTGGAACTACACCTATCTCGGCTGGTCGCAGCCGTGGTTCAAGATCAACCACTGAGCGCGCGAGTGGCCTCGAAACGCTGCCGGACGAAGGGGTCCTCGTCCGGCAGCGTTTCCTCCGCCCGCCAGGAGAAGCTCGTGGCGGTCAGCTCGGAGAAGATCCACCGGCGCCGGACGCCGTCGGTGTCCGCCTCGATCTCGAAGCCGTCCTCCGTCGGCTTGCCGAGGAACGGGATCACCCAGCCGTTGCCGGGGCCGAGCCAGGTCGACCGGAACGCGTCGATCTTCTCGTCGTAGAAGCGCAGGCTCATCCCCCACTCCCCGTCCGCGCCGCCGGTCCTGCTCGCCTGTGCGGGACTGATCCACACGTCGGCCAGCGCCCGGCCGTCGAGCGCCCAGCCGAAATGCCATTCCCCGTCGACGGTCCGGACACTCCCGTCCTCGGCGTGGTTGTGCACCACCAGGTCCCAGCTGCCGATCAGCGGCTCGAACACGCTCAGCCGTGCGGCGAGTTCGGGGCGTGGTCCGGCGGCGGTGAACACGGCGGCGATCTGTTCGGCGACGTCCATGCGGCCAGAATGGGCACTTTGACAGTATGCTGTCAACCATGAGCGAGCTCGTCCACGACTACCGGCTGCTGATCGCCGACGTCTACGAGCTGGCGGGAGTGAGCCGCCGGATCAGCGAGCGGGAGGCCGCCGGGCAGGGCACGACCGTCGCCCGCTGGCACGTGCTGAGCACGGTGTCCGAAGAACCACTGGCCGTCCCCGCCATCGCGCGACGGCTCGGCCAGGTCCGCCAAGCCGTCCAGCGCGTCGTGGACGACCTCACCGAAGCCGGCGAACTGTGCGCGCGGCCCAATCCCGCCCATCGCCGCTCCGCCTTGTACGCCATCACCCCCGAGGGCGAGCGGCTGCTGAAGCGGCTCTGGGACGCGAGCGAAACCCGGCGCGGGGACGTGCTCGACGACAGCGGTGTCACCCTCGATGACCTGCGGCGAGCCCGCGAAACCCTGCGCAGGTTGTCAACCGCGCTCAGCCCGTGAAACCGCCCTTTCGTCGCATCGTGATAAAAAGCGGCCGCTCCATCGGGTTAGAGTTGACGGATGGGCACCGAAGCTCTCGCTACTCCCGCACCCCGGGAGCAGCGTGTGCTCATGCAGGCGATGCTCACCCGGTTGCCCGAGTTCAGTGATCGTCTCGCCCAGCTGCTCAGCGACGAGGACGAGTTCTATCACCAGGTGGACAGCACCGCGCCGGACGAGTTGCGCAAGGTCTGCCGGGCGAATCTCGAGCGGGCGCTGACGGCGCTCGTCGAAGGGCGGGGCCTGCCGCTCGACGCGGCCCGCAAGACCGGGCTGGCCCAGGCCAGGCAGGGTATCCCGCTGCCGTCCGTGCTCCGCGCGTTCCGCATCGGCGGGATCTTCGTCTACGAGCGCCTGCTGGAACTGGCGGGCCCCGGCTTCATCAACCCGGCGCGCACGGTGGAGATCAACTCCAACGTGTGGAAGACCATCGATCTCTATTCCGACGCACTGACCACCGCGTACAGCGAGGTCGCCGCCGAACTCTCCCAGGAGAAGCTCGCCCTGCTCGACGGTCTCCTGCAGGGCCGGTTCGCCACCCAGCCGGAGCTCGAGAACGCCGCGAAGGACCTCGGCCTCCCGGCCGCGGGCACGTTCGTCGCCGTCGTGACGGAAGCCGTCGAGCCGGAGGAGCGGCCCGGCGTCGAGGCACTGCTGCGGGCACGGCGCTGGAAGTCGGCCTGGCGGCCGGGCGCCGAGGTCGGGCTCGTGGTGATCGACCGCGTCGAGGACGTGCGGCGGCTGCGCGACCTGCTGGGCACCCTGCCGCTGGCGGCGGGGATGAGCAGGCCGTTCAACGGATTCCTCGAAGTGCCGGACGCCGTCCACCGGGCCCGGATCGCCCGCCGCTCGCTGGCCACCGGTGCCGCCGGTGTCGCCGTGTTCGGCGACTCCCCGGTCACCACGCTGGTCGCGAGCGCGCCGGAGATGTCGCGGGACGTGCTGCGTTCGGTGCTGACCGGGCTGCTCGTGCTGCCCAAGCCCGAACGGCAGGTCCTGCTCGACACGCTGATCGCGTGGTTCGCCGGGCACGGTTCGGCCAAGGAGGCCGCGGACCGGCTGATCGTCCACCCGAACACGGTCCGCTATCGGCTGCGCCGAGTGCAGGAGCTGACGCGGCGCGACCTGTCCGACCCTGTCGATGTCGGCGAACTCTACGTCGCGCTCGAAGCGGTCCGCCTGACGGACTCTTAGACCGTTCTTTCCGGCGCCATGTCGGCGTCGATGATCCTCGCGAGGTCCAGCAGCGTGTGCCCGAGACCGGGCCGCGCGGTGAGCCGCACCGCGAGCGTCCGGCCACGCGAGGTCGTGGCGACCGGCAGGGTCACTTCGGGATTCGCGGATCTCGTCCACTGTGGACGGCGTCCGGCCGCGGACAGGACGATGTCGGGATGCGGCGACCGCCGTCCGGGACGCCACCGTGATCTCCTGGCGTCGAGATCGCGAATCACGTTGCCGTGCAACGAAAGCAGCGCGGCGACATCGGCGACGGCGTCGCGGAGCTCGACGTCGGTGATGGAATCCGAGTACGCGCCGATGTCCAGCGCGCGGCGATCGTTCGGGTCCTGCGGCACAGAGTTCCTTTCCACGCACCGGAAGTCGTCCGATGGTGGTCCCCATCACGTTGTTCCGGGGAACAAACATGTTTGGCTGACTGCGCCGAATGGCGGCGCCGGTACCACCTTCCGGTCGCACGGCGTGCCTGTGACCGTCGGTCACACCTTTGACGCCGACCGGCGCGCGGGCCAGTATCTGGCGACTGATTACCGATGGGTAATGTGGATGTTTCCGTGGTCTCACCAGGAGGACCGTTGCGTCGAGCGTTGAGCCTGATCTTCTTGGCCCTAGGGGTGTTCTCCGTCGCCGGCGCGGTGTTGCTGCCGACCTACGTGAAACCCGAACTCGCCAAGGTGCCGCTGAACCAGGAATCGACGTCGGTCCTCGAAGGCACCGCGTCGAAGGTGCTCGCGGTGAAGAAGGTGGGCGACAAGACCGTCACGGAGATCCGCGACGACGCCAAGCTGAAGGCGACCGCCCACGTGGTGGCGAACTTCGCGCCGCCGGAGATGCAAGAGGGCACGGACGTCGCGGTGTGGCTGATGGCCGTGTCGGTCGTCGACACCAGCGACCAGACCGTCGTCAGCGCGAGCAAGCGCCAGGTCTGTTTCGACCGCCGCACCGCGGAAGGGTACGTGCCGCCGGGCGGCGACCAAGAGGCGAAGTGCTCGGCCAACAGCAGCTTCGTCACCAAACTCAAGGAGAAGGCCGAGAAGGAGAACGAAAAGCCCGAGGAGGTCCAGGAGTACAAGCCGCAGCCCGGCCTGAACTTCAAGTTCCCCTTCGACACCGAGCAGAAGGACTACCAGGTCTACGACGACAACACCGGCCGCGCCGTCCAGGCCCGGTTCAAGGGCGTCGAAGAGATCAAGGGTGTCGAGGTCTACAAGTTCGTCCAGGAGATCCCCGACACGAAGATCTCGACGAAGAAGGTGCCGGGCTCGCTCATCGGTGCCACCGGCGATTCCGTCGAAGCCGGCCAGTTCTACCAGGGCACCATCACGAGCTGGATCGAGCCGGTGACGGGTATCCAGGTCAAGCAGGAACAGCAGTCGCACCAGGAACTGCGGTCGGCCGCCAATCCCACCCCCACGGTGGTCTTCGACGGCAAACTGGCCTTCACCGACGCGACCGTCGACGCGATGGTCAAGCAGGTCGACGAGAACAAGGGCAAGCTGGACTTCATCGGGAGCACCGGGCCGATCGTGCTCGGGATCGCCGGTGCGGCCTTCCTCACCCTCGGGGTCTTCCTGCTGGCGAAGCGCCGCCGCGCCCCCTCGCGCCACTAACGCTTGCGCAGCACCATCACCAGATTCCACGACGCGATCTCCCGGACACCCGGGACATGCGCGATCCACTGGGCCCAAGAGGGGTGGTAGCGCGGGTAGACCTCCTGGAGATCGGCGAGCGGCGCGGCCTTCCCCCACCGGATGGCCGCGCCGGCCGAAAAGGCGAAAAGGCTCTCGCCGAATTTGTTCTTCGGCTCCTTTCCGTTCTTTTCGGTATAACGCCGCCGGGCGTAGTGGCCACCGAGGAAATGCCACGGCGCCGTCTCGTGCCCACCCCACGGTGAATACCACGGCGTGAACGAGGCGAAAACCGTTCCGCCGGGTTTGGTCACCCGGCACATCTCGGCCAGCATGACCTCGGGTTCGGAAACGTGTTCGAGGACGTTCGACGAATAGCAGACGTCGACGGAAGCGGTGCGCACGGGCAGTTTCGTCCCGCTGCCGCGCACCATGTTCTCCCCGGCCTCGCCTCGCGCCGTCAGCTCTCCGACGTCGGGATCTATGCCCAGGTAGGTGGCTCCGGCGGCACGGAACGCGTCCGAGAAATAGCCGGGACCGCCGCCGACGTCGACGATGGTTCGGCCGTTCAACGGAGTGTGCTGCGCCAATTGCCGGACCGAGTCTTCGGCGAGCACCGAGTAGAAACCGTCCGGATCCGTCTGTTCGGTGAGAAAAGCCCGGAACAACGTGACCGATCTGCGCAAGGTGGCGCGATGAGGCATCGTTGCTGGGGTCACCGACCGATTACCGACCATCGAACCATCGCTTTCCGAGAATGATTCATCTACCGTGTACGCACCGGTAACCTAGCATTGTCGCTAACAGGTTGGGAGAACCACGATGGAAAGGCCACGTGTGCTGCTCGTCAACTGGCGCGACACCGGGCATCCGGAGGGCGGCGGCTCCGAGCGGTACGTCGAGCGGATGGCCGAAGGGCTCGCCAAAGCCGGATACCGGGTGGAGATCCAGTGCGCGGCGTACCCGGGAGCGAACGCCGGGGAATGGCGCGACGGCGTCCGCTATCGCCGCCGTGGCAACAAGTTCGGCGTCTACCTCCACGCGCTCCGGGCGATCCGGAAGGCGCACGCCGACCTCGTCGTCGACGTGCAGAACGGGATGCCGTTCTTCGCCAGGCTCGTCGCGGGCTGCCCGGTCCTCGTGCTGGTGCACCACGTCCACAAGGAACAGTGGATCAGCGCGCTCGGCGAGACATTGGGCCGCATCGGCTGGTGGATCGAGTCACGGCTGGCGCCGTGGCTGTTCCGCCACTGCCGCTACGTCACGGTTTCCGAGATCACCAAGGGCGAACTGGCGAGCCTCGGCATCGAAGGCTCGCGGATCACCGTGGTCCCCAACGGGTTGGACACTCCCCCGCGCGGCAAGGCCGTCCGGGAGACCGAACCGACGCTGGTCGCGGTCAGCAGGCTGGTGCCGCACAAGCGGATCGAGCACGCGATCGACGTCGTCGCCGAACTGTCCCGGCGCTGGCCGACGCTGAAGCTGGAGGTCGTGGGCCAGGGCCCGTGGGAGGAGGTCTTGCGCAAGCACGCCCGTGACAGGGGCGTCGAGGACCGTGTGCGGCTGCACGGGTGGGTGGACGAGGACGAGAAACACGAGATCCTGGAACGCTCCTGGCTGCACCTGTGCCCGTCGGTCAAGGAGGGCTGGGGCATCGTCATCATGGAGGCCGCCGCGCACGGCGTGCCGTCGGTGGCCTACCGGGCGGCGGGTGGCGTGGCCGAGTCCATTGTGGAGGGCAAGACCGGTCTGCTGGCCGACGACTTCGCCGATTTCACGGCGCAGGTGGACAAGCTGCTCGCCGACCGGGTACGGCGGACCGAGATGGGCCGGGCCGGCGTCACGTGGGCCGGCCTCTTCGACTGGGAGCACAGCGTGAACCGCTTCGAATCACTCGTGCGCGACGTGGCCGGGGTGGCCATCCCCCATCCCAGGGTCCTGACCTCGCAGGGCTTCCACGATCCCGTCGGCCAGGTCGGCCGTGGCGGCGTCGTCGAAGTCCTTGCGGCGTGCGCGCACGGTGACGGTGCTCGTCTCGCCGACGGTCACCGCGCCGAACGCCACGCCTGAGCGGCCGCTGGCGGCGGGATAGAACGCGATCGAGGTGACCGCGTCCGCCGCCGAAACGACGCCGAGGTTGGAAACGAGATAGGTCGAACCGAGCCTGCCCGCCAGCAGCCGGGTGCCCAGCCGGGCGATCCGGCTGCTGCGGGCGGGGAAATCGGGCTCCGGCGGCTGCGTGGCCAGCAGCGCGCCGACTTCGGCGACCGTGGGTTTCCCGCCGAGCCGCAACCGGAAGAACGCGCTGTCGTGCAAGGGTTCCGGGGCGGCGCCGCCCCGCCACGACGCGCCGACCGCGGCCACCACGCGGGCGGTTTCCTCGCCGTGCCGGGCATTCCACGTCTCGGTCAAATCCGCGGCGGCCGCGGCGAAGGCGGAGGACCCGAACCGTGAGCGCGGGAGGATCCTGGCGCTGAACACGTCCCCAGGGCCGCTTTCAGCCCGTTCCGGGGTGATTCTCGCCGGGGGCGCGAAAAGCGCTTCAGCGAGCCGCTGGAAGGCGGACACGAGAAAGGATCGGTCCGCCGTGCGGGCGCCGATCCCCTTGGCGGCGGACGAAATCGGGACGTCGAGGACCAGACCGAGGACGGCGAGCAGGCCGAGACCGTCGAGCGCGCCGTGGTGCGCGGCGATCAGCACGACCGGTTCGTCGGTGCCGACGGCGACGCGGAGCAGCGGGGCACCGCGTTCGTACGCCGCCTCGGCGAACCGATCGCGGACTGCCGGAAGTTCTTCGCCCCGAACGGCTTCGACGTCCGGCGCGGCGCCCAGCCACGGCCGTTCCTCGACCGCGACCGCCAGCCGCATCCGCGCCTTCTCCGGCGTCAGAGCCGAAGACAGCCTCGCTTCCAGGAGGATGCTCCAGGAAACGGTGGGGTCGCCGTAGAGCCCGACGACCCGGCCGGCGTGGTCGGAAGCGAGCTCGGACACCGGCTCAGCGGTTACCGTAAATGACGTGCTCGGGGCTCGAGTTCGGGTTGAACTGCTCCTTGATCTTCGCCTGCACCTGGGGTGCGGCGTCCGGATCGGCGGAGTTCGTCAGCGCGTAACTCCCCCCTGCGGCCGTTGCGAGCCCGATGATGACGGCGGCGGCCGCGCCGATGAGGGTGCCCAAGACCTACTCCTTCCGCGACAGGGAATTCCTGCGTCGGCTCAATGTACGCACCGGTAACTTGAGGCACAACAGTGCGGCCGCGATCGTCACCAGCGCTACTCCGTTTGCCAGCAGCACGGGAACCGGTGATCGCGTCCCGGTCACGGCGGGCTCACCGGGAGTGCGATAAAGCGTGAGCCAATCACCGGACCACACCGGTTCCGCGCCGGTCAGCAACCGCGGATCGACCCGCCCCGGCGTCCCGTGTTCGACGAGGATCCAGCCGATTCCGGCCGCCGACAGGTCTTCCGGCGACTTCGCCGCACGGACACGGTCCATTCTGGAATCCTCGCCGGCGATCTCCTCGCCGCCGACCCGCAGTGTGTCGTCGACGAGCACGGTCTCGGGGAGTGCACGTGGCGCCGGGTCCAGCTGGGTCCGCTGGTCGTTCCAGGCGAAACTCCGGAACGTGGACAGCGGCAGTGCGACGACGTCGCCGGGCCGGTCGTCTTCGGCGAGCACCCGGTGGACGGCGGTCCAGTCGTCCGGGTAGCGCACCGCTTCGAGCCTTCCCCAGCCGCCCCACGCGAGATCGGGCATGGTGAGCAAGGGAAAGAGCGCGGCGGCCACGACGAGCGCCCCACGCGCCGCCCCGGTCCGCAGACGCGCGGTGGCGGCCTCGACCGCGAGCGCGAAGCCGAGCGCGACCGGAAGCGCCCACCAGGCCACCCATTTCTGCGCGTCCCGCAGCAGTCCCGCGCCGGGCACGTGCCCCATCGCCCAGGACAGCACGGGCTCGCCGAACGGCAAGGTCGCCAGCGCGGCGAGCACGACACCGAGGACCCCCAGCAGCAGCAACGCTCTCGCCGGCGGGGTGCCCCACTTCCGCGCCAGCGGGCGGAACCCGGCCAAGGCCACGGCGACCGTGACGAGGATCAGCACCGGCGCCATCGGCGCGCCCCGGCTGCCGGGAACGACGTCGCCGTTCCAGATCCCGCCGAGCCCGAGCACGCTCAGGATGGCCGGGCCCCAGCTTTCCGCGCGGGCGCTGAACGCGGCCACCCCGGCGGGATCGGACAGCGTCCCGCCGTCGTGCAGGAACGTCGGCACGAGCCACGGCAGGTTGAGCACGACGGCGAGACCGAGGGTGTGGCCCAGTTTCCGCGGTCCGGCCAGCGCGATCGCGGTGAGCGCGGCCAGCACTCCGCCGGGTGGGGTGAGCATCGCGGGGGCGCAGGCGAGGATCAGCCGCGCGAGCGCCTTCGGTTCGTTCCGGCGCAGGGAAAGCGCGGCGCGCACGATCCACGGGAGGCACGCGTAGGTGAGCAGGAGCGGCCAATGCCCGATGAACAACCGCTCCGCGAAATAGGCCGTCCACGCGTAACCGGTGGCGGCGACGACGCGCGTACCGAGTTGCTCCGTCGGGACCAGCCGCGCTGCGCCGTATGCCGCTCCGAAGAGCGCCAGGAACAAGACGATTTTCTGGACTATGTCGCCGGGAACGAGTGCGGTCGCGAGCGCGATCACGGCGTCGGCGGGGACCGATCGCGGCAGCGCGGAACCGAGGCCGAGCGCGTCCGGGATCAGCGACTGACGCTGGGCGAACACCATGTCGTAGCTCAGGACGAAGCCGCGTCCGAGCACCGGCAGGAACACCAGCAGCGCCAGCCCCGCCGACACCGCGGCGAGGACGAGACGTTCGCGCCGTGCGTCCAAGTGCCCTTCCCTTTCCGCCTCGATCGCGGTTATGGTCGCGGAGATTACTCGCCGGTAATAGGAGCTCTGTTGAGCGTAGACGCCGAGGTCGACCAGACCAGGACCGACGAGCGTGTCGCGGCGATCCTCGTCTCGCTCGCGCTGGCCGCGAACAACGCCGGCGCCTACGCGCTGAGCATCGTCGCCGCCCGGCTGCTCGCGCCGAGCGCGTTCGGTGAGCTGAGTTCGCTGCTGGCGGTGCTGGTGATCGGCGTCGTACCCGCGATGGGGCTGCAGACCGTGGTCGCGCTGCGAGTGGCACGCAAACCGCAGGACAACGGGACACTGCTCGCGCTCGGCCTCACCACGAGCGCCATCGTCGCGGCCATCGGCCTGATCCTGGCGCCCGTGCTGGTCTTCGTGCTGCACCTGGATTCGGTGGTGCCCGCGCTGCTGCTCGCCGTCACGCTCGGACCGCTCACGCTGCTCGGCCTCTTCCACGGTCTGCTGCAGGGCAGCGGCCGGTTCGCGCTGCTGGCCGGGCTCATGTCGCTCGAAGGCGTGGGAAAGGTCGGCGGCTCGCTGCTCGGCCTGCTGATCGGCGGTGACGCCACCGGTGCGCTGGCAGGCACCGCGATCGGCTCGTACCTGGTGATCTTCTGCGGATGGGTCCTCTGTGGACGGCCACGGCCCCGCAAGGCGGGCTGGCACGCGGGCGAAGTCCTGCACGCGGCGCAGGCGATGCTGGCGCTGGTCCTGCTGGTGAACCTCGACCTCGTGCTGGCGCGCCACACCCTCCCCGCTGCCGAAGCAGGCGAATACGCGCTCGGCGCGATCGTCACGAAGATCGCGTACTGGCTCCCCCAAGCCGTCGGTGTCCTGGTGCTGCCCCGGTTCGCGAACGGCGACGACCGGCGCCGCATCCTGCCCGCCGCTCTGGCCGTCTGCGCTGCCCTGGACGCCTTCGTGCTGTTGGTTTCTTTTGCTTTCGGGTCGCGTCTGCTCTCGTTCATCGGCGGCTCCGGCTACGCCGCCAGCACCATGCCGGTCTGGCCGTTCGCCCTCGCCGGCTCGATGCTCGCGCTGGTGCAGATCCTGCTGTTCTCGCGCCTCGCCGCCGGAGACCGGCGGGTGACCGTGCTGATGTGGACGACCGTGGTGGTGGAGACGGTGCTGGTGACGACTTGGCTGCACTCTTCGGCCGCTCAGGTGGTGACTGTCGCCGCTTGCTGTGCCGGGGGGTTGGCGCTTTCTGGGGCGGTGTTGGAGCTGCGGGCGCGTAAGTGAGGGACTCATCCGAGGTGCACGTCGGGTCGCGGACGACGCTGGGCACTGTGGAACGCGGCTCTGAGTTCATGGAGAACCGCGTCGGGTTCGGTCCGGAGACGGGACGGCAACGTCTGGAGAACGACGATGCCGGCCGCGGCGTAGCGCGCGTTCCGCGCGAGGGTCGCACGGAAATGGTCACCTTTGGCGTGATAGCCACGGGAATCGACTTCCCAGGCGAAGCCGACCTCATCGCACCACCCGTCCGGCTTCGCGACGAACCGGCCTGCCGCGTCGAAGACCTTCACATTCCATTGGAACTCCGGCAACCCCGACCGCTTCCACAGCCTCCACGCGTCGGCCTCGGCGACCGAATGCGCGCCGCCCAGGATCGGAGCCAGCGCCCGTAGCAGTCTCCCGTCGAATCGAGACCGCTCGTCGATCTCGACGGCGAGCGCGTGCGGGAGGCAATGACGTTCTTGCACCGCTTCGGCCATCATCGCCACGACCGAGTCCGAATCGGAGGTTCGGCGCGCCGCGTCGATCACCGCGCGCGGCACGGGAGCGGTCGGGACACCGGCTCTGCTCAGCGGCGCGGGCAGCCGCCGCGTCCGTTCGATATGGACGAACCCCGTACTGGCGATCGCTCGTTCGGCGGGTACGAGGACATGCACGTCGTCGATATCCGGAAGGTTCCTCAGCCCGTACCGCCTGAGCGCGGGCACTCCTGTGAGCACTGAACCTTCCCGCGCCAGGAGCAGGCTCGCCTCGATCCGCTGTTCCTCGGTCGGCTCGCCGTTTCCGAGCAGCACGACTCCTGGCAGGAGCCTCCGCCAGACGCCTCCGGGCTCGCACCTGCGCCAGATGGTCCTTCTGGGCACGCCGAGCTCTTCGAGTCGCTTGACCGCGGCCACGGCCGGGCCGTTCGTCATCAGTGGGTGCTGTGCCCACTCCCCTCTTCGCACTTGATCAGCTTGAACCCGGCCACCGACAGAACCCGCGGATTCACGTCGTGACCGGTCCGGTGAAGCGGGGGTGTGTGGAAATAGGGACATTCAACGTCCCTATTTCCACACACCCCTCACGTTCCGTCACCTTCAGGCTCGCGGCCCGCGAACCAAGGCACACACATCGCCACCATCGCCGCCGCCGCCAGCAGCAGCGAAGCCTGCGTCACCGGACCGTAGGCCCACTCCTGCCCATGCCCCAGCAACCGCCCCACCACCGCGACGAGCGTTCCCACGACCATCCCGCCGAAAGCGAGATATCGCGGCGCGCGTTCGCTGAACTGGCGGGCCAAAAGGACGGCGATCAGCAGCACGATCGGCAGCATCCCGCCCAGCACGGCCAGCAGGCCGATGAGCACCACCGGGACGACGGCGCCGGAACCGGCCTCGACGGAGACACGTCGCCGTCGGACGGGCCACAGCGCACCGATCAGCACCAGCAGGATCGCGACCGCCCCGATCAGCAGACCCGACCGGTACTTCCAGTCCGGCGTGAACTCCAGTCGCACCACGCCGCCGGAGCCCGCGGGCAGGATCCACGCCTGCTGCCAGCCGTCGACGCGCGTCTTCACCAGCGGTGTCCCGTTCAGCGAGGCGGTCCAGCCCGCGTTCGCGTTCTCCGGAACGGCCAAAATGGACTCGTCGCCGCCCGCCACGGTGACCGATCGGGACGTCGCGTCCCACGAGTCCACGGTGACGGCGCGATGCGCGGCGGGCGAAACGGCCCGGCCGGCGGGTTTGAGCCAGAGGTCTTGGACCACGAAGGAGTCGGAACGGTCGGTCCGCAATTCGTGCCCGCCCGCCGCCAGGTCCACGCCGCCCGCCGAATCGGGGCACGCGGACAGCGTCAGCGGCCGGTGCGCGACGAAGTCGGCGAGCGTGCCGCGCACCGAAGTGTCGTAGTCGAAGCCGTCCAGGCGGACGTTCGGACCCGATCCGCAGGGAAGGGTGAATTCCGCGGCCGGAGCGGGAAGTTCCGCACCGGTCAGCGAAAGACTCCCGATCCCGAGCGAGTTCCGGGTCCGCTGGTCGTCGTCGAGGCCGGCGAACGCGATCTTCAGCTGCGAAGTCTCCATGGGCGGGAAGGTCGCCGCGCCGGAAGCGTCGAGTTCGACGGAACGGCTCGACGTCGGCGTGGTCAGTTCCAAGCGTGCGGGAGCACGCGAGTCGGCGGCGACGCGGATTCCGGAGATCGTCTGCGGTTTCGCCCAGTCCAGCGTCATCGTCGGTCGCAGGTCCGTGATGTCGGGCTGCCAGGCGGTCGCGGGATTCCCGTCCACCGCGGCGAACGCGCTCGCGGACGGATCCCCGCCCAGCTGCGACGTCGCCGAAACCTGCAAGCCCGGAAGCGCCACCGGGACCCGTCCACCGCCCGCCGGCAGCACGGTGCCGCCGAATTCGTAGGCACTCTGCGACGTCGTCGAGAACAGCCGCCGGATCCCGTCCGGTTCCTCACCGTCGCGGCCCGCGTTGGGGTCGCAGCGGTCGGGCACGCACGCGTACCTCGGCTGCTGCCCACGCGTGAACGCGAACCCCGGAGGCGTTCCCGTTCCGAGGTCGGCGGGGACTTCCAGCGCGCGTTGCGGTTCGACGCCGGGGATCTTCAGGTCCGAGATCCCGACGTTCCCGTCCTGCCTGCCGACCACGAGCGACAGCAACGTGATCCGCACCTTGCGCGTCACCCCCGCGGGCACCGGATACGTGTGCGCCCCCGCACCCCGGACGACCTGGTGATCGACGGAACCGTTGTCCGTGGTGATCCGGATCCTGGTCGGCGGCCAGCCGACGCGGATGTCGTCGACCATCGCGAGATCGACCGAGTTCACCAGCCGCGGGGTGTCGAGTTCGACTTCGAGCCACTCCCCGATCGGGCCGGTGAAGCTCGACGAATGCCAAGCGGTACGCGGATCGCCGTCCAGCGCGGCGAACGGCTGATGGCTCGGATCCGAGCCGCCGAACGCGTCCGCGAACGAAGCCGCCGTCGACGCGGTGACCGAGCGGATCCCCCGGTACGCGGCTACGGTCTGGTGCTGCTCACCCGGGAACGGCAGGACGTCCAACGCGGCTCGTTGCTGGCGCGGGGATTCCCCGGCGGTCAGGGTCTGGCTCAGGTTGTCCCGCACGCCGCCGACGTTGCGTTCGGCGCGGCGCAGCCCGTCGGTGACCAGCCTCGGCCCCGTCGGCGAGCCGCCGTCCCCGGTCAGCACCGTCGGCGTACCGGGTTCGAGCTGCCCGGAGTTCATCAGCGGCAACAGGTTCTCGGGGCCGCCGCTCACCGTCGGAACGTCCTTCGTGGACGTCGCGGTGACGAGCGGCACCGGGCGTTTCACCTCGAAGACCTCCAGCGGCCCGAACTGGGCCGACTTCTCGATCCCCGGTGATCCCGCCAGCCCGGCGCGCAACGTCGTGAAATCGGGCGCGCCGACCTTGGCCCGGTCGACGTCGCCGCGCAGCAGCAGGAACCGGTAGCCCGACCGCGCGAGCAGCGCCGCGAGCCCGGGATCCCCTCTGCCGTCGGCCAAGGCCGCGTCGACCGAGTCCATCAGGCGGGTGTTGCCCTCCGAGCCCAACGGCACCTGGTTACGCACCGCCCACGGGCTGTCCGCGATGGCCTGCGCCGGTTCGTCCACCGTGCGGCCCCAGTCGTACTCGCCGAATCCGGTCGCGGGCAGCAGCAACGTGCGCGCGGTCGCGTCGGTCTTGGCGACGTGGTCCATCGCGTCGTACCAATACCCCGGCACCTCGTCCCAGCCCGGCCCCGGCCGCAACGTCAGCAGCCACACCGGCGCGGCCATCGCCACGACCAGCAGGGCGCCCAATGCGGGCCGCAGATTCCGCCGCAGCGCTGGTGCGTAGCTCGTGATGCCGTGGACGAACGCCAGCATCAACGGCAGCCGCAGCACCGGTTCGAACTTGTGCACGTTCCGCAGCGGCGCGAGCGGGCCGTCGAGCAGATGCCGCACGGGTTCCGCCAGCGGGCTGTCGAGCGTCCCGACGTAGCCGACGGTCAGCAGTGTCAGCCCGGTCAGCACGCCGAGCACCAGGAACCGCCGTTCGGGCAGCCCACGCCGCGCGAGGCCGAACAGCCCGACCGCGGCCACCAGCCCGGTCGCCGCCATCAGCACCGGATTGTCGATCAGCGCCCAGCCCGAAGGCCACCACGGCGTGCCCTGCACGACGTAGGCGACCCACTGGTTCGTGCCGCGCAGCACCTCGAACAACGACATCGGTGCCGTGGTGTTCGTCGCGGACTCGATGTAGTCGAGGAACGGCAGGCTGTATTGGCCGAGCAGCACCAGCGGCAGGAACCACCACAGCACCACGCCGACGACGAAGACGAACCACCAGATGACCAGCGCGACATGCGTGCTCCGCCATTTCCGGGTCAGCAGCCACAATCCCGGGAGCACGAGCGCCATCACGACCATCGCGCCGTTGATCCCGCCCATGCACAGCACGGCGAGCGCGGACAGCCCGGCGGCACGGCGCGGCGAGCCGATGCGATCGGCGAGGATCAACGGCAGCAGCACCCACGGCAGCAGGACGGCGGGCAGCATTTCCGAGGACAGCGAACCGATTTCGGTGACCATCCTCGGCGCGAGGGCGTAACCCACTGCTCCGATCAGCCGAGTCCGTTCGTTCCCTATTTTCAGCGCGCGGGCCACGAGCAGGGCGCCGCCGAACGCGACCGAGAGCAGGATCGCGCACCACAGCCGCTGCGCGATCCACACCGGTATCCCGACGGCTTGGCACACCGCGAAGAACGGCCCCATCGGGAACAGGTAGCCGTAGGCCTGGTTCTGCAGCTCCCCCGCCGTCGCCTGGGGATTCCACAGGTGCAGCGCCCGGCCGAGGAAGGCCAGCGGATCCACGGCGAGGTCGAGTTTCGTGTCGAAGGTCGTCCTGCCGGGACGCTGCACAAAGGACAGCACGGTGAGTGCCAGCACGATCCACGTGCTCGGCCTCTTCACGAGCGCGCCGGGGGTTACCATCCGGTAGATACTAGGCGGAAACGTGGCTACTATGCGCCCTATGACAGACGGTTTCGAAGAAGCGTGGTCGCTCGCCGAACCCGTCAAGGGCTGGATGACGCGGGATCAAGGCCTCGCCCTGTGGAACGCCGCGTGCCGGCTCGACAAGGGCGATCTCATCGTGGAGATCGGCAGCCACCAGGGACGTTCGACGATCGTGCTCGCGAGCGCCGCCCGTACGGTCGGGGCTCGGGTGGTCGCCGTCGACCCGTTCGTCGACGGCCGGTTGTTCGGCGGATCGCCGACACGCCAACGGTTCGAGGCGAACCTGAGAAAGGCCGGCGTCGAGGACGTCGTCGAGCTCGTGGCGGAGTACAGCACGAAGCTCCGCCCACGCTGGGACCGTCCGATCCAGTTGCTCTACATCGACGGCAAACACGACTACTGGACCTACACCGACGACCTGCGCTGGTCGGCGAACCTGGTCGATGGTGGGGAAATCCTGGTCCACGACTGCTTTTCCTCGATCGGTGTCACCCTGGGCACGATCGCGAAAGTCCTCTTCGGACGGCGATACACCTATCTGGACCGCGCGACCTCGCTGGCCCGGTTCCGGCTCTCCCCGCCGTCGGCGAAGGACAGGCTGCGTGTGCTCGCCCAGCTGCCGTGGTTCGTCCGCAACGTCGGGATCAAGATCCTGCTGCGGCTGCGCCTGGCTCCCGTCGCGAAGATCTTCGGCCACGACAGCCCGTACGACCCCTACTGAGTGAGCGGTCTGCCGACGTCGACCTTGGCGAGGCAGACGGGAGCACCCTTGGCGGACAACTGGAAGCCGACCTTGTCGAACAGGCCCTCGATCGGCAGGTACATCGTGTGCAGGCCGGGCTGGAACCACACCGGCACGCGAGCTCCGTCGCGATCCACGAACCCTTCGCCGCCGTCCGAGGTGAAGTAGTCGATCCGGAGCAGGTACCGGCCGAGAACGGGCGTATCCAACGGAACCCGCACCAGTTGCTCGCCGACGGTGTAGCCACAGCCCGCCACCGGACCGGGCAAGCCACGGGAAACCGGTTCCACGCCGGTGATCGTCCTCGCGGTGCCTGAATCGTCCAAAAGGGACATCCGGCTGGTCGGTTGATCGAACTGGAACCCGGGGATCAGGCCGACCACCCGGGAGGCACGGGCGTTCTCGCCGAACCAGCCGTGCAGGACGTCGTTCGGTACGGCCGTGTCGAACAGGACGAGGTCGGGGTCGCGTTCGATCGAAGCTCGCGCGTTGGCGAGGAAATCCCGGGAATGTTCGAACCGTAGTCCGGGCGCCAACCGGGAGAAACCCACGGCGGAACTCGCGATCAAGGCGAGACACAACGCCAAGGCGACCGGGCGTTTCGCCGAGGACGGCACGGGATCCGGCGACCGGTCGAGCGGTTTGGGCTCCAGGAAGGCGAAAGCGAGGCACAGCGCGACGACGAGCGCCAGGTCGGCGACGTAGCGGGGATCGCTGCCCAGTTCCGGTCCGACCTCGGTGAGCCTGGTGGCCGCCGAAAGCCCGATGTCCGCCACGAACACCAGGCCCAGCAGGATCCACGCCTTCCGGGCCCGGAGCCCGCCGACGCGGATCCCGAAGGCCAGCACCGCGACGGCCACGAGCAGCAGCACGATCCGCACCACCACGGAGGAAGCGGCGAACGTCGCGCCGGGGCCCGGCCCCGACCAGGGCCCACCGACCAGCCCGGGGATCAGCGTGTCACCGAGCATCCGGCCCGTCATGTCCGCGACCGTGCCGACGGTGACCGGGCCGCCGCCTTGCCCGACCTGGCTCGTGGTCAAGGCCAGGAAAACGGCGGCGTAGCCCGCGAGGACGGCGACGAGGACACCCATCAGGACGAGGTGGCGGCGCAAGGAAATCCCGAGCAGCACGGTGATCCCGGCGATCAGCACCGGGATGAACACCGCCTTTTCGTAGAAGGCGAGCCCGAAGACGGTCCAGGCCACGGTGGCGATCGCCCAGCGGCCGCCGTCGGCGAGATACCGCACGTGCGCGTGCAGTGCGGCGGTGGCGGCCAGCAGCACGGGCGCGATCTGGATGGCGTACGCCCACCACAGCGTCGGGACGAGCAGCAAGGTCGACGTCGTGAACATCGTGAACGGGACGAGAATCCCCCACCGGCGCCCGAAACAGCGCACCAGTACCGCCCACAGCAGCACCGACGCCGCCGCTTGCATCAGCAGGACCGGTGCCATCAGCACGGCGAAGTCCAGCGGTGCCCACGCGGTCAGCACGTCGGCGAGCAGGAAGCCGCCGGGCGCGAGATGGCCGTGGTAGTCCTGGAAAAAGTAGCCGAAGTCGAACGGGCCCGCCTTCGCGGCATGATAAGTGAGGACGAAGTCGTCTTGCGCGAGGCTGCCTCGCAGCGCGGCCCACACGTGCAGGACGAACGGGATCACGCCGGCCGCGAAAGCGGCGAGCGCGACCGGCGAAGGTCTTTTCCCCCGGAGGGCCACGGATCGCCTCAATTCTTGCAGGTCGGCGGCTGGCACATGATCTTGCTCAGCGCCTGGTAGAAGACGTCCGAGATCTTCCTCGGGTCGGGGGTGGTGAACGATTCCCCGCCGGTGGCGGTGGAAACCTGCCGCAGTTCGGACGCGTCGATATCCGGCCCGATGCCGATCCCGATGACCGGCAACGGTTTCCGCGGATCCTGCAGTTTCCCCAGTTCCTCCAGCAACCGGGGCAGCCCGATCGTCTCGCTGTCCTCGTTGCGCCCGTCGGTGAGCACGACGACCAGGTTGATCCGGCCGGGTTTCCAGTTCTGCCTGGCGTTCTGATACGCGGCGAGGATCGAATCGTAGAGCCCGGTCGCGCCACCGGCTTTCGGCCGCACGGCTTGGAGTTGCGCGACACCACCCGAGGCCTTCTGCTCGGCGATCGCCTTCATCGGCAACAGGACACGATGGTCCTTGTCACCGTCCAATTTGGTCGAGAACAGCCACAAACCCAGTTCTGTCGTGGGTTTGAACAGGCCCAGCCCCTGCGTCGCGGCCTGCAGAGTGAGGTCCATCCGGCTCTTACCCGTACCCGGCACGGCGGCGGCCATCGAACCGGAGACGTCGAGCAGCACCTGGACCCGGGCGCTCAGGTTCGTTCCCGCCCAGGCCTGCAGTACGGCGTACAGGTCCGCGACCGGCGGGGCGCCCGGCGGCCGCGGTGCCGGATCGGTCCGGCTGTCCCGCGCCCGCGGCACGGCGAACTGACCGTTGGGAGCCCGGAATCCCGCGTCGGCGAAGATACCGCCGGCGAGCGGATCGAGCAGCAGCCGCAGGAAGCGTTCCGCCGCGGTCCTCGACGCTTCGGACGCCTTGGGGAGCACGACATACGGGTAGTCGAACCCTTGCACCGGGACGCCCGGATAGGCCGCCACCAGGTTCCGCGCGAGGACGGCTTGTTCGGTCGTGGGGAAGGCGGCCGGGAACCGGCCCGGCGCCGGGTTCAGTTTCCGCATGGTGGCGGTGAACGCCGCGGCCGGGTCGGGCTCCTTCTCGGTCAGCTTCCGCAGCGCGAGCAACGTGCCGACGCCGAGCGGATCGCGCGCCGGATCCGGGATCCCGATCGGTGCCCCGTCGAGGATCTCCTGCCACGAGGGGGTTTTCCCCGGCCAGCCGAACCGCCGCGCGGTTTCGTCGGGAAGTCCCATTACCACCGGGGAATTCGCCACCGACTGACCGGATTCCGGCAGGTTCCACGCACCGGCGTCCCTGGCCTGCGACAACATCGTGCTCGACTCGGGAATCCAGACGTCGGGCCCGCCGGAGGCGGTGGTGCCGAGCAGGTCGGCGGTCTTGGCCGACTCGCTCGCGGTCACGTTGACACTGAAGCATTCTTCCTGCGGCACGGTCTTCGCGAGCCGCGTGAGCACCGGCGCCACGTCGGGCGCCGCGGTGATCTCGACCGGCGTCAGCGCGTCACATCCGTTGCCCGCCAACCGAGCCCGCAGGTAGTCGACGCCCCACCATGCGCCGAGCGCGATCACCAGCAACAGGCTCAAGACGACCACGGGCGCGTTGAAACGCCCGCCACGCCTCGGGCCTACCTGCATGTGCATGCCTCCGAGGTGCGGGGTGAGGACCTGGGATGTTGCCCAATCCGCCCGCGAACGTCAACCCTCGGGTAACTTAGCGCCTCCCGTTGCGGCAAACGGCCTAACCGAACCCGGAACTCGCGTGATCGGACAACGATCTCGCGTGATTAAAGACGGAACTCACGAGTTCCGCCTCCAATCACGCGAGTCACGGCCCGAAGCACGCGTGATCGGCCTAACCGAAATACCGTCCGGCGCCGATGTGGGCACCGACGGACTGCCACCAGCCCGCGTCGCCGGTCGAATCGATGCCTTCCGCGATCACCGTCACGCCCGCCATGCTCGCGGTGTCGATGAGGTTCCGCAGCGTGCGTTCCGCGAGTGGTTCCGTCCGCCGCTCCACCAGCCGGGGAGCGATCCGGACCGTCCGCACGGGCACGTCGGCCAGGCAGACGACGTCGCCGCCCGCACCGAAGCCCTGCAGTTCCGCGTCCACGCCGATCTCGGCGAGGAGGTGCAGGTTGTCGACCGTCTCGCCCAGGTCCGAGAGCACGGCCTCGGTGGGAAAGCCCAGCCGGAGCCGTGAGGGCCCGAGCCCGGTCGCGGCCAGGATGGTCCGCACCGACCCGACGAGATCGGGATCGGCGGCCTGATGCGGGGTCAGCCCCACGACCATCGGGAGCCTGTCGTCCGATTCCTCGCAGGCGGTGCGGATGAGCCATTCGCCGAGCGGAACGATCAGGCCGGTCTCGTCGGCGAAGCGGACGCAGGTGTCGTGCCCGATCCGGCCGTGGCGCGGATGGTTCCACGCGAGCCTCGCCTCGATACCCGCCGGCGTGCTGTCCGCGAGCCACGTCAGCGGCCGGAAGCCGACCTCGATCTCACCGGTCTCCCAGGCACCCGCCATCGAAACGGCGAGGCCGAACTCGTGCCGCTCCCGGCTGTCGAGCACGGAATCGGACAGCGCCCACTGCCGGTAGCCGTTGGCCTGCGCCCGGCGCAGCGTCATGTCCGAGACGCGCAGCAGTTCGTTCGGCTCGATATCCCTCGGCGGCCGGTGCACGACACCGACACAGGCCGAAACCGCGACGCCGCTGCCGCTCTCGAGGTAGACCGGTTCGGACAGCTCCTGGTTGATCATGCCGATGACGGTGGCGACGTCCGGGCTGGTCACGGTGTTCTGGATGAGGATGCCGAATTCGTCGCCACCGATCCTGGCGACGAGCGCGTCCTCGCCGCCGACGACGGCCCGCAGCTTCGCGGCGACGTTCTTCAACAGATCATCGCTCTGCTTCTGGCCGAGCCCGCCCGCGATCAGCGAGAACCCGTCCAGGTCGAGGTGGTAGACCGTGACGCCGAACGACGGGTCGGCGTGCCGCAAAGCCTTCTCCAGGCGAGTGCCGAAGCACTGCCGGTTCGGCAGGCCGGTGAGCGGGTCGTGCAGAGCCTGACGGCTGAGCTGCCGCTGCAGCAACGAGACGTCCGTGTCGCCGTCGACCAGCGTGATCAGCTGCTGGACCTCACCGGCCGGATCGCGGATGACGGCGCCGGTGAACGCGGCCCACGGCGGTTCCTCGTCCCCGGTCACGAGTCTTCGCGACAGCTCCAGCCGCTGGCTCTCGCCTTCGAGGAGCTTCCGGTAGCCCTCACGCAGGCCGTCGGCGTCGTCCGGATGCACGAGGTCGTAGAGGTTGAGCCCGTTCAGATCCGCGACGGGCCGGTTCAGCATTTCGGCGAACGCGGGGTTCACCCGCTGGACGCGGCCGTCGACCCTGGTGACGGCCACGCCGGTCGCGGAGCCGGTGAACAGCTGCTCGAAACGCGCCTGGGTCAGCACCAGCTCACGCCGCGTCTCGCGTTCGAGCGTGACCAACGTGCGGCTCAGATCCTCTTGCTGTGTCTGGATGCTCTCGCGCAACGCCTCGCCGTAGCCGGACGCGAGCGCGCCGAGCACCTGCAACACCCGTTCGGGGAGCGACTTCACGCCCCGCAACTCCGGTTCGTGCAAAAGCCCCTTGCCGAGTACGTCCATCGTGCGACGCAGGCTGTCCGGCCCGACGCACCTGAGCGCGACGAGCCGCGCGCCGGCCTCGGTGGCCTGCGCGGGCTCGGCGTCGCCGCTCAGCACCGCGGCGAAGACCTCGTCCAGCAGAGCGGCGAAATGCTCTTCGATCTGGGCGTGGGTATACGGAAGATACGCCGTACCGGTGACCAGGTAGGCCCACTTGCGGGCCAGCGTGGCGCGGGTCGGCGCGGCGTTCTTCCGCTTCGGTGCCGCGGAGGATGAAGTTGACTTCGGGGCGTCCGGCGATACGGGGAACTCATCGCCGTCCGGAAGTGGGGCAGTCACGTCCGCCGGTCCTGGGGTCGCTTTCGTATTCCGTGGTGGAGGAACATCCTCCACGATTCTGAAGCCGTACTCACGGTTTGACGGTCACCCAATCGGGTGGTGACCCTACGGTACTGCAACACCGACCTTTTCCCTCAGCCAATCGCGGGTGGCGTCCCGATACTGGGACGCGTTGCGATGTAACGCCAGCGAATGTCCGGCACCGGACAGAACATACGTGGAAAGCTCGGCCTCGGGCCGGTAGAACGGCCCTTCCGCCGGACGCAGCGACTCGGCGCTCGAACAGTCGCGTAGCGAGAAAAGGCCACAGAACAGGATGTCCTCCGACCCGACGGCCTGGAGAACGGGAACCCGGATCGCTTTCGTCGCGGGCAACACGATGCCGAACACGGCGACCGTCCCCATTCCCGGGACCGAAACCTGATCCTTGGTCGCCTCATCCGCCTCGATGACCTGGGGGTCGGTATTTTCCGTCGCGTAGAACAGTCCGGCACGCGCTCCCGGTTTCGTCGTGAAATAAAGCGGATCGCTGCCCAGCGAACCGAGTCGGCCATCGGTGAACGCGGGCTGAAGACCGAAAAGCACCCCGAACGTCAGGGCGGGAACCGACGGCAGATGCGTCATTCCGGTGAGGATCACACCGTCGACGTCCTGATACGTCGAGGCCTCGGCCGCCACGATGCCCGAACCGACCGAATGCCCGACGATGACGACCTTCCCGAACGGTGTGCCGCCGACCCGTCCGGCGCGCAGGTGACCGATCACCTCGTGCATCGACCGCGCCAGCACCGGCAGCAGGAGCGGAAGGCTCGACGGTTTGCTGCTCCCGCCCGAACCGAGCTGGTCCGCGGCGAAGGTCGCGTAGCCGTGTTTCGCCATGTCCCGCTGGTAGGAATAACGATCCGGGTCGTAGGGCAGGTCCCAGTAGGCGCTGTTGTAGGTGCCGCCGTGCACCAGCAGCTGGACCGCTTCGGGCGCCGGCCCCTCGGGCAGGCAGAACCGGCCGTGCACCGTGGCGGGTTCGCCGAGCGGACCGGTGACCGGCAGATCCAGATCGGAACAGCGGACGTCGACGGCCTCGGCCGGGGCCGCGACCAGGAACCCGCCGAGGAGCACGCAGCAGGTGGCCACCGCCGTGGCCAGTTTGAGCGGCATTCTCACAGAACCCTCTCCGGAATCGGGACGCTCGGAAGGAGCATGAACCCTACACCTGGTGATCGAACGCTCACCGTCAGCCTCGGGTTCGCGGCCGCGCGATCATCGGCAACCGGTTCGGCTGCATCGTCGCTTTGATCTTGGGGAACACCTTCACCCCCGGCACCGGTTCCAGCCGCCACCGGGCGCCGATCGTCGCCGCCACCAACGCGATCTCCGTGGGAGCGAACTGATGTCCGGGGCACAGCCGGGCGCCGGCGCCGAACGGGATGAACGCGCCCTTCGGCACCTCGGCGGCACGCTCGGGTTCCCAGCGATCCGGGTCGAACCGTTCGGGATCGGGGAACCAGCGCGGATCGCGATGCACCGTGTGCTGGCTGACCGCGACCTCGGTACCGGCTGGGATGCGCACGCCGCCGAGTTCGACGTCCTCCCGCGCCCGCCGCATCAGGATCACCGGCGGGGTCCGGCGGACGACCTCGTTGATGATCCGCTGCGTGTAGACCAGCCGCGGCAGGTGTTCGAACCGCGCGGGCCCGCCCGCCAGCACCCCGTCGACCTCGGCGTGGAAGCGGCGCTCGATGTCCGGCCGTGCCCCGATCTCGTGGAAGAACCACGCGAGCGCGACGGCCGTGGTCTCGGCGCCCGTGGTGAGGATCGTGATGACCTCGTCCTCCACCTGCCGGTCGGTCATCTTCTCGCCGGTCTCGTCGTCCTCGGCCAGCAACAACATCGACAGCAGATCGCCCTGATCGCCGCCCTTCTCGCGCGCTTTGAGGACGGCGTCGCCGATGACCCGCCGCAGCCGCGCGGCCGCCGCGTCGAACTCGCGGTTCGCCGGGATCGGCAGGCGTTCCACGAACTTCGGCGAGAACGCCCGGACCATGACGTACTTCAACATGATCGGGATCGACCGCTGGATCTCGGTGAGCGCGTCGTCGCCGAGATCGGTGGAGAACAGCGTGCGCCCGGAGATGGTCAGCGCGAGATCCTGCATACGCCGGTCGAATGCGACGACCTCGCCCGGTTTCCACGAGTCGGCAAGGTCTACAGCGAGCTTCGTCATCGTCGTCTCGGCGTAGAGCGCGATCCGGCTTCGCTGGAACGCAGGGAGCATCATCCGACGTTGCCGCTGGTTGAAGGCGCCGTTGGAAGTCGCGAGTCCGTCGCCGAACAACGGCCGCATCTTGTCGAACACGATGCCTTTGTCGAACTTCCCCGCGTCGACGGCGAGCAGCCGCCACGCCAGCTCCGGGGTCGTGACCAGATAGACCGGCATCGGGCCGAAGTCGAGCCGCACGACGTCGCCGTGCGAACTCAGTGAGGACAACAGTTTCAGCGGGTCACGGAGCATCGGCACGGTATGCCCCAGCACCGGCCACCGGCCCGGTGCGACGGCGACGTCCGGAGGTGCTGCCATCGTGCTCGTCTCCCGGTGCCTGGACGCTGAACCCGGTCACCTTAGGACCACGAGACCGCGGAGGGGCTTCCGCCGCCGCACATCCACACGATCGGACGATGGCAGCCCGGTCCCGCGCGGCCGCTAGACTCCTGTGCCCCAACGGATCCCAACCGAACGGCGGCGACGACGGTGACTTCGAACCTGAGCTGGGTGCCTCCCGAGGTCGACACGACCGTGCCGAATCCCGCCCGGGTCTACGACTACTGGCTCAACGGCGACCACAACTTCCAGGCCGACCGTGAGCTGGGCGAACAGATCCTCAAGATCATGCCGGGTATCCGCGACGCGGCCCGGCTCAACCGCGCCTTCCTGCGGCGTGCCGCGCTGCACATGGTCGAGGCGGGGGTGCGGCAGTTCCTCGACATCGGCTCCGGCATCCCGACCGTCGGCAACCTCCACGAGATCGTCCAGGGGGTCGACCCGTCCTGCCGGGTGGTCTACGTCGACCGCGAATCGGTCGCCGTGGCACACGCCAAACTGCTGCTGCGCGGCAACGACCGGTGCGCGGCGATCCAGGCCGACCTCCGCGACGCCAACGACATCCTCGACGCGCCCGAGACCAGGGAACTGCTGGACCTCGACCAGCCGATCGGCCTGTTCATGTTGCTGCTGCTGCATTTCGTGCCGGATTCGTGGGAGCCGCACGCCATCCTGGCCCGCTATCGGGAGCGGATGGCCTCCGGCAGCTTCCTGGCCATCTCGCACGTCGCCGCCGACGCGAACTCGAGCGGCCTCGACGAGGCCATCGAGGCGTACAAGAGCACCCAGAACGACCCCATCCCCCGGACCCACGACCAGGTGCTTTCGTTCTTCGAGGGCTTCGACGTCATCGAGCCCGGCGTCGTCGGCTGCGCGATGTGGAACCCCCAGGGCGCCGGTGACATGTCCGAAGACCCGGAGATCAACTCGCTCCCGTACGCCGGCGTGGGCCGGAAAACCTGAGCCCTGGATGTCAGGAAAGGGTCGTTCAGGACGAAAGATGTCCTGAACGACCCTTTCCTGACGTTCCCCCCTCGCCTCCCCCGGATCAGGGCAGCACGTCGGTCACGGTGTCCTTGATGACCTGCCACTTGCCGTGCTGGCGTACCAGCGTCAGGCTGATCGTGTAGTGCCGGTCGATGTTCTGCGACGGAGCCTTGTAGTAGGCGTCGAGGAGCGCGTAGCCCATCTTGCAGTCTTCGACAACGGTGTGGGTCACCGTCCACGGCATGCTCCACTCGTACGGGAGCTTGAACTGCACGTCGACCACCGGGTCCACGTTGGCGTCGTAGCCGATGATCATCTGCCCCTTGCGACCGATGGTCACCATGTCCTGGTGAATGATCGCCCGGTAGCGGGCCTCGTCGCGTTTGTTGAAGCTGTCCATGTCCTCCCAGACCGCGCGGTCGAACGAGCGCTGGCAGGCCTGTCGTTCCGACTCGGCCTGCTGCTCACCCGCCGTGGCCGCGGCAGGCACACCGATTCCCGCCGCGGCCACGACCAGCCCGGCCAACGCCGCGTAATACCGCTTGCGCATGGGGTTCTCCTCATCACGTCCCGTAATCCGTCCAGCAGAAGGTTCGCCGGGCGGCGCATCACAGCTGCATCACTTCCGCACCGGCGCGGGCGCGTGGCCGGTTAACCTCGCGGGAGGGGGTGCGATGGAGTTCCGGATCTTGGGGCCGGTGCAGTGCCGGAACGGGGCACGGCCGGTGAAACTGGCGGGTCCGCGGCAGGAGCGGATCCTCGCCGCGCTGCTGCTCGGCGCCGATCGCGTCGTCTCGGTCTCGCGGCTGGTGGACGTCGTCTGGGACGAGGATCCGCCCGTCACCGCCACCCGCCAGATCCGCAATCTCACCACCGCGTTGAAGCGCACGCTCGTCGCCGAGGGCGCCGCCGACGACGTCTTGACCGCCGAAGGGCCGGGCTTCGTCCTTCGTCCGAGCTCCTTCGATCTGCGTTCGTTCGAGGAGCACGTCTCGCGTGGGGAGTTCCGCGAAGCACTCGCGTGCTGGAGCGGACCGGCTCTGTCCGGTGTGGACAGTGCGGCATTACGAGGCGAAGCCGAAGAACTCGACGAGCGTCGTCTGTCCGTTGTGGAACGTTGCCTCGACGAAGAGATCTCCGCCGGGGAAGACTCCGTCGCGGAGCTGACGGCCTTGGTCGCCGAACACCCGCTCCGGGAACCGTTCGCCGGCTTGCTCATGCGCGCGCTGCACCAGCAGGGCAGGCAGGCCGACGCGCTGAACGTCTACCGGCAGGCGCGGACGCGGCTGGTGGAGGAGCTCGGGATCGACCCCGGCCCGAAGCTGCGCGAGCTCTATGAGCGGATCCTGCGCGACGAGCCGGAATACGGCAAGACCCGATGCTTCCTCCCTTACGACGTCCCGGATTTCACCGGACGCGAGGTCGAGATCCGCCGTCTGCTCGACGCTGTCCGGCTCGGCCGGCCGGTCGTCGTCGACGGGATGGCCGGAGTCGGCAAAACGTCCCTTGCCGTCCACGCCGCGCATCGGCTCGCCGCCGATTTCCCCGACGGGCAGCTGTTCGTGGATCTGCACGGCCACTCCCCCGCCCGCGAACCGCTTCCGCCCGAAGCCGCGCTCGAAGCCCTGCTCGGGCAGTTGGACGTCCCGGCTTCGCGGCTTCCCGGCGGCGTCGACCGCAGGGCCGAGCTGTGGCGGACCAGGACGGCCGGCCGGTCGCTGCTCGTGGTTCTCGACAACGCCGCGAGCGCGGAACAGCTGCGGCCGCTGGTGCCGGGTTCGGCGACCGTCGCCCTCCTGGTCACCGGGAGGCGGCGCCTGGCCGCGGTCGACGGCGCCGCGTCGATCAGTCTCGAAGTGCTGCCGGACGAGGAGGCGGGCGCCCTGTTCGCGGCGGCGTCCGGGCGACCGGACACGGGTGTGGCCGCGTTGTGCGGCAACCTGCCGCTGGCGATCCGCATCGCGGCCGCCCGGCTGCAGAATCGTCCACAGTGGACCGTTCAGGCCCTGGCCGAGCGGCTGGGCTCCGAACACGACCGGCTGGCCGAGCTGAAGGTCGCCGGACGCGACGTCGCCGCGGCCTTCGCACTGTCCTATCGGGAACTCGATGCCGCGCAACAGCGCATGTTCCGATTGCTGGGGCACAATCCCGGTGCCGACATCGGCGTGCCCGCGGCGGCCGCGCTGGCCGGCATCGCGGAACGCGAGGCCGAACGTCTGCTTGAGGACCTGCTCGACGCCCACCTGGTCAGGCAGCCGGCACTGGGCCGCTACGCGTTCCACGACCTGATCGCCGAGCACGCCCGCAACGCCGCCCGCGACGAGGAATCCGGTCCTGCCGTGCGTCGGCTCCTCGATCACTACCGCGACGGAGGCGGCCTTGACTGGTATCGAACGGAACGGGCGAACCTCGTCGCGGTGACCCGGCACGCGCTCGACACCGGTCTGGACGAGTACGCCTGGCGGATCGCCGCGGACACCGCGGACCACCTCCGGGAGAGCGGGCACCTCGACGAACTGCTCGCCGTGGCGCAGGCGGGGATCACCGCCGCCCGCCGGATCGGTGACCCGCGAGCGATCCAGCTGAGCCTGGCGAGCCTCACCCTGGCGTTCTGGGAGAACGGGCGGCTCACCGAGGGAATGGACTGCGCCCTCGAACGGCTGGACGTCGTCCGCGCGTCCGGCGACCGCGGGGCCGAGGCGATCGCGCTGTCCAGGGCGGGCGCGCTGCACGGCATGCTCGGCCGTTACCCCGAGGCGATCCGGTTCTACCGTGACGGCCTGGCCGTCGTCGGCGAGACCGGCGCCGCCACGCTTTGGACCAATCTCAGCAACGCACAGGAAGTCCTCGGCAGGCTGGACGACGCGCTGGCCTCCGCCCGGCGGGCGGTGGACCTGCGCGAGGACGAGCGCGGCGTGATCCTGAGTTCGGCCCAGCTCGGCCTCGTCCTGTCCCGGCTGGGCCGTTTCGACGAGGCCTTCGAGGTCATCGAACGGTCGATCACCTCCTCGCGGGATCTCGGCTACCTGTTCGGCGAGGCGTGGAGCCGGATCGACCTCGCCGACGCCCTGTTGCTCGCCGATCGGCCTGGCGACGCACGCGAGCAGGCCGAACGCGCGTGCGCGATCCTCACGCGGCTCAACCACCCGTTGTTGCTGGCGATGGCGGCCAACAGCCTGGGCACCGCCTGCCTCGCGCTCGGCGAGACGGAGACGGGCCTCAGGCGGCATCGGCTCGCGCTCGAAACGGCGAAGCGGATCGGCTACCGGCTGCAGGAAGCCCGCGCGCTGGCCGGATTGGGGCAGGTCGCAGCCGCGCGGGAACACTACGCCGCGATGGGCCTGCCCACCGAACCGGCCAGCAGGGAGACCATGGCGAGTGCCGCCGTACTCCACAGCAACAGCACGACACCCGCGCCCTCGACGACCAAGCCGCCGACGAAAGCGCCGAGGGCTATCGAACCGGTGAACACGCCGACGTAAAGACCGGTGACGTGCTCGACGCGTTCCGGCGCGAGGGCGGTCATCCACAGTTGCCCGCCGACCGAAAGTCCGCCGTAGGCCATCCCCCACAGGGCGATCGCGACCCCGGCGATGAGCGCGGAGGCACCGAAAAGCGCCAGAAGACCGAGCGCGACGGCGATCCCGGCCGCCAGCAGCAGCACGGTCGCCCGCGGCCTGCGCCCGGCCGCGGCTCCGGCCACGAAGTTGCCGATCAGCCCGAAAACGCCGTAGACGAGCAACAGCGACGCGATCGCGCCCGCCGGCATCCGCGGCAGTTCTTCGAGGACCGGCCGCACATAGGTGTACGCGGCGAAATGCGCGGTCACCAGCGACACCACCACGGCGAGGCCGGTGACCACGGCGGGACGGAACAACGAGCGGCGCTGTCCGGCGCCGGTCTCTTCGACGACCGAGGGGCGGCGTAGCTCGGGCAAGGCCAGCAGCAAGGCGGGAACGAGCAGCGACGCGCACACCGCGAGCGACCAGAAGGCCGCTCGCCAGCCGAAAGCGTTGCCCACGAACGTGCCCAACGGCACTCCGAGCACCGAGGCGGCGGCGACGCCTCCGACGGTGAACGAAACCGCCAGTGCGCTGTCGCGAGCCGCGACCAGTCTGATGGCCACGGCCGAAGCCATCCCCCAGACGCCGCCCATGCCGACACCGAGCACGATCCGCGCGATCATGAGCAGCCCGAAATCCACGGCGATCGCGGTCAGCCCGTTGCCGACGGCCAGTACCGCCACCGCTGCGGCCAGCACCTGGCGACGGTCGAGATCCCCGAGCAGCCGCGGCACCACGGGAGCGGTGACGGCCGAAACCAGACCCGTGACGGTCAGGCTGAGCCCGGTCGCCCCCACGGAGATGCCGAGACCGTCCGCCATCGGGGTGAGCATCCCGACCGGCAGCATCTCGGCGGTCACCACCAGGAACGTGCTCAGCGTCAGCACGCCGACGGCGGCCCATCGCGACAGGGAAGTCCGCTCCGGACGGACCGGATGCGGGTGAGAGACAGAGGAACTCATGCCGTCCAGCCCATCACCGCGCGGCACCCGCGAACAACGACGTCTTCCTCATCGATCGATGAGGAAAGCTCATCGATCCGGTGTTATCTTCCGAGGATGCACCAGGCACATCTGCAGCAGATCGAATGCCTGCTCACGCTGGCGGAGGAGCTGCATTTCGGGCGTACGGCGGAACGGCTCGGCTACTCGCAATCGCGAGTGAGCCAGCTCATCGCCACGTTGGAGACGAAGGTCGGCGCGCGGCTGGTCGAGCGCACCAGCCGCAAGGTCGGGCTCACCCGCGCCGGCGCGCAGTTCGTCAAAGAGATCCGGCCCGCCTATCGCACGCTGCTCCGCACCTTCGAACGCGCGCGTGAACGGGCGATGCGCGGCGCCGTCGAAGAACTGCGGGTCGGGTTCACCGGCATGGTCTACGAGGAGGTCACTTCGATCTTCCGCGCGCTACGCGAGCGGCACGGCGTGGCCGTGCACACCCACGACGTCCCGCTCGGCTCACCGTTCACCGCCGTACTCGACGGCGAGATCGACGCCGTCATCGCCGAACTCCCGGTCCACGAAAGCGAGCTCACGGTCGGCTTCCGGTTCCCGCCGCAAGACCAGTACGTGATGGTCGGAGCCGATCACGTCATCGCGGAGCGCGAGTCGATCGATGCGGAAGATCTCGCGAAACTCGATCTGCTCCACCGTGCCGGTGACGGCCCCGGCTACTGGAAAGCCGCGCGCACTCCGCCCGCTACTCCGTCGGGAACGCCGATTCCCTCGACCGCGGGGATCACGACCGTCCAGCAGGGAATGGCGCTGGCGGCGTCCGGCACGCACGCGATGCTGGTGTGCCGTCCGTTGACCGAACAGCACACCCGCACCGATCTGCGTTATGTCCCGGTTCGCGGCCTGGAAGAGTCCAGCCAGCTCGGTCTCGTCTGGCGGACCGGCCACGTCAGCCCGGCTCTGACCGCGCTGGCCGAACTGCTCGAACAGGCCGAGCCCGTCAGCCGAGAAACCCGGTGAGCAGTTCCCGCAACGTGTCCGGCTGGTGGAGGACGCCGTGGTCCTGCCCTGCGACGGTGGCATACCGCGCGCCAGGGACCGTGTCGGCGACCGCGCGGGTGCCCGCCCGCATCCAGGCGTCGCTCTCCCCGCCGTCGATGACCAGCGTGGGCACCGAGATCTTGGCCAGCCGGTCCGCGGGCAGCACGTTTCCGGGACCGCAGAGCGCGAGGTCGTAGGGCAATGTGTGGGCGAGGCCGGTGAACCACGCCCAGAACGGGTCGTTCCGCATCCCCTTGACGACCTCTTCCGGCGTCGCCGTCCCCTCGACCAGGAACAGTTCCGCCGCGCCGTCACGGTCGCCGTCGGCGATCAAGGCGCGGACGCGGTCGAAGAGGTCGGCCGCGGGCCTCTCCCGGCTGTCGTCGACGACGTACGGCGGCTCGTACACGGCGAGCTTGGTCATGGCGACACCTCTGGCGGCCGCCTCCAGCCCCAGCACCGCACCCGACGAATGCCCGAACACGGCCGCCGAACCACCCACGTGCTCGATCAGCGCGGCGAGATCCTCGACCTCGCGCTCCACCGAATAGACCGCGCCGGCACCGCTGTCGCCCCGGCCGCGCCGGTCATAGGCGATCACGGTGTGCTCCGGCGACAGGGTCGCGGCCAGCCCGGCGACGGTCGTCCGGTCGTTGAACGCGCCGCCGGCCAGGATCACCGGCGTGCCCTCCCCGGTGCGGTCGAAGGCGATCGGGGTGCCGTCGGCCGAAGTCACGGTCTCGAACGAGGTGGTCATCAGGTCCTCCGCAGGGTCGCTTCACTCTAGCTTCGGCATTGGGCCGGAGCCGATGACCACCGCTCGACATCATTTCCGGAGATTTCCGAAGAATTCGCGGAGTTCGGCCACCACGTCGCCCGGCACGGCCATCGCGACCATATGGCTCGGGCTCTCGTGATCCGCCCAGCGCACGACGTCGTTCTTGCGCGAGGCGATCACGCGCAACGCGGACGGCCCGCCGTGGGAGACGCCGGTCGGCACCACCGTCTGGTCCATCGGCATCGCGGCCTGCCCCTCGTAGTACGGCCACAGCGAGGTGCCGCCGGTCCCGGTCAGCCAGTACAGCGTCGCGTTGGTGAGGAGCAGGTCGCGGTCGATCGGCTCGGCGGGCGCCGTGCCGTCGGGCCAGCCGTCGAACTCCTTGAATCGTTCCACCAGGTACGCCAGCTGCGCGACCGGCGAATCGAGGAACCCGAAACTCAGCGTCTGCGGCCTGTTCGTCAGGTACGGCGCGTATCCGCTGCCGCCCGCGAAACGCTCCATCAGGCCTGCCAGTTCCGCCTGATCCTGTTCGGTGAGCCCGTCGAAGTCGGCCGGGTCGCCCATCGGCACACCGAGCCCGGACGTGATGTGCGAGCCGATGACGTGCTCGGGCGCGTGCGCCGCGAGACAGGGCGTCACCAGCGCGCCGGCGTCGTTGCCATGCGCGCCGTAACGCTCGTAACCGAGGCGGCTCATCAGCTCGGCCCAGGTCCGCGCCACCCGCGCGATGTCCCACGGACGTTCGTCGGCGGGCTCCGGGAACGGCGAGAAACCGAAGCCCGGCAAGGACGGCGCGACGACGTGGAAGGCGCGCGAGGGGTCGAGACCGTGGGCTCGCGGGTCGGTGAGCGGGCCGAGGACGTTCAGGAACTCGGCGATCGAATTGGGCCAGCTGTGCGTCATGATCAGCGGGATCGCGTCCGGTTCCGGCGACCGGACGTGCAGGAAGTGCACGCGCTGGGCGTCGATCTCGGTGATGTACTGCGGGAATTCGTTGAGCTGCTTCTCCCACGCACGCCAGTCGTAGCCGTCTCGCCAGTATTCGGCCAGGCCCTTGAGATACGCGACCGGGACGCCCCGGCTCCACTCGGCACCGGGCAGCGCCGACGGCCAGCGGGTGCGGGCCAGCCGGTCGGTCAGGTCGTCCAGATCGGACTGCGGGATGTCGATGCGGAACTGCTCGATGTCGGTCATGAGGTGACCGTAGGACCCATTCAGGCCAGATCCTGACCTAAATCCCCCACGCATTTAGTCGACTAAACGCATCCACGTTCGCGTCCGTCCGTGAAGGCCTCCTTCCCTACCCTGAAAGTAGCGACGGGGCCCTTCACGACGAGGCCACCGCTGTTCAAGGCGTGCCCCTCGTCAGGGGCGAAGGGGGCTTTCCCTTCATCCGATGCGACGAAAGTCCCCTTCGCAACACTGTCTTTGGCCCACTGTGGCGATCGCCGCATCCGTCTCCTCGCGTTTAGTCGGCTAAACGCGGACGGTCTGTGTGGCGCCGAAGGTGTCCTTCACCGGCACCTCGAAGGTCTTCCGCCGCACGGTCACGCGCACGACTTCCTGCCGCTGCGTCGGATCCGAAACCGCCAGCTGCCAACCATTCCCGGTCCGGCCGAGCGCCACCGACGCCGGACCGGACACCGACACCTCGTCGACCGAGCCGGCGGCGAAGAAGTTCGCCAGCAGGGTCGCGTCCCACAGCCGGACGGCCTGCACGGTCGCGGTGTTGGACCGCACGCGCCACGACCAGGCCGAAGCGATCGTCTGCAGCACCGACGCGTTCGGCAGGACGGCGTACGCGTAGGTCGCGTTCGAGGGCTTCGCGCCGTGTTCGATGACCAGCTTCTGGTAGCGCCGCGTGTACGGCACCGTGGTGCCCTTGGTGTTGGCGCCCTTGTCGATGTCGCGCCAGGTCCCGGTCCGGTCCTCGCGCAGCGCGGTGACCTCGGCGTCGTCGAGCAGGACGTAACCGCCGACCCGTTCGAGATGCAGCCATCGCTTGCGCCGCAAGGACTCCGAGCCCCCGACGAGATGCCCGTCGGCCAGCAGGACCCCGGCGCCGTTTTCGCCGAGGTTGCGGTTCTCGATCGTGGTCCGGATCAGCTCGCCGGAGGAGTCGGTGATCCCGGCACCGAGGCACACCACGCCCGATGGCGTGAAGAACCATGACTTCTTCGCGGTCAGCGTGCCGTCCTGCGAGACGAAGTCGAGGGCGTGCGCGCCGTGCCGCGCGTCCCAGCGGACACCGCCGCAGTGGTCCTTGCCGGTCAGCGGCACCGACTCCAGTTTGGGCGTCGGGCCGCTCTTGCTGGTCGTACCCGGCAGCAGCAGCGGATCGACCGTCGGCCAGTAGGCGTCGGTGAAGTGCCCCTTCGCCTTGGGCAGGAACAGATACAGCGAGCCGTCACCGACGTACCAGCCGTGCAGGTTCATCGAGTTGATCGACTCGTACCGCGCGATCCGCGTCGAGGCGACGCCGAGCGAGGCCGACCAGCCTTCGGTGATGTGCACCATCCGGTCCTGCTGGCCGAACACGCGATGCGTCGCGACCGTCGGCGTCGCCCGCACCTTGGTCGCCAACAGCTCCTGTGCGAACTCGATGCCGGGGATGCCGACGAGATCCGGCCCCGGCGCGAACCGCTCGGGATCGGGGATCTTGAGATACGGCGCGAAAGTGTCCTCGGTGATCCACTTCGCGGCGAGACCGCCGAGTTCCTCCTTGCGCTTCCCGCTCGCCGACCGGGCCAGCAGGACCACCGCGCCGGTGAGCTGGTGCCCGATGTCGTGCGCGGATTCCCCTTGCCGGGAAAGGAACCGGCCGCGGACCGACTCCATCAGCGCGCCCGCGTACACGAACGGCGCGAACGTGTCGGAGACCAGCGCGTACGCCGCGTCGCGGACGTCGGCGGGCAGTTCGAACTCCGTGCCCTTGGTGACGTGGATGGCGGACGCGATCGCGGTGAGCAGGATGATCCCGTAGTGCCCGGGATAAGGCACCGAATCGTGCTGTAGGAACGAGCCGTCGGTGTGGAAACCGTCGCCCGCCGCGCGGTGGAGTTTGGCGATGACACTCGCCGCTCCCCCGCCTTCGACGTCGGTGAACGCGCCGACGCCGCGCTTGATCCGCTCGGCGTCGCCCAGCATCGCGCCGGAGACGAGGGAGATCGTCGACTTGTCCGCGCGGTTGGCGCCGGTCTCGACGACGCTCGGGTTGTTGGTGCGGCGGTTCGGGTCGCCGGAGAATTTCAGCACCGGCTTCAGATACTTGGCGAGCTCGTCCTGGGTGAGCTCGTCGGCGACCGTCGCGAGGATGTGCAGCAGGTAGAGCGGGATGCCGATCTCGTAGGTGTACCAGTTGCCGATCTCGGCGGTCTTCTCGCTGTACTGATCGCTGCTGTACAACAGTTCCAGCGCGCCCTTGATCCGGGCGAGCACTGCGGGATCACCCGCGAGCGCTCCGCCGGGAGTGCCCCAATTGACCGCGATCGCCCGGAGCCGTGCGTACATCGACGTCGTGAAGTCGCTGCCGGGGCCGAGCGGGAGGTCCTTCCACAGTGGACCGTCGCCGACCGTCATGCTGTCGTGGTAGGCCTTCGCGACCCTGTCGAGGTTCGCCAGCGCGGCCGTGCGCTCCGCCGACGGCCGGTTGATACCGGTCTGCAGTTCGCGATAGCCGGTCACGATGGACGACGAGCCCGGAGCGACGGGCTGCGCGGACGAAGTGCTCGCGAGTGCCGAGGTGAGCGCCACCGAAGCGGCCGCTGCCGCACCTCCCCGCAAGGCCGTTCTCCTGTCGAAGTTACCGAATCCGGGCATGACAGTGCCTCCCAAAGGGTCGAAAGACGGCGATCAAGGGCGGCGGTGGGTGCTGGGGCTCGTGAGTGGCAAGGACGGTTGGGACCGTCCTTGCCACTCACGAGGTTTACTGGCGCTTCCCGTCGGTCCTGCGGGGCAGGCCCCACGGGTTGTTCTCCTGCAACGGTTCCGGCAGCAGCGCGTCGGGGAAGCCCTGCCAGGCGATCGGTCGCAGGAACCGCTCGATCGCGGCAGTGCCGACCGAGGTACTGGTCGGCGCGGTGGTCGCCGGGTAGGGACCACCGTGTTCCTGTGCCCAGGTGACGGTGACGCCGGTCGGCCAGTCGTTCCACAGCAGACGGCCGGCGACCCTGGTCAGCGACGGGAGGACCGGGCGGATCCAGTCCACATCGGACTCTTCACCCTGGATGGTCGCGGTGAGCCCCGGTTCCATCACCCCGAGCAGGCTGATCAGCTCGGCCTGGTCGGTGTAGGTGACGATCAGCGAAGCCGGGCCGAAGCACTCCTCGCGAACCGTGTCAGCGTCGGCGAGGAACGCCTTGGCGGTGGTGGCGAGCAACGTCGCGCCGTGCGAGATCCCCTCCGCGCCACCGGATTCCGACAGCACCTCGACACCGTCGACGTCGCTGAGTTTCGCCAGTCCGTCGGCGAAGCCCGCCGCGATGCGCTCGTTGAGCATCGGCTGCGCCGGGATCGCCGCGACGGCCTCGCGCAGCGTGTCCTCGAGGCCGTGTCCCTCGGGCAGGAACAGCAGCCCCGGCTTGGTGCAGAACTGTCCGGCACCGAGGGTGAACGAACCCGCGTAGCCCTTGGCGATCGCCTCACCGCGCGCGTCGATCGCGCCCTGGGTGACGACGACCGGGTTGACGCTGCCGAGTTCGCCGTAGAACGGGATCGGCGACGGCCGCGAGGTCGCGATGTCGAACAGCGCGCGCCCGCCCGGCACGGAACCGGTGAACGACGCCGCCTGGATCCGCGGGTCCTTCAGCGCCGTGACGCCGTTCTGCTGGCCGTAGATGACCGCGAAGATCCCTTCCGGCGCACCGGCCCCGACCAGCGCGTCGCGCAGGACCTCGCCGGTGCGGGCGGACAGCTCCGGGTGCCCGGAGTGCGCCTTGAGCACGACCGGGCAGCCCGCGGCCAGCGCCGACGCGGTGTCGCCGCCCGCGACGCTGAACGCGAACGGGAAGTTGCTGGCGGCGAACACCAGCACCGGCCCGATCGGGGAGAGCAGACGGCGGATGTCCGGCCGCGGCCCCATCGGCCACGCGGCGTCCGCGTGGTCGACGGTGGCACCGAGGAACTCGCCGTCCGCCAGCACCTCGCCGAACAGGCGCAGCTGGAACGTCGTGCGCTTCAGCTCGCCCTGCAACCGCGGGGAGGCCGGGAGGTGCGTCTCCTGGTTGGCCAGCGCGATCAGCTCTTCGGCCGCCGCGTCGAGGGCGTCCGCGGCCGCGTTCAGCCATCCGGCGCGCTGGGCTGGGGTCGCGGCCGCCGTCGTGCCTGCCGCATCGGCGGCGGCCGCGAGGATCTGTTCGAGCGTGGCGGGATCCGTTGCCTGGCTCATTTTCTTGCGTCTCCTAGAGTTCTTGCGCGGCGCTGACGGCGGCGATGAGATCCGCCCAGCGCCCCGGGCCGGCGAGGCCGAGGTGGTACAGGTGCAGCTCGGTGGCGCCTGCCTTGCCGAGTTCGGTGGTGTAGGCCTCGATGTCGGGCACCGGGCTCGCCGCCACCGCGGTGATGTAGCTGCCGACGGCGACCTTCTCCGGCAGTTTCGCCCGTGCCGCCGCGACCGCGTTCACGCTGGGGTGACCGGGTGCCCAGTTCTGCAGCACCACCGCGTCGACGTCGTCCGGGGCCGACGGCGTCAGCCCCGGCAGCGCGCCGGTGACCCACGGGTCCATCGCGCCGTGCAGCACGATCCGGGGCCCGGACGGGATCTTCTCGAGCACCGCGCGCCGGAGGGCGTCGGTCGCGTTCTGGCGCGTGTCGAGCAGGACCTGCCGAAGCGTCGGCAGGATCTTGTCCTCCGTGGCACGCAGGTCACCGCTGTCGATCAGCCGCCGGACCTCGGCCCGCAGCTTGCCCAGCGCCTTCGCCGGATCCTGACCGGCCGCGGCCCAGGCGTCGAGACAGTCGTCGCAGCAGCAGATCGACAGCAGCCGCGCCACCGCCGGCGACCAGACTCCGTCGGTCTTCTCGTGCTGGTGCTGGTGCACCGCGCCGAGCGGGCCGCAGGCCTCGAGGATGACCGTGGCGAAGTCGAGCCCGGCGAGGCTCTCCGCCGTCACGTTCGCCGCGTACTCGCGGACCGCGGGTACGCCGGGACACAGTGCCCACGGATACCGCTCGCCGAAACAGTTGCGCACGGTGAAATCCGGGAATTCCGTGCCCAGCTGCGAGTTGTGCGTCAGCACGACCCACGCCGCGGCCGGGATGCCCGCCTCGTTCAGCGCCCGGACGGCGTCGCCCGCGCTGTCTCGGCTTTCCACCCAGTCCGGCTCGGCGGGCTTCAGCTCACCCCACGCCTCGTCGCGCACCGGCCGGTACAGCGCCGCGTGCCGCGCGACGACCGAGGTGCGCTCGGGCGACCAGGGCGTCGCCGCGCGGGCGCTGTGGTACGACACGGCGACGGCGACCTCGTCGACGCCGAGTTCCCGTACGCGCTCGACGAAGCCGGGATCGTCGACGACGTCCCAGGGGTAGGCGTATCCGGTGACCTTCACCCCGTCACCACCGTGCCGTGTTCGGTTCGAAGCTTCCGACGAACTTCCGCATATAGGTCACGTCATCCCGTTTGGTCTGTCCACTTCGGACATATTCTTCATGGGCCCGTGCCAGCGCGTCGGGGTCGAGTTCGACCCCCAGCCCCGGCTTGTCGGGCACCGCGACCGCACCGTCGACGAACTCCAGCGCACCCGGGGCGATGACGTCGGCCGTCTTCCACGGCCAGTGGGTGTCGCAGGCGTAGGTCAGGTGCGGCGTCGCCGCGGCCACGTGCACCATAGCGGCCAGACTGATCCCGAGATGACTGTTCGAATGCATGGAAAGGCCCACGTCGAAGCATTCCGCCGTGATGGAGAGGGCCTGGGTGTCCCGCAGACCACCCCAGTAATGATGGTCCGAAAGTATGACCCCGACCGCTCGCTGCCGGAAGGCGGGCTCGATGTCCGCGAAGCGCACCACGCACATGTTCGTGGCCAGCGGCATGTTCGCCTTCTCCGCGACGCGCGCCATGCCCTCGATACCCGGCGTCGGGTCTTCGAGGTACTCCAGGACGCCGTCGAGTTCTTCGGCGACCCGGATCCCTGTCTCGACCGTCCATGCCGCGTTCGGGTCGATGCGGAGCGGGTGGTCCGGGAACGCGTCCGCGAGCGCGCGGATCCCGTCCATCTCCTGGTCGGGGCCGAACGCGCCGCCCTTGAGCTTGATGGAGCCGAAGCCGTACTCCTCCACCATGCGGCGTGCCTCGCCGACGAGCGCGTCCGGCGTGGTCACCTCGCCCCAGGAGTCCTCCTCGGCGCCGATGTGGGCGCCGAACTTGTAGAACAGGTAGGCGGAGAAGTCGACGGCGTCGCGCGCCTTGCCGCCGAGCAGGTCCACGACCGGCCTGCCGAGATAGTGCCCCTGCGCGTCGAGCGCGGCCACCTCGAACAGCGAGTACACGCTGGCCACGGTCTTGCTGACGGAGAAACCGCCGGTGAGCCCGTGCGCGTCGGCGAAGACGACCTCGCCCAGCGTGGTCGCGACCTTCCGGCGGAGGCCCGGCAGGTCGAATACGTCGTGTCCCTTGAGCTCCGGCAGCACCTTCCGGACCTGGTCGAGGAACGCGAGGTCGCCGTAGGACTCGCCGAGGCCGACCACCCCGTCCTCACAGATCAGCTGGACGACCCCGCGCAGCGCGAACGGCTCGTGCACGCCCATCGCGTTGAGCAGCGGAGGGTCGGCGAAGGCGACCGGGGTCAGGACGACGTCGAGAACCTTCATCTTCAGGCACCGGCCTCGACGGACTTGAGGACGGCGAATCCGTCGTCGATGATCTTCTCCAGGCGGGCGATCTGGTCCGCGGTGGGCTCGACCAGCGGCGGCCGCACCGAGCCGACCTTGTCCCCGCGCAGCCGCGCCGCGGCCTTGACCAGCGACACGGCGAAGCCCTGTCCCTCGTCCCGCAACGCGACCAGCGGGAGGTAGAAGCCGGCGAGCAGCGCCTCCATGACGGCGTCGTCGTTCTCCGCGAGCGCGCGGTGGAACCGGGCCGCGATCTCGGGCGCGAAGCAGTGCACGGCCGAGGAGTACCGCGCCACGCCGACCGCGGAGTAGGCGCGCGCGGAGACCTCCGCCGTCGGAAGACCGTTGAAGAACAGGAAATCCTTGGCCCGGTCGGTGCCGACGGAGCGGATCGTGGTGATGATCCGGCTCATGAGTTCGACGTCGCCGAAGCCGTCCTTGATGCCCACCACCGACGGGATGTCGAGCAGTTTCACCGCCGAGTCCGGGGTGAACACGCCGGTGGAACGGTGGTAGACGATCACCGGGATCGAGGAATCCCCGACGGCGTACCGGACGTGGTCGACCAGCCCGGACGGCGGGCCGGTGACCAGGTACGGCGGCAGGAGGAGGACGCCGTCCGCGCCGCCGGCCTCCGCCGCCGCGATCCCGGCACGGGCCGAGGCCGCACCGCCGCCGGCGCCGACCCAGACGGGCACGCGCCCGGCCACGACCTCACGAGCCTTACGCAGGATCGCTGCGTGCTCGTCCGGGGACAGCGAGCTGAATTCGCCCGTACCGCAGGCGACGAACAGCGCACCGGCTCCGGCGGCCACGTGGCTCTCGACGGTTTCCGCGAACGCGTCGAGGTTGAGTTCCAGCCCCTCGGTGAAGGGGGTCAGGGGGAACGCCAGTAGGCCGTCGAGTTCGATCTTGGGCTGTGCCATGGATTTCTCTTTCGTTCTTTGTGGATGGTCCCGGGTACGGGCCCGGTCAGGCGGGCACGGTGGTGCCGTCCTGCGACTTGCGGGGTAGGACGTCGTCGTCGCGGTCGATCGTGTCGATGATCTCGTCGGTGGAGGCCTTGCGCTCGGGCATGAGGTAGCCGAGCCCGATGAACAGCGCCAGCGAGACCAGGATCGGGGTGGACACGGTGACCGCGAGGGTGGCGTTGTAGCCGTAGTAAGCGATCGCGTAGGCGATGAGACCGCCCGCCCACGAGATCAGGGCCGCGCGGGAGCCGGAGCGGCGGAACGCGGGGAGCATGCCGAGCAGCAGCGGCACCGAGATCGGGCCCATCAGGGCGGCGACCCACAGCACCACGATACCGAGCACACCACCGAGTTTCTCGGCCTGCGTGGCAACCGCCATGGTGAGCACGACGAAGATCACCGTCGAGATCCGCGCGGCGAGCAGCCCCTGCGATTCGGTGAAGTTACGGGCCTTCTTCCACAGCACCGGCATCATGTCGCGGGTGATGACCGCGGAGATCGCGTTGGCGTCGGAGGAGACCATCGCCATGGTGTGCGAGAAGATCCCGGCCAGCACCAGCCCGACCAGACCCGGCGGGAGGAACGTCGTGGTCATGATCGCGTAGGCGTTGTTGGGGTTCGAGATGTTCGGGATCAGCAGCGGGGCGGCGAACATCGGGAACATCATCACCAGCGGCCACACCAGGTACAGGATCGAGGAGAGCCGCGCGCCGCGACGGGCCTCGTAGGTGTTCGGCGCGGCCATGTAGCGCTGCGCCAGGTTCCACATACCGCCGTTGTACTCCAGCGTCTTCACCAGCACGTAGACGAGCAACACGATGGTGGTGAACTTCGAAGTCGTCGGGTTCAGGTGGGCGGGCGGGAGGTCCCCCCACACGGTCCACAGCCCGGAAACGCCGCCGAGCTTGTCCAGCACGACCCACAGCATCACGATCGCCGCGATGGCCTGGATGACGAACTGGCCGAAGTCGGTGAGCGCGTCGGCCCAGAGACCGCCGACGGTGCAGTAGATCAGCGTGATCGAACCGGTGATGATGATGCCCCAGGTGTAGGGCACGCCCGCGAAGACGTTGAGGATCGTCGCGACCGCGAACCATTTGGCCGCGATGTCGAAGATCTTCAGGAGGCTGCCGCTCCAGGCGAGCGCCTGCTGAGTGGGCACGTTGAAGCGCTTCGCCAGATACTCGAGCGGCGAGGCGACACCGAGCTTCGACCGCAGGCGGTTCCACCGCGAGGCGAACAGCCAGCTGCCGATGCCGACACCGATGCCGATACTGGCCATGCCCCAGAAGTAGACGGTGATGCCGTCCGTGTACGCGACGCCCGCGTACGCGACGAAGAGCACGGCGCTGTAGCCGGACATGTGGTGGGAAATACCGGCCAGCCACCACGGCATCTTGCCGCCGGCCGTGAAGAAGTCACTGACCGTGTTGACGCGGCTGTGCGACCACAAGCCGATCACCACCATCAGGACGAAGTACGCGGACACCATGATCCAGTCCAGTAAATGCACCGCTGACTCCTTTCCGCGTTCACGAAGGCCCAGCCCGACCTGTTCACATCCATGAACGGAGTCTGTTATAGTGATTATGTTCATCCATAAGAACGCTGTTCGGGACGCTAATATGGCCGGAGTCACAAGTCAACGGCCGGATGGAGGAGCGCGGATGCCGCAGCAGGAAGCCGCTGTCACGGTGGCGAACGGCGCGCCTGAACCCGCCGGAGTGAAGTCGGCCAGGCGGGCGATCGACCTCATCGAGACCTTCGCCGCGAACGACGTGTGGCTTTCACTGTCCGATCTCCACGCGCGGACCGGCTTCCCCAGGTCGAGCCTGCACGGCCTGCTCCGCACCCTGCTCGAAGCCGGTTGGCTGGAAGTGGACACCAACACCGCCCGCTACCGCCTCGGCGTCCGCGCGCTGATCTGCGGCACGGCTTATCTGGACCGCGACCCGGTCGTCCCGTACGCGACCGAAGCGCTGGAGCGGATCCGGGAGAAGACCGGCTACACGGCGCATTTCGCGCGCCGCGAGGGCACCGACGTCGTGTACCTGGAGACGCGCGAGTCCCGGCACTCGACGCATCTCGTGTCCCGTGTCGGCCGCACGCTGCCCACCCACGCGACCGCGCTGGGGAAGGCGTTGCTGGCCGAACTGACGCACGACGAGATCGACGGCCTCCTGACCGGAGAGCTGTCGGCGCTCACCCCGAACACCATCACCACGGCGGACGCGCTGCACGCCGAATGCGCGAAGACCCGCGAACGCGGCTATGCCTCGGAAATCGAGGAAGGCAGCCTCGGCGTCCGCTGTGTCGCGGCCGTGATCCCGTACCGCATCCCCGGCACCGACGCGATCAGTTGCTCCATGCCGGTCACCGAAGTCACCGACGCCGACGCCCAGCGCGTCGGCGAACTCCTCGCCGAGATCACCGCGGAACTCGGCCAGCAACTGCGCCGCGCCGGCATCCGCTGACCTGATTCGTACTTTCCTTCACTGACAAGGGGTTCCCATGGCAGACCAGCGCGTCCTGATCACCGGCTCGGCGGGTATCGTCGGCACCCTGATGCGGCCGCGGCTGCGCCGTTCCGGACGGGTGCTGCGCCTGCTCGACCTGGCCGCGCAGCCCGAAGCTTCGGGCGGCGAGGACGTCGAGCTGATCACCGCCTCGGTGACCGACCCGGAAGCGATGGCGAAGGCCTGCGCCGGCGTCGACGCGGTGATCCACCTCGGCGGGCACAGCCGAGAGAGTTCATGGGAAGCCACGCTCGACGTGAACATCAACGGCACCCACACCGTCCTCGAAGCCGCGCGTGCCGCCGGTGTGCCGCGCGTGATCTTGGCTTCCAGCAACCATTCCGTCGGTTTCCGCCGCAACGACGAGGCGGGCGCCGACGGCCTCCCCGCCGACTCGACGCCCCGCCCCGACACCTACTACGGCGTCAGCAAGGCGGCCATCGAAGCGCTCGGCAGCCTGTACCACTCGCGGTTCGGCATGGACGTGATCGTCATCCGGATCGGCTCCTGCTTCGAAAGCCCGCTCGTCCTCGGCCCGCGCGGACTCACGACGTGGCTCTCCCCCGACGACGGCGCCCGGCTGTTCGAGGCCTGCCTGAGCTACCCCTCCCCCGGTTACCGGCTGATCTGGGGCGTCTCCGACAACACGCGCCGGATCTACTCGCTCGCCGAAGCCGAGGAACTGGGCTACAAATCGCTCGACAACGCGGAGACCTACGCCGAGCAGCTGGCGGACCTGCCCGCGCCGACCGGGGTGGCGGCGGAGTACGTCGGTGGGCCGTTCTGCACCGCGCCGCTGGGGGCGCACAACCCGCTCTGAGTTCTTCGGGCCACCTTCGGCACCAATCTGGGCGATTTAGTTGCTGTCGCGCGTGGGCTGAAGGCTCCCTTCACCGCGTCTGATGCGGCGAAAGGAGCCTTCGCCCCGGCGACACGCGTGTCGTCCGTCCAGTCACGCGTGTCGTCCACCTGATCACACGCGCCGTCCCCTCAGACACGCACAACCGCCGAAGGGGAGCCGGAAGCACTCCGCGGCAAGGTCGAGTGTGGAGGATTCGGGACGTTGAGTGTCCCGATTCCTACATCGCCGATCTGTCGGTCATGCGTTCGCCGAGCCTGCGCGCAAGATCCGCCAGTTCGTCATCGGGGACGTCCAAGTAGCACCCCGGTAGGCGATGTGATGCCGGGTTGCCCCCATGACTACCCCACCTCACCGAGCTCGCCCCTGAACCCGCCCGGCCACCGCCAACACAAGCGGCGCCGCCACCCAGCACAAGTAAGCCCAAGTACCCGAAGTAACAAACGAAACAGGAATCGAAACCCCGAACACCGCCGCCAGGCACACACTGCGCACCAGGTTCTGGCTGAACGCCCACGGCGGCGTGTCCGGGCGGTAGAGGTGGTCGCGCCGGATCTCCCGGATGATCAGCGCGAACGACGCGGACGCCAGCACCTGCACGATCGCGTACAGGCTGAACCGGGGCGGGAAGGCGCCGTCCGCGGTGATCACCCGCGTCGCGAACGGCGTCAGCACCTGCATGAACAGCCAGGCCAGCGTGAGGCTGATCAGGCGGCTGTTCAGCGAGCGGACGTGGCCGAAGATCTCGTGGTGGGCGCGCCAATGGGCGGCGATCACCACGAAGCTGACGCCGAACGCCAGGTACTCCTTGCCGTGGTCCGCCACCGAACTCAGCATCGCCTCGGTGGTGTCGCCGGCGGGGACGGGGAGTTCCAGCGCCAGCAGGGTGAGCGCGATCGCGATCACCGCGTCGATGAACATGGTGAGCCGCTCGGGAGGGGCCTGAGTCGCCATGATGCGGAAATCTCCCTCTGGGTCAGGCGACGGTCGCCGGGCGGAGCTTCCGGGACCGCACGGCCAGGATGATCATGACGGCCGGGATGAGCAGGTCGTTGGCGAGGACGCCGCCGGTGTTGCCGGGGCTGTGGACGCCGTTCGCGAACCACTGGTAGACGTGGCCGACCAGGGCTCCCCAGAGGAACATCCCGGCGCCGAGCCCGATGGTGACGCGTTCTCGCGCGGACGCCGAGGCGGCGCGGAATCCCATGACGGCCAGTCCGAGGTTCGCGAAGGCGATCTCGAACAGGAAGGGCGTCCGCTCGAAGCCGATGGCGGTGGCCATGACGTCCGGGAACGCGAGGAACGCGACCGTCATCCACAGGCTGCCGAAGCCCAAGGCGCCGATCGCCCACCAGCGCTGCCAGATCTCCAGCCGTTCCCGGGTCGTCGGGGCGTGACGAGCCCGCAGGAACGCCCCGATGGCCGGCACCAGCATCCAGACCAGCGGGAAGGCGGATTGGGCGAGGTAAGAGAAGTTGTCCATGCCCTTCAGTCTTACCTAGTTAATATTAACTCGTCAACAATCAGGTATAGTGACCCTCGTGGATGACGGACTCGCAGACCTGTTGCACCGCGTGGTCATGCTGCTGGGCGAGAACGCCCGGCGGCGCACCGAAGACACCGACGGTTTGACCTACAGCCAGATACGGCTTTTGGGCACGCTCGAGGAAATCGAGCCGGCGACGCAGCATCGGCTCGCGCAGGCGCTTTCCGTGTCCGACCCGGCGATCAGCCGGGCGCTACGACCACTCGAAGCGGACGGCCTGGTACAGATCACCGTCGACCCCGAACACGCGCGCCGACGGCTCGTCCGCCTCACCGAGGTCGGCCGGAAAGCCTTCCACGCCGCCGGAAAGCCGCTCTACGACGAGTTCCGCGCCGGGCTCATCGCGGCGGGCTTCCCCTACGAGCGCTACCTCGAAGACACCCTTCGGCTGGCCGAGATCCTCTCCCCCGATCAGGGAACGCGGCGCTGATCCGGAGCCGCCCACCCGTTGATCACGGCAAGCAGCTCGAGATACCGCTCCCGCCGGGGATCGTCGGCGATGTCCAGCCAGGGCAGATCTCGCCGCGGGGCGGCGTCGTACCCTTCGGCGAGGCGTCGCATGAGGGCCCGGAAATCCGGATCCCTGGCCAGCCCGGCGAGTTCGACCCAGGCGTCGACCTGTTCGACCGCGGGACTTTCGGGTAGTTCGGGCGTCATCGAGCGGGCGATCCCGGCGAACCCGGGATGTTCGAGACCGCCGAAGACGGCGTCGAGGAAGTCGTCGATCAGACGGCGGCGCTCTTCCTCGGTCAGCTTGGCGAGGTCGTGCATGAGAGTGATCTCCTCGGGAGTGGTTCCGCGCCGGGTCACGGCTTTCAGCACCGCATGACGGAGACGCAGCACGTGGATCTGCGCTTCCAGCGCCCGCAGGTGCGCCTCGGCGACATCGGGAAGGGTGGCTTCGCTTTCGACGACCTTCCGGATCGTGGCCAGGTCGAGTCCCAGCTCACGCAACGTGCGCACGAGCTCCAGGCGCGCGAGCGCGTCGACGCCGTAGCGGCGGTGCCCGGACGCGGTGCGGCCTGACGGGGCCAAGATGCCTCGGTCGGAGTAGAAGCGGATGGTCTTGACGGTCAGCCCGGTCCGCCGGGACAGCTCGCCGATCGAGTACCGGGGGTCGTCCATTCGCCTACCCTCGCACCTCCCCTCGGGGGAGATACAAGGGCGATCACGCGCGCGTCGCGGGCCCCGTCAGGCAGTGCTGCACGAGCGGGCCGAACGTGGCGACCACCTCGTCGACGGACGACGACGCGATCGGCTCGATGCGCATGATGTACCGGGCGACCGCGAGCCCCAGGATCTGCACGTTGACCATGCCCGCCCGCAGCGCGGCGTCCGGCGTGTCGAGCAGCGCGGCGAGTCTGCCGGTGATCTCCCGGTCGATGAACTCGCGCAGCAGCGCTTCGGACCGGGAGTCGGTGGGAGCCGACCGCGTCAGCATCATCAGCGGCGTGCGGTCGGATTTGTCGAGGTTCTCCACGAGCGTCCGGACGAGGCGCTCGCCGATGGTGTCGAGGCCGCCGTCGAAAAGGGCCTCGACGGCGGGCGGGACGTCGCCGGAGATCTCGATCGCGGCACTGAACAGGCCTTGTTTGGTGCCGAAGAAGTAAAAGACCATCGCCGGGTCGACCTCGGCGGCGGCGGCGATCATGCGCACGGTCGTGCCGCCGTAGCCGTGCTCGTGGAACAGCTCACGAGCGACGCGCAGGATCCGCTGTTTGCTCTCCGCGCCGGACCGCCAGCGCCCGGAGCGGCGGTTGTTCTCGTGTTCCGTCATGACGAGCCGAAGCCTAACACCGCTTTCTTCACCACTCGGTGAAGTTTTCGGTACCGTGTTCTTCATCAGCCGGTGAAGAATGGGGTGACGCCATGAAGGTGATCGTGATCGGCGCCGGTCTCGGCGGGTTGACGCTCGCTCACGGGTTACGCCGGACGGGGATCGACGTCGCGGTGTACGAGCGAGACACCGCATCGGGACGTCCGCAGGGCGTGAGCCTGCACGTCGACGAGCGCGGCAGGTCGGCGCTGCGCGCATGCCTGCCTCCGGCCCATTTCGCGATGGTCGAGGCCACCACGGGAGGACCGCGCGAACAGACGCTGAAACTGTCCGATGTGGACGGAGAGCTCGCGGTCACGGGCGTTCAGCCGAGCCTGGCAAGACCAGGCAGGCAGGTCCACCGGCCACTGCTGCGAGCGGTCCTGCTGACCGATCTCGACGACGTGGTCAGCTTCGGGGCGGAGTTCACGCGGTTCGAGCAGTGCGCCGACGGCACGGTCCGGGTGTGGTTCGCCGACGGAAGCACGGACACCGCGGACGTCCTCGTCGGCGCGGACGGAATCGGCTCGGCGGTCCGCCGCCACCACCTGCCCGACGTGCGGGTGGTGGACACGGGACGGCGGATGATCATGGGCGCGACCCCGCTGCGCGCCGTACTCGGCACCGGGCTGCCCGGTCTGATCGGCGACAGCCCCGCGAGTGCCCACATCGGCGGCAAGACGATGGTGGTGGCCGTGCTGCGGTTCACCGAATCTCCCCTGGCCGCGCGACGGCGGTGGCTGCCCGCGCTGCGTCGCACCGCGGCCGAAATCGAGGACTACGTGATGTGGGCCTTGCCCGGCACACGGGAGCCGACCATGGAGCTGCCTCCAGCCCTGCGGACGATCATCGGCGAGGCATGGCCGGACTTCACGGTCACGCTGCGCGGCGGCATGATTCCGCCACCGCCGGTTTGGCCCGCCGGTCCGGTGACGCTCCTCGGCGACGCCATCCACCCGGCCCCGGGTTTCGGCGGCAACCTGGCGATGCAGGACGCGCGCCATCTCTGCGAAGCGCTGGCCAAGGCACGCCGTGGACGGCTCGGCCTGCTCGACGCGATCGGCGCCTACGAGGACACGATGCGCCGCAACGGTTTCGCGAAGGTGGGCGCATGAGTCTCGACATGCTGACCCAGAAGTCGCTCTCGCTGTTCAGCGCGGTGGGCGGCTGGCGCACGGTCGCCGAAGGTGTCGCGTCACGGGTGGTGTTCCTCGTCGCGTACCTGGTGACCGGGCAGGTGCTGACGTCGGCACTGATCACGGTCGGCGGCGTGGTCGTACTGGCCGTCGTGCGGTTGTTCACCGACCGCAAAGTCTGGCAGCCGGCGATCGGGGTGATCGTGGTCGGCGTGTCCGCGCTGCTGGCCGGGAATTCCGGCCACGCGGCCGACTTCTACCTGAGCACGGTCCTCTGGCAGGCGGGAGGCGGGGTGCTGTTCGGACTGTCCATCCTGGTGCGACGGCCGGTCATCGGCCTGGTGCTGGGCAGGCTACGCGGCGAACGTCAGACCTGGTGGCGCGATCGACAGCAGCGTCGGCGGTACTACCTGTGCACGGCGGTGTTCCTCGCGAAGTTCGCGATCGCCACGGCCGCGCTGGTGCCGCTGTACCTGGCGGGGACGGTGATCCCGCTCGGCATCGCCGCCACCCTGCTGGGTGGTGCGCCCGCGGCGGGCGTTTGCCTCTATCTGTGCTGGCGGATCCTGCGCGAAGAACCGCGAACCGCCGGGTGAGACGACGGTTGCCAGGAAAGGTCCTTTCCTGGCAACCGCGGGTTCAGCCCACCGCGATGGACTGGAACTTCACCTCGATCCGGGGCGGACCCGTCCCGTCTCCGGCCCCCTTCTCGGCGTCCACGCCACCGCGCGCGACCTTGTCGAGTGTCTGGAGGCCCTCGTCGGAGATGCTCCCGAACACCGTGTACTCCGGCGGCAGCGGCGCTTCACCGAAGACCATGAAGAACTGGCTGCCGCCCGAGTCCGGGTTCTGTGTCTTCGCCATGGCGATGAGCCCTCGGCCGTACTTGAGCTGGGGGAAGATCTCGTCCGGGATCGTGTAGCCCGGTCCGCCCATTCCGGTGCCCTCCGGGTCGCCGCACTGGAGCATCTGCAGCCCCGAAACGCCGAGCCGGTGGCACGAGGTGCCGTCGTAGTAGCCCTGCTGCGCCAGCGAAACGAAGTTCGCCACGGTGCACGGCGCGAGACCGCGGTCCAGCGTCAGTCCGATGTCACCCGCGGTCGTCTTGACCGTGACCGCCGACGTGCCGGAAGCCGGAGTCGGTCCCGCCGCCGGGGGGTTCACCTTCTTCGCCGCCTCCTTGGAGGTGTCCGCCGGGTAGGCGCACTCCGTCGGATCCGCGAGCGGCGTCGTGCGTTTCGGCAGTTCGGTGCGGGCGGACGGGATGTCCACCGGGCTCTGCGTCGCCGTGTCCTGAGTGCTGGACGCCGGAGCCGACGAGGACGACGCGACCGCGTTCTCGCCCTTCGTGTCCGACAGGAAGAACCCTGGCGCCACGAACCCGAGGATCGCCACGACGGCGACCACCACGACGAGTCCCAGCACCCCGAGCCCGACCCACAGCGCCGTCTTGTTCGAAGACGGTGGCGGCTGCTGCGGCGCGCCGTACCAGCCTTGCTGCTGGTAGGGCTGCTGCGGATAAGGCTGCTGCGGGTACGGCTGCCCCGGCTGAGGGCCTGGGTCGGGCGCCTGGCCTTCGGGCTCGCCCGGCTGCGGCGGCTGGGACATCTGTGCTCCTGTCGTCCGGAGGAAGTACAGGAACACTCTTGCGTATCGCCGTTCAGGAGGTCACGGCATCCCCCACGGTGTGCCGTCCCCGTTCGCCGGGACGGGCCGGATCTCGAAATCCGGCCGGTCGCCCGCACGGTGCACGACGGCCTCTTCACCGCGCCGCAGGTCGATCCGGACGTCCCCGTTCGGCAGCCGCCGCCAGCGTTTCGGCCTTCCCCACCGGTCACGGACGGTCAGCTCGCCGTCGAGATCCGTCCGCAGCACGCAGGGCGCCCCAGCCTCGCTGGTGATCTTGACCCACCGCGTCTTCCCGCCCTGCCTGGAGGCGCTGAGCAGGAACGCCCCCTCCGTGCGGAAGTCGCGCAGCGCGGCGTCCGCCCATTTCGCGGGCACGGCCGGGAAGAGCCGGATCACGCCGCCCCAGCTCTGCACGAGCATGTCGTGCAGCGACTGCGCGGCCGAAAGCGGCGTCTCGATCACCGGACCGGATTCCTTGTACATCGTGTTCGGCTGGATGTAGCGCCGCTGCAGTTCGCCGAGGTAGAACTCCGCCTTCTCACCGCGCAGCATCTGCGCCGACATCGACGCGGCGCCGGTGAACGTGTAGCCCTGCAGCGCCCCCTCGAAGCCCACCCAGTGATCGAGCGAGGTCTCGATGATCCGCCGGTGCTCCGGCCGCTCCCAGGTGATCTCGTACAGCGGGTAGATCTGCAGCAGATGTGAGTAGTGCCGATGCGACTTCGCGAACGGCACACCCGCGCCGATCATGTAGCCGTTGGCATCGGCCGGATACGGGACGAGCGTGGCCAGGACCTCCCGCCACCGTCGCGCGAGCGGATCGTCGACGCGCAGTTCCGCCGCCGCCTCCAGCAGGGTCTTGCAACCCCAGCGGATCAGCGCGAGGTCGTAGCTGCAGTCGGGCGCGTTGACGCCGTACTCCGGGGAGAACGTCGCCGGAAGGTGCAGCTTCCCGTCCGTGCCGGGCGTCAGGAAATGGAGGTAGTAGTTGATCGCCTTGCGCAGCAAGGGGAACAGGGTCTCCCGCAGGAGCCGCCGGTCCATCGTGTGCCGATAGGACAGCCAGACGTTGTGCAGCGCCCAGGTGAGGTTCCCGACCTCCGGCGTCGGCGTCTCCTTACCGGGGATGCCGACCGGGAACCCCGCGTTCGTCCCGACCGCGCCGTTGAGCAGGTTCATGTCCGTCGTACGCGGGATGCCCGCCGAATCGTGCTGGTACGGCTCGGCGACCTGGCTCGTCAGGTTGGCCCGGTACTTGCCGAGCGCGTGGCCGACGGCGTCCAGTTCGAGATGGTTGGAGCCGTGGATGAGCCAGTATTCGAGCTGGACGTTGAGGTTCCACCACGTCGCGGGCCACGGGGTCGGCTCCAGCCACGGCCCGCAGGTCGCCATCACCGGAGCTTCCCGGCGCGCGGCGGAGGCGATCTTGTACAGCTGGATCCAGTAGAAGCTTTGGAGCCGGGTGTCCGGAATGGACAGGAAGCCGTGCCGGTAGTAGTCATGCCACCAGCGGCGGTGTCCCGCCGTCAACGCCGAGAACGGCTCGGCCCGGCGGACCGTCTTCAACGCCTCTCGCGCGGCGGTCCGCTTCGGAAACGACCAGGCCACGGACGTGTACAGCGTCCGCTTCGAGCCCTGGGCGACCTCGCGCCACGCTGTGACATGCTCGCCGCCTGCCAGCAGGCTCTGGACGGAAAGCCTGCTGTCACCGCTGCTTTCCAGCCTCGCGGGCGGGTTGGCGACGTACCCGGCGGGCGGCGGCTTCCCGAACTTCGGATCCGTTCTGGGGCTCACCGCCTCGGCCGGATGGAAGACCCACGCGAAACCGCGCTCCCCCTCGGTCGGCTCGACCTCGACGGCCAGCAACGACTGTCCGGTGTGGACGATCGCCCGCAGCGACAGGCTGCCCGCGGCCGTGGTGATCGTGCCCCTGAGTTCGGCGTTCCAGAGGTCCAACCGCCAGTCGATCCCGGTGATGGCACCGACCGGTTCGAGGGTGAAATACCCGATCGGCAGCCGCGCGAGCCCGAACAGGGAGCCGAACTCCGGCCGGTGGTCCTGTACCTCGCTGTGCTGGACGTTGAAGCGGACGGCGTTCCGGCCGGGTTCGGCGTAGATGCCCGACCCGAGGAAACCGTTGCCCAGAAAGGGGCCTTCGTACCAGGTCTTCGGCATCCGGCGCCAGATCAGGTCGGCCGTGCCGAGGAAACCTGGCCAGTCGACGCCGCCGAGCGCGAAGTCGTTCTCCACCGCCGACGCGGACGGCGTGAGTCCGGCCGCGGCCACGCCTGCCAACGCCCCGCCGAGCACGGTCCTGCGAGTGATGTCCATGCTCAGATCCCCCAAGCCGGAGTTCCACGGTCACCGGGCACGTCCCGCGGCTCCGGTTCCGGACGCGTGCCGCGTCGCGAGACGACGGCCGTCCCGCCACGGCGGAGCGGAATCGAGATCGTGCCGGGACCTGTTTGACGCCAAGGAAGCCTTCGTCCGCGCGCGTCACGGACCTCGATGTCTCCGGGGATCCCGTGCCGCAGGACGAGCGGCTCCCCCGCCTCGCTGTGGACTCGGATCCATTCGGTCGTGCCGTTCCGCCGGGACGCGTCCACGAGGAACGCCCCCTCCGCGCGCAGGCTTTCGAAGGAGGCCTCCGGCCACGTCGACGAGACCGACGGGAAGACCTTGAGCACGCCGTGATCACCCTGCAGGAGCATGTCCACAACGGACTGCGCGGCGGTGATGGGACTCTCGATCGCGAGGTTCGCCCCCTCGCGGTACATCGTGTTCGGCGTCAGCTGGGTGTTCGCGACGACGGTTCCGTCGAGGAAGATCTTCAGATAGCGCAGGGCCTCCTCGGGCTCGTCCATCACGGAACTCATCGACGACGCCGCCGCGAAGCTGTAGCCGTGCCATTTCTCCTGCGCGCTCGACCAATGCGCGAAGGTCCGGCGCATGATGTCCCGGTCGCCGGGACGGTCCCAGAGTTTCTCGCGCAGCGGGTGGAGCCAGAGCAGATGCGAGAAGTGCCGATGCGATTCGGCCAGCGGGACACCGTCGCCGATCAGCACGCCTTGAGCGGGATCCTGGTGGTACGGCACCAGTTTTTCGCCGATCTCCCGCCACGCCGGCACCCGCGGATCGTCGATCCGCAGCTTGGCCGCCGATTCGACGAGCGTGCGCGCGGCCCAGCGGATCAACGACAGGTCGTAGGTGCAGTCGGCCGCGTCGGCGTACTCGGGCGACCTCGTCATCGGCAGATGCAAGGCGCCGTCCGGGCCCGTCGCGAGGAAATGCCGGTAGTAGTTGAGCGCTTTGGCGAGCGTCGGATACAGGACGTCGCGCAGGACCCGGTGGTCCATGCTGTGCCGGTACGCGAGCCAGACGTTGTGCAGGCCCCAGATCAGGTTTCCGGTCTGGTCGTTCTTGGTGGCGGGCCCGGGGATCCCGACCGCGCGGGTGCCGCCGGGCCGCAGCCGCCAGTCGCCCGGATGCGAAAGCGCGTACGTTTCGCCGTCCCGGTAGGCGGGAGGTACCGAGAGTTCGAGGTTGGCGTGGTCGCGGCGGAAGGTCGCGGTGACGGCGTCGAGTTCGGGATGGTTGCTGCTGTTGACGATCGGATAGGTGACCTGGACGTTCAGGTTCCACCACACCGCCGTCCAGCTGTTGCCGACCTCCGGGAACCACGGCCCCCATTCGGCGACCACCGGACCGTTCGCGCGGGTGGCGCACGCGGTCTTGTACAGCTGGATCCAGTAGAACCGCTGGATCCGTTTGTCCGGAATGGACACGAAACTGCGCCGGTAGAAGGCGTTCCACCAGCGCCGGTGCCCGGCGACGAGCCGATCCGGGTTCGCCGCCGACGCCCGATCGACCCTCGTGATCGCTTCGGCGGTGTGCGTCGGCTCGGGGAACCCGTACGCGACCGTCGCGACCAGCAGCCGTCGCGTGCCGATGGTCCGCTCACGCCACGCCGTCGTGTACCCGCCACCCGCGTGCAGCGGCTGCTCGCAGTACCGGACGGCGCCCGCGCTGCCGAGCTTCGGATCGGGATTGGCGGTGTACTCGGGCGGTTTGCGGATCGTCCGGGTGGTCGCCGACGTGAGCGGCGTGAACCCCCAGTCCGCCGCCGCCTCCCCGGTGAGCGAGACGAGGAGGAGGTCCTGGTCGTTGTGGACCAGCGCGGAGAAGCGCACCGAGCCGCGAGTGGTGGTGATCGTGCCGCCGAGTTCGGCGTTGTACAGGTCGAGATGCCAGTCCACCGCGGTGATCGCGCCCTCGAAGGTGAGGGTGAGGTAGCCGATCGGGAGCCGCGAGTACCCGATACCCGCTTCCCATTGCCCGCGCTGGTCTTGGACGCGCGAATGGCTGAGCATCACCTTGAGGACGTTCGGCTGCGCCCCCGCGTAGAACTGGACGCCGAGGAAGCCGTTGGCAAGGAACGGGCCCTCCTGCCAGCCTGTCGACATCCGCTTCCAGACCATGCGCGCGTCGTCGACGATCCGGCGGTGGATGTCTTGTCCGGCGAGCGCCGGTGGCGCTCCCTGAGCCCAGAGGCCACCGAGCGCCGCCGCCCCGGCCGCGACCCTCAACATCGATCGCCTGGACAGCTCGGCCATGGGTCGCCTCCAGATTCATACTACGTTTACCGCAGATCAAGTCCTGGCGACCGGCATGTTTCCAGAGGAGAGCGCGCTTTGACCAGAGCCCTCACCCGGAAAGCGGCAGATACATCCGACCTATCGGTCAGCGAGCAAGGAGGCACGAGTAGCCTCAGGCGAGGCGTGACCGAGTATCTCGGAGGTGGTGTCGAGGTCGGCTCCGGCGCGGAGCAGGTTGACGGCGAAGGTCTTGCGCAGCGTTCGCGCAGAGAGCCCCGGCATGCCGATCAAGGTCCCGAATGTCGCCACGACGTCATTGGCCGACCACCGATTTACCGGGGCTGCCGCACGTCTGAAACCAGTGCAGGGCCCTAGCCGGCTTGAGCGTCCACCACAGGTTCAACCGAGATTTCGCGCGAGGCCGCGGCGTCGTACGCGGCGACGAGCTCGGCGGCGACCTTGCCGGGCTCGGATCGCAACCGGCTGGGCAGGGTCTGGAGTACGAGGATCCCCTCGGCGGCGTACCGGCTGTTCCTTTCGAGCGTGCCGGCATACTGCTCCCGCGCGAAGTGGAAGTCGTACGAGTCGACCTCCCAAGCGAGCCGGACCTTCTTGAAGTAGCCATCGGGGGTTCCGATGTAGCGGCCGGAGGCGTCCCGCAATTCGTGGTTCCACAACGGCTCCGGGAGCCCTGTCCGCCGCCAGACCGCCATCGCGTCGACCTCGGCCACCGACCGCGCTCCTCGCAGGACGTCGCGCAGCACTTCACGCGGCAACGCGCTACCGCGGTCACTTCCCGCTTCGAGCTCCCTGATGAGAACCTCGGGATTCAGCCTTCCTCTTTGGACGGCTTCGGTCAGCAATGCCCGGACCGGGTCACGCGCGCTGAAGCGACGGCACTCGTCGAGAACAGCCCGGAATAGGGGCGCCATCGGCACTCCATCCACGACGACCGGCCGGGGCATTCGCGTGGTCCGCTCCACGGTGACCGAGCCGACGCTGCTGACCTGACACGTCGAAGGCACCAGGAGGTGGACTCGATCAGCCTCGCCCCTTGGCCCTCGCAAACCCTGCAGGCGGCAGGCTTGGATACCGGTGATGATCGCTTCAGGTCCACCGTAGAGAAGGGCACCTTCGACCACCTGCCGACGAGTCGGCCGTCCCGAACAGAGCAGCATCACTCCTGGAAGCAACCGCTGCCACGGCCCGCCCGGCCGGCAACGCCGGTAGCAGGTCCTCTTCGAGACACCGAACTCCACGAGTCTCGCGACAGTGATCACCCCGCCGCGGCTCAGCTTGTAAAGGGCCTCGTGATCACGAGCCCGTTCGCCGGTTCGCACAGCAAGATCATCGAGGGCAGCGGCGGGTCCCCACCAGCGCCGATTTCGCCCTTGTGGACAACTCGCCACATCAGCCCCACTGTGGATAACTCAGTCATGCGCCCAATGTGGCATTGGGGACGTTGAGCGTCCCCAATGCCACATTGGGCGCACTGAGGCGCGTCAGGCAGGAGGAAGCGGAGGCAGCGCCAAAGCATCCAGCCAAGCATCGAAGAACGAAGCAAGCGAACGCCCGGCAAAGCGTTCAGCGAGCGCCACGAAACCACCGGTGGTCACCAGACCGTGCCGGTTCTCCACCGCCCAGGCTCTCACCAGCGGGAAGAAGACCTCGTCGCCGACGGTACAACGCAAGGCGTGCAACAAAAGCCCGCCTCGTTTGTACACCCGCTCGTCGAACATCCGCGCCACCCCGGGGTCGGCGAGACGCAGGTCCGCGGGCTTCGCCTTCATCCGCGCGTGCCACGTCTTCGCCCACGCGTGCGCGCTCTGACCGCCGGATTCCTCGGACCAGAGCCATTCCGCGTACGTCGCGAAGCCTTCGTTCAGCCAGATGTGCCGCCAGTCGGCGACGGTCAGGCTGTTGCCGAACCACTGGTGCGCCAGTTCGTGGACGACGAGCCGTTCGTGCGTGCGCCGTCCGTCGACGTGGTTGGCGCCGAAGATCGACATGCCCTGTGCTTCGATCGGGTCGTCGAGGTCGTCGTCGGTGACGACGATGACGTACTCGCCGAAGGGGTAAGGCCCGAACAACCGCTGCAGCGACTCCATGATCTGACCCTGACGCCCGAAATCGCGCGAGAAGGCCCGGCGCAGGCGTGGCGGCACAGCGGCCCGCTGCGGGACACCGCCGGAGGCCAGCACGATGTCGTCGTACCGTCCGATTTGGACACTCATCAGATACGTCGGCGTCGGCTCGGGCCGTTCGAAGACCCACTGAGTGGTGCTCGCGCGCGTGTACCGGGAGACGAGATTCCCGGTCACGGCCACGAGATACGGCGACGACGTCGTGAGCGCGACACGGTACGTCGCCTTGTCCGCCGGATGGTCGTTGCACGGGAACCACGACGGCGCCCCGACCGGCTGACTCGCGACGAGTGAGCCGTCGGTCAGTTCGTCCCAGCCGATGTCGCCCCACAGCCCCGGAAGCGGCCGCGGATTCCCGACGTAGTGGACCTCCACCAGGAACTCGCTGCCGAGCGCCAACGACTTCGCCGGCTTCACCTGCAGTTTGTGCGCGCGGCGCGTGTACTTGGCCGGTTTCCCGTTGACCAGCACCCGGTTGATCCGGAACTCGCCGAAGTCGAGCGTGAACCGCGACAGCGCCTGCGTCGCCTCCGCGGTGATGGCCGCGGCGGCCGACAACCGGTTGGGGCCGATCTTGTAGTCCAGCTCCAGATCGTAGTGCCGGACCCGGTAACCGCCGTTACCGTGACGGGGCAGATAGGAGTCGCCGGAGGTTTCCGCGCCGGGCGAGGGCTGCACGGATGCCTTCGAAATCACCCGCGAAAGACCCCGCTTTCCTACTTCGTCCAGGCCGAGATGGGATTACCCAGCCAGCGCGAGTCGGCGGGAACCGCGTCGCCCCGGGTCACCAGGGAGCCGGGTCCGACGGTCGTCCGCGCGCCGATGCTCGCGCCAGGCAGCACGATACCGTGCGGCCCGAGCGTCGCTCCCTCGTCCAGGGTCACCGGCGACATCGTCATGATCCGATCGTGGAACAGGTGCGTCTGCACGACGCAGCCGCGGTTGATCGTCGCGCCGTCGCCGAGCGTCACGAGGTCCGACTCGGGCAGCCAGTACGTCTCCAGCCACACGCCACGCCCGATCTTGACGCCCATGGTCCGCAGCCACGCCGGCAGCAGCGGCGTGCCGCCGAGCGAACCGATCAGCCACGGCACGGCGAGCGCCTCGACGAACGTGTCGGCGAGTTCGTTGCGCCAGACGAACGAGCTCCACAAGGGATGGTCGACCGCGCGGAACCGGCCGACCAGCAGCCACTTCATCGCCGTGGCGGTCAGCGCGGCGACGGCACCGGCGGCGAGCAGCAGCGGCCCGCCGAGCAGCACCGCGACCAGGAAGCCATACGACGACGCCAGTGCGAAGATCCCGGCGGCCACCAGCACGGTCAGTGCGACACCGCACATCACGGGCACGATCCGGCAGAGTTCGACGAGCGCGCGGGCCGCCTTCAGCCGCAGCGGCGGGGTGTACGTGCGGCTCGTGTCGGCCTCGCCGACCGACCGGCGGACCGGCAGCGGCGGCATCCCGAGGTACGACGAGCCCTTCTTCGCCTTGAGCGGAGCCGATGACAGCACTCCGACCAGACCGCGTTTCGGCACCGAACGTCCCGGCGCGGCCATCCCCGAGTTGCCGAGGAACGCCTGCTTGCCGATCCGCGCCGGGGCGACGTGCAGCCAGCCGTGGCCGAGCTCGTAGGTGGCGACCATGGTGTCGTCCGCGAGGAACGCACCACTGTCCACCTGGGTCATCTTCGGCAGCGCGAGCACGGTGGACGCCTCGACGTTGCGGCCGACCTTCGCGCCGAGCATCCGGAGCCATACCGGGGTGAACAGGCTGGCGTACAAGGGGAACAGCCCTTCACGCGCCATGCCCATCAGCCGCTCGGTCGCCCAGACCTGCCACGCGACGCGGCCGTGCACCGGGTGGTAGCCCTCGACCATGCCGATGCTCAGCGAACGGACGCCGACGAGCACGAGCAGCGCGTACGTCAGGAAGTACGCGACGGTCGCGAGCGGCGTGAACAGCAGTGCCTGGCCGAGCGCGGCGCCCAGCGTGGGCGCGCCGGCGATCGCGTAACCCAGCACCGCGACGGCGGGCAGGGCGGCGACGGCGGGCAGAAGCCCCAGTGCGACCGAAGTCGCGCCGTAGACCGAAGACCAGAACCGCGAGCGCGGCGGACGGCCCGACGGCCACTTCAGCGCGTCCTTGCTGGCACGGGCCGCGGGGGCACCGGCCCAGCGCTGTCCGGCGGGCACGTTGCCACGGACGGTCGACCCGGCCGCGATCTCCGCGCCCTTGCCGATCCGCGCGCCGGGGAACAGCGTGCTGCGCGCGCCGATCCGCGCGTCGGCGCCGATCCGGATCTTGCCGATGTGCACGAGATCGCCGTCCACCCAGTGCCCGGTCAGGTCGACCTCGGGTTCGATGGCGGCACCGCGGCCGAGTTTCAGCATGCCGGTGACCGGCGGCGGGGAGTGCAGGTCGACGTCCTTGGCGATCCGCGCGCCGAGGGCCTTGGCGTACGTCGTCATCCAGGAAGCTCCCGCGACGCTGTCCGCGCCGCTGAACTCGGCGAGTTTCTCGGCGGTCCACAGTCGCAAGTGGACACTCCCGCCGCGCGGGTAGCTGCCGGGACGGACGCCGCGCAGCAGCAGCCGGGAGCCGGTCGCGGAGATCGCGATCCGCCCGGCCGGGCTGAACAGCACGACCCACGCGACGGGGATCCATGCCCAGTTCAGTGTCGGCGCCCAGGCGAACCCGGCCAGCGAAAGCACGTTCGACAGCGTCGCGGCGATCGTCGTCCAGCGCAGGCCGACGAGACCCATCAGCGGGATCATCAGCAGCGACTGGATGATCCCGGCCTTGCGCGGGGTGGGCGCGATGTCCCGGCGTTCGGTCTTCTCGCCGCTCAACGCGTCCAGCATCGACGCGAGCGCGCCGAGCTTCGGGTTGGCGTAGATGTCGCTCACCGACACCTGCGGGTGCCGGGTGCGGATCCGCGCGATCAGCTGGGCGGCGGTCAGGCTGCCACCGCCGTTGCTGAAGAAGTCGGCCTTCGGGTTGTCGACCGAGACGCCCAGGATCTCCGCCCAGCCCTCGGCGAGCCAGCTCTCCGTCGGCGACAGACCGGATTTCGCGGCGTCCACAGTGGACAGCGGCCAGGGAAGCGCGTTGCGGTCGACCTTGCCGGAAGTGCGCGTCGGCAGGTCGTCGATCAGGGCCAGCAGCGGGACGAGCGCGGCGGGCAGCTGCTCGCGCAGCCGGGTCGCGGCCTCGTCGTGGTCGAACTTCGTCCCCTTGGCGGGCACGACGTATCCGACGAGCACCTGGTTGCCCGCCTTGGTGCGGCGGACCGCGGCGGCCGCGCCCTGCACACCGGGCAGCGCCTGGAGCGCGGCGTCGACCTCGCCGAGTTCGATCCGGCGGCCGCCGAGTTTCACCTGCTCGTCGAGGCGCCCGAGGAACAGCAGGCCCTCGGCCTCCGCGCGGACCATGTCGCCGCTGCGGTACGCGCGACGCCAGCCCAGCGACGGCAACGGCGCGAACTTCTCGGCGTCCTTCTCGGGGTCCAGGTAGCGGGCCAGGCCGACGCCGCCGATGACCAGCTCGCCGGTCTCCCCCATCGCGACCGGTTCGCCCGCCTCGTTCACGACGGCGAGCTGCCAGCCCACCAGCGGCAGGCCGATACGGACCGGACCTTCGCCGGTCATCTGCGCGGCGCAGGCGACGACGGTGGCCTCGGTCGGTCCGTAGGTGTTCCAGACTTCGCGGCCTTCGACGGCGACGCGTTCGGCCAGCTCCGGCGGGCACGCTTCGCCACCGAAGATCAGCAGGCGGACGTCTTCGAGCGCGTCGGCGGGCCACAGCGCGGCCAGCGTCGGCACGGTCGAGACGACGGTGATGCCCTGCGCGACCAGCCACGGGCCGAGGTCGACACCGGTGCGCACGAGCGAACGCGGCGCGGGGACCAGGCAGGCGCCGTGGCGCCAGGCGAGCCACATCTCTTCACAGGACGCGTCGAACGCGACGGACAGCCCGGCGAGCACACGGTCTCCGGGGCCGATCGGCTCTTCGGTGAGGAACAGCTGCGCTTCGGCGTCGACGAAGGCGGCGGCAGAGGCGTGCGAGACCGCGACGCCCTTCGGCTTCCCGGTCGAACCGGAGGTGAAGATGATCCAGGCGTCGCCGGTCGGCGCGGGCGAGCCCTCGATGCCGCCCGGCGAGCCGAGCACGGTGATCGCGCCGCCGTCGGTGACGACCGCGGCGACGTCGGCCTCGCCGAAGACCAGTTCGGCGCGCTCTTCCGGATCGTCCGCGTCGACCGGCACATAGGCGGCGCCGACGGACAGGATCGCGAGGATCGCGACGTAGAGCTCAGCGGTGCCGGAGGAGATCCGGACGCCGACCCGGTCGCCGACGCCGACGCCGTTGGCGGTCAGCTTGCGGCCGTAGGCGTCGATCTCCTCGACGAGCTTGCGGTAGGACAGCGTGGTCTCGCCGTCGTCGATCGCGCCCGCGTTGGGGTGGCGGGCGGCGGTCTCGGCGAGGATGTCGATCAGGGTGCGCTCGCCCGCGCCGAGACCGGACCAGAACAGGGCTCGGTCGGCGACCGGGGCGGGCGACGGCGCGACGGTGACGTCCGCGACGCAAGCGATCGGCCGTGAGTCGGCGGTCAGGGTCATCGTGAGATCACCACGGGCACGGCGGAACCATGGGCGCGCAAGCCCATCACACACCTTTCGCGAAGTGCGTCATTCGGGCTCGCTCTCCGAATGAGGCGCCCGCTAGCAGACCATCGACTTTACCGCAGGTGAACGACATATCTCGGGAGGGTCTCGGCAGAGTGTCGAAACTCACCGGTGGACACGCCGAAACCCGAGGTCATCGGCGTGTCCACCCAGTGAAATATTCACCTACATCGTGAGAAAATCAGCGGGTCTTCGGTTTCCCTGCCGCTTTTCCGCCGGCCTTCGGCCTTTGCTTCTTTTCCCGCACTCGGACATTCACCCGAACGGGGCTGCCTTCGAAACCGAACCGCTCACGGAACTTCCGTTCGATGAACCGCCGGTAGCCCGCCTCGAGGAAGCCGGTGGTGAACAAGACCAGCGTCGGCGGCCGGATGCCCGCCTGGGTCGCGAACAGCACCTTCGGCTGCTTGCCGCCGCGCACCGGCGGCGGGGTCGCGGCGATGAGGTCGGCCAGCCAGCCGTTCAGCTGACCGGTGGGCACCCGCTGGTCCCAGGACTTCAACGCGGTCCGCAGCGCGGGCGCGAGCTTGCGCACCGACCGGCCGGTGAGGGCGGAGATGTTGACCTTGTCCGCCCACGGCACCCGCACCAGGCCGCGGTCCAGCTCACGGACCATGGCGTGACGGCGGTCCTCGTCGACGAGGTCCCACTTGTTGAACGCGAGCACGCAGGCCCGGCCCGCCTCGACGACCATGGTCAGCACCCGCAGGTCCTGCTCCGAAAGCGGCTCGGCCGCGTCCAGCAGCACGATCGCGACCTCGGCCGCGTCGATCGCGGTCTTGGTCCGCAGCGACGCGTAGTACTCCGCGCCGTTGGCCGAGTTGACCCGCTTGCGCAGACCGGCGGTGTCGACGAACCGCCAGGTCTCGCCGTCCAGCTCGACCAGCGAGTCGACCGGGTCGACCGTGGTGCCGGCGACCGAGTCCACGACGGACCGCTCCTCGCCGGAGAGCTTGTTCAGCAGGCTGGACTTGCCCACGTTCGGCTTGCCGACCAGCGCGACCCGGCGCGGGCCGGTGGTGGCGCGGTCGCCGTCACGCGGCATCGACGGCAGCGCCTTGACGATGGCGTCGAGCAGGTCGCCCGAGCTGCGCCCGTGCAGCGCGCTGACCGGGTACGGCTCGCCGAGGCCGAGCGACCACAGCGACGCGGTGTCGGCGAGCAGGCGGTCGTCGTCGACCTTGTTGGCGGCGAGCAGCACCGGCTTCTTCGAGCGGCGCAGCACCTTGGAGACGGCCTCGTCGGTCGCCGTCGCGCCGACACTGGCGTCGATGACCAGCAGCACCGCGTCGGCGGTGGCCATCGCCATCTCGGCCTGCGCGGCGACGGAGGCCTGCAGCCCGGTCGCGTCCGGCTCCCAGCCGCCCGTGTCCACCAGCGTGAACCGGCGGCCCGCCCAGAACGCGTCGTAGGCGACGCGGTCCCTGGTCACACCGGGGACGTCCTGCACGACCGCCTCTCGGCGGCCGAGGATGCGGTTGACCAGGGTCGACTTGCCGACGTTCGGCCTGCCGACGACGGCGAGGACCGGCTGCGCGAGCTGCGCCTCCTCCTCGGCCTCGCCAGCGGCGATCTGCGCGTCGAGCGCGGTGAATTCGGACTCGTCGGACCAGGAGCCGTCGATCTCGCCGACTCCGTCAAGCTCTGTCATCAGTTACTTCACATTCTGTCGCGTGTCTTGGAGCCCGTGCTCCAAGCGCCATTCGTCCAGTGCCTTCACGAGGTCCGCGAGCGCGATGCGAAGCCGCTCGGTTCCCTCCTCCAGCCCTGTCCTTCCCTTCCCGATCTCGGGAGTGAAAGGTTCGCCGACCATGATGTCGACGCGTGGCCGCCAACGCCGTTTGGCGCCGGCGGGTTTGTACGTCCCCCGAGTGGCGACCGGAACCACGGTCGCGTTCCCGGCGCGGACCAGGAAGGCCACGCCGCGCTCGAAGTTTTCGGCGTCACCGAGGCCGCGGGTGCCTTCGGGGAAGATCCCGACCGCACCACCGTCCTCGAGCACCTTGACCGCCGCCATCAGCGGTTTGCGGTCCACCGCGCCCCGTTTCACCGGGATCTGGCCCAGTTTCGGGAAGAACCAGCCGACGAAGCCCTTGAAGAGCTCCGCCTTGACCAGGAACGCCGTGCGCCGCGACAACATTCCGAACAGCAGCGCCGGTTCCGTCATCGAACTGTGGTTCGCCATGAACACCACCGGCCCGGACGCCGGTATCCGCTCGGCACCGTGCACCCGGACCCGGAACGCGGGCCGGACGAGGAATTTCGAGATCCCCCGGCCGAAGGTGTGGACCGGGTCGCTCGCGCCTTCGGGAAGTCCCTTCGCGCTCACGTCGTCGCCTCGGCGGGGCAGCCTTCGAGAAGACCGCGGTGCAGCGCGAGTTCCGCCAACGCCACGATCACCTGGTCGATATTCAGCGCCGAAGTGTCCACCTCGACGGCGTCTTCGGCCGCGCGCAAGGGCGAAGCCGCCCGCGTGGAGTCGAGGCGGTCACGCCGTTCCACCGACGCCTTGGCGACGGCGTGCGTGGACTCCCGGCCGGCGGCGGAATCCTGCGCGCTGCGGCGTGCGGCGCGGACTTCGGCCGACGCGGTGAGGAAGATCTTGAGCGGGGCGTCCGGCGAGACGACGGTGCCGATGTCGCGGCCTTCGACCACGATGCCGCCGACCCGGCCGAGCACCTCGGCGATGATCTCGCGCTGCCGGTCGACCAGCAGTTCGCGGACGGCGGGGACGGCCGAAACCGGCGACACCGCGGTGGTGACGTCCGCGCCGCGGATCTCGGCGGCGACGTCTTCACCCGCCAGGGTCACGGTCGCTTCGTCCGGGCTGGTCCCGATGCCGAATTCGGCCTTCCGGGCGACGTCGGCGATCGCGTCCGCGTCGGTCAGGTCGGTCCCGGCGCGCAGGACGGCGAGGGTGACCATGCGGTACATCGCGCCGGTGTCGAGGTAACCGGCGCCGAGCTTCGTCGCGAGCTTCCGCGAAACCGTGGATTTCCCGGTTCCGGACGGGCCGTCCATCGCGACCACACCACGCAGGGCTCCCGCCACCGAAACACTCCTCAGCTCATCCGTCGCTCATCTGATCGACGACCATTCTGCCTGGTGGCGAACGACACGCCTCAGCCGCCCACGGCGAACCGGTCGACGAGCATGCGGATGCGTTCCGCGCGCGCGGCCGCCGGGAGCCGCCTGCTGCGTTCGAGGGTGACCAGGCCGTGCAGGGCGGCCCAGAAGGTCTCGGTGTAGAGGGCGGGGTCGTCTCCACCGGCGACCGGACCCACGACTTCGAGCAAGGCACCGAACGCGTCCTTCAACGGCTCCGGACTGTCCGGGCTGGCGAAGCTCAGTTCACTGGCGAGGGTGAAGATCGCGTCGTAGAGCGCCGGTTTGCGGTCGGCGAAGTCGAAGTAGTTGCCGGCCAGCCGCAGCAGAGCGGCTCGCGCCCCCTCCTCCGCCACGGCACCCTTCCGCATGTGGACGGCCATTTCGGTGCACCCTTCGAGTGCCGCGGCCGCCATGATCGCCCCCTTGCCGGAGAAATGGCTGTAGAGCACGGGCTGGCTGTACTCGATCTTCGCCGCCAGCCGCCGTGTGGTGACGGCGTCCCAGCCCTCTTCCTCAGCGATTTCGCGCGCGGTGGTGACGATCAGCTGTTCGCGTTGCGAGCGATCCCGCTCGCGCCGGGGGTTCGTGACCATACGGACATGCTAGCACCGCTAGACAACCTAGCACTGCTAGCACTAGTGTCGGCGTCGTTCCTAGCACTGCTAGCTTTTGGAGTCGGAGACCATGACCCGCATCAAGATCGCCTACATCCTGTCCGCCGCCCTCGTGCTCTTCGTCCTCTACTTCGGGAGTGGTTACGTGTTCTTCCCGGCGACCCAGACGGGTGGCTTCGGGCTGCCGGTGATGCCGTCCGAGGGCGATCCGATCCTCGCGGTCAAGGGCGTCCGGGACATCGGCACGGCGCTCGTGGTGCTCGCGCTGATCCTGTTCCGGAACGCCCGCGCGCTGGGCTGGGCGATGCTCGCGCTGGCGTTCATCCCGTTCGGCGACATGCTGATCGTGTTGACCCACAACGGTTCCGTGGGCGCCGCGCTCGGCATCCACGGCGCGACGTGCGCCCTCATGGTCGTGATCTCGGCGTTGTTCCTGATCCGTCCCGCGCAAAACGGACAGTGAGTTACTGTTGTTCACGTGAACGTCGAAGTGACCCCGCTCCCCGGAATAGGCGTCCGCAAGGACTTCGCCACCCGCAACGGCCGCCGTGTCGGGGTGGTGACCCATCGCGATGGACACGTCGAGCTGATCGTGTCCAAAACGGACGATCCCGACGCCTGCCTGGCGTCGCTTCCGCTCACCACCGACGAGGCGGGCGCGCTGGCGAACCTGCTCGGCGCGCCCCAACTGGTCGCCCAGCTCACCGAAGAGCACCGGGACCTGCCCGGCATCAACACCAAGCAGCTGCCGATCAAGTCGTCGTCGCCGTTCGACGGGCGGACGCTGGGCGACACCGCCATGCGCACGCGGACGAGCGTCTCGGTGGTCGCGGTGATGCGGGCCGGTCAGGTCCACCCCTCCCCCAGCCCGGACTTCAACCTCACCGCGGGCGACGTGCTCGTCGCGGTCGGCACCTCCGAGGGTCTCGAGGCCGCCGTCAAGATCTTGAAGTACGGCTGATCGCGGATGGATCACACCGCACTGTCCTTGATCGAACTCGGGGCGGTCTTCTTCGGGCTGGGCGCGTTGGGACGCCTGGCCGGGAAGATCGGGATGTCCCCGATCCCGCTGTACCTGATCGGCGGCCTGTGCTTCGGGCAGGGCGGGCTGATCCCGCTCGGCGACATCGGCGACTTCACCCACCTCGCCAGCGAGATCGGTGTCGTCCTCCTGCTGCTCCTGCTGGGCCTGGAGTACTCGGCGGCCGAACTGTTCACCGGGCTGAAACGCTCGTGGGTGGCAGGCCTCGTGGACATCGTGCTCAACGCCGCGCCGGGGGCGATCGTCGCGCTCATCCTCGGCTGGGGGCCGATCGGCGCGATCGTGATGGCAGGCGTCACCTACATCTCGTCGTCCGGGATCATCGCGAAGGTGCTCGGCGATCTCGGGCGGCTCGGTAACCGGGAAACCCCGGTGGTGCTGTCGATCCTGGTGTTCGAGGACCTGGTGATGGCGCTGTACCTGCCGATCCTCACCGCGGTGCTCGGCGGGGTCAGCTTCCTCGGCGGGATGAAGGCCGTCGGGATCTCCCTGATGGTCATCACCGTGGTCCTGGTGATCGCGCTCAAGTTCGGCCGGTACGTCTCCGCGGCGGTGGACAGCCCGGATCGCGAGGTGTTCCTCCTCAAGGTCCTCGGCGCGGCGCTGCTGGTCGCCGGTGTCGCTTCGGCGATGCAGGTTTCGGCCGCGGTCGGCGCGTTCCTGCTCGGCATCGCGATCTCGGGTTCGACGGCGGAGAACGCGACGCACATGCTCGAACCGCTGCGAGACCTGTTCGCCGCCGTGTTCTTCGTGGTGTTCGGGCTCAACACCAACCCCGCTTCGATCCCGCCCGTGCTCGGCTGGGCGGTGGTGCTGGCGGTCGCGACCACGCTCACGAAGGTCGGCACCGGCTGGTGGGCCGCGCGGCGGCAGGGCATCGGGAAGATGGGCCGCGCTCGTGCCGGAGCCGCGTTGGTCGCGCGAGGCGAGTTCTCGATCGTCATCGCCGGGCTGGCGGTGGCGGCGGGCGCGGTGACCGGCGAACTCGCCGCCCTCGCGACGGCGTACGTACTCCTGATGGCGATCCTCGGCCCGACGGCCGCGCGGATCGTCGAACCGGTCGCCCGCGCCCTGCAGCGGAAGCCCTTCGGGTCGAAGAGCCCGGCCTCCCAAACCGGCTGACCCGCCCTCGCACGCGCCATGAAAGGTCCTTTCCTTGCAAATTTCGCAAGGAAAGGACCTTTCCTCGCATTCGGCTAGCCGCGATCGAGCAACTGCGCGGCCAGCGTCTCCTCCACCCAGCGCTCCCACACGGCCGGCGGCCAAGCGCGGTCACGGGTGAGGATCAGGAACATCTCCGGGCTGAGAAGCGCGTAGAGGACGTCCGCCGCCCTGTCGACGTCGAGACCGGTGACCGCGCCCGGTTTTCCCATCAGGGCCTTCGCCGCCGCCGCGTGCACGGCGTGGCGCGGATCCTCCTGTTCCGGCCACAGTTCCCGCAGTTCGGGGTGCGCCGCGGTCGCGGTCGAGACCATGTCGGTGACGGCGGCGACGCGTTCGAGGACGGCCCGGCTGCCGGCGACGAGCGCGGCCAGCGCCTCGCGCGCGTCCGGCGCGTCCGTCACCCGCGCGAACCACGGCCGCTCCATCGTCGCCAGTGGACCGTCGTCGCCGGCGATCGCGACGTCGACCAGTTCCTTCAGCAGCGTCTGCTTGTTGCGGAAGGTGAAGTAAATCGTCTGGACCGCCACGCCCGCCCGGTCCGCGACCTGCTGAAGCGTGGTCGCGCCGTAGCCGTCGGCGAGGAAGAGTTCCGTGGCGGCCGTGATGATCCGCCGCCGGGTTTCCGCCGCCCGCCGGGATCGGGCGCCCTTGACACCACTCATGACTGGAGTCTATCTCTAGAGTCAATCACTAGAGTCCAACTCTAGTAACTATGCGAATGGGGTGCCGCGATGACGGCGATCGTCAATCAGCAACAGGCCGAAGCGTGGAACGGCTGGGAGGGCAAGCTCTGGGCGGATCGCCCGGATCGCTACAACGGGATGATGGAGGCCTTCGACGCGCCGCTCTTCGAGGCGGCGGACATCCGCGACGGTCACGTCGTCCTGGACGTGGGCTGCGGGGCCGGGCTCACCACCCGGATCGCCGCGAAGAAGGCCGGAAGCGGGCACGCGCTGGGCATCGACCTTTCGGCACCACAGCTGGAAAGGGCTCGCCTCGACGCGGCCGCCGAAGGGATCACCAACATCGCGTTCGAACGGGGAGACGCGCAGGTACACCCGTTCGACGGACCCGGTTTCGACGTCGTCATCAGCCGAGGCGGCGTGATGTTCTTCGCCGACCTGGTCGCGGCGTTCACGCATCTCCGCGAAGCGATGGCGCCGGCCGGGCGGCTGGCCTTCGTGGGACCGCGGTCAGACGACGTCGACAGCGCGTACGCCCGGGCGACGGCGGCGCTCGCGCCCTACCTCCGTGAACCCTCCCCCGCCGCGCGCGGGATGGATTCGCTGCTGACGCCCGAACGGATCACCGAAGTGCTCACGGCGGCGGGCTTCCGTGACATCGGGATCAGGCCGGTGGACGCGGACATGGGTTTCGGGGCGGACGCCGCCGACGCGACGGACTTCCTCTTCTCGATGGCCCCGATCCAGCACAACCTGCGGAACGTGGACGCGGCCTCCATCGCCGGACTTCGTGACCAGGTCCGCGACGCGCTCGGCGAGTTCGAGACCCCGCAGGGCGTGCGGATCCCGGGCGGCGTCTGGCTCGTGACCGCCGCCCGCTGACGCCAGGAACGGTCCTTTCCTTGCGAAATTCGCCAGGAAAGGACCGTTCCTAGCGTTCGCTAGCGTCCTGCCTCAGAAGTTCGCGTCGTAAGTCCGTATCGGTATCCCGCCGCGGCGCATGTGGGTCGGATCGTGAAATGAAGGCGGGTCCTTGACTGTCCTTAAGGGACATTCCCCAAGACAGTCTTGCCCGATTTGAGCACTTCGTCCGATATTGCATGAGGTCACGACCACCTCGGCAAACCGGACGCAGGGCATTCACGACAAGACCCCTCATCTCACGCGACGAAGGGCGCCTTACCCGCGTCCCATACGGTGAAAGTCCCCTTCAGCCACCCCGAGGCCAGAACCCATAAGACACGAGCTTCCGGCGCAGGACACTACCCGCGCTCAAGCCCCGAAACGGTGGCGGGAGCGATCTGCGCCGGAGCCACCGGGAGCGCCGCCGGCACCGCCGCCGGACCCGAGCCCGCGACGGGCAGCGCCAGCGAGGTCTTGCCCAGATCCACCGTGATCTTCGGGTACTGCGCCGGTCCCGAGATGAACGAGCCGTCCGTCCCGCCGATGATCAGCGCGAGCTGATGTCCCTGCGGGACGACGTGATCCGTGCTCGCCAGCCGGAACGTCATCGTGTACGGCTGCCCCGGCGTCAGCGGCGACTCCTGGCTCAGCGAACTGTGGTTGGCCAGATCCGCCCAGCCGCGGCTGATGATGTTCAACCCCACCGAGACCGCGTCGGTGCTCGTGTTCAGGTAGCACGCGTCGTTGCCCGAAGCGCTCGAACCCCAGCACGACTGGGTCAGCTCGTTCTTGATGCCTTCCTTCGGTCCGGTGTAGTTCCGGATGGTCGCCGGACCGTAGTCCACCAAGATCGCCGAGAGCCGCGCACTGGACGTCGACGGCGTCGCGGTCACAGTCACCTTCGCCGTTCCGGACACGTGAAGGTCCTTCGCCAGCGCGCCGGTGCTGAACAGCACTCGCCCGTTCGAAGTCTCCGTCGGCCTCGCGGCCCAGCTGTTCGAAGACTGACCGGAGGAGTCCGTGAACGACACCGTGCCCGTGCCAGGAGAGCTGCCGAGCGTGCCGACGCCCGGAGTGGTTCCGGACGCGGGGCGCAGAGTGACGGCGCTGCCCGCGGGCCACGCCGGCTGGTCCACCCAGACATCGGGCTCGCGTTCCACACTCGCGCCCGGGGTCTTCTCGATGCCGTTGTCCACACCGAGCAGGTAGTGGTCGAACCACTTGTGCAACGTGTCGACCCAAGCCGAGCGCCGGTAGTCGAACGGGTCGACGTGACCGGCCTGCGTCAGCCAGATCTTGCGCTCGACGTTCAGCGCTTCCCACCACTGCCCGAAGTTGATGGTCTTGACGTTGAGGTCGCCGAGACCGTGCGAAGCGAGCACGCTCGCCTTCACCTTCGAGGCGCTCTGCACGTAGTCCCGGTCGAGCCAGAACGCGTTGTAGTCGCCGTTCGCAGTCGCGCCCGCGGTGAGTTTGCGGTTGGCCGCGCTGCAGTTCTGTCCGCCGTTGCGCTGCGAAACGGTCTGCGCGAGCCCTGCCGGGCTGCCCTGGCGCAGGTTCGCGCCGTCGGAACGGTAGTAGTCGTACCAGGAACTGATCGCGCCGATCGGCACGATGGTCTTGAGCCCCTCGACACCGGTCGCGGCGACGCCGTTGGCCACCGTGCCGTCGTAGGACTTCCCGATCATGCCGACCGCACCCGTCGACCACGTCGCGTTCGTCCTCGCCGGACCGGTAGCCGTCGTGTAGCCGTTCGCCCGGCCGTTCAGCCAGTCGACCACCTTGCGCGCCGATTCGATGTCCGACGGCCCGCCGATGTCGGTGCACCCGCGGGATTTGTTGGTACCGGCCAGATCCACCAGGACCACGGCGTACCCGCGGGGGACGAAGAAGTTGTCGTAGTAGAGCGGGAACCCGACCGGCCTGCCCGCCGAATCGTAGGTCTTGAGCTCGCTCTCGTTGCCGCGTCCGCAGCACGAGTAGTACGGGCTCGCGTCCATGATGACCGGAACCTTCTTGCCCTGCGCCGCCGGTTCCTTCGGGCGGATGATGTCGGCGGCGACCCGGTCCGAACGGCCGTCGCCGTCCCCGTCGAGCCCGATGTCCACCCAGGCCGTCTCGCGGACGGCCTGGGCGAAGTCGTAGACCGGTTCGCTGCCCCGCGGTTTCGCCGCGGCCTGCGGTGCCGCGACCACGGCCGCGGCCACCGCCAAGATCCCTGCCAGCACAACTGTTTTCACGGTTGAGCCCTTCCCCGTCGGCTGAAAGCCCGTCAGGGAGAGCTAAACGCGGAGATCACTTGTGCAGTAGAGCGGAAAGTCTTACAGATCGACAGCGCGGTACAGCGAACCGACCTCGCCGCGGTTCAGCCGCCGGATCGAACCCGACCGCTGGGCACCGAGCTGGACGTCGCCGAGCGCGGTCCGGACCAGTTTGCGCACCGGGTGCCCGGTGGCCGCCATCAGCCGCCGCACGATGTGCTTGCGTCCCTCGTGGATGACCAGCTCGATCTGGGTGCGCCCGGCCAGCATGTCCTTCACGCGGAACTGGTCGACCTTGACGATGCCGTCCGGCAGCTCGAAACCCGCGCGCAGTTCCTTGCCGAGTCCGCGCGGGACGATGCCCTCGACCTCGGCGAAGTAGGTCTTCAGCACGCGGAACGACGGGTGCATCAGCCGATGCCCGAGGTCGCCGTCGTTCGTGAGGAGCAGCAGGCCTTCGGTGTTCTCGTCGAGCCTGCCGACGTGCACGATGCCGGGCGTCTCCTCGTACCGGCCACGCAGGTAGTCGCCGACGCACGGACGGCCGCGGTCGTCGCTCATCGTGCTGTGCACGCCCTTGGGCTTGTTCAGCAGGAGGTAGACGAGGTCCTCGCGGACCTGGACGCGGGTGCCGTCGACGTGGATCACGGAGTTGTCCGGATCGACCCGGCGGCCGAGTTCGGTGACCACCTTGCCGTCCACGCTCACGCGACCGCGCACGATCAGGTCCTCGGCCGCGCGCCGCGAGGCCACGCCCGCCTGCGAAAGGACCTTCTGCAGCCGAATGCCGTCGGGATGCGGGTCAGATGTCATCGATGGTGTCCACTTCGGGTAGCAACGGAGCGATGGGCGGAAGGTCGGCCAGGGACGACAGGCCCAGTCGCTCCAGGAACAGCTCGGTCGTCACGTACAGCGTGCCAGTGGTTTCGGGGTCGGTCCCCATCTCCTCGATCAGGCCGCGCGCCAGCAGCGTCCTGATCACCCCGTCCACGTTCACCCCTCGGACGGCGGCGACCCTGGCCCTGGTCACCGGCTGCCGATAGGCGATCACGGCGAGGCTCTCCAGTGCGGCTCGCGTCAGCTTGGAACGCTGGCCGTCGAGCAGAAGCTTCTCCACGAACGGGGCATAGACGTCCCTAGTGTAGAACCGCCACCCTTCGCCGACTCGGCGCAGGTCGATTCCGCTGGTTCGCTCGGTGAACTTCTGCGCCATCGTGCGCAGCGCCACGGTCACCCGCGACACCGGCTGCCCGACCGTCTCGGCGAGCGATTCCTCGCTGATCGGCGAGTCGACGACCAGGAGCAACGCCTCCAGCGCCGCTTCGAGCGCCTCGTCCGAGATGACGTCGGGATAGTCGCCGTCGCCGGCCGCGACGAGACCTTCGTCGGCGGGCGGCTCCGCTTCGGCGGCAGGAGTCTCCGCCTGGACGTCTTCGGTCGTCTCTGTCTCTTCGATGTTCTCCGGGCTCACCCGTACTCCTCGTCCTCGACGGCGGCGCGGTCCTGTTCGGCGGCCACCGACGCCTCCGCCACGGACCCACCGGTCCAGCGCACGTGCAGTTCGGCGAGCGCCTCCAGCTGTTCGAACTGGACCGAGGACTCCCGGTACAGCTCCAGCAGTGCGAGGAACCGCGCCACGATCTCGACGGTGTGCTCGCAGTCCTCGACCAGTTCGCCGAAGGTCGCTTCGCCTCGTTCCGCGAGCTTGAGCCGCAGCAGCGCGGCATGCTCGCGCACCGACACCCGGCCCATGTGGATATGCGCGATCGACACCGTCGGCGGCGGCTTCGGTTTGAAGACCGCGACCGCGATCTCGGAGAACTTCCCGACGTCGACGCCGAGCATCACCTCGGGCAGCAGCCCCATGAACCGGTCTTCGAGCGCGACCGACCGCGGATACCGCCGCAGCGCGCCGGCCTCCAGCTCGCCGAACAGCGCCGCGACCTGCTTGTACGCCCGATACTGCAGCACACGCGCGAACAGCAGGTCCCGTGCTTCGAGCAGGGCGAGGTCGTCTTCGCTCTCCACCTCGGCGGCGGGCAGCAGACGCGCCGCCTTGAGGTCGAGCAGGGTCGCCGCGATGACCAGGAACTCGGTCGTCTCGTCGAGGTTCCACTCCGTGCCGAGCGCACGGGTGTAGGCGATGAAATCGTCCGTGACCCGGTGCAACGCGACTTCGGTGACGTCGAGCTGGTGCTGCGAGATCAGCTGGAGCAGCAGATCGAAGGGGCCCTCGAAGTTCTCCAGGTGCACCTTGAACTTGGACGTGCTCAGCTCTTCGCTGGCCAGTCCTTCGGGGACCATCCCGCCGTGCACGGTCTCGTGCACGACGGGGGTCTCGTCTGCCTCTGTCCGCTCGACCGGCTCTGAGCCGCTGGGAGCAGCCGCGGCCGGGTCGTCCATCAGTTCTCGGTCTCTTTCCCGTCCTCGCTGCCCGCCCGCAGGCGTTGGACGAGGACCGAGTCCTCGCCCGCCGCGTCGAAGTCGGCCAGCAGCACGGCCACCGCCTCGCGGACCAGCCTGCCGCGATCGAGCACGAGACCGTGCTTCGCCCGGAGGTTCAGCCTGGCCTGCTCCATCGCCAGCAGTTCGTCGCCGGAGACGTAGACGGTGATCTTCGCGTCGTGCTTGGTCCGCCCGGAACCGCTGCGCGCGGCACGGGTCAGCTGATCCTTGTGCGCGTGCCCCGGCTCGTTCCCGGATCCGTTCCCGTTGCCGTTCCCCTTCGCGGGGGCGGGCTGTTCGGGCGCGGGCGGGAGATCGAGGGCGGGGCTGGAGGTGATCCTGAAGAGTTCGGACGCTCCGGGCAGGGAAGCTCGCCTGCTCACCGAGCGATCACCTCGCGTGCCAGCGCGCGATAAGCCGCCGCGCCCGCTGATTTGGGAGCCCAGGTCGTGATCGGCTCGCCCGCGACCGTCGTCTCGGGGAACCGCACGGTGCGGTTGATCACCGTGTCGAACACGGTGTCGCCGAATGCCTCCACCACTCTCGCCATGACCTCCTTCGAGTGCAGGGTTCTCGGGTCGTACATGGTGGCGAGAATCCCGGTGATGTCCAGTTTGGGGTTGAGGCGTTCCTGCACCTTCTCGATGGTGTCGATCAGGAGCGCTACGCCTCGCAGACTGAAGAACTCGCACTCCAGCGGGATGATCACACCGTCCGCGGCGGTCAGTGCGTTCACCGTCAGCAGGCCTAGCGAGGGCTGGCAGTCGACAAGAACATAGTCGTAGTCGTTCATGACCGGACGAAGGACCCGTAACAAAGTGTGTTCGCGTCCCACCTCTGCGACCAACTGGACCTCGGCCGCGGACAGGTCGATGTTGCTCGGCAGCAGGTCGACGCCGTCCACCCGGGTCTTCCGGATGACGTCGGTGATGCTGACCGACCGCTCCATGATGACGTTGTAGACCGTCTGGTCCAGCTCGTGCGGCTGAATGCCGAGGCCGACCGAGAGCGCGCCCTGCGGATCGAAGTCGACCAGCAGCACCCGGCGGCCGCATTCGGCCAGCGCCGCGCCGAGGTTGATGGTCGAGGTGGTCTTGCCGACGCCGCCCTTCTGGTTGCACATGGCCATCACCAGTGCGGGGCCGTGCCGGTCCAGCGGCGGCGGGTCGGGGATCTCGCGATACGGACGGCCGGTGGGCCCGATGCCGTCCTTGTCGCGTTCTTGCTGCTTGACGTCTTTGGCTTCTTTGGCGCGCTTGGCCTTGCGGCCGCGGGAAGAGATCGTGTCCTCCGACGGTTCGTCGCCGTCGTGTTCGGCGGGGGTTGCGATGGTCACCTGGCTGAGGCTCGCGGCAGCCGAACCGGCGGACGCGGACGGCTTCGCCGGCTCGTTCGGTGTCGACATAACGCGAAAGCTCCTCTTCGGCAGGATCCTCGGCAGCCTATGCGCGATTCGGGAGTCGAGCCAACGAGGCACGCCGGGATCGACCGGGTCGATTAGCCGAGCGCGCGGGGATGTGCTGTCGCGTAAACCTCGCGGAGCGTGTTGACCGTGACCAGCGTGTACACCTGGGTGGTGGTCACGGAAGCGTGGCCGAGCAGTTCCTGCACGACGCGGACGTCTGCGCCGCCTTCGAGCAGATGCGTGGCGAAGGAATGGCGCAACGTGTGCGGCGAAACGCCCGCCGTGATCCCGGCGGATTCCGCGGTGTCCTTGAGAACCTGCCACGCGCTCTGCCGGGAAAGCCTGGAGCCGCGGGCGTTCAGGAACATCGCCGGCGTCCCCCGGCCATGGGTGGCGAGGGCGGGCCGCGCGCGGACGAGGTACGCGTGCACCGCTTCCAGCGCGGGACGGCCGATCGGCACGATGCGCTGTTTGCCGCCCTTTCCGTCGAGCAGCACGGTCCGTTCGGCGTCGTCGATGTCGTCGACGTCGAGCCCGACGGCCTCGGAGATCCGCGCGCCGGTGGAGTAGAGCAGTTCCAGCAGCGCCCGGTCCCTCAGCGGCCGTTCGCCCTCGGGCGGTGGGGTTTCCAGCAGCTTCAGCACGTCGCCGACCGGCAGCGCCTTGGGCAGCCGTTTGGCCGCGGCGGGCGGGCGGACCTCACGGGCCGGGTCGTTCTCGGTGATGCCGTCCGCGTGCGCGAACTTGTGCAACCCCCGCACCGCGACCAGCGCGCGGGCCGCCGAGGACGCGGCCAGCGGCCGATGCTCTTCGTCGCCCTCGCGCAGCGCCGCGCCGAACGAGGTGATGTGCGCGGAGGTGACGTCGGCGAAGCGCTCGACGTCCGCGTCGCCGAGGTACGCGGTGTACCGGCGCAGGTCACGGGAGTAGCTGTCGAGGGTGTTCCTCGCGGTTCCGCGCTCGACCACCAGATGGTCGAGGTAAGCGGCGACCACCTGGGCGACTCCGCTACCGCCGGCCCGTGACACACGGACACTCTAGGACCACCCGCGACCCGATCGGGGGTTCGCCGCGCGTACCGCGCCGCGGGTGTGAAACGGGCTACCTTGGGAGCATGTCGCAGCAACCGGACCCGGAGGAGATGCGCGTCGGCACGGCCGAGCGCGAAGAGGCCGCGCGGCTGCTCGGCGACCATTACAGCCAGGGCAGGCTCACCCCGGACGAGTACGAGGGCCGCGTCCTCGCCGCGTATGAGGCCGTGACGCTCGGCGAACTCCGGCCGCTGTTCCAGGATCTGCCCGCGCCGCTCCCGAAGTACCTGGCGCCGCGGTTCGACCCGCCGCCGTTCGTGCCCGTGTATCAGCGGCCCGCCGCGGTCCTGCCCTACTCGCCGAAGTCGAAGATCGCCGCCGGGGTGCTGCAGATCGTGCTGCCGTTCGGGATCGGGCGGTTCTACACCGGCCACATCGGTCTCGCCCTCGGCCAGCTGGCGGTCGTGCTGGTCACCTGCGGCATCGGGGTGGTCTGGCCGATGGTCGACGGGATCGTGCTGCTGGCGAACGGCGGCACGGACGCGCAGGGCCGCCGTCTCCGCGACTGAGCCCCTGCCCCGGGAGTCCTTCACACCCACCCAAGTACATGAAGGCCCCCTTCACTGCGTCTAGCGCAACGAAGGGGGCCTTCATGTACTTCAAAGGCCAATCACGAGCGTCAAAGGCCGCGCGAAGCGAACTTCGTCGGCCTGTCCTCCCAAGGAGCGTCCGAAGGCCGCGACGAGGCCGCCCCCGAAAGCACCGCGTGCGCGGCGAGCACGCCACCGACGGTCGCCCCGTTCACCAGCTCGCCCGCCAGCGCCATCCGGACCGCCTCGGCGAGCGGGAACTTCCGCATGACGAGGTCGGCCTCCTCCTCGCCGAGCATCTCCCTGTCCACTTCGGACAGTTCGCGGGCGAGGTAGACGCGGACGACCTCGTCGGTGAAGCCGGGCGACGCCGCGACGTCGACCAAGGTCTCCCAGCGCTCGGCGCTGAGCCCGACCTCCTCGACCAGTTCGCGTTTGGCCGCGCCGACGGGGTCCTCCCCCGCCTTGTCGATCAGCCCGGCGGGCAGTTCCCACAGCCGCCGCCCGATCGGGTGGCGGTACTGGTGGATCAGCGTCACCGCGCCGTCCGCGTCCAGCGCGACGACGGCGACCGCGCCGAGGTGCTCGACGACCTCGCGGCGGGCGGTGCCGCCGCCGGGCATCACGACCTCGTCGACCCGCAGCCCCACGACACGTCCGATGTGGACGTCCCTTGTGGACGCGACGGTGAACTCGTGCTTGCCTGGCTCGGTCACCGGGCTCCCGTCTGAGCCGTCTCGGGCAGCTCGACCGGCAGCCGCTCGGCGACCTTGCGGTCCACGACGGCCTTCACGAACGCGCTGAACAGCGGGTGCGGCCGGGTCGGGCGGCTCTTGAGCTCCGGGTGCGCCTGGGTGCCGACGAAGAACGGGTGCTTGTCGGCGGGCAGCTCCACGAATTCGACCAGGCGGTCGTCGGGCGAGGTACCCGAGAACACCAGACCGGCGTCGGAAAGGCGCTTGCGGTAGGCGTTGTTGACCTCGTAGCGGTGACGGTGCCGCTCGGAGACCTCGGTGCTGCCGTACGCCTTCGCGACCTGCGAGCCCGGCTTGAGCTTCGCGACGTAGGCGCCCAGACGCATCGTGCCGCCCATGTCGCGCTCACCCGCGACGACGTCGCGCTGGTCGGCCATCGTCGAGATGACCGGGTTCGGGCCGTCCTCGAACTCGGCCGAGTTCGCGTCCTTGATACCCGCCAGGTTCCGCGCCGCGTCGATCACCATGCACTGCAGGCCGAGACACAGGCCCAGCAGCGGCAGCCCGTGGGTGCGGGCGTAGGCGATGGCGCCGACCTTGCCCTCGATACCGCGGACGCCGAAACCGCCCGGCACCAGCACACCGTCCACATCGGACAGTGCCGCGGCCGCACCGGCCGGGGTCTCGCAGGAGTCCGAGGGGACCCACTCGATCTGGACCTTGGCGCGGTGGGCGAACCCGCCCGCGCGCAGCGCCTCGGTGACCGACAGGTACGCGTCCGGCAGGTCGATGTACTTGCCGACGAGCGCGACCCGCACCGTCTCCGACGGGTTGTGCACGCGGTCGAGCAGGTCGCCCCACACGGTCCAGTCGACGTCGCGGAACGGCAGCCCGAGACGGCGCACCACGTAGGCGTCGAGCGCCTCACGGTGCAGCACCTTCGGGATGTCGTAGATCGACGGCGCGTCGGGGCAGGCGATGACGGCTTCGGTGTCGACGTCGCACATCAGGCCGATCTTGCGCTTGAGGTCCTCGGGCAGCTCCCGGTCGGCGCGGCAGACGAGCGCGTCGGGCTGGATGCCGATGTTGCGCAGCGCGGCGACCGAATGCTGGGTCGGCTTGGTCTTGAGCTCACCCGACGGGGCGAGGTACGGGACCAGCGAGACGTGGAGGAAGAAGCACTGGTCGCGGCCGACGTCGTGGCGGACCTGACGGCAGGCCTCCAGGAACGGCAGCGACTCGATGTCGCCCACGGTGCCGCCGACCTCGGTGATCACGACGTCCGGGCTGTTCCCGTCCTCGTCGGCGCCCGCCGCGGCGGTGATCCTCGCCTTGATCTCGTCGGTGATGTGCGGGATGACCTGCACGGTGTCGCCGAGGTACTCACCGCGGCGCTCCTTGGCGATCACCTCGGAGTACACCTGCCCGGTGGTGACGTTCGCCTTGCCGTCGAGAGCCCGGTCGAGAAAACGCTCGTAGTGCCCGATGTCCAGATCGGTTTCGGCGCCGTCGTCGGTGACGAACACCTCACCGTGCTGGAACGGGTTCATCGTGCCCGGATCGACGTTGAGGTACGGATCCAGCTTCTGCATCGTGACCCGGAGCCCACGTGCGGTAAGGAGCTGACCCAGGCTGGAAGCCGTGAGTCCCTTACCCAGAGAGGAGGCAACGCCTCCGGTGACAAAGACATACTTGGTAGCCCGCGACTGAAGTCCCACGGGCTTCCACCTTATCGCACGCCCGCCGTAGCGCTCATCGGCCACGCCGCAAGCGTCCGATGGAGTGGAAAACCGCTACCCTCGCGGCGTGACAGACGCGCACGACACCTGGACCGCACCGGTCGCGGAAGGCCCGCTCGACGCGGACATCCGCGTCCCCGGTTCGAAGTCGATCACCAACCGGGCCTACGTCCTCGCCGCGCTCGCCAGCGCGCCGACGCGGGTGCGGACCCCGCTCGACTCCCGGGACGCGCGCCTCATGCTCGGCGCCATCTACGCCCTCGGCGCCCACTCGCAGGGCAGCATCGGCGGCTACCTCGTGCATCCGCTCGGCCCCGGCCGCGTCCATCCCGACGAGACCGTCCGGGTGGAACTCGGCAACGCGGGCACGGTCGCCCGGTTCACCCCAGCGCTCGCCGCGCTGGGTACCGGCCCGGCGCTGTTCGACGGCGACGAGGCCATCCGCCGCCGTCCGATCGGGCCGCTGCTGAAGGCGCTGCGCGACCTCGGCGCCCGTATCGACGACGACCGCCGCGAGGCGCCGCCCTTCACCGTCCACGGTGAAGGCGGTCTGCGGGGCGGCAGGGTCGATCTGGACTCCTCGGCGTCGAGCCAGTTCCTGTCCGCGCTGCTGCTCGCCGGGCCGTCGTTCCAGCAGGGTGTCACCGTGCGCCTCGTGGGCGGCCAGGTGCCGAGCGAACCGCATATCGCGATGACGGTCGAGATGCTGCGCCGGTTCGGGGCCACTGTGGACCGCGAGGGCACCGAGTTCCACGTCGCCCCGACACGGCTCTCCTGCCCCGAGTACATCGTCGAGCCGGACCTCTCGACGGCGGCGCCGTTCGTCGCCGCCGCGGTGGCGACCGGCGGCACGGTGCGGATCGCGGGCTGGCCGCAGCGGACGACTCAGCCCGGTGACTGGCTACGCAGCCTGCTTCCCCTCCTAGGCGCGACCGTCGAACTCGACGAGGGCGGCCTGACGGTCACTGGCAGCGGCGCGATCCCCGGCGTCGAACTGGATCTGCACGACGTCGGCGAGCTCACGCCGGTGATCGCGGCGCTGCTGTGCCTCGCCGAGGGACCGTCGGTCATCTCCGGGGTGGCGCATCTGCGCGGTCACGAGACCGACCGGTTAACGGCGCTCGCCACCGAACTGTCGTCGCTCGGCGCCGACGTCCGCGAAACCGAGGACGGTCTGCGGATCACGCCGGCGCCGCTGCACGGCGGGAAGTTCCACACCTACGACGATCACCGGCTGGTGATGGCGGCCGCGGTACTCGGCCTGAAGGTCGAGGGCGTGGAGGTGGAGAACCCGGGGACGGTCGGGAAGACCTTCCCCGGATTCGCCGATGCCTGGACCTCGATGCTCGGCTAAGCGAGCCCTCCGGCAAAGGGGGTGCTCCGCCACTGGTCGATCATCGGTTTCATGCCGTCGACCAGCATCGGCAGCTCGGGCGCCATCGACAAGCAGGCGACCACCTGAAGCAGGCCCAGCCCCTCGAAGGTCCGCAGCACGTCTTCGTCGACCTCGCGCAGACCGAGTTCGACGGCGGCGGCGTTGTAGGCCGCGATGCCTTCGGGGCCGTTGAAGGCGAGGTCGCGTTCGATCGGGCCGCGGTTGACCAGTTCGAAGTCGGAGTACAGCTCGCCTTCGGTGGTGACGATCAGGTTGTAGCCCGGCGAGTCGCCGTGGACCGGTTGCACGGTGGCGTTCGGGAACGCCTTGGCGAAGGCCTCCTCCGATTCCAGCAGCGGCCGGAAGACCTCCCATTCGCGGCGCGCGCGGTCGAGGTCGCCCGCGTCGAGCAGGTCAGGCCTGCCTTCGAGCTGCGCGAGACCGTCGGGGATGAACGGGTCGAGCCCGTTCAGGAACGCGAGCTCGCCGGGATAGTCGCGGAGCGTCGCGTGCAGTTTCGCGACGAGCTCGGCCGAGCGCTCCACGGCGAGGTTGGCGTCCTCGACGAACTCGATCAGTTCCCAGAAGGTCATCGAGAAACCGTCGCGCTGAACCGGTTCCGCAGGCGCGAGCGGGCTCGGCTTGACGACCGGAAGCCCCTTCTCGCCGAGCCAGCCGGCGACGGCGAGCTCACGCCGCTGATCGGTCAGCTGCGTCTCCGGTGTCGTCGTGCGCGGCAGCACGGCCGGCACCCGCACGACGACCGGCGAAGGCGCCAGCCGCACGATGACGGAGAAAACGTCGTACAGGACCTCGGGTTCGGTGGCGGTGATACCCAGGTCGCGTCCCGCGGAGACCGCGGCGGCCACCGCCCGCGCGGTGCGGGCGGCCCGTTGTTCGTCGGTGATCATGTCCGCGAGTCTGACATGTCCGATTCAGCCCGCGGAGCGTTCTCCGCCATCCTCGGGGAACAGCGTCTTCAACGTCACTTCGCGGTTGACCCGCACATGCTCGACGGCATGGGCCCGCGCGCGGTCGGCGTCACCCGAAGCGATCGCGTCGTAGAGGCGGCGGTGCTCGTCGAGCAGTTCGCCCCAGTGTTCGTTCTGGCTGGTCAGCCAGCGCAGCCTGCCCTCGAGCGGCCGGAGGATCTCGTGCAGGAGGCCGTTGCCCGCGAGCGCGACGATCTGGTCGTGAAAGCGGGTGTTGAGCTGGGTGATCCGGGCCGGGTCGCCGCTCTCGGTCGCGCGGGCGGCGTCGGTGAGCAGCCGTTCGAGCGCGCGAAGCTCGGCCTTGCCCGCCCGTTCGGCGGCCAGCCCGGCGGCGAGTCCTTCGAGCGCCTCACGGACGTCGAAGAGCTCCTCGACGTCGGCCTTGGCCAGCTGACGCACGACGATCCGGCGGGGCGACTGGACGGCGAGGAATCCTTCGGCCTCCAGGCTGCGGATGGCTTCGCGCACCGGCACGCGCGAGACGCCGAGATCCTCGGCGAGTTCGCGTTCGACCAGCCTGTCCCCCGGCTTCAGCCGTCCGGCGAGGATACGTTCACGCAGCTCGTCGCGGACCCGTTGCCGGGTCGCGGCCAGCGGCTGACGCTGTCCTTCCTCGGCCACCTGACCCCCCTCTTCAACACCGCCGTAACAGCTCGTAACCCGAGTTTATCGGCAGAAACCTTGACGACGGGCCACCGCGGGGTGATATTTGGGATGCCAAATTTTGGGATACCAAATCGACCGGACTCCCCGTCGATCGGAGGCCCGCATGACCGCCGCCCCAGCAACCCGGTCCGAAGCGCCTACCACCGAGAACGCCGATCCCCGGCTCTGGAACGAAGATCTCGCGCCGGCGAAAGAACGCCGCTGGAAGGTCTACGACATCTTCGCGCTGTGGATGTCGGACGTGCACAACCTCGGCAACTACACCTTCGCGGCGGGCCTGTTCGTCCTCGGGCTCTCGGCGTGGCAGGTGTTCACCGCCCTGCTGACCGGTTTCGTGCTCATCTACTTCGGCATGAACCTCATGGGCCGGATCGGCCAGAAGACGGGCGTCCCCTTCCCCGTCGTCGCCCGCATCAGCTTCGGTACCTTCGGCGCGAACCTGCCCGCGCTGATCCGCGCGATCATCGCGATCTTCTGGTACGGCATCCAGACCTATCTCGCGTCCGTGGCCATCACGCTGCTCGTGCTCGCGATCGATCCGGGGCTGAAACCGTTGACAGAGGTGGGCTTCCTCGGTCTGCACGCGCTCGGCTGGATCTGCTTCATCGCGCTGTGGCTCGCGCAGGCTCTCGTGCTCACCCGCGGCATGGAGGCCGTGCGCAAGTTCCAGGACTGGTGCGGTCCGGGTATCTGGGTGGTGATGATCGCGCTCGCCGGGTGGGTGCTGGCCGCCGCCGACTGGAACATCTCGTTGACCAGCAACCCGAAGGCACTGTCCACAGGGGAGCAAGTACGGCAATGGTTCGGCGCCGTGGGCCTGATCCTGTCCATCTACGGCACGCTGATGCTCAACTTCTGTGACTTCTCCCGGTTCGCCCCGAACCAGAAAACGGTGCGGCGCGGGAACTTCTGGGGTCTGCCGATCAACTCGACGGCGTTCGCCCTGCTGTCGGTACTGGTGACCGCCGGCAGTCTGCAGGTGTTCGGTGAGGCCATCACCGACCCCGCCGAACTGCTGGCCCGCATCGACAACACGCCTGTGCTGATCATCGGCGCGCTGACCTTCGCGATCGCCACCATGGGCGTGAACATCGTCGCGAACTTCGTCTCCCCCGCCTACGACCTGGCCAACATCTGGCCGAAACGGATCACCTTCACCGTCGGCGGGATGATCAGCGCGGTCGCGGCGTTGTGCGTGCTGCCGTGGAAGCTGTACTCCTCGCCCGCGGTGGTCAACTACTTCCTCGGCGGCCTCGGGGCCTTCCTCGGCCCGCTGTTCGGCATCATGATCGTGGACTACTACCTGGTGAAACGCGGCCGGATCGACGTGGACAAGCTGTTCGTGACCGGACCCGATTCGCCGTACCACTACAAACGCGGGTTCAACCCGCGGGCGATGGTCACCTTCCTGCCCACGGCGGCGCTGTCCGCGATCATCGCGCTGATGCCGTTCTTCGCCCCCGCCGCGCCGTACTCGTGGTTCATCGGCACCGCTTCCGCCGCGGCCCTCTACTTCGTGGTGTCACGCAAGCAGCGGGTCGCGTGATGCGGATCCTGGTCACCAACTGCAACACCACCGAGGCGATGACCAAGGAGATCGAGGCGGGCGCCCGCGCCGCCGCGAGTCCCGGCACCGAGATCCTGGCCAGAACACCGCTGTGGGGCCCGGAATCCGCCGAAGGCTGGCTGGACAGCTTCCTGAGCGCCGCGGCCGTCCTCGACCTACTCAACGGGCTGGACGAGCCCTTCGACGCGCTCGTGATGGCCGGTTTCGGCGAGCACGGACGGGAAGGCGCCAGGGAACTGCTCGACGTCCCGGTCGTCGACATCACCGAGGCCGCCGCGCATCTGGCCTGTCTGCTGGGAAGACGCTACGGCGTCGTGACCACATTGGACCGGACGTGCGGGCTCATCGAGGACAGCCTGCATGCCGCGGGCGTCGCGCAGAACTGTGTCGGCGTCCTCGGTGCGGGGCTCGGCGTGCTCGAACTGACCGACGAACGCCGGACGGAATCGGCTTTGCTGACCGCCGGACGGCTCGCCCGCGACGCGGGGGCGGAGGTCCTGGTCCTCGGCTGCGCCGGGATGACCGGCCTCGATCGCCGCATCTCGGCGATGCTGGACATCCCGGTGATCGACGGCGTCGCCGCCGCCGTCCGCCTGGCGGAATCCCTTGTCGCTCTCGACCTCAAGACCAGCCGGGCCGGTTCCTACGCACGCCCGCTCCCGAAAACCCGCCTCTGGCCCCGCATTGCCGAGGGGTGACGCGAGGGTGGCGTGCCTCGCCGCCAAGGCGTGTCGCGAAAGCCACTTTCGCGACGTCTGATGTCCCGAAAGTGGCTTTCGCGACACGGTTGTCCGGGCGAACCCGTCCCACCGAGCCGGGCCGCCAGCGCCGGGAATGAAGGGAGCTTTCCCCGCATCCGATGTGATGAAAGACCCCTTCACCACAGCGGGCACTTCGCCCGGGTACCGCATCCAGAGGACGAAATGCGAAAGGGGGTCAGTTGCCGGCGGCGGCGATCCCGGGGGCGGGAGCCTGGGCGTTGCCCGCGATGCCGTAGCGCCCGGCGCCGCCTTCGAGCTGCTCCCGCAGCGCCATGATCGTGGTGACCCGGCCAGCCGCGGTCTCCGCGTTGTCCACAGTGGACAGGATGGAGGTCGACGAGGTGTCGGCACGCACGACGCCGATCGCACCGGTGCCGTCGGCGGATCCCGCGTCGCCCGCCAGGACGGTGCCCGCACCGGAACGGTCGAGCTGCGCGGCGAACCGCGCGATGGTCGAGGCGCGGTCACCGGCGCCGTCACCGGTGTACTTGGAGCCGGTGAGCACGATCGCGAGCTGGGCGGGCTTCACGTCCCCGCCGGTCTTGAGGAAACCGCCGTCGGTGAGCCCGCCGAGCGCGGCCGCCAGCTCCACCGGGGTGGACTGCGGCTGCGCGTTGTCCTTGTTCAGCAACGCCACGGAGCCGATCAGCGCGCCGGCGAGGGTGCCCGGGTCGCCCGCGGTCGGGAACTGGACACCGGCCGGCTGCAGACGCGACACGACGTCACGCAACTGATCCGACCGCATCGGGTCGGAGAACGCCTCGGTCAGCTGGATCTCACCGGTGACCGAGGCACCGGCCTGACCCACGAGCTGCTTGAGCGCGTCGCGGTCCGCGGGCTTCGCGTCCTCGGTGGTCACCAGCACCACCGAACGCTTGTCCAGCTGCCCCGCGACGACCTTCGGCCCCATCACGCCGGCGAACGCGTCCGCGTCGCCGAGCCTGGCGTTGAGCGAATTGCGCTGTGCCTCCAGATCCGCGACCTGGGAACCCAGATCCTCCTTCTGGCTGGCGAGACCCGAAAGCAGGGAACCGTTCAGCGCCGTCGACCCGAGCACCACGCCGATGGCGAGCGCCAGGAAGCAGGCGGCGATGGAAACGATGTGGTACCGCAGTGAAATCACGTGAAGAGTCCCTTGCCCCAGGCGATGAACGAGTTCCAGGTGTCGCGGATCCAGTCGAGGTACACCGAACCCACATCGGACACCAGCAGCGCGGCCGCGACGGCCACCAAGGCCGCGACGACCAGCAGGACGATGGCGCCGATGGACACCCGGCTGCGGTGCAGGGTCGCGACCGCCTTGCCGTCGACCAGTTTCGTGCCGAGTTTGAGCCTGGTGAGGAACGTCGACGGATTCGACCCGGACCGGCCGTGGTCGAGGAATTCCCGCAGTGTCGCCTGGAATCCGACGGTGACCACCAGGCTCGCCTCGTGCGCGTCGGCCAGCAGCAACGCCAGATCCTCGGCGTTGCCCGTCGCGGGGAAGGTGACCGCGCCGATCCCGAGGTCCTGGATGCGCTCGACCCCCGGCGCGTGCCCGTCCGGCTGCGCCGGGACCACGACCTCGCCACCGCTGCGCAACGTCTCGGCGCCGATCCCGTGCGGGTCACCGACGATGACGTCCGGCTGATAACCCTGCGCGCGCAAGGTGTCGGCCCCGGCGTCGACCCCGATCAGCACCGGCCGGTGCTCGGAGATGTACTTCTTCAGCTTCTTGAGGTCTTCGGCGTGCCCGTTGCCGCCCGCGACCACCAGGGCGTGCCGATCCCGCAGCGGGACACGGATCTCCGGGACGCCGACGCCGTCCAGGATGAGGCTGCGTTCCCGGCGGAGGAATTCGATCGTGTTCGCGGAGAACGCCTCGAGCTGGGTGGACATCCCGGCCTTGGCCTCGATCATCTGGTCCGCGACGCTTTCCCGCGTCTGCTGGACACCCGAGCCGAGCTGCCGCTCTCCGATGTAGACGACGCCCTCGTGCAGACGGAGTTTCGTGCCGTCCTTGACCTTGCGCAGCAGTTCGCCGCCGACCGAATCGACCAGCGGGATCCCGGCCTCGAGCAGGATCTCCGGGCCCAGGTTGGGGAACCGGCCGGAGATCGACGGCGAGGCGTTCACCACCGCCGCGACTTCGGCCTCCACCAAGGCATCGGCCGTCGACCGGTCGAGGTCGAGCTGGTCGAGAACGACGATGTCGCCAGGGCTCAGCCGGCGGAGCAGCTCACGCGTACGCCTGTCGACCCTGGCGACGCCGGTGATCCCGGGGAGGGTCTCTTGGTTACGCGAGAGCAAGCCGGTGAGCTTCATGCGACCGATAGTGACAAATCCGCGCGGGCTTCCGTGTCCGCCACGCCGATGGAAACACGCCGATTAACCCACACCGGATCGGGCTACCCGGTCGCGACAGGCACTACTTCGCCTTCTTCCGCTTCCCACCGCGACGGGCTTTGGGCTTGTCCGGCGCGCTCTTGTCGGCCTCGGCGACGGCGAGCAGTTCTTCCGCGTGCGCCCGGCCGGTTTCGGTGCTTTCCATCCCGGCGAGCATGCGCGCGAGCTCGACGACGCGCTCCGACTGTTCGAGCACGCGCACCCCGCTGCGGGTCACTCCGCCGCTGGTGCCCTTGTCCACGACCAGATGCTGATCGGCGAACGCGGCCACCTGCGGCAGGTGCGTGACCACCAGGACCTGGTGGCTGCGCGCCAGCCGCGCGAGCCGCCTGCCGATCTCGACCGCCGCGCGGCCGCCGACCCCGGCGTCGACCTCGTCGAACACCAGTGTCTGCACGGTGTCCGCGTGCGCGAGGACGACCTCGATCGCCAGCATCACGCGGGAAAGCTCACCGCCGGAAGCGGCCTTGTGCACCGGGAGCGGCGGGGCGCCGTTGTGCGCCCGCAGCAGCAACTCGACGTCGTCGACGCCGTCCGGCCCGGCGTGCACGAGCCTGCCGCCGACCTTCACGGCGTGCGCGTCGCTCTCGTCGACGGTGCGCCGCTCGACGGTGATCTCGATCTCGGCCTGTCCCATGGCGAGCCCGGACATCTCGGCGGTGATCGCCTCGGCCAGCTCGGCGGCGGCCTCGACGCGCGCCTCCGACAGCGTGAGGGCGTGTTCGGCCAGCGTGACGGCGAGTTCGTCGCGGCGCTTGGCCAGTTCGGCCAGCGCCTCCTCGGAGGTGTCCATCGTGGACATCCGGCGACGGGCGTCGTCGGCCCAGGCGAGTACGCCGTCCACGTCCGCCGCGTATTTGCGGGTGAGCCGCTTCAGATCGGCCTGGCGCGCGAGCACCTTCTCCAGCAACGCGGGATCGGCGTCGAGCGTTTCGAGGTAGCTGCCCAGCTCGGCGCCCACTTCGGACAACAGCACCGAGGCCTCGTCCAGCCGGGGACCGAGCTCACGCAGGACGGCGTCCTCGGAGCCGGTCAGGTGGCGGCTCGCCTCACCGATCAGCCCGACCGCGCCGGGCGCGTCCGGGTCGCCGTCGGGCGAACCCGAGACGGCGGCCTGCGCGGCGCTCGCCGCGGACCGCAGTTCGTCGACCGCGGCGAGCCGCTTGATCTGCTCGGTGAGCTCGGTGTCCTCGCCGGGTTCCGGCGCGACGGCGTCGATCTCGGTGAGCCCGTGGCGCAACAGGTCGGCCTGCTGGGCCATCTCGCGTGAGCGGGTGGAGCGCTCGGTCAGTTCGGCGACGACGGCGAGCCATTCGTCCCGGACCGCGCGGTACTGCTCGAGCGGCTCGGTGACGGCCTCACCGGCGAACCGGTCGATCACCGCGCGCTGCTCGGCGGGCCGCAGCAGCCGCAGCTGATCGTTCTGCCCGTGGACCGCGATCAGCTGCTCGGACAGATCGGCCAGCACACCGACCGGCACCGAACGGCCGCCGAGGTGGGCACGGGACCGGCCGTCGACCGAGACCGCGCGCAGCGCGATGACGCTGCCGTCCTCGTCGACCTCCGCCCCGGCGTCGGTGACGATCCGGGTGGCGCCCTCGGCACCGCCCAGTTCGAATCGGCCTTCCACGAAGGCCTTCAGCATTCCCGTCCGCACCTTGGACACTTCGGCTCGGCCGCCGGAGAGCAGGTGCAACCCGCTGACGACCATCGTCTTGCCCGCACCCGTCTCACCGGTGACCACGGTGAAGCCCGCGTGCAGTTCCAGCAGGGCGTCCTCGATGACTCCGAGGCCCTGGATGCGCATCTCGGCCAGCACGACGCCCACCGTAGCGGCCCACCCCGACCATTCCCGCACCCGGCACGTCATGAAAGGGCCGTTCAAGACGGAAATTGTCCTGAACGGCCCTTTCATGACATCCGTCAGCGGGCGTGTCGCTCCCGCCAGCCCTTGATCGGCAACGAGAACTTGTGCACCAGCCGGTCGGTGAACGGGCCTTCCCACAACCGGATCAGCCGCACCGGCACCCGGCCGCAGGTGACCCGCACGGCCGCGCCGGCGGGAAGATCGAAGGTCCGCGATCCGTCGCAGGTCAGGACCGCGGGCGAACCGTCGGGATCGATGGCGACGGTGATCTCCGAGTCCCGCGAGACGACCAGCGGCCGCGAGAACATCGCGTGCGCGTTGCTCGGGACCACCAGCAGGGCCTGGACGTCCGGCCAGATGATCGGCCCGCCCGCGGAGAACGCGTATGCCGTCGAGCCGGTCGGGGTGGCGCACAGGACGCCGTCACAGCCGAAGGAGGACACGGGCCTTCCGTCGACCTCGATGAGCGCGTCCAGCACCCGCTCGCGCGAGCTCTTCTCGACACTGGCCTCGTTGAGCGCCCACGTGTTGACGGTCTCTTCACCGTCGACGGTGACGACGACGTCGACGGTCATCCGCTCTTCGACCTGGTAGTCGCCGTCGACGGCCCGCTGGACGGTGTCCGCGAGCTTGTCCGAATCGGCCTCGGCCAGGAAACCGACGCGGCCGAGGTTCACGCCGAGCACCGGGACGCCGTTCGGCCTGGCCAGTTCCGCGGCCCGCAGCAGCGTGCCGTCCCCGCCGAGCACGAACACCAGCTCGGTACCGGCGGCCGGATCCTGTTCCGGCGCCATGACCGTGCAGGGCGCGCCGATCCCGCCGTCCGCCTCCAGCATCTCGCGGACGTCCTCGTCGAGTACCCGCAGCCGCACACCGGCCTTGGCGAACCGGGCCGACACCTCGCGTGCGGCGTCCCGGGTCGCGTCCCGGTCCGGGTGCACGACGAGCAGCACCTCGCGATCGCTCATTGGGGTCCCTCCAGGACTGCGGTCCGGACGAGCCGCTCGGCGTCGGTGCCGGCGGTCTCCCCCGCCCCGCGGGTAAGCCAGACGAAGTATTCGACGTTCCCCGACGGCCCGGGAAGCGGGCTCGCGACGACGCCGCGCAGGCTCAAGTCCAGCTTCTCGGCCTCGGCGAGCACGGCGAGCACCGATTCGGCCCGCAGCTCCGGGTCACGGACGACGCCGCCGCTGCCGAGCCGGTCCTTGCCGACCTCGAACTGCGGTTTCACCATCGGCACCAGATCCGCGCCGTCCCGCGCGCAGGCGGCCAGCGCGGGCAGCACGAGTTTGAGCGAGATGAACGAGAGGTCCCCGACCACGAGGTCGACCTGCCCGCCGAGGTCTTCCGGGGTCAGGTTGCGGACGTTCGTCTTGTCGAGGACGACCACACGGTCGTCGGTGCGCAGCCGCCAGTCCAGCAGGCCGCGGCCGACGTCGGCCGCGATCACGGTGGCGGCGCCGTTGCGCAGCAGGACGTCGGTGAAGCCGCCGGTCGAGGCGCCCGCGTCGAGGCAGCGCTTTCCTTCGGTGGAAAGACCTTGCGGGGTGAAGGCTTCAAGCGCGCCGAGGAGTTTGTGCGCGCCGCGGGAGGCCCAGCCGGGGTCGTCACCGTCGCGCACCACGATCGGCGCGCCGGACTCGACCCCGGTCGCGGGTTTGGTGGCCACCATCCCGCGCACGGTGACCTTGCCCTCGGCGATCAGCGCCGACGCCTGCTCCCGGGACCGGGCGAGACCCCGCCGGACGAGCTCCGCGTCCAGGCGGGCGCGTTTGGGCACGCGGTCAGACCTTGTCGATGGTGGACAGCGCCACCGTCAGCTCGGTGTGCACGGCCTCGAAACGGTCGACGTGCTCCGAAAGCGGAAGCGCCGCGAGGTCGTCGAGACCCGCCACGGCTTCGTCGATCCCGGCTCGGGGATCCGTGTCCTGCTGCGCGAACTGGTCCGGCGGCGGTCCCGGCACCGGCGGCGGGCCGGGAACCGGGGGTCGCGGAACGGGATGGAAGTGGTCTTGCACCCCACCAAGTTAGCAGCGCTGGTCAGCCGAGGCGCAGCTCGCCGAGCGCGGCGCGGGCGGTGTCGCCCACACCACGGACCTCGGTTATCCCCGACTCCCAGGCCGCCGCGCACAACGCGCGCAGCAGGTCGAGGGAGTCGCCTTCACCGTCGGCTTCGAGCACGTCACCCTGTGCGGTGACGTGCCAGCCTTCCTTGGGCCCGATCTCGAGCAGCTCCGCCCGGCTGCTCAGCCCGGACAGGTCCGCCGCGAGGTAGCGCGGACGCTCCTGGTGCCTCGCCGCGATGAGAGACGCCGCGTCGGCGACGCCGGTCAGGACGCAGAGCGCGTCGATCCCGGCCGCGACCGCGCCCTCGATGTCCGTGTCCAGGCGGTCTCCCACGACGAGGGCACGCTCCGCGCCCGCGTCCCGTGCCGCCGTCGTGAACAGTCCCGGCGCCGGCTTGCCCGCCACCAGCGGTTCGGCGCCGGTGGCATGGCGCAACGCGGCCACCATCGAGCCGTTGCCCGGCAGTAGGCCGCGTTCGCTCGGCAGAGTGGCGTCGACGTTGGTCGCCACCCAGAGCGCGCCCGCGCGGATGGCGAGGCACGCCTCCGCGAGAGCGGCCCAAGTGTTCTCCGGGGAATGCCCCTGAACCACGGCGGCCACGTCCGGACCGGCTTCCCGGACCGTCTTGAGGCCGACGGACTCGACCTGGGCGGCCAGCGAGTCCGTGCCCACGACGAGGACCACCGCGCCCTGAGGCAGCCGCTCACCCAACAGGGCGGCGGCGGCCTGAGAGCTCGTGTGGACCTCTTCGGGGGTGGCGGGCAGTCCGAGTGCCTCCAGGTGCGCGGAGACCTCCGCGGGCGCCTTGGAGGCGTTGTTGGTCACCCACCGGACGGCCGTGCCGTGGTCCCGGAGCGCCCGAAGCGCTTCCGGTGCGCCCGGGACCACCTTGCTGCCGTGGTAGACCGTGCCGTCGAGGTCGAACAGGACCGCGTCGTACCCGGCCGACAGGGCGTCAGCCATTCGTGAGCTCCGCGGCGCGCTCGGCGGCGTCGGTCTCGTCCTCCTCGTCGGCCTCTGCCGCGTTCAGGAACCAGCGGATCGCCTCGTCCTTGCGGTCGGCCGCGGCGAGGTTGTCGGCGTAGGCGTAGAACAGCCGGGCGCTCCACGGGTCGCGCTTCTCCGCCTTGAGGTCGTCGCTCTGCAGGGAGACGACGGCCGCGTCCAGCTGACCGAGGTCGCGCCGGGCACCGGCGGCGACGATCGCGAGCTCGATCTGGGTCGCCTTGGACAGACGCTCCTTGTCGACCTCCTTCGCGAGGTCGAGCGCCCGCTCCGGGCGGCCGATGGCACGCTCGGCGTCAGCGATGATCGCGATGTGGTCGTCGGTGCGGGTCATCCGGCGGACGGCCCGCAGCTCCGACAGCGCCTCGGACCAGTTGCCCGCGTGGTAGGCGACCAGGCCGAGCGCCTCACGGACGATCGGGACCCGCGACGCCTTGGCCTTCGCGTACTTGGCGTGCTCCATGGCGGCTTCGGGGTCTTCGTCGACGAGGCCGCCGGCCGCTACGAGGTGCTTTCCGACGGTCTCCGCGAGCGCCTTGGGCAGGGTGCGGAGCTCCCGGCGGACCTCTTCGTCCAGATCGGAGAACTCGATGCCCTCGGGCAGTTCCGGAGCCTCGAGCAGCTCACGCGCCAAGGTCTCGTCGTCGACCGGCCTGTCGTCGGTGCGCGGCGAGGAACGGAAGTCCTTGCGGCCCTCGGAACGGTCACGCTGGGGACGGTCGTCGCGCTTGCGCTCGAACCGGCCTTCGCCGCCGCGGGAGTCGTACCGCTTCTCCGGCCGGTCGCCGGAGGGGCGACGGTCTCCGCGGTTGTCGCGGTCGCCGTAGGACTTGCGCTCGTAGCCACCACCGCTGGGACGACGGTCACCCGAGGACGAGCCCGAGCCGCGCCGGTCGCCGTTGTACCCGCCGGAACGGGAACCGCCGCGATCGTCACGGTCGCGATAGGACGGACGACGGTCGTCGCCGCCTCGGCTGTCGCGGCTGTCGCGGTCGCCATAGGACTTGCCCTGGGGGCGTCCTTCGTAGCGGTTGCCGGAGGGACGGTCGTCGGACCGGCCGCGGTTGTCCGAGCCGTAGCCGGAACGGGCCGGGCGGCTGTCGGAACGCTTCTCGTAGCGGCCCTCGGAACGGTTGTCCGAGCGGCTGTCCGAACGGTTGTCGTAGCGACGCTCGGGACGGCTGTCGGACGAGCGGTAGCCGCCGCGGTCCTCGCCTCCCCGGTTGTCCGAGCGGTACCCGCCACGGTCGCTGCCGCCCCGGTATCCACCACGGTCGCCGCCGCGGTTGTCCCGGCTGTCGCGGTTGTCGGACCGGTAGCCGCCACGGTCGCTCCCGCCACTACGGCTGTCCGAGCGGTAGCCGCCACGACTGTCGCCGCCGCGGTAGCCGCCCCGGCTGTCCCGGCTGTCCCGGCCGCCGGACCGGTCGTCACGACGGTCGCCGCCACCGGGGCCACGACGGTCGTCGTTGTTGTAGCGAGAGCGGTTCTCGTCACGGCCCTGGCCGCCGAACCGGCCGCCGGAGCGCTGGTCGCGGGAGCCTTCGCCGCTGCGCGCGGGATAGCTGCCGGAACCGCGGGCACCGCGGTCGTCACGACGAGGGCGGCCCTGGTAGCCGCCATCGCGGCCTCCTCGGTCCTGCCTGCCGCCGGCGGAACCGCGCCGGTCACCTCGCTGCGCGTCAGACCGGCCTCCGCGGGGACTGTCGTCCCGGCGACCCGACCGGCCGGACGCGCCATCATCTGAGTCACGTCGACCGAACTCGGACACCTGGCCTCCTGCCACTATTGAAAAGTTTCGACATACGCCCACCACGAGGCGGGCCAACGGACCATTCTAGTCCGTGCCTGGACATGAAAAGAGACAGGGCCCTGACCGGGGAGAACCTGTTGGGGTTCTCGACCCTGGTCAGGACCCTGTCCTGAAGTTAGTCCGGCGGTGTCCTACTCTCCCACAACCCTTCGGTTGCAGTACCATCGGCGCTGTCAGGCTTAGCTTCCGGGTTCGGAATGGGACCGGGCGTTTCCCTGACGCTAT
>NZ_JBPQFM010000021.1:0-156774 GCF_051373225.1 Amycolatopsis sp. w19 | reverse complement strand
CCGCCACGACCCGCGCCCTGGTCGGCGGACGCAAGGGCTCGGCACGCCTGCCCCGCCCCACCCGCACGGGCCGGGCCGCCCCTGCCGGAACGGGCCCGGGGGAACTGGGCCGCACCAGTCCTCGATCGGCCAGAATCGACATCGGAACCTCCTCGCAGTCCTGCTGCACTCGCCGCCGGGCCGGGACCCGGCATCAAGATCGAACACGCGTTCTATCGAACGCCCGTGCGAATGTGTACCACCTTCCACCGACAAAAATCGAGCGACACGGCGTGTCCATCGAACAGATGTTTGAAATCGTCGTCCCGGCGGGCTAACGTCGTTGACCAGGGCGTCTGCTGCGCGGACGCCGCCGGTGCCGTGGGCGGGGAAGATCGTCCGCCACCGGCGAAGACACGCGAAGTCGGTCCGGGCGACCGGACGTACTGGGAGGCGACGCAGGAGATGAAGGAGCGAGACGGTGGCTAAGGAGAGCAAGGCGGGGAACGCGCCTAGGGGCTCGGGCAAGGTGCGCGCCTTGCCCGAGGTCTACGAGGTGGACGAGACCCTGACCGTGCGGCAGCAGCAGGTGCTCGACGTGATCAAACTGTGGGTGAGCCGGTTCGGCTACCCGCCGAGTGTGCGTGAGATCGGCGAGGCGGTCGGGCTGACCTCCACTTCGTCGGTGTCGCACCAGTTGCAGGCCCTGCAGCGCAAGGGTTATCTGCGACGCGACCCGAACCGCCCGCGTGCGGTGGGTGTGCTCGCCACGACGGACGACAACCCGATGGGCATCGACGTCGAGCAGCCGCAGTCGGCCGCGAAGGCCGCGTACGTGCCGCTCGTCGGCCGGATCGCGGCCGGTGGCCCGGTGCTGGCGGAGCAGGCGATCGAAGACGTCTTCCCGTTGCCGAGGGAGATCGTCGGCGAGGGCGAGCTGTTCCTGCTCAGCGTCACCGGCGACTCGATGGTCGACGCCGCCATCACCGATGGCGACTGGGTCGTCGTGCGCCAGCAGCCCACGGCGGACCCGGGCGAGATCGTGGCGGCGATGATCGACGGCGAAGCGACGGTCAAGACGTTCAAGCGCAAGGACGGCCACATCTGGCTGATGCCGCACAACGAGGCGTACGAGCCCATCCCGGGTGACGACGCCACGATCCTCGGCAAGGTCGTCGCCGTTCTTCGCAGGCTGTAGCCCAGAGCCGGAGCACGCCGGGATCCCGGGTCAGCCGACCCGGGTCAGGCTCGGCAGCTTCGGCAGCCCTTTCGCTTCCCGGTCAAGCACGCCGCTTGCGCAGCCTGCCGACCAGGAGAAGGCCGCCGATCACGACGACCGCGGCGATACCGACCTGCACGTACGGGAAGTCGGACCCCTGGCCCGTGCCACCGGCCGCGGAGGTCCCGCCCGACGTGCTGCCCTCGGATTTCGCCGCGTCCACGGCGAGTGCCGCCGCGCCCTTCACAGCCCGGATCTGCTCGCCGACGCCCTCCCCGCCGGACAGCAGCGTCCCGTCCGGATCGAAGGCGATCGCCTCCCCCTGCTTCTCGTTCGGCAGGGGTACCCGCACGGGCTCGCGCTGCAGCGCGCTCTTGAGGTCTCCGTCGGTGACGGCGTAGAGATAGGCGTCGGTGTAGGTGCGCAACGCGACCACCGAGCCGTCGGCCATCGACGCCGCGCCGGTGACGGTCATCGAACCGATCGGCCCGACAGGTCCGCCGGGTGTCGACGTCTCCTTGATCTGCAGTGACCCCACCCTCTCCAGCGGGGTCGGCCCGGGACTGGCGAGCGGCCCCGTCGGCCGGTACACCTTCGCGTCGCCGAAGACGTCTTTGGTGATCAGGTACGGCGTGCCGGAGCGGTCCATGATCAGCGCCTCGACGTCGTGCTGCCCATCCGGGTACGTGAGCCGGTGCAGCGTCGCTTTGCCTTGCGGCGTCAGCGAGATCAGCGCGACCGTGTCCCGCCGCTTGCGGTTGTCGCCGGTGTCGGAAAGCCAGAAGGTGCCGTCCGCGGTACGGGCGAGGTCTTCGGGGTCGTACGGGTCCGTGGGCGCGGAAATGACCTTTTGGACCTTGCAGTCGCGGCCGAGGACGAGGACCTGCGTCTTGGTCCCGCCGTCGTTGAGGGCGTACAGGTGCTCGCCGTCGGAAACCAGCCCGGAAAGCTCGCTGAGCCGGGAGTCGCTGTTCTTGCACACCGGCTGCGGTGCCGGGACCTCCTGCGCCAGGGCGGGAGCCGTCCCGCCGATGAACGCCGCCAGCACGACCGTCGCCGCGACAATCCCCCGCACATCCACCTCCGTACCGTGGAACCCCTGAAGCCCCACACTACGGAGACGTCCGGGACGGCGCGCAGTTCGGTGCGGACGCCGAGATGGGGCGGAATGTCGTGAAGGCCACTTCCAGTGACCGGCCGCGGCGCCCCAACGCCTGGGTACGCGAAGGCCCCCTTCACTGCGTCTAGCGCAGTGAAGGGGCCTTCACGTACTTGTCTCTACAGAGCCGAACCGTTCGTCTGGAAGTCGCTCAGCGCCGCGGCCAGTTCGGGCCTGCCGCGGACGACCAGCCGGGTACCGGTCTCGACGTGCTCTTCCTCCAGCACCTCGCCGTCGGCGTGGGCGCGGGAGACGAGCTCGCCCCGCGAGTACGGGATCAGCACCTCGACCACGACCTCCGGCCTCGGCAGCCGCTCCGCGATCACCTCGGCCAGCTCCGTGATCCCGGTGCCGGTCCGCGCCGACACCTGCACCGAACCGGCCAGCTGGTGCCGCAACCGGGCCAGCGACACCTCGTCGGCGGCGTCGGCCTTGTTGATCACCAGCAGCTCCGGCGGGAGCGGCTCGGAACGGCGCTTCGTGATCTCGGCGAGCACTTCGCGCACCGCGTTGACCTGCTCCTCCGGCGTCGGGTCGGCGCCGTCGACGACGTGCACGAGCAGGTCGGCGCTCGCCGCCTCCTCCAGCGTCGACCGGAACGCGTCCACCAGCTGGTGCGGCAGGTGCCGGACGAAACCGACGGTGTCGGTCAGCGTGTAGGTGCGGCCGTCGGGGGTCTGCGCCCGCCGGGTCGTCGGATCCAGCGTGGCGAACAGCGCGTCCTCGACGAGCACCCCGGCGCCGGTCAGCGCGTTGAGCAGGCTCGACTTGCCGGCGTTGGTGTAGCCGACGATCGCGACGCTCGGCACCTCGTTGGCCACCCGGCGACCGCGTTTGGTCTCGCGGATGGTGTCCATCGCGGCGATCTCGCGACGCAGCTTGGCCACGCGCTTGTTGATCCGGCGGCGGTCGGTTTCGAGCTTCGTCTCACCCGGACCACGCAGACCCACACCACCGTTGGCGCCACCCGCGCGGCCACCGGCCTGCCGGGACAGCGCCGCACCCCACCCGCGAAGCCGCGGGATCAGGTACTGCAGCTGGGCCAGCTCGACCTGCGCCTTGCCCTCCTTGGAGCGGGCGTGCTGCGCGAAGATGTCGAGGATCAGGGCGGTGCGGTCGATGACCTTCACCTTGACCTTCTCCTCCAGCTGACGCAGCTGGCCGGGCGAGAGCTCACCGTCGCAGATCACCGTGTCGGCACCGGTGGCCGTCACGATGTCCCGCAGTTCCTTGACCTTGCCCGAGCCGATGTAGGTGGCGGGATCCGGGCGGATCCGCCGCTGCACCAGGCCTTCCAGCACCTCGGAGCCCGCCGTTTCGGCGAGCCGCGCGAGTTCGGCGAGCGAGGCCTCGGACTGGAGGGCGCTGCCCTCGGTCCACACACCGACCAGAACGACGCGCTCCAGGCGCAACTGCCGGTATTCGACCTCGGTGACATCCGCGAGTTCGGTGGACAGGCCCGCTACCCGGCGGAGCGAGGCGCGGTCCTCGAGCTCCAGTTCGCCGGTCGAAGGGTCCATGTCGTTCAGATCGTTGTGTGTCAGTTCCGTCATCGTGCCTCCATGGTCCCACGTTTCGGCGGCGGGACCGAACTCATTACCTGCTGGGATACTTCGACAGGTAGATGGCCGTGCGTTTCGCTTCCGGGTCGACCGGCCGGGACATGAAGTCGTCGACGAGTTCCATCAGCCGTGTTTCGAACTCGGTGATCTGCTCGTCCGGCACCTGGACGACCAGGCGCGTCTGCTGCACCTCGTCGAATCCCACGTCGGCGATCTCGGCCAGATAAGCCTCGAAGATCGCCTGATCGATCCCCCTGTCGCGGGAATCAAGATGCCATGACAACCCGGTCGAGCGATACGGAATTTCTTTCGCACCGCGCGTGCCGCGTCGTGGCGGAAGCGCTTCGAGGAAGCCGGTGTCGACGAGCTTGCGCACGTGGTGCAGCGTCGTCGCCGGATCGCGATCGAGCCGTTCGGCGAGCTCCTTGTTGGTCAGCGCCTCGGAGTAGGTCAACCGGATGATGCGCAGCCTTATTCCGGAGGCCATCGCGGCGATCTCGGCCTCGGTGGCGGCGCGTCGTGGAGTGGGCACCGGGACAGCCTAGAGCGATTAGTGATTGACAGTTTCCAATCACTCGCGCCAAGGTGGCGTCGTGCGCAGAGACTCCCTCTTCTTCCACGCGGACTTCCGGCGGCTCTGGGCGGGTGACACGGCCAGCCAGGTGGGTGCTTTCGCCGGTCACACCGTGATTCCGCTGCTCGCGGCCACAGTGCTGGCCGCGACACCGTTCCAGATGGGGCTGCTGACCGCGGCCGAGACCATCGCGTTCCTGATCATCGGGCTGCCTGCCGGGGTGTGGGTCGACCGGATGCGCCGCCGGGTCTTGATGCTGCGAGCCGACTTCGTCCGCGCGGCGCTGCTGTTCACCATTCCACTCGCGTGGTGGGCGGGAGTCCTGTCGCTGACGCAGCTGATCATCGTCGCCACGCTCGTCGGCGTCGCGACGGTGTTCTTCGACGTCGCGTACCAGTCGTATCTGCCGTCGCTGGTCGGCCGCGAGCATCTCCTCGAGGGCAACGCGAAACTCCAGGCGAGCCAGTCGGTCGCGTTCCTGACCGGCCCGGGCATCGGCGGCGGGCTCGTACAGCTGGCGGGCGCGGCCAACGCCGTGCTGATGACCGGCCTGGGTTTCCTGACCTCGGCCCTGTGCCTGCTGCGGATCCGCACCGTCGAAGAAGTGCCCGAGCGAAACGAGGGTGCGAAGCTGCTCCCCCAGATCGCCGAGGGACTGCGATTCGTCTTCACCGACGCCGCCCTGCGATCGATCGTCGCCTGCACCGCGACCGCGAACCTGTTCAACGGCGCCTTCACCGCGGTGGAGATCCTGTTCCTGAACCGGGAACTGGGCCTGTCACCGGCGGTCGTCGGCGTCGTCCTGGCGACCGGCGGCGTGGGCGGGATCATCGGGGCGATCCTGGCCGGGCGCATCACCCGGCGGATCGGGCAGGCGCGGTCGATCTGGTTCGTCCCGCTGCTGACGTGGCCGTTCCAGCTGCTGCTGCCGCTCGCCGCGCCGGGCTGGCGGATCGTGCTGTTCCCCGCGGCGCTGGCGATCGCGGGGTTCGGGATCATCGTCTACAACGTCGCGCAGGTGTCCTACCGGCAGGCCGTCTGCCCGGACCGGCTGCTCGGCCGCATGAACGCCAGCGTGCGCTTCGTGGTGTGGGGGATGCTGCCGCTGGGCGGGCTGATCGGCGGCGTGCTGGGCGAGGCGATCGGGATCCGGGGGACGCTCTGGTTCGTCGCGGTCGGCGAGACGGCCGCGCTGCTGTGGGTGGTCTTCTCCCCGATCCGGAAACTTCGCGACCTTCCCAAGGAGCCGATCGCGGTCGGCTAACCGAGCCCCGCCCACCAGGTTTCGTCGAGTTCCCCGCGGGCGACGATCTCCGCCGGGCCGGTCAGCGTGGACCCGCCGCGGCGGATCCCGACCACCACGCGGCCGCCGGGGATGTCGACGGTCGCTTCGCCGGTGTCGGTGCCCGCGAGGTGCAGGGCGGCGGCGACCGCGGCGACCGTGCCGGTGCCGCAAGACCGCGTCTCGCCGACGCCGCGTTCGTGGACACGCATCTTCAGCGCGTTGTCGCCCAGCAGGTTGATGAACTCGAGGTTCACGCCGTCGGGGAACACGTCGGAGTCGAAGTCGGGCTGGTCGCGCAGGTCGAGCACGTCGACGTCGTCGTCGACGACCGACACCAGGTGCGGGTTGCCGACGTTCACCGCGACCCCGGAGAAAGGCTTGCCCGCGACCACGGTGACCGAGGTGCCGGTGATCGCCGCCGGTCCCATCTGCACGGTCACCGAGCCGTCGGCGTGCATCCGCACCGGCCGGTCACCGGCGCGGGTGCCGATGACGAACTCGCGTTCGGAAACGAGCCCGGAATCGACGAGGTGACGGACGAAGACCCGGACGCCGTTGCCGCACATCTCCGCGATGGATCCGTCGGCGTTGCGGTAGTCCATGAACCATTCGCCCGCCGAACCTTCAGCCTCCACGCCCAGCGCCGCCGAGCGCACGATGCGCAGCACACCGTCGGCGCCGAGGCCGCGCCGGCGGTCGCACAACGCGGCCACCCGCGCTTCGGTCAGCTCGAGGCGGCCGTCAGGGTCGGGAAGCAGCACGAAATCGTTCTGTGTGCCGTGTCCCTTGAGGAATTCGATGCCGCCCATGGCCCCAAGATTACTGGGCCACCGCTTCGAGGACGCGCTCGGCCAGCCGCTCCGAACCGCCGTCAAACCACCGGATGCGCTTGTCCCGCCGGAACCAGGAACGTTGTCTCCGCACGAACCTCCGGGTGGCCTGTGCGGTGGCCGCCGACGCGGCCGGGAAGTCGCCGTCGCCGTCGAGCGCGGCGATCACCTGTTGGTAGCCCAGCGCCCTCGAAGCGGTGAGTCCGTCGCGGAGTCCTTGCCCCAGCAACGTCCGGACCTCGTCGACGAGTCCGCCTTCGAACATGAGCTCCACGCGGCGGTCGACGCGGGCGTCGAGTTCCGCCGGTTCGCGGTCGATGCCGATCAAGACGGTGTCGTAGCGCGCGGGCCCCGGTTTCGGCAGGTTCGCCGAGAACGGTTCGCCGGTGATCTCGATGACCTCCAGCGCGCGCACGATCCGGCGGCCGTTGGTCGGCAGGATGGCCGTGGCGGCGACAGGGTCCAGTTCCGTGAGCCGGGCGTGCATCGCGGCGACGCCGATTTCGTCGGTCTCGGCGGTGAGCCGGGCGCGCACGTCCGGATCGGTACCAGGGAACTTGAGGTCGTCGAGCACGGCTTGGACGTACAGACCGGACCCGCCGGTGAGGATCGGCACGCGGCCGGCGCCGAGGAGTTCCTCGACGCGCTGGCGCGCATCACGCTGGTACGCGGCGACGGAGGCGGTCTCGGTGACGTCGAGGACGTCGAGCAGGTGATGCGGCACGCCTCGCCGCTCCTCGACGGTCGCCTTGGCCGTCCCGATGTCCATCCCCCGGTAGAGCTGCAACGCGTCCGCGTTGACCACCTCACCCCCGAGGGTGAGGGCGAGTTCGACCGCCAGCGCGGTCTTCCCGGTCGCCGTGGGCCCGACGACCGCGACCGGCCGGATCACGCGCGTTCCCAGACCGCGACGTGGTAGCCGACGCCGAACGGCGCGGCCGAGTAGAGGACCTCGGCGGTCCAGTCCCCGTCCGCCAGACCGGCGAGGACCTGCCAGGGCGCGCGGCCACCGGCCCCGAGTTCGGCGGCCAAGGCGGGGTCGAGCGCGGCCAGCGCTCCCGTGTCGGCCTTGGCCAGGGCGTCGCGGACCCCGGTGTCGAAACCCTCGGCGCGCGCGTCCTCACCTCCGGGGGAACGGGGGCCGTGCCTGCTCGAACCGTCGCCGAAAACGAGCACGGCGGGGTGGTCACCCACCGCGCGGGCGAACTGTTCGCACTGGTCGGAGGGGGTGGCGGGATCCACGAGATGGACGCGGACGGAGGACGCGCCGCCCTGCTCGCGAAGCCAGCCGGCGACGAGTGCGGGCAACGGCAGCTCGGTTTCGGGGGCCGTCACCCGGCTGAGTGAGACGCCGAGGTCGACGCCGAAACCGCGGAACGACCCGCTCGCGTGTTCCGGCACCTCGGGGGCGCCGGTGGCCGCGCCGATGACGACCCAGTCCGGCGAAGCACTGGTCAGGCGCCTCGCCGCGGCGAGGCAGGCTTCGCGCAGCTCGGCGCACTCGTCCGCCGCTCCGGCGGCCAGTTCGGGGATGAGCAGCGGGGGTTGCGGGAGCACGGCGACACGGCGGATCACGGCCGCCGACGTTACCTTCCCCGCCACCTACCACCCGCAACCGACCGACACGGAGGGTCCTCCGGAAGTAGGATCACTGCCCTCTGGTGGTTCATCCGGTTCCACGGTGGACGCTGAGCTGCTTGAATGCCGCAAGGGGTTGATGCCCCCGAAGCAAGACGGCAACGCATTACCCGGCCCCGCCGCTAGGCGGGGCGCCCGCGCCAGCGGGCGTACAGGCGATAAGGAGCCTGCGATGGCCCAGGAGAACACGTCCACCGGTACCCCGGCACCGCACCCGGTACCGCACGCGCTCGGTGGCGGGCATCCCGCACCCCCCGTGCCGCCCGCCGAGCCCAGCCCGTCCGCTTGGGGCAGGGTCGACGAAGAAGGAACGGTCTACGTCACCACGGCCGACGGCGAGCGCGCGGTCGGTGTCTGGCAGGCCGGGAGCCCGGACGAGGGTCTGCTCCACTACGCGCGCCGCTTCGACGACCTGCGCACCGAGGTCGAGCTGCTGGAGACCCGGCTGGAGTCCGGCGCCGGCGACCCCAAGCACGCGCTGGCGACGGCGACACAGCTGCGTGACGGCCTCGCCGAAGCCGCCGTCGTCGGCGACATCGCCGCGCTGAACGGCCGCATCGAGCAGGTCATCGCCCACGCGGAGAAGGCGCTGGCCTCGGCCAAGCAGGAGCGCGAGGAGGCCCGCGCGGCCGCCGTCGTCCGCAAGCAGGCCCTCGCCGACGAGGCCGAGAAGCTCGCCGCCGAGTCGACCCAGTGGAAGGCCGCGGGCGACCGGCTGCGCGCGATCCTGGACGAGTGGAAGACCGTCAAGGGCGTCGACCGCAAGACCGACGACGAGCTGTGGAAGCGGTTCTCCAAGGCCCGTGAGGCGTTCAACCGCCGCCGTGGCTCGCATTTCGCCGAGCTCGACAAGCAGCGCGCGGGAGCCAAGCACCGCAAGGAAGAGCTGATCGCCGAGGCCGAATCGCTCTCGGAGTCGTCGGACTGGGGCGACACGGCGGGTCGCTACAAGGACCTGATGACCGAGTGGAAGGCCGCCGGCCGCGCCCCCAAGGACAGCGACGAGGCGCTCTGGCAGCGGTTCCGCGCCGCGCAAGACAAGTTCTTCGCCCGGCGGTCCGCGGTGTTCTCCGAGCGGGACGCCGAGTTCGCGACCAACGCGCAGCAGAAGGAAGAACTCCTCGTCGAGGCCGAGAAGATCGACCCCGCCGCGAACCTGGAGGCGGCGAAGCAGCACATGCGCCGCATCCAGGACCAGTGGGACGAGATCGGCAAGGTCCCGCGCGAGCGCATCCGCGAGCTGGACGGGCGCCTGAAGGCCGTGCAGGACGCGATCAAGTCGGCCGAGGACAGCAAGTGGCGGCGGACCGACCCGGAGGCGCAGGCCAGGGCGGCGCAGTTCCGCGAGCGGGTCGAGCAGTTCGAGTCGCAGGCGGCCAAGGCCCGTGCGGCGGGCGACGAGCGGCGCGCGAAGAAGGCGGACGAGCAGGCCGCGCAGTGGCGTGAGTGGCTCGAGGCGGCGGAAGCGGCCATCGCGGACCGGTAGGACTTCGGCGTCCTGTAGTGCCATGAAAGGTCCTTTCCTTGCAAATTTCGCAAGGAAAGGACCTTTCATGGCGTTCGGGGGCGGGCGCGCGCGTCACTCCACTGTGGAGGGACGCCTAGCACCTTCGTGCGTATTCGGGCGCTCTCCGCGCTCAACCGTGGTCGACTTCGATCATGAACCAGACACTGATTCCCCCAGCACGCCGGGCGTTCGCCGCCCTGGCGATCAGTTGTGCTCTGGTGGCCGGGCTCGCCCCGGCCGCGTCGGCGACGGCCGCCCCGGCACCGGCCCCGGTCTCCGCCGAAGCGGGCAAGAAGAAGGTCAAACTCGACGCCTCGCTCAGCAAGAAGCAGGCGAAGGTCAACGAAAAGGTCACCCTCAAAGGAACGCTGCAAGCCGCGGAGGGCGCCGACGGGACGGAGAGCCTCGAAGCGATCATCGTCCAGCAGCTTCAGGGCAGCGTGTGGGTGAACATCGCCGACACGACCTGCCGGCCCAACTCGACGTTCTCCCTGAAGCTGAGTTTCTCCTTCAGCGCGGTGGTCACGCTGCGGGCCTACCACCCCGAAACGACGCTCTACGCGAGCGCGTACACGTCCAGCAACCTCACCCTGCGGGTCGGCTAGCTGCGGGAGAAGGCCGCACGCATCCAGTAGATGGCCAGCGCGACGGTGGCGATCCAGGCGACGATCAGCCCGAAGCCCGGACCGCCACCGGCCGCGCCGGTCGCGTGCGAGGACTGCTGGGACCAGATCGCGAGCATCCCGTCGACGGAGGCGAACCAGCCGCCCGCGGCGCAGACCCAGGCCAGCCACCAGCGCCGGGTCACCAGCGCGACGGCGCCGACGAACACCCCGATCCCGGTGGAGGTCGCGGCGAACAGCTGCGGGATCCCGCCGCCCCGGCCGAGCAGCACCTCCCAGCCGGCGTGCTCGCCTACCCAGGGCAGCAGCTGAGCGATCAGCAGCACGAACACCAGCACGGCGATGGAGAACCCGCGCCTGCCCAGCTCGATCGTCTTGGCCGCGCGCTCACCGACCTCGTCGATCTCGGCGGCGAGTTCGTCGATCTTCGGTTCGGTCACAGTGCACACCCGCTCACCGGTTCCGGCGTGACGGCCGGGGCGCCGAAGCCCGGCAGGCCCAGCGTCACGCCGTTGGTCTTCGGCCGCAGCCCGGCCTCGGAGTTGTCCCCCGCCTTGGTGCGGCGGTGCGACAGCAGGTCACCGTCGGCGACGAGGTGGTGCGGCGCGCCGTAGGTCACCACGGTCTCGACGACGTCGCCCGGCCGCACCAGGCGGTCCACGAGCGGCCCCGTCGGCGTGAAGTGGACGAGCCTGCCGTCACGGGCGCGGCCGCTCATGCGCCGCGTCTCGGTGTCCTTGCGGCCCTCGCCGGAGGCCACCAGCAGCTCGACCCGCCGTCCGACGATCTTCTTGTTCTCGTCCCAGGAGATGTCGTTCTGCAGTTTCACGAGCCGCTCGTAGCGCTCCTGCACGACCTCCTTCGGCAGCTGCCCGTCCATCTCGGCGGCGGGCGTGCCCGGCCGGATCGAGTACTGGAAGGTGAACGCGCTGGAGAACCGCGCCTGCGCGACGACGTCGAGCGTCGCCTGGAAGTCTTCCTCGGTCTCGCCGGGGAAACCGACGATGATGTCGGTGGTGATCGCGGCGTCGGGCATGGACTCGCGCACGCGGTCGAGGAGCTTGAGGTACCGCGCCGAACGGTAGGACCGCTTCATCTCGCGCAGCACCCGGTCCGAACCGGACTGCAGCGGCATGTGCAGCTGGTGGCACACGTTCGGCGTCTCGGCCATCGCGTCGATGACGTCCTCGGTGAACGCCGCCGGATGCGGCGAGGTGAACCGGACGCGCTCCAGCCCCTCCACCGAACCGCAGGCGCGCAGCAGCTTCCCGAACGCGAGCCGGTCGCCGAATTCGACGCCGTAGGAGTTCACGTTCTGACCGAGCAGGGTCACTTCCAGCACGCCTTCGGCGACGAGCGCCTCGACCTCGGCCAGGATCTCGCCGGGACGGCGGTCGCGTTCCTTGCCGCGCAGCGCCGGGACGATGCAGAACGTGCAGGTGTTGTTGCAGCCCACCGAAATCGACACCCAGCCCGCGTACGCCGAGTCGCGCTTCGCCGGGAGCGTCGAAGGGAAGGTCTCGAGCGATTCGAGGATCTCGACCTCGGCCTCGGCGTTGTGCCGCGCGCGCTCCAGCAGCGTCGGCAGCGAGCCGATGTTGTGCGTGCCGAAGACGACGTCCACCCACGGCGCGCGCTTGACGATCTCGCCGCGGTCCTTCTGCGCGAGGCAGCCCCCGACGGCGATCTGCATGTCCGGCTTCGCGGTCTTCTGCGGGCGCAGATGACCGAGGGTGCCGTACAGCTTGTTGTCCGCGTTCTCCCGCACCGCGCAGGTGTTGAACACGATCAGGTCGGGTGTGGCCTCGCCGTCACCCGGAACGTAGCCGGCGTCCTCGAGCTGCCCGGCAAGACGTTCGGAGTCATGCACGTTCATCTGGCAGCCGAAGGTGCGGATCTGGTAAGTGCGCGCGCTCATCTCGCCTTCGAGGGTACGCGGGCGGGGTTCCATGGCACGATCGACCCTCATGAGGAGACCAGGGGTGCTGGCGGCGGTGATCGCCGTGGTCTGTGCCCTGGTCACCGGGTGCGGACCCGATCTGTCCGGGACGAAGGTGCGGATCGCGGCGGGGCTCAACGGCGGCGTCTACGACAAACTGGCCGAGGCGCTGGCCGACGCGTGGGCCGCCCAGCTGGACACCGAGCGGCCCGAGATCCAGGAGACGCACGGCTCCCCGGACAACGTCGACCGGGTGCGCGCGGGGAAGGCCGACGTCGCGTTCGTGGCCGCCGACGTCGCCGCCGCCGACAAGAGCGCCGGCCTGGCCGCGCTGGCCCGCGTGCACGACGACTACCTGCACGTCATCGTGCGGGCCGACTCGTCGATCAAGTCGTTCGCGCAGTTGCGCGGCCGCAAGGTCGCGATCGGCTCGCCGGACTCGGGGGTCGAGTTCCTGTCGAAGCAGTTGCTGAAGGCGTCCGGGCTCACCGGCGCGATCGACCGGCGCAACCTGGGCCTTCCCGAGGCGCTGCCCGCGCTGGAGAACCGGCAGATCGACGCCGTCATCTGGTCGGGTGGCCTGCCGACGCCGTCGATCACCGAGAAGGTGCACACGGTCGGCCTGCGGCTGCTCGACATCACGGACCTCGCGGACGCGCTGCGCGCCACCAGCCCGGTGTACCGGACCGCGACCATCCCGGTGACCGCCTACAACCTGCCGTCGCCGGTGACCACGCTCGTGCTGCCGAACTTCCTGGTGGTGCCCACGTCGATGCGCGACGACGTCGCCGAGGCGCTGGTGCGCGGGCTGTTCGACGCACGGGACCAGCTGGTCAAGGCGGCGGGCGCGGCGTTGTCGATCGACGTCCACCCCGCCATCGAGACCGCTCCGCTGCCGCTGCACCCTGGGGCGCTGCGCTACTTCCGGTCACTCAAGGACTAGCACCGTTCAAGGGCAGGGTCACCGTCACCTGCAGACCGCCGCCTTCGGGTGAACCGAGCCGCAGCGAACCGTCCGACCTGGCCAGGATCTCGGTGACGATCGCCAGGCCGAGGCCGGAGCCGGGCACGTTCTGATGCGCGGTGCTGCGCCAGAACCGGTCCGCCGCGCGGTCCAGTTCGTCGTCGCGCAGGCCGGGGCCGTGATCGCGGACGGCGATGTCCACCTTCCCGTCCGCGGTGGTGACGTCGACCCGCACCTCGGTCCCCGGCTCGGTGAACTTGAGCGCGTTGTCCAGGAGCGCGTCGAGGACCACTTCGAGGCCGCGCGCGGGCGTGAGCACCCTCAGCCCGCCGCCCAGCCCGGACGCGACCAGGGTGATGTCGCGTGCCGCGCCGACGACGGTCCAGTCGGCGACCCGTGCGCCCACCATCTCGTCGAGGCCGACCGGCACCAGTTCGCCGCCCGAGGATTCGGCCCTGGCCAGCGAAAGGAGCTCGTCGAGGATCTGGTTGAGCCGTCGCGCGTCGACGAGGGCGGCTTCGAGATCGGCCGCGGCCAGGTCGTCATCGACGTGCCCGTCGAGGTTGCCGAGCCGGATCTTCAACGCGGTCAACGGGTTCCGCAGCTGGTGGGAGGCGTCGGCGACGAACGCGCGCTGTGCCGACAGCGCCTCGTCGACGCTGGCGGCCATCCGGTCGAAGGAGCGTTCGAGCTGCCGCAGTTCCGGCGGACCGCCCGTCTCCCCCACCCGTTTGACCTCGCGGCCGCTGACCACGGAGGCGACCAGTTCGCCGGTGGCGTCGTCCAGCCGGCGGACCGGGCCCAGGATCCAGCGCACCACCGGCACCGCGACCAGCAACGCGAGCCCGAACGCCAGCACCGCGCCCGCCGCGATGAGCAGCCACCACCACAGCAGCGCGGTGCGGGCCTTGTCCGTCGAGGAGACGGTGATCACCGCGCCTCGCACCTCGCCGTCGATCAGGATCGGCTCGGCCAGCACCAGCGGCTCGGTGGACCACGGCAGCAGCAGCGGACCGGGTTCCGAACGCCGCCCGGCCAGCGCCTGCTGCAGATGTGAGGCGATGACGGGATCCTTGAGATCGATCCCGGCCGTCTCGCCCGGCCCTCCGGCGACGGATTCGCCGTCCTGGTCGACGATTGCCACCGGCACCCCGTAGACCTCGGTGTAGCGGCGGAGCTCGTCCTCGATCAGATCCGGCCGGTTCTCCACCAGCGGGCGCTGGGCCAGCGACGCGAACCGGGAGGTGTCGGTGAGCCGGTCGAGGAAGAGGTCGAGCTGCGCACTGGCCGCCACGCTGAGCGAGAGCGGGATGCCGAGGCCGAACACGAGCGCCGCGACCAGCGTCAGCACGATCGCCTGGAGCCGGACGCGCACCGGCTCAGCCCTCCTCGGCCGGGCCGTAGGCGCCGCCGAGGCGGTACCCGACGCCGCGGACGGTCTCGATCAGCGCGGGCCTGCCGAGTTTGGTCCGCAGGGTAGCGACGTGGACGTCGAGCGACCGGCTCTCCGCGGGGCCACGATGGCCCCAGACCTCGTTCAGCACGTGGTCACGGGCGCAGACCGCGCCACGGGCGGTGACCACCAGCGCGAGCACCTGGAATTCCTTGCGGGACAACGAAACCGGCTGTCCGTCGACCTGCACCTCATGGCGCCCGATATCGACGGAGACGTCACCCGCCCGGATGACGCCCGCCGGTTCGGGCGCGGCGGGCCGCTCCCCGCGGCGACGGCGCACGGCCTCGACGCGGGCGACCAGTTCGTCGACGTCGTAGGGCTTCACCAGATAGTCGTCGGCGCCGGACCGCAATCCCTGGATCCGGTCGTCGACCTCGCCCCGCGCCGAAACGACGATCACCGCGACGTCGCTGACCGCGCGGATCCGGCGGCACAGCACGATCCCGTCGATATCGGGGAGCCCCAGGTCGAGCAGCACGACGTCGACCTCGTGCACCAGATCGAGCACCCCGGCGCCGGAGGCCAGGCGTTTGATCGTCAGGCCGCGCCGGGTCAGCGCGGGCGTCAAGGCACCCGCGACCCGGTCGTCGTCCTCCACCAGCAGTACCCGCACCCGTGTTTCCCTTTCACGTCGTCCCCGCACCGCGACGACTTGAGGAACGACTCTATGGGGTGAGTCACCACTCGCGCTGCCCGTACCGCTGGGCCGGATGGCCCTGTGAGGGACCAGCTGCACGCGGTAATGGTCACGATGCGTCACAGATCTTGTGTGACCCCGGTTACGGGATACCCCCGGCTTGTCTAGGCTGATCAGCGCCGGACGGCGGCGGATCGGGCCGTCCGGTGGCTTGAGAACGATACGGACTTGAAACCCTAAGTATTGGTCAAGCCGTCTTTACAAGCGGTCCGACGGGAGTAGGTTTCCGCCATCGCGTGGTGCCTGACCCCGCAGTCCCCTGCAAACGAACGCTCCTGGAGGCCAGATGACCGCGGAGGTGGCGGCGCCGATGATCAAGGCGGCCGCCGTGAACAAGTACTTCGGCGACCTGCACGTGCTCAAGGAGATCAACCTCGAGGTGCCGCGTGGGCAGGTCGTGGTCGTGCTCGGGCCGTCCGGGTCTGGCAAGTCGACGCTGTGCCGGGCGATCAACCGGCTGGAACCCATCAACTCCGGCGAGATCGCGGTGGACGGTGTTCCGCTGCCCGCCGAAGGGAAGGCGCTGGCCGCGCTGCGCGCCGACGTCGGCATGGTGTTCCAGTCGTTCAACCTGTTCGCGCACAAGACGATCGTCGAGAACGTCATGCTCGCGCCGATGAAGGTCCGCAAGGTCAACTCGGCCGAAGCCCGCAAGACCGCGATGGACCTGCTCGAACGTGTCGGCATCGCCAACCAGGCCGACAAGTACCCCGCCCAGCTCTCCGGCGGGCAGCAGCAGCGGGTGGCGATCGCCCGCGCGCTGGCCATGCGCCCCAAGGTGATGCTGTTCGACGAGCCGACCTCGGCGCTGGACCCGGAGATGGTCCAGGAGGTCCTCGACGTGATGACCACGCTCGCCAAGGACGGGATGACGATGCTCGTCGTCACCCACGAGATGGGCTTCGCGCGGCGCGCGGCGAACCGGGTGGTGTTCATGTCCGACGGCGAGATCGTCGAGGACTCCACCCCGGACGACTTCTTCACCAAGCCGAAGACGGATCGCGCCAAGGACTTCCTCGGCAAGATCCTGACCCACTGAGGTCTTCCCCGCCGGCCGGCAAGGCTGGACAAGATTCGGAAGGAAACTGAGAACAATGCGGTTGAACCGAGTTCTGCGTATGAGCGCGGCCGTCGTGGCGGCCGGTCTCGCCCTCTCCGCCTGTGGCGGTGGCGGCGGGTCCGACGCCGGCAGCGGCTCCGGCGCCAAGAACGTGGTGGCGAAGGCCAAGAACGACAAGAAGCTGACCATCGGCATCAAGTTCGACCAGCCCGGCCTCGGCCAGAAGCAGGCCGACGGCACCTACGCCGGGTTCGACGTCGACGTGGCGAAGTACATCGCCAAGGAGCTCGGCGTCGAAGAGTCGGGGATCACCTGGAAGGAAGCGCAGTCGGCGCAGCGCGAGGACCTGATCAAGAAGGGTGAGGTCGACTTCATCGTCGCCACCTACTCGATCACCGACAAGCGCAAGAACGAGGTCTCCTTCGCGGGCCCGTACTTCATCGCCCACCAGGACCTGCTGGTCCGCGCCGACTCCACCGACATCACCGGCCCGGAGTCGCTGACCGGCAACAAGAAGCTCTGCTCGGTCAAGGGTTCGACCCCGGCGCAGAACGTCAAGGAGAAGTACGCCAAGGAGGTTCAGCTCCAGGAAGTCGGCAAGTACACCGACTGCGTCACCGCACTGCTGAACAAGACCGTCGACGCGATGACCACCGACGACGTCATCCTGGGCGGCTACGCCGCGCAGCAGCCCGGCAAGCTGAAGCTGGTCGGCAAGGGCTTCACCGACGAGAAGTACGGCATCGGCCTGAAGAAGGACGACGCCGAGAGCATCACCGCGATCAACAACGCGATCAAGAAGATGCAGCAGGACGGCGCCTGGAAGGCCGCTCTGGAGAAGAACGTCGGTCCGTCGGGCTACAAGATCCCGGAGCCCCCGGCCATCTCCTGACACCCGGCTCGCTGAGCCGCTGAACTGAAGGAATCGAACGGTGCGCCGTGTACCGCGGCGCACCGTTCCCATACCGAGGCTGGGTTGAGCACCTTGTTCGATTTCCTCGACAATCCCAATTACGACTTGCTCGGCGCCTTCTGGATGACGATCAAGCTGACCTTCTTCTCCGCGATCGGCGCCCTGATCTGGGGCACCATCCTGGTGGGGATGCGGGTCAGCCCGGTTCCGATCATGCGGGCGTTCGGCACCGCCTACGTCAACATCTTCCGGAACACCCCGCTGACGGTGATCATCGTCTTCACCTCGCTGGGATTGTCCTCCACCCTGGGGATCAACCTGGCCTCGGCGGACTCGACGACGTCGCTGGAGGACAACGCCTTCCGGCTCGCGATCCTCGGCTTCATCGCCTACACCGCCACGTTCGTCTGTGAATCGCTGCGCTCGGGTATCAACACCGTCCCGGTCGGCCAGGCGGAAGCGGCCCGCGCGCTCGGTCTCGGCTTCCTCCAAGTGCTGACGCTGATCGTGCTGCCGCAGGCGTTCCGCTCGGTGATCGCGCCGCTGACCAACGTCATGATCGCCCTGCTGAAGAACACCACGGTCGCCTCGATCATCGGTGTCGCCGAAGCCTCGCTTCTGATGTCGGACATGATCGAGAACGAGTCCGACTCGCTGCTCCTGGTCTTCCTCATCTTCGCCGTCGGGTTCGTCATCCTGGTCCTCCCCCTCGGCCTGCTGCTGGGCTGGGTCGCCAAGAAGGTCGAGGTCAAGCGATGAGCAGCACGCAGACCGTTCTGTACGACATCCCGGGCCCCAAGGCGCGGGTCCGAAACTGGCTCTACAGCGTGCTTTTCGTGCTCGTCCTGGCGCTGGTGATCTACTTCGTCTACACCGGCTTCGACGAGAAGGGCCAGTGGGCGGGGGCGCTCTGGAAGCCCTTCGTCGACGGTGCGACCTGGACGCAGTTCCTGCTTCCCGGCTTGCTCAACACGCTTAAGGCGGCCGGACTCTCGATCGTGATCGCGCTGCCGATCGGTGCGCTGCTGGGCATCGGACGGCTGTCCGACCACAAGTGGATCCGGCTGCCGGTCGGCTGGATCGTCGAGTTCTTTCGCGCCATCCCGGTGCTGCTGCTGATGGTCTTCGCGGCCGCGTTCTACTCGTTCTACACGGGCATCGACGCGGAGATCCGCCCGCTGTTCGCCGCGGTGACCGGACTGGTGCTGTACAACGGTTCGGTCATGGCAGAGGTGTTCCGGGCGGGCATCCTCGCGCTGCCCAAGGGCCAGGCCGAGGCCTCGTCCGCACTCGGTCTCCGCAAGACCCAGACGATGATCAACGTCCTGCTCCCTCAGGCGGTCACGCTGATGCTGCCCGCGCTGGTGAGCCAACTGGTGGTGATCCTCAAGGACACCGCGCTGGCCGGACAGCTGACCATCGGCTTCGACGAGCTGATCCGGGCTTCCGGCCCGCTCACCGGTCTCTACAGCAACACGATCCCGACGCTCATCGTCGTCGCGATCATCTTCATCGTGCTGAACCTGCTCCTGACGAAGTTCGCGAGCTGGCTGGAGAACAAGCTGGCGCGGCGGAAGAAGGCGCCCAAGGGCGCCAAGCCGATGCACGACGCACCCGCGTCCGTCGTCGACGCCACCGACTTCAACACCGGTCGGTCGCTCTAGCTCCGTAAGTACATGAAGGCCCCCTTCCTTGCGCTGAAGCACAGGAAGGGGGCCTTCATGTATGTCGAGATAGGCCTCTTGGTCCTGTCGGGGCAGCAGCCGCTCGGCTAGCGTCGGCCGTATGGCGGACCAGGCCGCGACGCTGCTCGAAGCGCTGCCGGACCTGGCGGGCAGGGCGGTCCTGGTCGTCGGGTGCGGCGATGGCCGCTATCCGCGCCTGTTCCGGCGAGAGGGCGCGCGCCGCGTGGTCGGTGTCGACGCGGATCAGGCATCGATCGCGGTCGCGCAACGCGAAGAGGAACGCGATCCCGTCGGGATCTCGTACGAGGTCCACCAGATCGCCCGGCTGCCGGTGATGGGGGCCTTCGACATCGTCGTCGCCTTCCTGGAGTCACCGGCCCATCTCGGTCGCGTCGCCGCGAGCCTGGTGACGGGCGGGCTGCTGGTGGTCGTCGCCACGAACGGGCTCAACCTGGAAGAAGGTCTGCGGGACAACGGTTTCCAGGATCTCGTCCTGCGCCGTCACGAGAGCGGCGACGTGCACAGCGCCCGCAAGACGGGCTGAGTCGCGCACCCTGGTGTCGAGCCAGGCTGGCCGGGGCTATGAATCCCGGCCGGTCGCCGGACCGTGCGCGTCTGGCGGTATGGGACACACGGACCCCACACCGCCGCACCGGTACGACGGAACAGGTTTCCCCGCCGTGCCGGGGCGTAGCGCGTGTGGGAGTCGAACCCACGTCACCGGGGTGAAAACCCGGTATCCATTCCGCTGGACCAACGCGCCTTGGCCTGGAACACAGTCCGGCACGCATCGCGCACCGGACTGCTTCGTTCCAGAAATCAGGGTCACCGCAAAGAAAAAGCCGCCCGGTTCGGTTTCCCGAAGGGCGGCTCCACGTGTGCGACGTCGTGCTAGGACATCGGCCGGGAGCCGCGTTCTTCTTCCATACCAAGGGCCATGGCGTAACAACGTCGCGTCATGTGTCCTCCTCGGTCGGTGTGCGGGTAAGTGTGCGACAGGCATAGGAGCGGCGGCAACCGATTTAGGCTCGTGAGTGGCAAGGACGGTTAGAACCGTCCTTGCCACTCACGAGGCCTGCGCTACTTGTCTCGCCGGAACAGTTTGTTCCCCAGCCACACGATGGGGTCGTACTTCCGGTCCGCGACGCGTTCCTTCATCGGGATCAGCGCGTTGTCGGTGATGTGGATGCCCTCCGGGCACACGTCCGAGCAGCACTTGGTGATGTTGCAGTACCCGAGCCCGTGCTCCTCCTGCGCCTCGTCACGCCGGTCGGCGACGTCAAGGGGGTGCATTTCGAGTTCGGCGATCCGCATCAGGTACCGGGGCCCGGCGAAGGCCTCCTTGTTCTCCTCGTGGTCACGCACCACGTGGCAGGTGTTCTGGCACAGGAAGCATTCGATGCACTTGCGGAACTCCTGCGAGCGCTCGACGTCCACCTGCTGCATCCGGTACTCCCCCGGCTTCAGCTCCGGGGGCGGCGTGAACGACGGGATCTCGCGGGCCTTGGTGTAGTTGAACGACACGTCGGTCACCAGGTCGCGGATCACCGGGAACGTCCGCATCGGGGTCACGGTGATGACCTCGTCCTCGGTGAAGGTCGACATCCGCGTCATGCACAGCAACCGCGGTTTGCCGTTGATCTCCGCCGAGCACGAGCCGCATTTGCCCGCCTTGCAGTTCCACCGCACCGCCAGATCCGAGGCCTGGGTGGCCTGCAACCGGTGGATGATGTCGAGGACGACCTCGCCCTCGTTGACCTCGACGCTGTAGTCCTGCAGCTCACCCGAATCGGCGTCGCCGCGCCAGACCCGGAAACTCGCCTTGTAGCTCATGCCGGACTCCCGGGGTGCGAAGCCAGTTCTTCGTCGGTGTAGTACTTCCCCAGCTCGGACAGTTCGAACAGCTCCAGCAGGTCCTGCCGCAACGGCGTCTGCGCCTTGACCTCGACGCCGATGTCCGGCACCACCGGGTTGTCGCCCGCGGTGGCCGAGCAGACCAGGAGTTTGTTGCGCCACTGGGCGTCCATGCCCGGATGGTCGTCCCGCGTGTGCCCGCCCCGGCTCTCGGTCCTGGTGAGCGCGGCCCTGGCGACGCATTCGCTGACCATCAGCATGTTCCGCAGGTCGACGGCGAGATGCCAGCCGGGGTTGAACTGCCGGTGCCCTTCGACGGTGACCCGCTTGATCCGCTCGCGCAGCTCGCCGAGCTTCTCCAGCGCCCGCTCGATCTCCTCCGCCTTGCGGATGATGCCGACCAGGTCGTTCATCGACTGCTGCAGTTCGGTGTGCAGGCTGTACGGGTTCTCCTCGACGCCGTCACCCGGCGGGTCGAACGGCGCGAGCGCCATCGCCGCGGCGGCGTCCACATCGGACTGACTGACCTTCGGGCGATCCTTCAGCTCCGCGACATAGGACGCGGCGCCGAGGCCCGCACGACGGCCGAAGACGAGCAGATCCGAAAGGGAGTTGCCGCCGAGCCGGTTCGACCCGTGCATCCCGCCCGAGCACTCACCGGCGGCGAACAGCCCCGGCACGCTCGACGACGCGGTGTCCGGGTCGACCTCGATCCCGCCCATCACGTAGTGACAGGTGGGGCCGACCTCCATCGGTTCCTTCGTGATGTCGACGTCGGCGAGTTCCTTGAACTGGTGGTACATCGACGGCAGCCGCTTGCGGATCTCCTCCGCGGGCAGCCTGCTGGCGATGTCGAGGAAGACCCCGCCGTGCGGCGATCCCCGGCCCGCCTTGACCTCCGAGTTGATCGCGCGCGCCACCTCGTCGCGCGGCAGCAGATCCGGCGTGCGGCGGTTCTTCTCCTGGTCGGTGTACCAGCGGTCGGCTTCCTCTTCGCTGTCCGCGTACTGCCCCTTGAAGACGTCGGGGACGTACTCGAACATGAACCGCTTGTCCTCGGTGTTCTTGAGGACCCCGCCGTCACCTCGGACGCCTTCGGTGACCAGGATCCCCTTCACACTCGGCGGCCAGACCATGCCCGTCGGGTGGAACTGGACGAACTCCATGTTGATGAGCGTCGCCCCGGCCCGCAGCGCCAGCGCGTGCCCGTCACCGGTGTACTCCCACGAGTTCGAGGTGACCTTGAAGGATTTCCCGATGCCGCCGGTCGCCAGCACCACCGCCGGCGCCTCGAACAGGATGAACCGGCCGCTCTCGCGCCAGTATCCGAAGGCGCCGGAGATCCGGCCGTCTTCGGTCAGGAGCTCGGTGATCGTGCATTCGGCGAAGACCTTGATCCTCGCCTCGTAGTCACCGGTCTCCTTGAAGTCCTCTTGTTGCAGCGAAACGATTTTCTGCTGCATCGTGCGGATCAGTTCGAGCCCGGTGCGGTCGCCGACGTGCGCCAGCCGCGGGTACGTGTGCCCGCCGAAGTTGCGCTGGCTGATCCGGCCGTCGGCGGTGCGGTCGAACAGCGCGCCGTAGGTCTCCAGTTCCCAGACCCGGTCCGGCGCCTCCCTGGCGTGGAGTTCGGCCATCCGCCAGTTGTTGAGGAACTTCCCGCCACGCATGGTGTCGCGGAAGTGCACCTGCCAGTTGTCGTTCGAGTTCGCGTTGCCCATCGACGCCGCGCAGCCGCCTTCGGCCATCACGGTATGTGCCTTGCCGAAGAGCGATTTGCACACCACCGCGACGCTGAAGCCGCGTTCACGGGCTTCGATGACCGCGCGGAGGCCGGCACCGCCGGCACCGATCACCACCACGTCGTAGCTGAGCCGTTCGACCTCGGTCATGAAAAGAGCCACCTCGAAGCTTGTCGCCGGGGACGGGAGATTCCCGCGCCGCTAGTTGATGAACCGCAGATCCGAAATCGCACCGCTCGCCACGAGCATCACGTAGAGGTCGGTCAGCACGAGCGTGCCGAGCGTCGTCCACGCCAGCGCCATGTGGCGGGTGTTGAGTTTCGTCACCTGGGTCCAGATCCAGTAGCGGACCGGATGTTTGGAGAAGTGCTTGAGCCTGCCGCCGGTCACGTGACGGCACGAGTGGCACGACAACGTGTACGCCCACAACAGGATCACGTTGCCGAGCAGCACGATGTTGCCGAGCCCGAAACCGAATCCGCCGGTCTTGCCGTGGAAGGCGGTGATCGCGTCGTAGGTGTTGACCAGCGAGACGACCACGGCCACGTAGAAGAAGTAGCGGTGGGCGTTCTGGATGATCAGCGGCAGCCGGGTCTCCCCGGTGTACTTCGCGTGCGGTTCGGCGACCGCGCAGGCGGGCGGCGAGAACCAGACGGCCCGGTAGTAGGCCTTGCGGTAGTAGTAGCAGGTCAGCCGGAAGCCCAGCAGGAACGGCAGGACCAGGAAGCCGAGCGGGATGAAGCCCGGCAGTTCGCCGATCCAGGCCCCGAAATGCCGGGAGCCTTCGACGCAGGATTCCGAGACACAGGGCGAATAGAACGGCGTCAGGTAGTGGTACTCGGGCACCCAGTACGCGGTGCGCACGAAAGACCTGATCGTCGCGTAGATGATGAAGGCGGAAAGGCCGAGGACGGTCAGCAGCGGGGACAGCCACCATCGGTCGGTGCGCAGCGTTCTTTCGGCGATCCGGGCCCGCGACGGCGCGCGGACCCCCGTACCCCGTCCGGCTTCAAGCTCGCCGGGGGCGCTCACCGCTGGTCGCGCTTGTAGCCGCCGACGCCTTCGTCATCGGCGCCTTGCCAGAGCGCCGGGTCGTAGGGCGTATCGGGAACTTGGACACGATCGGCGGCCTTCGCCTGCGCGGGCACCGCGTTCGGGGTCGTGTCGAGGTCGGTCGCGTCGATGTCGAGGCGCTCGACGTCGTTCGCCAGGCGCCGTACCGCCGAGGCGTCGCCGTACCGGGACCGCAGCGCGCCGACGCACTGCCTCAACTGACCGATGGCTCGCCGAAGCTCGGCGATCTCTGTGGTGGACATCGGTACCTCCCGATGGTCGGTTCGGTTGGCCGCTTGAGCCTTCGAGGGCAAGCGATACCTCGCCATGCCGACTCTGCCGCGCGTTGTGCAATGTGACAAGTAGCACAGTAGACCTCAGTGGCGTGACGGAGGTCACGCGAGTCGATCTTCTGTATCGATTTTGATTCGGGCTTTCCCCTGGGTTACTGTGGCCACTGTCACGACCCAGCGACGTCAGCGTTGCCGTCCCGCGGACCACCACGACCAGTGATCCGGAGCCGGACAATGAGCACCGCCCCGAACGTCCACCCCATCATCGCCGAAGTCACCGAACGCGTCGCCGCCCGCAGCGCCGAAACCCGCGCCGCGTACCTCGAGCGCGTCGCCGCCGCCCACGAGGAAGGGCCGGTGCGGCGCGGCCTCGACTGCAGCAACCTCGCCCACGGCTTCGCCGCGATGGAAGGTGTCGACAAAGCGGCACTGCGCGCCGCGCGGGCGCCGGGCGTCGCGATCGTCTCCTCCTACAACGACATGCTTTCGGCGCACCAGCCGATGCAGGAGTACCCCGCGATGCTGAAGGGCTCGGTCCGCCAGGCGGGCGGCGTCGCCCAGTTCGCCGGCGGCGTGCCCGCGATGTGCGACGGCGTCACCCAGGGCCGCCCGGGCATGGAGCTGTCGCTGTTCAGCCGCGAGGTGATCGCGATGTCGACCGCGATCGCGCTGTCCCACGACATGTTCGACGCGGCGCTGCTGCTCGGCGTCTGCGACAAGATCGTGCCCGGCCTGCTGATCGGGGCGCTGTCCTTCGGGCACCTCCCGGCGATCCTGGTGCCCGCCGGGCCGATGAACTCGGGCCTGCCGAACAAGGAGAAGGCGCGCGTGCGCCAGCTCTACGCCGAGGGCAAGGCGACCCGCGAAGACCTGCTGGACGCCGAAGCGGCTTCGTACCACTCGGCGGGAACGTGCACGTTCTACGGCACGGCCAACTCGAACCAGATGGTCGTCGAGGTGATGGGCCTGCACCTGCCGGGCGCCAGCTTCGTGCAGCCGAACTCGCCGCTGCGGAAGGCGCTCACCGAGGAGGCCGGACGCCGTGTGGTGAAGTTGTCGCGCGGTGAGGAGTACACCCCGGTCTCGCGGGTGATCGACGAGAAGGCCGTCGTCAACGGTGTCATCGCACTGCTCGCCACGGGCGGTTCGACCAACCACACGATGCACCTCGTCGCGATCGCCGCCGCCGCGGGCATCCAGCTGACCTGGGACGACTTCTCCGATCTGTCGTCGGTGATCCCGCTGCTGGCCCGCGTGTACCCGAACGGCAGCGCGGACATCAACCACTTCCACGCCGCCGGGGGCATCCAGTTCCTGGTCGGCACGCTGCTCGAAGCGGGTCTGCTGCACGAGGACGTCCAGACCGTCGCCGGTCCGGGCCTGCACCGCTACCGGCAGGAGCCGATCCTTTCCGAGGGCGAACTGGTCTGGCGCGACGTCCCGACACGCAGCCTCGACGAGGACGTGCTGCGCCCCGCGTGGCGGCCGTTCGCCGCCGACGGCGGGCTGCGGATGGTCGCGGGCAACCTCGGCCGCGCGGTGATCAAAGTGTCCGCGGTGGCGCCGGAGCACCGGATCGTGCAGGCCCCGGCGCGGGTCTTCACCGACCAGAAGTCCTTCAAGGACGCTTTCGAGGCCGGCGATCTGGACCGCGACGTCGTCGTGGTCATCCGCCAGCAGGGCCCCCAGGCCAACGGCATGCCGGAACTGCACGGGCTCACTCCGGCGCTCGGGGTGCTGATGGACCGCGGGCACCAGGTGGCGTTGCTCACCGACGGCCGGATGTCGGGCGCGTCCGGCAAGATCCCCGCGGCGATCCAGGTGACCCCGGAAGCCGCCGCGGGCGGCCCGATCGCGCGGATCGCCGACGGCGACGTCGTCCGCCTCGACGCCAAGGCCGGGACGCTCGACGTCCTCGTGGGTGACGAAGAACTCGCCCGCCGTGAACTGGTGGATTCCCCGCCTTCGGAGGCATCCTGGACCGGCACCGGCCGGGAGCTGTTCGCGGCGCTGCGCCGCGCGGTCGGCCCCGCCGATCGGGGCGCGAGCGTGTTCGGACCGCTCACGCCGGAACACTTCGGCGCTCCGGCGCACACGTTGACCCCTGTGGAGGTAACCCAGTGACCACCGGCGCCGACCTGCTCGGCCTGTCCCCCGTGATGCCCGTCGTCGTGCTCGACGACGCCGCCGACGCCGTGCCCACCGCGCGGGCCCTGCTCGCGGGCGGGATCGGCGTGATCGAGCTGACCCTGCGCACCCCGGCGGCACTCGCCTCGATCGAGCGGATCGCCGCGGAGGTCCCGGAGATCGTCATCGGCGCCGGGACCGTCACGGCGCCCGAACACGCCAAGCAGGCGGCCGACGCCGGCGCGAAGTTCCTGGTGACCCCCGGCTGCACGGACGCCGTGCTGGACGCCGCGTTCGACACCGGCCTGCCGTTCCTGCCGGGCGCGAGCACGGTTTCGGAGGCGATGCGGCTGGCCGAACGTGGGCTGACCGCGCTGAAGTTCTTTCCCGCCGAGGCCAGCGGCGGCGTGGCGTACCTGAAGTCGATCGGCGGGCCGCTGCCCGGGCTGAAGTTCTGCCCGACCGGCGGGATCACCGTGAAGACCGCACCGGACTATCTCGCGCTGTCCAATGTGGGCTGTATCGGCGGTTCCTGGCTGACGCCGAAGGATGCCTTGGCCGCCAAGGACTTCGGGAAGATCGAGGCGTTCGCGGCGGAGGCTTCGAAGCTCTGATCCGACTCGGTGAGGGCCACTCGGGTGACGGGTGGCTCACTGTCTTCACAGTGGCAACTGGTACTGGATGAAGCCCCGGTTGACCGCGACCCGGTCGTACAGGCGGCGCGCCGTCGCGTTGGATTCCTTGGTGTGCCAGTAGACCCTGCCGCACTCGCGGGAACGCGCCCAGTCCGCGACGGCCTCGATCAGCGCCCGCGCAACCCCCTTGCCGCGGGCTTCCGGCGCGGTGAACAGATCCTGCAGGTAACAGACGTCGGTGAGCGCGGAAGTGCTGGGGTGCACCAGGAAATGCACGATCCCGGCGAGCTCGCCGCCCACGTGGGCACCGAGCGCGTGCATCCGCTCCCCCGTTTGGAACTCGCGCCAAGCCCGGTCGTAGACCTCTTGCGGCGCAACACGTTCGTAGAAGGCGATGTACGCGCGGAACAGGCCTTCCCAGGCTTCGCGGTCTTCAGGCTTCAAGGGCTCGATGGTGATCATGTGCGTCCTCCCAGTGATCACCCGAGCCTAGGGTTTCCCCTCCGTCCCGCGTGTGGCCACTCACGCGGTAAAGCGGGCTGCCACTCCCGTCAGCTGACGGCTTGCTTCAGCAGGCTGGCGATGCGCTGCTCCACATCGGGCGTGACGCCTGTCAGCGCGAAGGCGGTCGCCCACATCGCGCCGTCGTCCAGCTGAGCCGCGTCGTTGAAGCCGAGCGTCGCGTACCGCGTCTTGAACTTGGCCGCGGGCTGGAAGAAGCAGACGAGCTTGCCGTCCAGCGCGTAGGCGGGCTGGCCGTACCAGAGCTTCGGCGCGAGCATCGGGGCGTTGGCCTTCACGACGGTGTGGACCAGCTCCGCCAGCGCCCGGTCCTCATCGGACATCTCGGCGATCTTCGCGATCACGTCCTGTTCCGCGGCCGCCGCTTTGTCGGCGGCCGAGCTGCGACGCGCCGCCTTCTTCATGTCCTGGGCGTGTTCCTTCATCGCGGCCTTCTCTTCGGCCGAGAATCCTTCGTAGGTCGTGGTCATGGCGTTTTCTCCTTGATAAGCGGCGAGCGGGGGCATCCGGAAGTGGCACATCAGGACTGGGCGGCGAGCGCCGAGGTCTCCCAGGCGAATCCGTCCGGGTCGGTGAACGGGGCGGCGCCGCAGATCGCGATGCGGTGCGAGCCGGTGCCCTCGGGGGAGACGCCGGCGTCCTTGGCCAGCGCCTTGCGCTTGTACAGCGCCAGCTTCACCGGGCTCGAGCCGGCCTCGAACTCGACATACACGCGGCCGAAGCTCTTCCCGACCGTGAGCCCGTGCTCGACGTAGAACTTCTTGCTCGCGGCCACGTCGGCGACGCCCAGCAGCAGCACGATGGCGTCGATCTCGCGGGTGGCCGGCGCGGTGTTCTTCTTCGCCGAGGTGGCGATCTTCCAGATCGCGCCGTCCGGAGCCTGGACGGTTCCACCGTAACCCCACATCGACTTCGCGGCGGGCTTGATCACGGTCGCCCCGGCGGCGACGGCGGCGTCGATGAGCGCGTCCGCGTTGGCGGGCTGGGAAACCGTGAGGGAAAGGGTGTAGCCGCGGAAGCCGGTGGAGGGCTCCTGCGACGCCCGGAAGCGAAGCTCGGAGCCGAGCCCGAAGGCGGTGGTGTAGAAGCGTTCGGCGGCCTCGGTGTCGGCCACTTCGAGGGTGATGGCGTCGATGAAGTTCATGCCGGTAACGCTATTTCGCGGCGGGCTTCCGGCGCTTCTCGATTCCTGATCGGTCGTATCGGCGCTGTTCAGAGGCTTGGCGGAGGGTTGGCGGAGGGCGATCTGGGCCGCGCGGGGTTCCCGTGGCGGCAGGCCCGTGGTCACCGGGGTGCGCCCAGGCGGCACTTTCGCGTGACTGAGCGGACGGCGCGTGTGATCAGACGGACGACACACGTGATTGGACGGACGACACGCGCGTAGCCGGGATCTGTCCCGAGCCGTCCGTCTGGACACGCGTGTCGTCCGTCTGGACACGCGTGTCGTCCGTCTGGTCACGCGAAACCGCCCGGAAACGCAAACACCGGCCGCGCGGGCAGGTGTGCCCGTACGGCCGGTGAGCTGGTGTGGTGCGGAAGCTCAGTCGAGGGTGGCGTCGTCCAGCAGTACCGACTCGGCGCCGAACTCGCGGAGTTCGTCGCGGATCACGGTGTAGGCCAGCCCTTGGGGATAGCCCTTGCGGGCGAGGAAGCCCAGCAGGCGGCGGATCGCCGTCTGCTCGTCGACGTTGCCCAAGGAGCGCATGCGCTTCCGTACCAGCTCTCGGGCGCGCTGCTCCTCTGCCTCTCGGTCCACCTCTTCGGCGGCCTGGACGGCGATATCCCCATCGATTCCTTTGCGTTTGAGTTCGGCTACGAGGGCGGTCCGTGCCAGGCCCATGTTGGCATGACGGGAACGCACCCACATCTCGGCGAACTCGGCGTCGTTGATGAGCCCTGCCTGGTCCAGCTTACCGAGCAGGGTCTCCGTCGTCTCCTCGTCGAAGCCCTTGCGTTTGAGGGCCTGACGCAGTTCCTCCGTGGAACGCGGGCGCGCGGCCAGGAGATCGAAGCAGATCTCCTTGGCCTTCTTCCTCCGCTCGTCCGGCGGCAGCTCCGCCGGATCCACTTTGGGCGCACGCATTCAGCTCTCACTCCAGTCGAAACGGCCGATCGGCGACTTCACCCCGTCGGCGGGGCTCCGGAACTCAGAAGTCGACCGGCGCGGGGGCGGCTTCGGCGTCGACGGCGGCACCGATGCCGAGCTTCTCCTTGATGCGCTTCTCGATCTCGTTGGCGATGTCCGGGTTGTCCAGCAGGAACTTGCGGGCGTTCTCCTTACCCTGGCCCAGCTGGTCGCCCTCGTAGGTGTACCAGGCGCCGGACTTGCGCAGGATGCCCTGGTCGACACCCATGTCGATCAACGAACCCTCGCGGGAGACACCCTTGCCGTAGAGGATGTCGAACTCGGCCTGCTTGAAGGGCGGCGCGACCTTGTTCTTCACGACCTTGACGCGGGTGCGGTTGCCGACGGGCTCGCCGCCGTCCTTCAGCGTCTCGATCCGGCGGACGTCCAGGCGGACCGACGCGTAGAACTTCAGCGCCTTACCACCGGTCGTGGTCTCCGGGGAGCCGAACATGACGCCGATCTTCTCGCGCAGCTGGTTGATGAAGATCGCGGTGGTGCCGGAGTTGTTCATCGCACCGGTCATCTTCCGCAGCGCCTGGCTCATCAGCCGGGCCTGCAGACCGACGTGGTTGTCACCCATCTCGCCCTCGATCTCGGCGCGCGGCACGAGCGCGGCGACCGAGTCGATGACCAGGATGTCGAGCGCGCCGGAACGGATCAGCATGTCCGCGATCTCGAGCGCCTGCTCACCGGTGTCCGGCTGGGAGACCAGCAGCGCGTCGGTGTCGACGCCGAGCTTCTTGGCGTACTCCGGGTCCAGCGCGTGCTCCGCGTCGATGAACGCGGCGATGCCGCCGTTCTTCTGCGCGTTGGCGACCGCGTGCAGGGCGACGGTGGTCTTACCGGAGGACTCCGGACCGTAGATCTCGATGACCCGGCCGCGGGGCAGGCCGCCGATCCCGAGCGCGACGTCGAGTGCGATGGCACCGGTGGGGATGACCTCGATCGGCGCGCGGCCCTCTTCGCCGAGGCGCATGACCGAGCCCTTGCCGTACTGCTTGTCGATCTGGGCGAGGGCCAGTTCGAGCGCCTTGTCCTTGTCGGGTGCTGCTGGTGCCATGGAGTCCACCTCGTTGGTTGAGCCGGGTAGGGCTTGATTCAGTTCTGAGCTGTCGGGTCCGACGCTACGGGCGACCACCGACAATTCCAGGCCTCGCGCCCAAGCTGTGGATCGCTGACCCCGTTGTGGACAACACCATAGACGAACGTGTGTTCGAGGCCGTCTCCGACACGCCGTTGCGCTAAGGTTCTTGCCCGTTCTTCGAGGTCAGCGCCGCTCGGGTGGGACCTCGAAGGCGTCGCAGACCGCCCGCCAGACGTCCTTGGCCGAGGTTCCCGCGTCGAGGGCCTGTTCGACGGTCCGGCCCCCGAGTTCACCGAAGACGTGATCCCTGGAGAGGGTTTCCGCACGTCCTGGACCGAATTCGTCGGCCATCAGCCGCCGGAAAACCGTGATACGCATCGAGCGGAGTCTAGCCCCGGCACTCGGCGGGAAACGCGTGAAGGCCCCCTTCACGCGGCTGAGCCGAGGGAAGGGGGCCTTCACGCGCGAAGAGGGCTATTCGCCCGGCTGGACGCTCTTCTCGAAGTAATCGGCCAGCTCACCCGGCGTCGGGGTCTGTCCTTCGGCAGGCACCTGGTAGATGAAGCCGACCAGCGGCCGGTCGGTCACGGTGAACACCAGCACGGCGGCGTTCCGCCCGGCGGCCGAGGAGTACTGGCCTTCCAGCGCGTTGCCGACCCACTTCGCCTCGGTGCGGTCCCCGCCGGCCGACTTGAGCAGTCCGTCGGTGTAGGCCTTGAGCTTGTCCGCCGAGTCGCTCTGCAGATAGGTCACCTGGGTCCCGGCGCGGCCCGGAGCGGAGCAGGTCGACGTCACGCCGAGGTCTTCCGCCGGTTTCGCCGGCCCGTTGCCCATCCCGGGTTTGCAGTCCCCGGTGTCGGCGATCTTCCCCGCGAGCTGGCGAAGGCATCCGGTGAGGCCCTTGTCGTCGGCCGCGCCGGGCACCTTGCACTCGTCGGCCGTGTAGGTCGTCGACGAAGAGGACGTCAGGAAGAACGTGAGCCCGGCGGCGAGCAGCACGACCACGGCCACGATGGCGCCGATGACGAGCGGCTTCTTCTTGCTCGTGGGAGCCTTCTCGGCGGTGGTCTGCCCGGCGAGGGAGTACGTCGGGAAATTCGTCGGCGCGGGCTGCTGCGCCTGCTGCGGGCCGCTGTTCGGATAACCCGACTGGGGGAAGCCGCCGGACTGACCGGGGCCCCCGCCCGAGTAGCCGGGGATCGACGCGACCTGCTGCGGCGGCGCGTACGGTCCCGACGCGCCGGGGCCGACCTGATGCGCCCCGGTTCCCGCCGCGACCTGCCCTTCGACGCCCTGCGTACGCGAGCTGATGCCGTCGGAAGCGACGTGCTGGGCGCCGAGCGCCACCGCGGTCTCGGGCTGGTCGAGACTGCCGGGGACGACGCCGAGCTTCTCCGCGATCAGGCTGCCGACCAGCGGGAGACGGCTCGAACCGCCGACGAGGTAGATACCGGCGAGCCGGTCGGGGGTCATACTCGCCGAGCGGACCACCCGCGACATCAGCTCGACACTGCGCAGCATCGACGGCCGCACCAGCGCTTCGAGTTCGCCTCGCGTGACGAGGACGTCCTCGAACGGCTCCGGCATCGGGACCTCGGTCTGCGGGTGCCGCGAGAGGGCTTCCTTCGCCGCCTTCACGTCCTCCTGCAGCGCCCGCCGCGTACGACGGTCCGGAGTGGACTCGGGCCGCAAAACCCGCTGCCAGCGCTGAGGGTCCCTGTGCGAGACCTCGCGGCCGACGTGCACCAGCAGCGCCTGGTCGACATCGAGACCACCGAGGTCGGGAAGGCCGTCTTCGGCGACGACGGTGAAGCCGCCGTTCGGGGTCGCGCCGACGATCGCGACGTCGAAGGTGCCGGCACCGAGGTCGTACACGGCGAGCGCCTGACCCGGCGCGAGCGTCTTGCCGGGGAACGACGCGAAATGCGCGGCCGCGGCGACCGGCTCGGGGACGAGCACGAGGTTGCCGCCCATCCCGGCGAGCCGGGCTGCGGACAGCAGCACGTTGCGGCGGGTCTGCCCCCACTGCGCGGGGTGGGTGAGCCGGACCTCGTCGGGCAGTTCGCCGCCGAGCTGGCGGGTGGTCTCGTCGAGGACGCGGCGCAGGATCGCGGCCAGCACCTCGGTGACCGGGATGACGTCCGTGCCCAGCAGGAGCGTCTGCTCGTCGATCCGGCGTTTGGGGTTGGGCTCGAAGCGGGTCGGGTCGAGCCGGGCACGGCGTTCGGCGTCGCGGCCGACCATGATCGTGCCCTCCTCGGTGGCGAACACCGCGGACGGCATGTTGGCCGAACCGTCGACCTCGACCACCCGCGGCGGCCTCCCGTGCGCCGATAGGACGGCCACGGTGTTGGACGTCCCGAGGTCCACCGACAGGATCCGCACAGCTCATACCCCTTCAACAGACGAACGGCGGCCGCCCCAGTACAGATCCGGCCGCGCTGGCCGTGATGCTCCCATGAGCGAGGTCACCGCACGTGCGGAACCCGCCGATCTCGTCCCGACCGGGTGCCTCGTCACAGCCCTCGGAGCGAAACTGTCGGTGGTCCGGCGCACTATGGAGGGCGTGGCAGACGTACTCGACCTCTTCTCCCCCGCGACCAGGGACTGGTTCACCGGGGCCTTCGCCGCGCCCACCCGCGCGCAGGAGGGGGCGTGGCGTGCCGCGCACGCGAAGGAACACGCGCTGGTCGTGGCCCCGACAGGCTCCGGTAAAACGCTGTCGGCCTTCCTCTGGGCACTGGACAGGCTGTCGGTCGAGCCGCCGCCATCCGAGCCGCGGAAACGCTGCCGCGTCCTCTACGTCTCGCCGCTGAAGGCGCTGGCGGTCGACGTCCAGCGCAACCTGCGAGCACCACTGGCGGGCATCTCGCAGGCCTCGCGGCGGCTGGGGCTGCCGGTGCCGGACATCGGCGTCGGCATGCGCACGGGTGACACCACGGCCGCCGAGCGGCGCTCGTTCGGCAAGACGCCTCCGGACGTGCTGGTCACCACGCCGGAGTCGCTGTTCCTCATCCTCACCTCCTCCGCCCGCGATTCGCTGCGCGGCGTGGAGACGGTGATCATCGACGAGGTCCACGCGGTCGCGGGCGGCAAACGCGGCGCGCATCTGGCCTTGTCCCTGGAGCGGCTCGACGCCTTGTTGGAGAAGCCCGCCCAGCGGATCGGGCTGTCGGCGACGGTCCGGCCGATCGACGAGGTCGCCTCGTTCCTGGCCGGCGGCAGGCCGGTCACCATCGTCCAGCCGAAGCTCGCGAAGACGATCGAGGTCCGTGTCGAGGTCCCCGTCGAGGACATGTCCAATCTCGACGGTCCGCAGGGGCCGAAGCAGAACGAAGACCTCGACGCGGGCCTCGCGCGGTTGCCCGGCTCGCTGGAGGACATCGACGGCGCACCGCGACGGCCGTCGATCTGGCCCGCGGTGGAGGAGCGGGTCCTCGAACTCATCCAGGCGCACCGGTCGACCATCGTGTTCGCCAACTCGCGGCGGCTCACCGAGCGGATGACGGCCCGGCTCAACGAACTCGTGGCGGAACAGAGCGAGCTGGAGCCGGATCAGCGGTATCCGGCCGAGGCGATCGGCCAGTCCGGGCTCACCACCGGCGCGGCCCCGGTGATCGCGCGGGCGCACCACGGCTCGATGTCGCGTGAGCAGCGCACGCATGTGGAAGAGGAGCTCAAGTCCGGGCGGCTGGCGTGTGTCGTGGCGACGTCCTCTTTGGAACTGGGCATCGACATGGGCGCGGTCGATCTCGTCGTGCAGATCGAGGCGCCACCGACGGTCGCTTCGGGCCTGCAGCGGGTCGGCCGGGCCGGGCACCAGGTCGGCGCGGTGTCGAGCGGGGTGATGTTCCCGAAGTTCCGCGGTGACCTCGTCTCCTGCGCGGTGGTGGCGGAGCGGATGGCGTCCGGGGCGATCGAGGCGGTGCGATATCCGCGGAATCCGCTGGACGTGCTCGCGCAGCAGGTCGTGGCGATGGTGGCGCTCGAATCCTGGACGGTCGACGAACTCGCCGCGCTGGCCCGCCGCGCGGCACCGTTCGCGTCCCTGCCGGACGACGCGTTGCTGGCCGTGCTCGACATGCTCGCCGGCCGGTACCCCAGCGAGGAGTTCGGTGAGCTGCGCGCCCGGATCACCTGGGACAGGGTCAGCGGCGAGCTGCACGGCCGCCCCGGTTCGCAGCGGCTGGCGGTGACCTCGGGCGGCACGATCCCCGACCGCGGCCTGTTCACCGTGATGACGCCGGGCGGCGACGACAAACCCGGGTCGCGCGTGGGCGAGCTCGACGAGGAGATGGTCTACGAGTCCCGCGTCGGCGACACGATCCTGCTCGGCACCTCCTCCTGGCGGGTCACCGACATCACCCACGACCGGGTGATCGTGGTCCCCGCGCCGGGTGAGCCCGCCCGGATGCCGTTCTGGAAGGGCGACGCCCCGGGCCGCCCGCTGGAGCTGGGGCGGGCGCTGGGCGCGTTCGTCCGCGAACTGTCCACTTCGGAGCCCTCGGCGGCCAGGGAACGGGCCGCCGTCGCCGGGCTGGACGAGTACGCCTGCGACAACCTGCTGGCGTACCTGGAAGAGCAGAAGTCGGCCACCCGGCATGTGCCGAACGACAAAACCGTGCTCCTGGAACGGTTCCGCGACGAGCTGGGCGACTGGCGCGTCATCCTGCACTCGCCGTTCGGCGCGCAGGTCAACGCGCCGTGGGCGCTCGCGATCGCGGCCCGGCTGCGGGAGAACCGCGGGGTCGACGCCCAGGTGGCGCATTCCGACGACGGCATCGTGCTGCGGCTGCCCGAGGCGCTGGACATGGACGGCGCCGAGGTCACCATCGGCGTCGAAGACGTGCTGCTCGACCCGGAAGAGGTCGAGCAGCTGATCGTCGCCGAGGTCGGTGGCTCCGCGCTGTTCGCCGCGCGGTTCCGGGAATGCGCGGCGCGGTCGCTGCTGCTCCCCCGCCGGGATCCGCGCCGTCGCACCCCGCTGTGGCAGCAACGGCAGCGCGCGTCCCAGCTGCTTTCGGTCGCGGCCAAGTACGAGCGGTTCCCCGTCGTGCTGGAAGCGATGCGGGAAGTCCTTCAGGACGTGTACGACGTCGGCGGGCTGCGCGAACTGATGACCGACGTCCGGTCCCGGAAGGTCAAGCTGGTCGAGGTCGAGACGCCGTCCGCGTCCCCGTTCGCGCGCAGCCTGCTCTTCGGCTACGTCGGGATGTTCCTGTACGAGACGGACGCCCCGCTCGCGGAACGGCGCGCGGCGGCGCTGGCGCTGGATTCGACGCTGCTGGCCGAGCTGCTCGGCACCGAGGCGATCCGGGAGCTGCTGGACGCCGAGGTCGTCGCCGAGGTCGAGCGCTCCCTGCAGCGGCTCGACCCGGACAGGCACGCCCGCAACGCCGAAGAAGCCGCGGATCTGTTGCGGTTCCTCGGCGATCTCTCGATCGAGGAGGCCGCCGCGCGCGGGATCCAGCGGGAATGGCTGGAGGAGCTGGAAGCCGCGCGTCGGGTGATCCGGGTACGTATCGGTGGCGGCGAGCGTTTCATCGCCATCGAGGACGCGGGCCGGGTGCGGGACGCGCTGGGCACCGCGCTGCCGGTCGGTGTGCCGGAGGCGTTCACCGAACCGGTCGAGGATCCGGTCGGAGACCTGCTTTCCCGCTATTCGCGAAGCCGTGGCCCGTTCAGCGCCCGCCAGGCCGCCGAGCGGTTCGGGCTCGGGACGGCCGTGGTCACCGGCGTGCTGGACAGGCTGACCACACAGGGCAGGCTGGTCCGGGGAGAGCTGAGCCCCGTCGGGCATCCGGAGACCCACGGCGTCGGCATCGAGTTCTGCGACGCGTCGGTGCTGCGCAGGCTCCGGCGGGCGTCGCTGGCCCGGCTGCGGGCCGAGGTCGAGCCGGTCGAACCGGCGGCACTGGGCCGGTTCCTGCCGTCGTGGCACGGTATCGGCGCGCGAGTGCGGTCGGCGCCGACGGCGGATGACGTGCTGTCCGTGGTCGAGCAACTGGCCGGAGCCCCGCTGCCGGCGAGCGCGGTCGAGTCCCTGATCCTGCCGAGCAGGCTGCCCGGCTACACCCCTTCGCTACTGGACGAGCTCACCACCGCGGGCGAGGTCACCTGGTGTGGTTGCGGTTCCCTGTCCGGCGGGGACGGCTGGCTGGCGCTCGCGCCCACGGACGTCGCCGATCTGCTGTTGCCGGATCTCGACGACGATCTGCCCTCCAGTCCGCTCCACGAAGCCATTCTGTCCACTTTGGAGGGCGGGGCGCAGTTCTTCCGGCAGCTGGTGGATCGCGCGTCGCCGTTGGTCGAGACCCCGCCCAACGACGGCGAAGTCGTGGCCGCACTATGGGATCTCGTGTGGGCCGGGCTGGTCACCGGCGACACACTGGGCCCGCTACGGGCACAGGTCTCCGGCTCCGGCGCGGCGCACAAACCACGGCGGCAGGCTCCTCGCGGCCGGTACGCGCGGCTTCGGGCCGGTCGTCCGGCGATGCCTTCGCGCACCGGGCCGCCGACGGTCGCGGGACGCTGGGCCCTGCCCCCCGATCGCGAACCGGATCCGACCAGGCGCGCGCACGCGCGGACCGAGGCGTTCCTGGAGCGGCACGGCGTCCTCACCCGCGGAGCTCTCGACACCGAACGCGTCACGGGCGGTTTTTCCGGGATCTACAAGGTTTTGCGCGGGATGGAGGATTCGGGCCAGGTCGTCCGGGGGTACGTGGTCGAAGGGCTCGGCGCGGCGCAGTTCGCGGCGAAGGGCGCCGTCGACAGGCTGCGCGCGCAATCCGGGAACCAGCGCACGACCACCGAAGGCGCCGTCGTGCTCGCCGCCGCGGATCCGGCGCAGCCCTACGGTGCCGCGTTGGCGTGGCCCGCCGCGACGGGCGACACGAAGCACCGCCCGGCAAGGAAAGCGGGCGCGCTGGCGGTACTCGTGGACGGTGTCCCGGCGATGTACGTCGAGCGGGGCGGCCGGTCGTTGCTGAGCTTCACCGAGGATCAGGAGACGTTGCGGTCGGCCGCGCGGGCGCTGTCCACGGCCGTGCGGGAGGGCTGGCTCGGCCAGCTCGCGGTGCAGAAGGCGGACGGCGAAGTGGCGCTCACCTCGGAGCTTTCGGCCGTCCTCCAGGAGGCGGGTTTCCGGGCGACTCCCAAGGGACTGCGGCTGCGGGCCTAGAATCACCGCTCAGAGCCTGTTGGCGGAGCTGAGATTTTGTCCGGAAGGTGACCGTACGCCATCAGCACCCGCCGCGACCTGGAAGACCAGATTGCGCCCTGCCGACGCGATCGCGGACGCGGGTTCACCAACAGGCACTCAGACCTGCGGAGAAGGACGTTCGACCATGGTGATGCGCGACCTGCGCTATTTCGGGGATCCCGTGCTCAAGACCGTATGCGACCCGGTCACGACATTCGACAAGAAGATCGAGTCGCTGGTGACCGATCTGATGGACGGGGTGAAACCGGCCGGGCGCGCGGGGCTGGCGGCGCCGCAGATCGGGGTCGGGCTGCGGGTGTTCAGCTACGACGTCGGCGGGCTGAGCGGATACGTGATCAACCCCGAGATCGTCGAACTGTCCGAAGAGACACACGAGATCGGCGAGGGCTGCCTGTCGGTGCCGGAGCTGTGGTTCCCGGTGGTGCGCGCGAAGCACGCCGTGGTGCGCGGTGTCGACCTGCGCAACGAGCCCGTCGAGGTCGAAGGGGGCGACGTGCTCGCCCAGTGCCTGCAGCATGAGACCGACCACCTCGACGGCAAGCTGTACCTGGAGCGGCTCACTCCCGAGCGTAAGAAGCGCGCACTCGGCGAGGCCCGGGGCAAAGACTGGTTCTGGAACCGCTGACCTCCTCCCGCGTTTCGTCCTCTGAATGCGGTGGTCGGTAACGCGAACGACCGCATCCAGAGGACTAAACGCGGGGGTCGGGGAGCGTGAAGCTCAGGGTGCCGGAGTCTCCGGTGACGCGTTCGGGGCGGAGCCCCACGCGGACGGCGGTGCGGTACAGGGAATCGTCGCCGGGCAGGCAGACGGCGGTGAGCTCGCGCTCCCCCTTGGCCAGGGCGAGCGTGGCGAGCCGGGACAGCAAAGCCGTGCCGATGCCTTGGCGCTGCCAGGAATCCTCGACCAGGAGCGAGATTTCGGCCGCGCCGCCGTCGGCCGACGGGATCAGCTGACCGAGGCCGATCACGTCGCGGCCGCAGACCGCGAGCAGGCTGATCCCGCGCGGCGGCATCAGGAGCCGGTGCAGCCAGCGACGCGGTACGGCACGCATTCCGGTGTGATAGCGGTGGAAGAGCGTCGTCATCGAGCATCTCTGATGCAGCGCGGACACCGCTTCCGCGTCACCGGGGACACCCTTGCGCAGCACGACCGCGGCGCCGTCGGGCCGGTCGAGCACGATCGGGCCGGTCACGTTGTCGCGGACGGCGACGACCAGGCCGGTCAGCGCGACGGCGCGGCTCAATTCCAGTTCGACGAACGGCGACCACCGGCGGCGGGCGACGAACGCGGCGCCGTCCCCCGCGGGGAACACCGCCCGGTGCCCGCCTTCCGTGCGGGCCGGGTTCGACTCGATCGACGGAACCTTCGTGACGACGTCGGCCGCCAGGACGCCGCGGAGCACCTCCGCGAGTCCGTTGGGCTCCTCGACGGCACGTTTGGCCGCGGTGAGGGTCGCGGTGGCTGGATCGACCAGTTCCGCCAGATCCGCGTCGACGACGGCGGAGCATTCGCAGCCTTCGTCGCGGATCGCGTCGATGAGCAGCTGCCGCGGCAACCCGGTGGCCGGCCGCAGGACGATTTCGTCGAGCACGCCGCCGGGCACCGGCAGCACCGACAGCCCGAGGATGTTGCACTCGAGGTCGGCCAGCCGGATCGCGATCCTGGCCAGCGTGCCGGGCCGGTCGTCCACGCGGATCCGGACACGCCAGGCCGAAGCGGCCACCGTCTCTTCGCCGGGATGGACCAGGGCGGGCCGGGCTCGATAGGTCTCCATGACCTCAACGGTCCCGGCCGGTTGTTGCCTGCCCACGGCGCGGGTGTTTCGCTCAGGTCAGCGTTCGACGCCGCCGCGCAACCGGGGCGAAACACTCAGCGGGGCGTGAGCACGCTGAACTCGTTGCCCTCCGGATCCACCAGGGACACGGCGCCTCGGCTCGCCGTACCGCGCCCTAGCGCGCCCAGCCCCAGCAGGCGCCGGACTTCGGCCGCCCGGCTCCCGCCCGGCCCCGGCGCGATCTCGAAGCGCAGCCGGTTCCGCTCCACCTTGTCCTCTTTCGTGGCGAGGAACTCGACCCAGGGGCCGCGACCGTCCGGCGGCCGCAGGCCCACGATCGTCTCTTCCCGGACGCCGATCTCCCAGCCCAGCGCGGCCGCCCAGAACCGCGCGAGCCGCTCCGGATCGAGGGCGTCGACGACGACCGCCGCGAGCGCGCCGGTGCCCTCGTACTGCTCTCGATGCTCGAGGACACAGAACTCGTTGCCCTCCGGATCCGCTAGCACCACCCACGGCACCCGTTTCTCCTCCGGCGGGCCCTGGCCGATGTCGATGTGCCGTGCGCCGAGGGACAGCGCACGGTCCACCAGCTCGGCCTGGTGCCCGGGCGAACGGCTCGCCAGATCCAGATGCAGCCGGTTCTTGCGCCCTTTGGGCCGCGTTTCGGAACGAAACGCCGGCTCGAACGGCGCGTCCCAGCTGAACAGCCCTTCCCAGAAACCCGCCAGATCCCTGGGAAGGGCCGAATCGAAGACCAGGTTCACCAGATGTGCCACCACACCGTGAACCTAGACGGCACCACCGACATTTCTGACCGGTTTGGCTTCCCCACCGACCGGTCATCGGGTCGCGAGCCGCAGAAGGGCCCAGAGTTGTCCCGCCATGTCCTGGTCTCCGCTGACCGTCACCGCCGTCGGACCCGCCCGGCCCCAGAGCCAGCGGTAGATCTTGTCCGGCTTCCCGGTGATCAGATCGTCCGCGCGCTGGGCTTCCTCGGCCGAGCACCGCCAGGCGACCGTCTCCGTGGGCCCGGCCCTGGCGATCCAGGTGTGGCCCGCGGTGCGGACGCCGACGGATCCGGTCTTGGTGCCGGACAGCCCGAGCAACGGCAGCCGCTGCCCGAACCAGAGCACCAGCGCCTCGTCGATCCCGTCGACCGCCACGTCTTCGGGGATCTCCGACACCTCCCGGCCGGCCGCGCTCTCCGCGTCGATCCGGTGGATCGTCGTCTCGTGCGCCATCCGGCGCCGCCAGAACCCGTAACTGCGGTCCGCTGGCCACCAGGTCGGTGCCAGTTCGTCCGGATCGTGCGCGGACAGCTCGGCGACGAGCTCGTCCCGGCCCTCGCGGAAGTACTCATCCAGGGTCTGCCCCGGCCCCGGTTTGCGCTGCCAGTGCTCGGGACGCCGCCCGTCGGTGATCCAGCGGCGGGTGACCCGGTACACGCTGCCCACGTGCCGGAGGACCTCGCCGAGTGTCCAGCCGGGGCAGGTCGGGACCGGCGCGTCGGCGGACGCGGTGTGCGCCACCTGAGCCATCAGCTCGGTTTCGGCGCCGATCACCTCCAGGAACCTGCCCTGGTCGATCATGGCCTGCCCGGCCATCGGGCACCCCCTCTCCCCGGTGATTCAGGCGACATGCGCCGAATCACCCATCGGCAGCCCGTGCACCACCCGTCGCACCAGTTCCAGGAACACCGTGGCGGCCCGCGTCAGCTCGTCCGCCAGTTCGACGGTGACCTTGCCGGTGATACCCGCCTGCGCGGCTGCCCGCGTCGCCGAGTTGGCGGCGAAGAACGCCGCCCATTCCTTCAGCTCGGGCGCGACGGAGTCGAGCAGCACCCAGCCGCTCGCCGGGCGGGCCCGGCCCCGGTGCGGACGGCCGCGGGCCTCCAGTACCGCCGCGGCGCCCCGCAGCGCGGCGAGATAGGCGCCGATGAACCGCTCCGCGGGATCGTTTTCCCGCTCTGCTTCGGCGAGCCCCCGCCTCGCCTGCGCGTACAAGGAGACCGCCGCGGGTGGTGCCGGCGGGCGCAACGACATGGGCAGGGCGGGCTGCGCGGTGCCCCCCGGCCTCTCGGCTTCGTCGGGGGACACGACCGAAACGGACATGACGACCCTCCTCCTGTACGTGAGCGCCGGCCGGTGCCCGGCGCCGAGGCGCTTCCCCCGCCCCCGCGCCGGGCACCTACCGGTGCGCGCTCACCGAATGTCGAACGTCTGTTCGAACAACTCCAATGTAACCCTGAAGTGCTCATTTCTTCAACCCCGTAGCGGGGTGATCGCCGCATGTGGTGCGGGACACGGCATCGGCCACGTGATCTCATAGGCGTATGAGCACCATCGACCATCCCTCGGTGGCCAAGGTCGCGGCCGCGCTCGCCGAGGCGGGCCAGCAGGCCGCCGCGGACGGGATCCGGATCCTCCCCGCCGAAGTCCGCACGGCCGCCCAGGCCGCCGAAGCACTCGGTGTCGAGGTCGGCGCGATCGCGAACAGCCTCGTCTTCCGCAGCCGCACCGGCGGCACCGAAACGGCCCTGCTCGCCCTGACCTCCGGCGCGCACCGCGCCGACACCGGTCTCCTCGCTTCGCTGACCGGCGCCGACGAGATCGGCAAGGCGGACGCGGATTTCGTCCGCGCGCACACCGGGCAGCCGATCGGCGGCGTCGCCCCGGTCGGTCACCCGAAGGCGTTGACCACCCTCGTCGACACCGCGTTACGCGCCCACGAAGTCGTCTGGGCGGCCGCCGGCCATCCGAAGTCGGTGTACCCCACGACGTTCGACGGCCTCGTCGCGCTGACCGGGGGCACTCCCGCGGACGTCGCGGGCGACAGGCAGGATGGGCGCCCGTGACCGCGATGTCCTCGGAATGCACCCGCTACGTCCAGCTGTCCGCGGACGAGTTCCGCGCCCGGCTCCCCGAGGCGCTGACCATCTACGTCAACGCCATGCGCTACCCCGAAGGCACGGCGGAGCAACGCGCGCCGATGTGGCTCACGCACGCGCTGCGCGAAGGCTGGCGCTGCATGGCCGCGCTCGACGCGGACGGCGTCCTGCTCGGGCTCGCCTACGGCTACAAGGGCCGCGGCGGCCAGTGGTGGCACGAACAGGTCCGCCACGGCCTGACCCGTCGCGAGGGCCAGGCCGCCGCCGAGCACTGGATGTCCGACTACTTCGAGCTCACCGAGATCCACGTCAGCCCCGAAAGCCAGGGGAAACGGATCGGCGAAGACCTCCTGCGACGGCTGCTCGACGGCGTGCCCAGCGCCCACGTCCTCCTTTCCACGCCGGAAGGCACCAGCCGGGCCTGGAACCTGTACCGGCGCGTCGGATTCGTCGATGTGCTGCGGGACTACCACTTCGCCGGGGATCCGCGGCCCTTCGCGATCCTCGGCCGGACGCTGCCGCTCTAGGGTTTCGTGTAGGCGACCGCGAGCGCGGCGATGAGCACCACCGCGCCGCACCAGCCCACGGCGCCGAGCCGTTCCCCGAGCACGGCCATGGACAGCAGCGCGGCGGTCAGCGGTTCGAGCAGCGCGGACAACGCGGCCAGGACCGGATGCGCGCTTTCGAGGCCACGGAAGTACGCGGCGTACGCCAGCGCCGTGGGCACGACGCCGAAGTAGACGACGAGCGCGAGCACGTCGGCCTGAAACGGCACGGCCATCCCGAACCACAACGCGGCGGGAGTGAGCGCGGCGCCGCCGATCAGGCAGCCGAAAGCCGTGGTGGGCAAGGGATCCAGCCCCTCGACGCGGGTCGCGGTCACGAGTGTCAGCGCGGCGAACCCGGCCGCGGCGAGCAGGGCGAACAGCACTCCGGCGACGTCGGCTTCCTGCCCTGGCGTCCATTGCAGCAGCGCGAGCCCGGCGAGCGACCCGGCCAGGGACACCGCCGTCCACGCTCCGGGCAGGCGGCGGGTTTTGACGACCGTCGCGACGGCGAGCAGCACCGGCGCGCTGCCGATGGTGGTCATCGTCGCGACGCTCACGGAACTCAGCGAGACCGAGGCGAAGTAGCTGGTCTGGAAGAGCGCGAACAACCCGCCGACCGCCAGGAGACGGCGACGGGCCTGTGGCGTGCGGGGAAGGCCGCGAAGGCCTCCGGTGAGCCAGAGGTAGCCGGTGGCGATCACGCCGCCGATGAGCAGCCGGTACGCGGCGACGCTCAGCGGATGGAGCCCCGCCCGGGAGGCGAGCAGGGATCCGGCGAGGCCGCCGGTCCCCCAGAGGACCCCGGCGAGGACGAGCGCGGCCGACGATCGGGCGCGCGTGGGTACGGCAACGGACATGGGGAAACGCTCCTGCGTCTGTGTCTGTCGGAAAGGACGTCGACGACGCGGGGTGCTTCAGTGCAGCACGGATCGGCCGGGCGGCGGGAACGCCGCGCGGCCGGAGACACCCCGCTCAGGAGGCGGGGGGTGGGGTGACGAGAAAGATCCGGTGCACGAGGGGAACGTATCAAGGCGGGCAAGTGGATAAAGCTGAAGGACGCTTTCCCCGCGTGTGATGCGGGGAAAGCGTCCTTCGGCTCAGTCCAGCGCGGCCAGCATCTCCCGCAGGGTGTCCAGCCCCATCCCGCCGAGCGCCAGCGCCCGCGTGTGGAACTGCTTGATGTCGAACGCGTCGCCCTGCCGCGCGCGGGCCTCCTCGCGGGCGGTGAGCCAGAGCCGTTCGCCGAGCTTGTACGACGGCGCCTGCCCCGGCCAGCCCAGGTAGCGGTCGATCTCGTCGTGCACGTGGGCCGGGTCGGTGACGGTCCGGGTGAGCATGAACTCCAGGCCCAGCTCGGGTGTCCACCGTTCGCCCTCGTGGAAACCGGGGCCCGCCGGGATTTCCAGTTCCAGGTGCATGCCGATGTCGACGATCACCCGTGCGGCGCGGAACAGCTGCTCGGACAGCATGCCGAACAGTTCGCCGTCGTCGGCGAGGAACCCGAGGTCCTCCATGAGCCGCTCGGAGTACAGCGCCCAGCCCTCGGCGTGCCCGGAGGTGAACGCGAGCAGCCGCTGGTACTTGTTCAGCGACTCCGACTGGTCGACCGCGGTCGCGATCTGCAGATGGTGACCCGGCGCGCCCTCGTGGTAGACGGTGCTGACCTCGCGCCAGGTGGTGAACTCGTCCCGGCCCTGCGGCAGCGACCACCACATGCGGCCGGGGCGGGAGAAGTCCTCGCTCGGACCGGTGTAGTACGCGCCGACGGTGCCGCCGGGCGGGGCGATCTTGCACTCCAGCGCCATCACTCGGTCGGAGATGTCGAAGTGCTTGCCGCGCAACGACTTCAGCGCGTTGTCGGACAGGTTCTGCATCCAGGCCTGGAATTCCGCCCGGCCACGCACGGTGTACTTGGGGTCGGCGTCGAGGGCGGCGGCCGCCTCGGCGAGGGAGGCGCCGGGTTTGATCCGGCCGGCGACCTCGCGCATCTCCGTTTCGAGGCGGGTGAACTCGGCCCAGCCCCAGGCGTAGGCCTCGTCCAGGTCGAGGGTGGCTCCGGTGAACACCCGGGACCACAGCTGGTAGACCTCGGCGCCGACGGCGTCCTTGACCGGCGCCAGCGGGGCGAGTTCGGCGCGGAGGAAACCGGCGAACTCCGCGTACGCCTCCTGGGCGGCGTGAGCGGCCTGGCCGAGTGCGGCGCGGAGCTTCTCGTCGATGTCTTTCGCACCGGAGGCGAGGGTCTCGAAGAAACCGGTCTCGTCCTTCAGCCCGGCCCAGGTTTCGGCCTGTTCGGCGACCTTGCCGACCTGCCGCAACGCCGCCACCCGGCCGGCGTCCGCGGCCGCGAGCAGCGAGGTACGGAGACCGTCGAGCGCTTCGGGCACCCTCGCCATCCGGGCGGCGATCGTCGCCCAGTCCTGCGCGGTCTCGGTGGGCATGAAGTCGAAGACCATGCGCAGTTCCTGCACCGGGCTTTCGATCACGTTCAGCGCCGCGATGTCGAGGCCCGCTTCGTGGATTTCGAGGTTCAGCGCGATCCGCTCGCTGAACACGGCCTTGGCCGCGCGCTCACCGTCGTCGACCGGTTCGGCCGCGGCGATGTCGGCCAGTGCGCGCGCGGCGATCGCGGCCCTGGCCGCGTGCCCGGCGGGCGAGTAGTCGGTCAGCTGGTCGTCGTATCCGGAGATACCGAATGTCGTCGCGGCGACCGGGTCGGCCGCGGCGTACTCGTCGACGTACCGGTCACAGATCTCGTGCACACTTCGCGCGGTTGAAGCCATGACCGGCACGCTACCGGGATCGCGGGCGACTTCGGTACGGAGTTACGCCCGGGCGGGGACCAGCCCGAGCCTGCCGACCACCTCACGCGTGGCCTTGGACCGGTTGAACGTGTAGAAGTGCAGGTCGGGGACGCCTTCGGCGATGAGCCGCTCGCCCAGTTCGGTCACCGCGTCGATACCCGCGGCGCGGAAGGCCTTCGGATCGTCGGCCAGCGGCTCCAGCCGGTCCAGCAGCCGCCGCGGCGCGGGCGCGCCGGACAGCTTGATGGACGTGTGCAGCGTCCGCGGCGTGGTCAGCGGCATGATGCCGGGGATGACCAGCGCCTCGCAGCCGGTGGCCGCCACCCGGTCACGCAGGCGGAGGAAGTCCTCCGGTTCGAAGAACAGCTGCGCGATCGCGAAATCCGCGCCCGCGCGCAGCTTGCGCACGAGGTATTCGGTGTCGGCTTCGAGGTTGGCCGAGCGAGGGTGGCCGTACGGGAAGGCCGAGACGCCGACGCAGAAGTCGCCGAGCGAACGCACCAGTTCGACGAGTTCCTCGGCGTAGTTCAGCCCGTCCGGATGCGGGACCCAGTCGCCGTAGACGTCGCCCGGCGGGTCGCCCCGCAGCGCGAGGATGTTCCGCACGCCGACGGCGGCGTACCAGCCGATGACGTTGCGCAGTTCCGCGACCGAGTGGTTCACGGCGGTGAGGTGCGCCATCGGCACCAGCGTGGTTTCGGTCGCGACGCGGGCGATGCTGCGGATCGTGCCGTCCCGGCTGGAGCCGCCGGCGCCGTAGGTGATCGACATGTACGCCGGGTCCAGCGGCTCGAGTTCCCGGATCGACTTCCACAGCACGGCCTCGTCGGCCGCGTCCCGGGGCGGGAAGAACTCGATGGAGAACACGGGTCCATCACCCTGCAACCGCTCGACCACCGACGTCATACGGCCCATGTTAAGGGGGAATGTCCGCTGGCTGGGAGCCCCCTCTCAGGCTATGGACGGGCGACTTCAGCCACGTACGAGCGGTTGCCGACGGGAGCCGACCTGGGGAGACTCGGTGACGAGCACAGGGAGCCGCCATGAGCGCCGAAACCGACACCAGCTGGGATGAGGACGTCCGCGTGGCGGTCTACCGCGCGTTCGCCGAGCACGGGAGGCCGCCGACCGCCCCGGAACTGGCCGACGCCGCCCACGGATCGCTCGCGGTGGCGAAACAGGCACTGCACCGGCTCGCCGAGCGGCGGCATCTCGTCCTCGACGAATGCGAGCACGTCGTGCTGGCGCATCCGTTCGCGGCGATCCCGCTCGGGTTCTCCGTGATGGGCGAGCGCACGTTGTGGTGGGGTGGCTGCGCGTGGGACGCGTTCGCGATCCCGCATCTGGTCAAGGGCGAGCCCGAAGTGCTGGTGTCCACCCGCTGCCGCGGCTGCGGCGAACCCCAGGCGCTGATGGTGAACGACCGGACCCCGCCGAAGGGTGGCCTGGTCGCGCATTTCCTGGTCCCGGTGGCGCGGATGTGGGACGACGTCGTGCACACCTGCGCCAACCAGCGCCTGTTCTGCGCTGAGTCCTGTGTGGACGAATGGCTGGTGGAAACGGGGCAGGACAAGGGTTACGTCATGGATCTGGCGACGCTGTGGCGGCTCGCGGCCGGCTGGTACGACGGCAGGCTCGACCACGGCTACACCCGCCGGGACCCGGCCGCGGCGGCCGCGTACTTCGAGCAGGCCGGGCTGAGCGGACCGTTCTGGCACTAGACGAGGAACCGCAGCACCGCCGTGACGACCACGCCGCAGAGGATCGCGGCGAGCACCGGCACGCGCAGCACGTACGTCACCGCGATCGCGGCCAGACCGGCGCAAAGCGTCCAGTCGAGCCCGGACCAGGCAGGGCCGGCCACGTCCGTGAGCACGAGACCGGCCAGCAACGCGGGCGCGAGCAACGCGATCACCCCCGCGAGCCGCGGCGGCAGCGTCCGGTCGCCGAGCAGGACCGGTCCCGCCGCCTTGAACCCGATGCTGACCAGCGCCACCAGGACGATCGCGAGCCAGAGCGTCATCGCCGAACCCCCAGCCCGACCAGCGCGGCGGCCGAAGCGCCGATCAGCGCGAGCCCGACCGGGACGAACAGCACCAGGATCCCGGCAAGGCAGGCGGCGAGCGCCGCGGTCGGCACCGCCTGGCGCGACCGGCGCAGTTCGTCGATGAGCAGGACCAGGAAGAAGCCGGGGAACATGACGTCGAGCCCGAACCGGGAGACGACGTCCGGCGGCGGCGCGGCCAGCACCCCGAGCACCGTCCCCAGCACCCACGCGGGCAGCTGGACGAGCGTGCAGCCGATGAGTTTCTCGCGGTCGAAGCGTCCTTCGCCGAGGTGGGCGGCGACCCATGAACCGTCGACGACGGCTTGGCCTTCCCACGCACGGCGCAGACGCCCGCCGCGCAGGTCGGAGGCGACGGCGGCGCCCATCGGCAGGAACCGGGCGTTGATCAGGGCCGCCGCGCCGACCGCGACCGCGAGGTTGCCGCCGCCCGCGAGCGCGGTGGCCATCGCGAACTGGGCCGAGCCGGAGAACACCACGATCGAGGCGACGATGGGGGCGGCGATCCCCCAGCCGAGGGTCTGGCTGTACGCGCCGAAGGTGACACCGAGGACGAAGGTCGCGACACCCAGTCCGAGCCCGACACGGGCGCCGGCCAGATAGTTCCGCCGGCGCGTCGACGTCTCTGTCATGGTTCGACCCTAACAAGCTAAACTCGTTTTGACCATTAGGAGGATTCGTGGACGGCCACTGGGACGGGTACGACAGCATCGGCGGGAGCGTGCCGTTGGACCTGGTCAACACCGTTTCCTGGCGGCGCGATCCGGCCCGGCGGGAAGACCGGCTTTCGGCTCCGGAACGGCTGTCCGAGTGGGTCGTCCTGGTCGGCGCGGGCACCGGACGGCTGGAGATCTCCGAAGCCGTCCTGGAGGCGGTGAAGGGCTTCCGCGAGACGCTGTATCGCGTGCTGACGTCGGATCCGCCGGACGTCACGGCGTTGCGCGAGCCGCTGCTGGCGGCGTACCGGCACGCCGAACTCCCGCCGTCCCTGCCGCTGCGGTGGCAGGTGCCGCTGGTGGACGACACCGCGTTGCCGCACTTCCTCGCGCTGGCGGCCGAGGACCTGCTCCGGTCCGGGGAGCTGGAACGGATCCGGGAGTGCGAGGGCCCCGGCTGCGGCTGGATCTTCACCGACCACACGCGCAACCGGTCGCGGCGCTGGTGCAGTTCGTCGGACTGCGGGAACCGGGCGCGGGCGAAGCGGCACTACGACAAGACCCGCAGTTAGTCCTCTGAATGCGGTCCTTGCGCGTGCAACTACCGCATTCAGAGGACGGAATGCGGCGAGTTCCGCCACATTCGAAGGCACCCGACTGGGTCACGACGACGTCCTTCCCGGAGGATGTGCTCATGGACACGTCCGCCTACGACGCCGATCTGCCCGCCCACGTCGAGCGGGCGCTGGCCGGATTCCTCGAGCGCGCCGGTGCCGAAATCCGCCGCACCGAGCCGACGGTCGGGGCCGGGATCGACGCGCTGGCCGGATTCGTGCTGGGCGGCGGCAAACGCCTGCGCCCGACGTTCGCCTGGTGGGGCTGGCGCGGCGCGGGCGGCGACCCGAGCGGGCCGGACGTCGAAGGTGTCCTGCAGGCGGTGGCGAGCCTGGAGCTGATCCAGGCGTGCGCGCTGATCCACGACGACCTCATCGACTCCTCCGATTCGCGCCGCGGTTCGCCGACGGTGCACATCGCGGGCGCCAAACTGCACGCCGACAGCGGCTGGCTGGGTTCGCCGAGCACGTTCGGGCTCGCGACCGCCGTCCTGGTCGGCGACCTCGCGCTGGCCTGGGCCGACGACATGTTCGGCGAGGCCCCGCTCCCGCCCGCGGCCCTCGCGGCGGCGCGGCCGGCGTGGCGCGCGATGCGCACCGAAGTACTCGCCGGGCAGTACCTCGACGTCCGCACCCAGGCCACCGGCGACGCCTCCCCCGAGGCGGCGCTGCACATCTGCAAGCTCAAGACGGCCGCGTACACCGTCCAGCGCCCGCTGCACCTCGGTGCCGCGCTCGGCGGTGCCGACGACGCCCTGATCGCGACGCTGCGCGAGTTCGGCGACGAGGTCGGCGTGGCGTTCCAGCTGCGGGACGACCTGCTCGGCGTGTTCGGCGACCCGTCGGTCACCGGCAAGCCCGCGGGCGACGACCTGCGTGAGGGCAAGCGGACGCTGCTGGTCGCGCTGGGTCTCCAGCGGGCGGCCGAACAGGGCAAGGACGCGGCGGCGAAGGTCATCTCCGACGCCATCGGCGACGCGCACCTGTCCGAAGACGCCGTCGAGACCGTGCGTGAGGCGTTGCAGGACGTCGGCGCCGTCGACGCGGTGGAACGCCGTATCGACGAGCTCACCGACTCCGCGATGGCCGCGCTGGACCGCGCCCACCTGGCCGAACCCGCTCCCGCCGCGCTGACCGGGCTGGTCGTCAAGGCGACCCAGCGGACCTACTGATGCGCACGGTCACCGGTCCGAGTGACCACGTGGTGGTGATCGGTGGCGGGCTCGCCGGGCTGTCGGCGACGCTGCACCTGCTCGGCGCCGGACGCCGGGTGACCCTGCTGGAGCAGGACAAGTCTCCCGGCGGCCGGGCCGGACAGGCGGATTTCGGCGGCAACACCGTCGACACCGGTGCCAGCGTGCTGACCATGCCGGAACTGCTCGACGAAGCCTTCTCCGCCGTCGGTGATTCCCTGGCGGACAACCTCACGCTGACCCGGCTCGACCCCGCGTATCGCGCGCGGTTCGCCGACGGCAGCACGATCGCCGTGCACACCGAGGCGGCGGCGATGGAGGCCGAGATCCGCGAGGCCGCCGGTCCGGCCGAGGCCGAGGGCTACCGGCGGCTGCGCCGCTGGCTGACCGAGCTGTACGCGGTGCAGAAGGACCACTTCATCGGCGCGAACTTCGATTCGCCCTTCGATCTCGTGCGCCCGGAGCTGGCGAAGCTGGCCGCGCTGGGCGGTTTCGGACGGCTCGGCCCGAAGATCGGCGGTTTCCTGCGCGACGACCGGGTGCGCCGGCTGTTCTCCTTCCAGGCGCTCTACGCGGGGCTCGATCCGGCGCGCGCGATCGGCGCGTACGGCGTCATCTCCTACATGGACACCGTCGGCGGGGTCTACTACCCGTCGGGCGGGATGGGCGAGATCGCGCGGGCGATGGCGAACGCGGCCGAACGCGCCGGCGCGGAGCTGCGCTTCGGCACCGAAGCCGCTTGGCTGGAAAGGGTTTCCTCGCGGGTGCGCGCGGTGCGGACCCGCACGGGCGAGCGGATCCCTTGCGACACCGTGGTTCTCGCGACCGAACTAGGCACCGCGTACCGGCTGCTCGGTGCCCGCCCCCGGCGTCCGCTGCCGCTGCGGTACTCGCCGTCGGCCGTCGTGCTGCACGGGCACGCGCCGAAAACGTGGCCGGTTCTGGGCCACCACACCATCTTCTTCGGCCACGCCTGGGAGAAGACGTTCTCGGAGATCATCCGCGAAGGCAAGCTGATGAGCGATCCTTCGCTGCTGGTGACCAGGCCGACGGCGACCGAACCGGCCCTCGCGCCCGGCGGCGACCAGGTGATCTCGGTACTGGCCCCGGCGCCGAACCTCGTCCGCGGCAAGATCGACTGGAACAGGGTCGGGCCCGCGTATCGCGCGGAACTCCTGCGCACGCTGGAAAAACGCGGCCTCACCGGTTTCGCGGACGACTTCTCCGTCGACGAGATGATCACTCCGGCGGGCTGGGCGGAACGCGGGCTCACCGCGGGCACGCCGTTCTCGCTCGCGCACACGTTCGCCCAGACCGGCCCGTTCCGGCCGGGGAACCTGATGCGGGCGGTGGACAACGTCGTGCTGGCCGGCTGCGGGACCACGCCGGGCGTCGGCATCCCGCCGGTGGTGATCTCCGGCAGGCTCGCGGCGGGAAGGGTCACCGGCCGATGAGCGAACTCGACGCCGCGGGCATCACCGAACCGGCGTTGCGGGCCGCGTACACCGCATGCCGCCGCATCAACGCGCACTACGGCCGCACCTTCTTCCTCGCGACCCGGCTGCTGCCGCCGCGGACGCGGCCGTTCGCGCACGCGCTGTACGGCTTCGCGCGCATGGCGGACGAGGTGGTCGACAATCCCGCGCCCGGCACCGATCCGGCGGTCGCGCTGGACGAGGTCGCCACCCTGGTCGCGCGGGTCTTCGACGGTGACACACCCGCCGATCCGGTGCTGACGGCGCTCGCCGACACGGTGCGGCGCCACGACCTCGACCGCGACCTGTTCGACGCGTTCCTGCGGTCCATGGCGATGGACCTCAAGATCACCGAATACGCGACCTACGCCGATCTCCGGGAGTACATCCACGGTTCGGCCGAGGTGATCGGCCTGCAGATGCTGCCGATCTTCGGCACCGTCGTCCCGGTCGAGGAAGCCGTGCCCGGCGCCGCCGCGCTGGGCGAGGCGTTCCAGCTGACCAATTTCCTGCGCGACGTCGGCGAGGACCTGGACCGGGGACGCCTGTACCTGCCGACCGAGGAACTGGCCGCGTTCGGCGTCGACCGCGAGCTGCTCGAATTCTCCCGCGCTCGCGGACTGCCCGACCGGCGGGTGCGGCGCGCGCTCGCCGTCGCGGTGGCACGCAACCGGGCCGTGTACCGCCGCGCCGAAGCGGGCATCCCGTTGCTGCGCGAGGAATCCCGTGACTGCGTGCGGACCGCGCTCGTGCTCTACGAAGGCATCCTCGACGAGATCGTGGCCCTCGGGTACGACGTGTTGAACACGCGCGCGGTCGTGCCCCGCCGCCGCCGTCTGGGTGTCGCGCTGCCGAGGCTGCTGACGAGCACGTGGAGCAACTCCAGGCTTAGGCTGCGATCATGACCTCTGCTTCGAACAGGAAGATCCGGATCGGCGTCCAGCTTCAGCCCCAGCACGCCGAGTACAAGGCGATCCGCCGGGCGGCTTCGGAGGCCGAAGAGCTCGGTGTGGACATCGTCTTCAACTGGGACCACTTCTACCCGCTCTACGGCGAGCCCGAAGGGCTGCACTACGAGTGCTGGACGATGCTGGGCGCTTGGGCGGAGTCGACGTCGCGGGTCGAGATCGGCGCGCTGGTGACGTGCAACAGCTACCGCAACCCCGAACTGCTCGCCGACATGGCCCGCACCGTCGACCACATCTCCGACGGACGGCTGATCCTCGGCATCGGCTCCGGCTGGTTCGAAAAGGACTACGACGAGTACGGCTACGAGTTCGGCACCGCGGGCGGGCGGCTCGACGACCTGGCCGAGGCCCTCCCCCGCATCGAGAGCCGGTTCGGCAAGCTGAACCCGGCGCCGACCCGCAAGATCCCGGTGCTGATCGGCGGTGGCGGCGAGAAGAAGACGCTTCGCCTGGTCGCGAAGCACGCCGACATCTGGCACGGCTTCGGCGACCCGGAGGTGGTGGAGCGCAAGGTCAAGATCCTCGACCAGCACTGCGCCGACGTCGGGCGCGACCCGAAGGAGATCGAGCGTTCGGTCGCCGTCGACGGTGAGCCCGAGGAACTCGGCCCCAAGCTGCTGGACCTGGGTGTCTCGCTGTTCACCGTGGCGACCGGCGGACCCGACTACAACCTCGACAAGCTGCGGTCCTGGATCGAGTGGCGGGACAAGCAGCAGTCCTGACCCGCTCCTTCACGCGCCATGAAAGGTCCTTTCCTTGCAAATTTTGCAAGGAAAGGACCTTTCATGGCGTTCGGGACCGATCGCGCCGGTGAGCCGCCACCCGCTCCCGGGTAGCGCACCGCGCCGAGCAGTACCGCCGCGGGCTCCCGCCACCCAAGTGCGCGAAGGGCTTCCCACAGCCCGAAGCGGCACACAGCCCGCCCGGCGGCGCCTGACGGTCCGACAGCAGCACGGCCAGCGCCAGCGCGGACGACGTCACCAGCCACGCGCCCCACGGCCCGTCGTCGTCGGCGTCCACGTGGAGATGCCAGCCGAACCCGTCCGCGTGATCGGTCAGCCGCGGCGGATGCGCGTACCGGGCCAGCAGCCGGTTGAGCACGCCGGCCGCCTCCGCGGCATCCCGCGCCGCGAACACCTCCCGCAGTTCCTCGGCCGCCTCCCGCAACGACGCGACGTCCGACGGCGCCAACTCGACCGACGTTTCGCCGTGCGCTTCCAAGACGGAACGAACCGAGGAAGCCGACGGATCCGGCGCCAGCAGCACGACCATCAGATCCACCGCCCGCTGCGCCGCCGCCCGTGCCGACCGGCCGGGCAGGAAATCCCGCTGCGCTGAAGTCATCCCTCACTGTAACGTCTCATCCATGAGAAGCCGTTACAGGCTCGCCGTCTACCTGACCGGGGCGACGGTCGCCAGGACCGGCGACGAACTGTCCGGGCCTGCGTTGCTCCTGCTGGGACTGAGCGTCGACGGCTCGGCCGCGACCGGGTCCGCGCTGCTCGCGGGCCTGACGATCTCCGCGGCGGCGGGCGGGCCGCTGCTCGGCGCCCTGCTCGACCGCAGTCCCCGGCCGGGACGGCTGCTGGCGTGGGCGCTGCTCGCGTACGCGGGCGGGCTCGGCGCGGTACTCGCGTTGGTCGAACTCCCCGCGGCGATCGTGGTGGCCGTCGCGGCGGGGCTGCTCAACCCCGCGTTGGCGGGCGGCTGGACGGCGCAGCTGCCGCAGGTCCGCGGCGGGACACCGCTGGAGCGGGCGAGCACGCTGGACGCGATGACGTTCACCGCCGCGAGCCTCGCCGGGCCGGGACTCGCCGGGCTCGTCGCCGCGTACGCCGGCGCCCCGGCCGCCGTGGCGCTCGCGATCACGCTGGTCGCGGCCGCGTTCCCCGCCGCATGGTCGCTGCCCGCCACCGAGGCGAAGCCCACGAGACCGATCCGCCGTCAGCTCGCCGACGGGTTCGCGGTCCTCTTCCGCAACCGCGCGCTGCTGCGGGCCACCGCGACGTCCACCGTGTCCTTCGTCGGCATCGGGATCGCCGTGGTCTGCTATCCGCTGCTCGGCGCCCAGCGACTGGGGAATCCGGGGTTCGGCGCGCTCCTGCTCACCGTGCTGGCCGCCGCGTCCCTGGTCGCGAACGCCGTGTTGGCCCGCAAACCACCGCCGCCGGATCGCACCGTGTTCGCCAGCACCCTCCTGCTGGGCGCGAGCTTCCTGCTCGCGGCGGCAGGCCACGGCATGATGCTCCTGCTGGCCGCCGCCGTACTCGCCGGATTCGCGGAAGGACCCCAGCTTTCGGCGCTGTTCGCCATCCGGCATCGCGAGGCGCCCGCGGCGGTGCGGGCTCAGGTTTTCACGACGGCGGCGAGCGTGAAGATCACCGGCCTCGCGGTCGGAGCCGCGGTCGCAGGACCGTTGAGCGCACTCTCCGTAACCGCCGCGCTGGGTGCCGCGGCGGGATTCCAGCTCCTCGCGGCTGCGACGTATGTACTGGTCGGAACGTCCGGGCGGACTAGAACGCCATCGCCTGCGCGCGCCGCTTGACCTCGGTGCCGTGGCTGGTGCGGAGCGCGTTGACCGGGGTGGTCCCGGGCAGGGTCTCGTCCTCGGCGAAGAGCCAGCGCAGCATCTCCGTCCGGCTGAACCCGGAGTCCGCGAGCACGGTGATGGTGCCCGCCAGGCCCTTGACCACGCCGTCCTTCACCAGGAACGCGACCGGGACGTACAACTCACCCTTGCGCCGGACGGCGATCAGGTGGCCGTCGCGCAGCATCTGGCGGACCTTGTTGGCCGAAACGCCCAACGCGGTCGCGACCTCCGGAAGAGGGAGAACGGCCACATCGGCATCGAGAACGTCGTCGGCGACGGGAATACCACTCACAGGTGACACTGTGCCACATTCCGTCTCCCCCTCCGTTAGTGCGCATGGGTGACGGCCACGAGCCATGACGGACAGTGCCCGCATGGTCACGGATACCGCCGATTCGACGAAATGTCGAGAATCGTGATCCCCGGCGACCCAGGTCCCGTACACCAGAACATGGGTACTTCCGTACGATCCATAGCCGTGACACGCACGGACCCCACGCTGGTGGGCACTCTGCTCGAGGGCCGCTACCGGGTGGACAAGCTGCTCGCACGCGGTGGGATGTCGTCGGTGTACCGCGGCGTCGACACCCGCCTGGACCGCCAGGTCGCCATCAAGATCATGGACCCGCGGTTCGCCGACGACAGGTCCTTCGTCGAACGCTTCGAACGGGAAGCCCGTTCGGCGGCCCGGCTGCACCACCCGCACGTGGTGGCGGTGCACGACCAGGGCTTCGACACCCCCGGCGGCGAGGAGTCCGGCCGCGCGTTCCTGGTGATGGAGCTCGTCGACGGCGGCACCCTGCGCGAACTGCTCGCCGAACGCGGTCCGCTCGACGTCGCGCTCGCGCTGAGCATCACCGAACCGGTCCTCTCCGCGCTGGCCGCCGCGCACGCCGCCGGTCTGGTGCATCGCGACGTCAAACCGGAGAACGTCCTCATCGGCCGCGGGGGGACCGCGCTGTCGGGCGGCGTGGTCAAGGTGGGCGACTTCGGGCTGGTCCGCGCGGTCGCGAGCGCGGGCACCACGAGTTCGAGCGTCATCCTCGGCACCGTCGCCTACGTCTCGCCCGAGCAGGTCGCGACCGGCGCGACCACCTCGCGCGGCGACGTCTACTCGGCCGGGATCCTGCTCTACGAAATGCTCACCGGACGCCCGCCGTACACCGGCGACACCGCGCTCTCGGTGGCGTACCGGCACGTCAACGACGACGTCCCGCGCCCGAGCGAGCTGCGGCCGGGTATCCCGCCGCAGCTGGACGAGCTGATCCTGCGCGCCACGCGCCGCGACCCCGAGCAGCGACCGGCCGACGCCGCGGCGTTCCTCGCCGAGCTGAACCATCTGCGCACCGTCCTCGGCGTCCCGGCGGTCCCGGTGCCCGTCCCGCTGCCCGCCGACGCCGACCGCGAGACCGACGCCGAGCGCACCACCCCCGGTATCCCCGCCGTCCCCGCGGTGGCTCCGGCCGTGGCCGCGACGACAGTGCTGCCCCCGATCGCCGAGGCGACCCTTCCGGTCACCGGGCCGCGCGGAACGCAGGCGCTGCACCGCGAGCCGCAGATCCCGGCCGCGCAGCCGCCCCGCACGCCTCCCCCACGGCCCAAGCCGGCCGCGGACGACGAACAGCCGGGGTCGCGCAAGCGGCTCTACCTGATGATCGCGGCCGCGGTACTGGTGCTCGGCGGCCTGATCGGCGCGTTCGCCTTCATCCTCAACGACTCCGGCCCGACGTCGTCGTCGGTGCCGAAGCTGACCGGGATGAACCAGGCCGCCGCCGGTGACGCGCTCCGGTCGGCGAAGCTGACCCCGGCCTACACCGAGGAGTACAGCGACACCGCCGCCCAGCACACGGTGATCCGCTCCGACCCCGCGGAGGGCACGTCGCTCGCGCCGGGCGCCACGGTCAACGTCGTGCTGTCGAAGGGCCGTCCGATCGTGCCGGACATCCAGGCCGGGACGAGCCAGCAGGACGCGGAGACGGCGATCAAGGCCGCGCAGCTGACGCCGGTCCAGGGCGAGCAGGAGTACAGCGACGTCGCCAAGAACAAGGTGGTCCGCGTCGACCCGGGCCCCGGTTCGCAGCTGAACATCGGCGGGCAGGTCACGATCATCCTGTCCAAGGGCCCCGAGCCGCTGCCGCCGGTCCCGGACGTCACGGGCCAGAGCAAGGACGCCGCGTTCCAGATCCTGCAGCAGGCGGGCTTCCAGCCGTTCCAGGCCGGCGAGGAGTTCTCCGACCAGTTCGCCGCCGGTCAGGTGATCCGCACCGACCCGAAGGGCGGCGGCAAGGCGAGCAACCGCCGGATCGGCGTGTTCGTTTCGAACGCCGTCGAAGTACCGAACGTGACCTTCAAGCGGATGGAGGAGGCGACCCAGATCCTGAAACAGGCGGGTCTGGAGCCGGACCGTCAGGGTCGCGGAAACGGGAACGGTCACGGCGGCGGAAACGGTGGTTTCGACTTCGTCCTGGAGCAGGATCCGCAGCCGGGCACCAAGGTGCCGAAGGGCACGAAGGTGAAGATCAAGGGCTTCGGGTGACGCGAAAGGTGCTTTGAAACCGTTCAGTACCGGCATGGTCATCGGCTACCGTGAGCGCATGGTGGTAGTCGACGGCGTGAACGGCAGGTCGGACAGCTTCACCCCGCGTTCCGCCGCGCCACGATGAGCTTCTTCACGGACGGTCCGCGCAGCCGCCCCCTGTTCCCGGTGCCGGAACAGGAGCTGTTCGGCTACAACGGCCGCCCCTGGGTGGAGACGCCGCACGAGTACATCGTCCCGGCGATCCTGCCCTGGTCGATGCCGCTGGGCCGCGCCGAACGGACCATCGTGGCGCTGCGTGGCATCGAGGTCTGGCCGGAGTCGGTGTCCTTCCAGCTGTCGGTGTACTCGCGGGATCTCCTGCTCGACGAACCCGGCGAAGGCCTGATCGACCACCGCCGGGTCCCGGACTACAACGCGCTGCTGGTCGGGGTGCTGTTCCCCGACGGCAGGCGGGCCAGTTCGGAGACCATCTCCGTGCCGTCGGCCACCAAACCGGATCAGCCGGTGCTGCGCGCGCAGGGGCTGGGCGGTTCGGCGTTCCACGTCGACCACGAGATCTTCCTGTGGCCGCTGCCGCCCGACGGGCCGCTGGAGTTCATCGTCCAGTGGCTCGACCGCGACATCGAGGAGTCGCGCACCTCGCTCGACGGCACCGCCATCCGCGACGCCGCCAAGGAGGCGGGCGAGATCTGGCCCGGCCTGCCCGCCCAGAAGTCGCACGGGCTGCCCGTCCGCCGGGTCGGGGCCCAGGCGATGATCACCCCGGCCTGGCCGCGCGAATCGCAGGCCCCGCCCCCGCTGCCCCAGCCATCGTCCCCGCCCCCCCGCTTCGGACCAGCCGCGGGGCGCCCCGCTGCCGACCCGCCTCCCCCGCCGGGCCCGCTGAGGGGCCGGGACGGCTTAACCAAGGGTGGCTCGGCTACCTACCGGCTTAGGCTCACGGGTCCGTGGAGGTTGTGGAGGCGTGTCGCGAAAGCCACTTTCGGGACATCAGACGTCTCGAAAGTGGCTTTCGCGACATGATCGCCAGGGGTGGTACCGGGCCCTGCCACAGCCGACGTTGCGAAAGTGGCTTTCGCAACGTTGAAGGTTGCGAAAGTGGCTTTCGCAACCCCCCTCCGGTCAGGTTCGGCACCCAGCACAACCACGGCGAGCAAGGAACGCCGCCACAGAGTGGGGCGTGCACGTATGGCGTCCCACCGGTCACGCGAAACCACCCGACCGTAGGTACCTAAGACAACTTTGGCTCCAACCGTCCTGCTCAGCGGAACGCTTCGACGTTCGCCACCGCCCACTCCGCGTAGGTGACACCGGGCCGCCCGGTGAGTTCCTGGACGACGCCGGTCGGCTTGTCGGGGTTCTCGGTGAAGTACGCGAAACCGTCGAGCAGCCACTCGGCGATCTCGGCCGGGACCCCGGCGGCGGCCCACTGCTTGTTCGCCTCTTCCCTGGTGAGTTCCTGGAAGACCACCTCTTCGCCGAGCGCGGCCGAGATGGCGGCGACCTGTTCGCGCTGGCTGATCGCCGTCGGCCCGCTCAGCGTGTGCTTCTTGCCGACGTGCCCCTCGGTCAGGATGACGTGGGCCGCGACGGCGGCGATGTCCGCGAGGTCGATCGGCGTCATCCGCGACTCGGGGTAGGCCTCGCGGACCACCCGCTCGGCCTTGATCGTCTCCGCCCAGCCGAGGGTGTTGTTCATGAACGCGCCCGGCCGCAGGAACGTCCAGTCGAACTCCGCCTCCCGGACGGCCTTCTCGATGATCGCGTAGTCCACGCCGCTCGAGTTCTCCACCGGGTCGTCGGCGTTGCTGCCCGACAGCGCCACCACGCGGCGCACCCCGGCCTCCTTCGCCAGCTTCACGAAGTCGTCCACCTTCGCCGCGAGCGGCGCCAAGTACACGGTCTCGATGCCTTCGAGGGCTTCCGGCAGCGTCTCCGGTTTGCCCAGGTAGCCCTTGGCGACCTCCACCTGCTCGGGCAGCGCCGCCTTCGCCGGGTTGACGGTCAGCGCCCGCACCGGCGCGCCGGCCTCCACCAGTTCGTCGACGAGCAGCCTGCCGACGCTTCCGGTCGCACCGGTCACCAGGATCGTCACGATTCCCCACTCCTTTTCGTACGCCCTACGGATCAGATTAACCGTACCTCATACGAGAATGTAGAATCCAGCTTCACGGCCGAGTGGAGTGTGGATGGACTTCGAGCGCAGCCTCGATCTGTTGTGGCGTGACCGCGGCGAAGCCCGGCAGCCGACCAGGGGACGAAAGCCCAAACTGACCCTCGACCAGGTGATCGCCACCGCCGTCGCGCTCGCCGACCGCGTGGGCGAGGCGACCGTGTCGATGAGCCAGATCGCCAAGGAACTCGGCGCCGGCACGATGACGCTCTACACCTACGTCCCCGGCAAGACGGAACTGCTCGATCTCATGGTCGACTTCGTGCTCGCCGAACGGAACCTCCCCGGCCCCGGCGATCCGCGGCCGGACGGCTGGCGCGAGCAGGTGCGGCTCTACGCCGAGCGCACGCTGGCCGTGTTCCGGGCGCATCCGTGGCTGCGTTCGACGTCCATGGTGCGGCCGGTGCTCGGCCCCGGGCTGATGGCGGGCCAGGAGTACGTGATCGCGGCGGTGTCGAACATCGGGCTGGAACCGCGCAAGGCGGCCGCGGCCGCGAACAGCATCGAGATCTACGTGCAGGCCAACGCGACGCTTTTCGCCGAGACGGCGCAGGTCGAGCAGGAGACCGGGGAGTCGACGGACGCCTGGTGGGGGCAGCGGTCGGTGTTCTGGGAGAAGTACTTCGACGTGACGCGGCATCCGGCGATGACGCGGATCTGGGAGAGCGGCGGCTACGACGCGGACACCTGCGAAGCCGCCGACGAGACCTTCGCGTTCGGCCTGGAACGGATGCTGGACGGCATCGAAGCCCTCGTCACCCGCTGAACGCCCCGCGTTTCGTCCTCTGGATGCGGTAGTCGGCGATACGAACTACCGCATCCAGAGGACGAATTGCAGGCTCGAGTGTTCGTGCCCGATTCAGGTGTTTCTCGCTGGGGTCGTGAGTGGTAAGTAGCGTTCTAACGCTACTTACCACTCACGAGCCCCAGTGCCACGTCGGGGGCACCGCATCCGGAGGACGAAACGCGTCAGGAGACGGTGGGCAGGTCGGGGGCCGACACGTCGAAGACCTTGCCCTCGCGGGTGAGCAGCGCGGCCAGGACCTTCGCCTTGCGTTCGGTGTCGGCCGAGGTCCCCCACCGCACGGTCTTCCCGTCGGCCAGCGCGAACTCGACGCTGCCGGGGGTCTTCGCCGTCGCGGTGGTGACCTGCTTGAGCAACTGCTGCGGGATCACGCCGAGGACACCGGTCACCGCGCGGGTCACCGGATCGTCGGCCGAGACCAGCGGAAGTTTGAGCTCGGGCAGCCCGGCGGGCCGTTCCTTGACGGTCTTGAACACCACTCCCCCGCCGTCGACGAGGTGCACGCCGTCGCCGCCGGGCCCGCTGTCGAAGAACGCGATCGCGGTCCGTTCGGTCACGGTGATCTCGAGGGTGCTCGGCCACGACCGGGAGACGTCGACGGTCGCGATACCGGGCATCTGCGCCACCTTGTCGCGGATCTCGTCGGTGTCCAGGCGCAGCATCGGCTTCTGGTCCGGCACCGCAGCCGCGGCGCGGATCTGGTCCGCGGGCACGGAGCTCGCTCCGACGACGTCGACCTGCTGCACCCCCAGCATCGAGCTGAACCACAGCAGGTAGACGAGGGCGACGGCGGTCAGCACCGAAAGCAGCGCGACCCAGCGCCGCCGCAGCTCCTTGTGCCGGGTCGGCCGGGCGGAACGGCGGCGGTCGTCCGCCGACCGCCTGCCGCGCCGCTGCTTCAGCCGTTGAGTCCGTTCGGCCCGTGGGGTCCGCTTGACCCGTTCGGAGCGCGGACGCCGACCGGGTTCGGCCGGGCGGCGCCGTTCCCCGGTCTGTGTCATGACTACTCCGCCCGCCGGTCCAGTTCGGCCAGGATCTCCGGGCCGAGCTGCGTGACGTCGCCGGCGCCCATGGTCACCAGCAGGTCGCCGGGTTCGACCAGATCCGCCGCGAGCTTCGCCGCGACGTCGAACGCGGGCTGGTAGTGCACGGGGACACCGGAGATCTGGTCGGCGATGAGCGCGCCGCTCACCCCGGGTTCCGGCTTCTCGCGCGCCCCGAAGACGTCCAGCACGACGACCTCGTCGGCCAGCGACAACGCGGCCGCGAACTCCTTCGAGAACGCCTTCGTGCGCGAGTACAGATGCGGCTGGAAGACCACGACGACCCGGCCCTGGCCCGCGGCCGTCCGCACCGCGCGCAGCTGCGCGTCGACCTCGGTCGGGTGGTGCGCGTAGTCGTCGTACACGCGGACGTCGCCCGCGCGGCCCTTGAACTCGAACCGCCGCCGGACGCCGCCGAACGCGGCCAGCCCTTCGGCCAGTCCTTCGATCGGCGCGCCGAGCTCGATCCCGGCCAGCAGCGCGGCGATCGCGTTCAGCGCCATGTGCTCACCCGGCACCGCGACCCGGAGGACGATCTCCTCGCCCCGCAACGAGATCCGGACGACGCCGCCGTCCGGCGCGGGGGCGTAGTCGAGCACCTTCGCGTCGTCCGCGCCGGTGACCGACCGCCCGTAGCGGCGGACGCGGATGCCCCGCTCCGCGGCCAGTGCGCCCAGCTTCCCGGCACCCTCGTCGTCACCGCAGACGATGAGCAGCCCGCCCGGCACGATCCGGCCGAGGAAGTCGGCGAACACCGAGACGTACGCCTCGGCCGTGCCGTGGTGGTCCAGGTGGTCCGGCTCGACGTTGGTCACCACGGCGACCGACGGCGAGTACGCCAGGAACGATCCGTCGCTCTCGTCGGCCTCGGCGACGAAGACCCCGCCCTCGCCGTGGTGCGCGTTCGCGCCCGACTCGTTGAGGTCGCCGCCGATGGCGAACGAAGGGTCGAGACGGCACTGCTGCAGCGCGACGGTCAGCATCGACGTCGTCGACGTCTTGCCGTGCGTCCCGGCGATGCAGGCGACGCGGTGTCCCTCCATCAGCCCGGCCAGCGCCTGCGCGCGGTGCAGCACGGTGATCCCGCGTTCCCGCGCGGCCACCAGTTCCGGGTTGTCGTCCTTGATCGCGGTCGACACGATCACCGAGGACGGGCCTTCGGGGAACGCGTCGAGGTTCTCGGCGCGCTGGCCGACGGCGATCTCGGCGCCCTGGGCGCGCAGCGAAAGGAACGCGCGCGACTCCTTGGCGTCGGAGCCGGACACCTGGACACCGCGGGCCAGCAGGATACGGGCGATGCCGCTCATCCCGGCACCGCCGATCCCGATCAGGTGGGCACGCGTGAGCGTGTCGGGGAGTTGATCAGGCACCTGCGGCCTCCAGCACGATCTTGGCAAGGGTCTCGTCGGCCTCACGGTGACCGAGGCCGACCGCGGCCGCGCTCATCTTCGCGATCCGGTCGGCGTCGGACACCAGCGGGATCACCAGCTCCGCGACCTTGGCGGGGGTGAGGTCGGCGTCGTCGACCATCAGTCCGGCACCGGCGTCGACCGCGGGCCGGGCGTTGACCGCCTGTTCGCCGTTGCCGTAGGGCAGCGGGACGAACACCGCGGGCAGGCCGACCGCGGACACCTCGGCGACGGTCATCGCGCCGGAGCGGCACAGCACCGCGTCGGCGGCGGCGTACGCGAGGTCCATACGCTCCAGGTACGGCACCGGGACGTACGCGGGCCGTCCGGGGAACTCCTGGACGACCAGCGTGTTCTTCGGCCCGTGGGCGTGCAGGACACCGACGCCGGCGTCCGCGAACTCCTTGGCCGCGCCGGAGACGGCGCCGTTGATCGACACCGCGCCCTGCGAACCGCCGAAGACCAGCAGGGTCGGGGCGTCGGGGTCGAGCCCGAAGAACTCGCGGGCTTCGGCGCGCAGCGCGGCCCTGTCGAGCGACGTGATGGAGCGGCGCAGCGGGATGCCGATGACCTCGGCCTTCGCCAGCGGCGTCCCCGGGACGGCGACGGCGACGCGGACGGCGAACCGCGCGCCGACCTTGTTCGCCAGGCCCGGTTTCTCGTTGGCCTCGTGCACCACGATCGGCGTGCGGCCGCGCGCGGCGAGGTACGCCGGGAGCGCGACGTACCCGCCGAAGCCGACGACGACGTCCGCGCCGACCCGGTCCAGGACCTCGCGGGTGCGCTTGACCGCGTCGCGGACCTTCAGCGGCATCTTCAGCAGTTCGGGTGTCGGTTTGCGGGGCATCGGCACCGGCGGGATCAGCTCCAGCGGGTAGCCCCGCGCCGGGACGAGCTTGTTCTCCAGCCCGCGCTCGGTCCCGAGCGCGATGACCTTCGCGTCGGGGCGCAGGCGCATCACCGCGTCGGCGAGGGCGAGTGCTGGTTCGATATGCCCTGCGGTACCACCGCCGGCGACCACGACCACCGGCGCTTTGCCGGCGATCTCGCCTGAAGCGCCACCTCTGACGGGGTTGTTCACCTATGACCTCTCCGGTTTGCGGTACCCCGTTTCGCGGTACCGCGGTTCACCGCCGTTCGCGCGGCCGTCCTCCTGCCGGGCTCCCGTACCGAACGGCGCCGCTCCTGTGCGGGCGAAGGCCTCGCCGTCCTCGGCGCGGGCCTCGCCGCCTTGGCGGCGCCTCCCCTGGCCGCGCCGCCCTTGCGCTTGGCTGGCGGGCGGTACGGCTCGGGCGCGGGAAGCCTCAGCAGGCGTCCGAATTTACCTGGCCCCTGCGAGCGCAGTGCGGCCACCGCCTCCGGTTCGTGCCGGGCGGCGTTGGCCAGGATCCCCATGATGAGCATGGTGATCACCAGCGACGTCCCGCCGTAGGAGATCAACGGCAGCGTGACCCCGGTGACCGGCAGCAGGCCGACGACGTAGCCGATGTTGATGCCGGCCTGCGCGACCAGGAAGACGGTCAGCGTGCCGGACACGATGCGGATCCACGGGTCGAGGTTGCGGGTGGCGATCCGCAGGCCGACGACGGCGACCCCGGCGAACAGCCCGAGCACCACCGCGCAGCCGATGAAGCCGAGTTCCTCGCCGATCAGGGCGAAGATGAAGTCGTTCTGAACGTTGGGCAGGTAGCCCCAGTTGGACTGGCCCTGGCCGAGGCCTTTGCCGAGGAACCCGCCGTCGGCGAGCGCGAGTTTCGCCTGGTTGGCCTGGAAACCGTCCGCGCTGGTGTCCGGGTCGCCGGAGACGAACGACATGACCCGCGCCAGCCGGTACGGCGCGATGATCGCCAGCACCAGGATCCCGGCCAGGCCACCCGCGAGGATGACCCCGAACAACCGTTTCGGCGCGCCCGCGAACCACAGCAGGGCCATCAGCACCACCGCGAGGGTGATCGTGCCGCCGAGGTCGGGCTGCATCATGACCAGCGCGAACATCAGCAGCGCGATCGGCACGACCGGGACGAGCAGATGCCGCCACTGGTTGATGATGTTGTACTTGATCACCAGGATGTGCGCGCCCCAGAAGGCCAGCGCGACCTTCGCCGCCTCGACCGGCTGGAAGGCGAACCCCCCGAGCCGGAACCAGCCCTGCGAGCCGTTGACCGTGGACCCGAGCGGGGTCAGCACCAGCACGAGCAGCCCGAGGCACACCACCGTCGCCGTCGCAGACAGCCGCCGGACGCGTTCCAGCGGCACCCGCAGCCCGATCCAGAACACCACGGCGCCGATCGCGACGAACATGAGGTGCTTGCTGAACTGGGCGTACACGCCGGTGCCGGTCTTGGGGTTGTACGAGGCGACCGAGGACGCGGACAGCACCATCACGATGCCGATCACGGTCAGCACGCCGGTGAGCGCCAGGACCAGGTGGAACGAAGCGAGCGGCCGCGAAAGCCAGGCCGTCAGCGCGGTGCGGAAGGCGACGAACGGGCTTTCCTTGCGTTCACGGCGCTTGCGCTGCGCGGGCTCGCGCTTTCTTTCCTCAACCGCCGTCACTGGTCTCCCCCGCACCGTCGCGCAGGACACGGACCGCGCTCGCGAACGCGTCGCCGCGTGCGCCATAGCTCGAGTACATGTCCAACGACGCCGCGGCGGGGGCCAGCAGCACCACATCTCCAGGGCGCGCCAGGGCGCGGGCCGCCTTCACCGCCGCAGTCATGGTGTCATCGTCACCCGAAGGGAGGCTGTTCACCGGGACATCCGGCGCGTGTCGCGCGACAGCGGCGGCGATCACGGGTGAATCCACGCCGAACAGCACGACTCCGCGCAGCCTTCCGGCGATCGAGCCGACGAGTTCGTCCACGGAAGCGCCCTTGAGCTGGCCACCGGCGATCCAGACGACGTTCAGATGCGCGCGCAGCGAACCGCTCGCCGCGTGCGGGTTGGTCGCCTTGGAGTCGTTGATGTAGCGGACGCCGTCGATCTCGCCGATCTCCTCGGCCCGGTGCGGGGCGGGCCGGTACTCGCGCAGACCCTTGGCGACGTCCTCGCCGGTGACGCCGTACGCGCGGGCCAGCGCCGCCGCGGCGAGCGCGTTGGAGACGTTGTGCGGACCGGCGGGACGCACGTCGGCCAGCGTGCCGAGTTCGTCGGCGCTGGTCGCCGGATCGGCCACGAAGGCGCGGTCGACCAGCAGGTCTTCCACGATCCCGAGTTCGCCGGGCCGCGGGGTGTCCATGCCGAACGCGACGCGGCGGGCGTCGGCGGGCGCGTGTTCGTCGGCGAGCCGGGCGGACCACTCCTCGTGGAGGTTGTGCACGACGTTCCGGGAGTGGGTGTGGACCCGGCCCTTCGCGGCCGCGTACTCCTCCATCGAGCCGTGCCAGTCGAGGTGGTCCTCGGCCAGGTTCAGCACCACCGACGCGAGCGGGGCCAGCGTCGACGACCAGTGCAGCTGGAAGCTCGACAGCTCCACGGCCAGCACCTCGTGTCCCGCACGCACCGCGTCGAGCACCGCGAAACCGACGTTCCCGCAGGCCACGGCGTCGACCCCGGCGGTACGCAGGATCGACTCCAGCATCCCGACCGTGGTGGTCTTGCCGTTGGTGCCGGTGATCGCGAGCCACACCGGCGGCTTGTCGCGCAGCTGCCCGACGCGCCACGCCAGCTCGACGTCGCCGATCACTTCGACACCGGCTTCGGCCGCCGCCACCAGCAACGGCGACGTCGGCTTCCAGCCGGGGCTGGTGACGACCAGCTCGACGTCTCCGGGCGGCTCGGTCAGGCCCGGCACCAGCTCGGCGCCGAGCCCTTCGAGCTCCGCCAGCCGTTCGGCGTTGCCGTCGGTGACGGTGATCCGCGCGCCCAGCTCCGCCAGGACGGGGACGATCGACTTGCCGGTGACCCCGGCTCCGGCGACGAGGACGTGACGCCCGGCCAGCTCCACCGCTTAACCCCCGAGACCGAGCTGTTCGCTGTAGAACAGGCCGAGACCGAACATGCAGCAGATGGCCGAAAGCAGCCAGAACCGGATGATGACGGTGGTTTCGGCCCAGCCCGCGAGCTCGAAGTGGTGATGGAACGGGGCCATCCGGAACAGCCGTCGCCTGGTCGTGCGGAACACGGCGATCTGCGCGACCACCGAGATCATCTCGACCATGAACAGACCGCCGATGACGATGGCGAGCAGTTCGGTGCGGGTGGTCATCGACAGTCCGGCGACGAGGCCACCGAGGGCCAGCGAACCGGTGTCGCCCATGAAGATCTTCGCCGGTGCGGCGTTCCACCACAGGAAGCCGACACAGGCGCCGGTGGCCGCGGCGGCGACCACCGCCAGGTCCAGCGGGTCACGGACGTCGTAGCAGGCGGCCTGCGGGGTGACCGCGCACGAGAGGCGGGTCTGCCAGAAGGCGATGACGACGTAGGTCGCCAGCACCATCGCCGCGGTACCGCCGGCGAGACCGTCGAGGCCGTCGGTGAAGTTCACCGCGTTCGACCAGCCCGAGATGACGATGTAGCAGAAGATCACGAAGAACACCGACGGGAAGGTGATCAGCGCGAGGTCCCGCACGTAGGACAGGCTTTCCGACGCCGGGGTGAGCCCGCGCTCGTCGGCGAACTGCAGCGCCAGGATCGCGAAGGCGATCGTGACCACGAGCTGGCCGACCAGTTTCGCGGTCTTGTTCAGCCCGAGGTTGCGCTGTTTGCGGATCTTGATGAAGTCGTCGAGGAACCCGACGAGCCCGAGGCCGACGGCCAGCAGGAGGACCAGCAGCCCCGAGGCGGACGGGCCGCCGGTGCCGTTGCCGCCGCTGAGCGCGCTGATCAGATGCGCCACGAAATACCCGACGACCATCGCGACGATGATCGCGACACCACCCATCGTCGGGGTACCGCGTTTGGATTTGTGTCCCTGCGGTCCTTCCTCCCGGATCTCCTGGCCGAAGCCCTGCCGGGAGAACACCCGGATCAGATAGGGAGTGAGGAGGATGGAGACCAGCAGGCCCGCCGCGGCCGCGATCAGGATGCTGATCACGCGTCACCACCGTTCGAGCGTTCGTGAGAGGGGGAAGGGGCTACTACAGGGGATTCGGTTGCGGGAGCGGCGAGCACGGCGTCGGCCACCCGCCACAGGGCGGCGGCCTTGGACGCCTTCACCAGCACCACGTCTCCCGCGCGGAGCTGATCATGCAGCAGGGCGATGGCGGCCTCGACGTCGGGTACCAGTACCGACTCCTCGCCCCAGGAACCCTCGTGCTGGGCGCCCTGATGCGTGGCCGCGGCGGCCTGGCCGATGACCACGAGCTTGTCGATGTTGAGCCGGACGACGAGCCTGCCGATGCCGTCGTGCGCGGCGACCGAGTTCTCGCCGAGGTCGCCCATCACGCCGAGCACGGCCCAGGAGCGGCGGTTCGCGCTCATCGACGCGAGCGCCTTGAGCGCGGCCCGCATCGACTCGGGGCTGGCGTTGAAGGAGTCGTTGAGGACCGTGACGCCGTCGGCGCGGGTGGTGACCTCCATACGGCGCTCGGAGCGCCGCTCCAGGCTCGACAGGCGGGCCGCGACCTCCTCGACCGTCGAGCCCATCTCCAGGGCCACAGCGGCCGCGCTGAGCGCGTTGCCGACCTGGTGCTCGCCGTAGAGCGGCAGCTTCACCGGCGCCTCGCCGTCCGGGGTGACCAGGCGGAACGACGCGCGCGCCTCGTCGTCGAGGGTGATGTCCACGGCGCGGACCTGCGCGGACTCGCTCTCGCCGACGAACACGACCCGGGCCTTCGTCCGGCTCGCCATGGCCGCGACGTACGGGTCGTCGAGGTTCAGGACCGCGACACCGCCGTCCTCGGCGCTCGGCAGTGCCTCCACGAGTTCGCCCTTGCCCTTGGCGATGCCCTCGCGCGAGCCGAACTCGCCGACGTGCGCGGTGCCGACGTTGAGCACGACCCCGATCCGCGGCGGCGCGATGGCCGCCAGTTCGGCGATGTGGCCGGGCCCGCGGGCGGAGAGCTCCAGCACGAGCTGCCGCGTCGAGTCGTCGGCCCGCAGCGCCGTCCAGGGGTGGCCCAGCTCGTTGTTGAACGAGCCCGGCGGCGCCACCGTCGGGCCGAGCGGCTCCAGCAGCTGGGCGATGATGTCCTTGGTGGAGGTCTTGCCCGCCGAACCGGTCACCCCGACGACGGTCAGATGGTCACCCGCGAGCTTCTGGATCACGTGCCGGGCGAGTTTGGCGAGCGCGGCCAGCACCGCGGCACCCGCCCCGTCCTTGTCCGAGACCAGCGCGAACGCCCGCTCGTGCCCCTCGCCGGCCGCCAGCGGCGGCACGATCACGGCCGGTGCGTCGACCTCGCGGGCCGCGAGCACCGCGACGGCGCCCGACTCGACCGCCCGCGCGGCGAAGTCGTGGCCGTCGACCTTCGCGCCGGGCAGCGCGATGAACAAACCTCCGGGGGTGACCTCACGGGTGTCGAATTCGACGCTTCCGGTGACCTCGGCGGTCCCGTCGGTCCGATGCAGCCGCCCGCCGACGATGGCGGCGATCTCGGCCAGGCTGAGCACGATCACACTGTCTCCAGACGTCTGCGGATGGCGGCGGCCAGCTCTTCCCGGTCGGAGAACGGGTGCACGACACCCTGGACCTCCTGGCCGGTCTCGTGGCCCTTGCCCGCGATGAGCACGATGTCGCCGGGCCGGGCCAGCTCGACCGCGTGGACGATGGCCTCCCGGCGGTCGGCGATCTCGAGGATCTCGCCGCCCAAGGCCGGTCCGGCGTTGCGGGCACCGGCCAGCATCGCCGCCCGGATCGCGGCCGGATCCTCCGACCGCGGGTTGTCGTCGGTCACGATCAGCACCTCGCTGCGGCGGACCGCCGCCTCGCCCATGACCGGGCGCTTGGCGGTGTCGCGGTCCCCGCCGCAGCCGAGGACGGTGATGATCCGGCCCTCGGTGCGGGCACGCAGCGCGTCGAGCCCCTGCGCCACCGCGGCGGGCTTGTGCGCGTAGTCGACCACCGCGGTGAACGGCTGGCCGAGATAGACCCGCTCCATCCGGCCAGGCACCTCGACCGAGGCGAGCCCGGCGACGATGGCGTCGAGCGGGACACCGGCGGTGTTGAGGATCGCGGCCGCGAGCACGGCGTTGGCCACGTTGAACTCACCCGGCAGCGGGATCTTGGCCGCGGCGGTGAGGCCCTCGGGGCCGTGGAGGGTGAAGGTCTGCTCCCCCGCCGGGGTGGGAGTGAGGTCGGTGGCGCGCCAGAGCGCCTCCGTTCCCGGCTCGGTGGACACGGTCACCGTGTGCGGGGTGAGGAGTGCCTGGCCCCAGGCGCTGTCGACGACGACCACCTCGGCGGTGGACCGGCCGTCGAACAGCAGCGACTTGGCGGCGAAGTACTCCTCCATGTCCTTGTGGAAGTCCAGGTGGTCCTGGGAGAGGTTGGTGAAGGCCCCGACCGCGAAGCGGGTGCCGTTGACCCGGCCCAGCGACAGCGCGTGGCTGGAGACCTCCATCGGGACGTGCGTGACGCCGCGCTCCACCATCACCGCGAACAGGGCCTGCAGATCCGGCGCCTCGGGGGTGGTGAACCCGCTGGCGAGGCGCTCCCCCGCGATCCGGGTCTCGACCGTGCCGATCAGCCCGGTGGTGAGCCCGGCCGCCTTGAGCCCGGCGTCGACCAGGTACGACGTCGTGGTCTTGCCGGACGTCCCGGTGATGCCGAGGACGGACAGCTCCAGCGACGGCTCCCCGTAGATCCAGGCGGCGATCTCGCCGAGGGCGGCCCGCGGGTCCGGGTGCACCAGGATCGGCACACCGGCGTCGCGCAGCACCGGACGCTCGGCACCGGCCTCGTCGGTGAGCACGGCGGCCGCGCCGGCCGCGATGGCCTGGTCGCTGAAGTCCGCGCCGTGGGCGCGAGCACCGGGGAGCGCGGCGAAGAGGTCACCGGGGAGGACGTGCTGGGCGCGGAGCGTGCTGCCCGTGACCGTCAGCTCGGCCGCGGCCGGGTAGTCGTCGCCACCCACCACGAGCCGGGCGCCCGCCCTGGCGAGCAGCGTGCCCAGCGGCATCGGCTCGATCCTGGCCGGACGAGGGGGTGCGGCGACGGCCTTGACCGGGCTGTCCGGGACCTGGGCAGCCGTCGCGCCGGACCCGCTTTCGACGGCGGGACCGCTGCGGGGATCTGAAGTAGGCACCGACACAGCCAAGGAGGTTACCGGCGCGGCATTCGGGTGACTGAAGCGGTGCGGGGTGTGAGCGCGGCGATCATGCTCGTGGTAATGGGTTTCGCGGGCTCTCCTTGGCACGCAAGGGCTTCCGACTGTCGCTTGAGGACTTCGAACGCGCCGGGACCGGTGATTCCGGACGGCGCCCGGCGCGGAGGCCCGTTCACGCACAGCGACGATCACGTTCCGACGCGGTGCCCGATGACGCGAAAGCCACTTTCGCAACGTTCAAGGTTGCGAAAGTGGCTTTCGCAACGCGGGTACTGAGGCCGCTCGACCGGCGTGCCCAACGTCGGAACTCACGTGCCCGGAGCCGGATCTCCTGTGTCTGAAGCCGGATCTCGCGTGTCTCGGGACGGATGATCGAGTTCCGCCTTCAAGCACGCGAGTTCCGGCTCCAAACACGCGTGTCACGTCAGGAAAGCACCAGCGGCACCTGAGGCGACGGACCGTCCGACAGCGGGATCTGGAACCGCTGCGCCAGGTACGCGGCCACCGAGTGGAACAGCGGCGCGGCCGAGAGTCCTTGCTGCAGGGTGGCGTCCGGCGCGTCGAGCCGGATGCCGACCACGAAGCGCGGGTTGTCGGCGGGCAGGATCCCGGCGAAGGTGATGTTGTACAGATGGTTGCTGTACGTCTTCGTCTGCGGGTCGACCTGCTGGCCGGTGCCCGTCTTGCCCGAGATCTGGTAGCCCTCCAGCGCCGCCTTCGGCCCGGTGCCGCTCTGCTGCCCGCGGCCCTTCTGCGTCACCGCGCGCATCATCTCGCGTACGGTCTTCGCCGCCTGCGGGCTGATGACCTGGACGGTCTTCGGCGCCGGCTCCGGGACGAGGGTCCCGTCCGGGTTGACCTTCGCCTTGACCACCCGGGGTTCCACCCGCAGGCCGTCGTTCGCGATGGCCTGGTACATCCCGGCCATCTGCACGACGGTCATCGAAAGTCCCTGCCCGATCGGCAGGTTTCCGAAGGTCGTGGCCGACCACTGGTTGCGCGGCGGCACGACACCCGGGCTCTCACCGGGGAGGCCGAGCCCGGTCCGCTGGCCGAGACCGAACTTCTTCAGCAGATCCGCGTACCGGTCCTCGCCGAGTTTCTGCGCCAGCAACAGGGTGCCGACGTTCGACGACTTCGCGAAGATGCCGGTGGTGGTGAACTGCTGGGTGCCGTGGTGCCAGGCGTCCTTGACGATCTTGTCCGCGACCTGCAACGAACCCGGCACCGGCAGGGACGCCTCCGGCGTGGTGATCCCCGCGTCGATCGCGCCCGCGGCGGTGACGATCTTGTTCACCGAACCGGGTTCGAACGGCGTGGTCACCGCGCGGTTGTTCAGGTTCTCCGTCTCGCTGCGCGAAGCGGGGTCGTTGAGGTTGACGGTCTTGTCGTTGGCCAGCGCGTAGACCTCGCCGGTCTTCGAGTCCAGGATGACCGCCTGGCCGCCCTTGGCCTTCGACTTGGCGACGTAATCGCTCAGCTGCCGCTGCAGTTCGTACTGCAGGTCGGTGTCGATCGTGAGCTGCAGGTCCGAACCGGGGACGGCGTTCTGGATGTCCCGTTCGGTGCCCGGGATGACGAGATTGTCGTTGCCGTTCCGGGTGTTGACGATCTTGCGGCCCGGTGTTCCGGCGAGATCGTTGTCCCGCGAGGCTTCGAGACCGTAGCCACCGTGCAGGTTGTGCTTGGAGACGTCCTTGTCGTCGGTGCGCCAGTTCGCGTAGCCGACGATGTTCGCGCCGACCGAGTCACCGGGATACTCCCGCTTCGAACGCTTCTCGACGCTGATCCACGGGTATTCCTTGACGATCGCCTCGGCGACCGAAGGTTCGATGTCGTGGACCAGGTAGGTGAAGCCGTCCGGCTTGTGGAACTTGTCCAGCAGTTCCTGCTCGGTGATCACCCCGGGCAGCTTGGCCGCGATCAGCTTCGCCGCGCCCGCCACCTCGGACTCGAAGTTCTTGCCCTTGGTCGGGTTCTTCGCGGCGAAGTCGTCCATCGTCTTGTGGAGCCAGTTCAGGCTCACCGCGAGCGTCCGCACCTCGACGCTGAACGCGATCTTCGTCCCGTTGCGGTCCAGAATGGAGCCACGCTGCGCGGGACTTTCGATCACCGACGTCCGCTGCCGTTCCGCCGCCTCGGACAGCGCACCGGCCTCGAACCACTGCACCTGCACCAGTTTGAGGCCGGCGAGCACCATCACGACGATCAGCAGGATCCGGACACCGGTGAACCGGCTCCGGTTCCCGCCGTTGCCCCGGCGGGCGGTGGCACGACGGGTCCCGGCGGCGTAGGTCCGCCGCGCGCTTCCCGCCGACCGGGCCCTGGCCTGAGCCGGGCGGCCGGGCGACATCACTGACCTCCCTGCGCCGGGGTCGCCGCGTTCTCCTGCGGCACCGCGGGCTGGTCGCCCTCGTACGGGGTGCCCTGCTGCGTTCCCTCGGCGGGCGGGGGCGCCGTCGATTCGGTCGAGGCGGCGGGCGCCTCCCCTTCGGCCTTCTTCGGCTCACCGACCACAGTGGACTGTCCATCCGGGTCGACCACGATATGCGCGGGGTCGCCGCCGGGCACCATGCCCAGTTCCCTGGCCTTGGGCGCCAGCGACGCGGGCGACTCGGCCTTCGCGACCTCGCGCTGCAGCCGTTCCTTCGCCTCGGCGAGCCCGGCGTTGGTCGTGCGGAGCTGTTCGAGCCGGTACGAATCGGCGATGGCCTGCGTGGTCAGCCACAACGTGCACGCCACACCGACGGCCAGCATGCCCATCATCATCAGCACGAACGACGCGCGCGAACGCGGCCAGCGCAGCTTGAGCTTCTTCTTCGGCTCTTCCTTGCCCGCGCCGCCTTCCGCGTCGGGACGGTTGCGCTGCTGGTCTCGCTGCAGCAGGTCGGCGCGCTGGGCACGGCGGGCGTAGGCACGCTCGGCCGCCGACGTCCGGCCACGGGAGGCGCGGGACGTCGTGGTCTCGGTGGTGTCGGTCGCCTGGTCGGCGGTGGCGGTCGCGCGGGCACGCCGTCCGGGCGGCGGTGTCCGGCGGCCGCGGGACTTCGCGGGAGCGGTCATCGTGCTCGGTCTCCGATCCGTTCGGCGGCCCGTAGCCGCACGGAGGCGGCCCGCGTGTTCTGTTCGGTCTCCGCCTCGCCGGCCTTCTCGGCCCCTCTGGTGAGCAGTTTCAGTTCCGGGCCGTGGCCCGGCAGTTCCACCGGAAGCCCTTCCGGCGTCCGGGATTTCGCCAGTTCCGCGAAGGCCTGTTTGACCAGCCTGTCTTCGAGGGACTGATAGGACTCCACGACGATGCGGCCGCCGACGGCCAAGCAGGACAGCGCCCTCGGCATCGCCCGCCGCAGCACCTCCAGTTCGCCGTTGACCTCGATCCGCAACGCCTGGAAAGTGCGCTTCGCCGGATGCCCGCCGGTGCGCCTGCTCGCGGCGGGGACCGCGTCGTACAGCAGTTCCACCAGCCGTCCGCTGCGCGTGAAGGGTTCCTTCTCCCGTTCCGCCACAACGGCTTTGACGATCCGCTGGGCGAAACGTTCCTCGCCGTAGTCGCGCAGGATCCGGATCAGCTCGCCGGGGGCGTAGGTGTTGAGCACGTCGGCCGCGGTGAACCCGGTGGTCGGGTCCATGCGCATGTCGAGGGGGGAATCCTTGGAATAGGCGAAACCGCGCTCGGCCCGGTCGAGCTGCATCGAGGAGACCCCGAGGTCGAACAGGATCCCGTCCACTCTGGACAGTCCGAGACCCTGCAGCGCGGACGGCATCTCGTCGTAGACCGCGTGCACGAAGTCGACACGATCACCGTGCCGCGCAAGCCGTTTCGCGGAAAGCTCCAGCGCGTTGGGGTCACGGTCGAGGGCGACCAGGCGCAGCCGGGGGAACGCGGTGAGCAGCGCGTCGGAATGACCGCCGAGCCCGACGGTCGCGTCGACCAGCACGGCCTCGCGGTCGGAGAAGACCGGCGCGAACAGTTCGACGATGCGGTCGAGCAGCACCGGAACGTGCTCGTGTTCGTCTGCCATGTCTTCCCCCCTTTCCTGTAGTGCCGGGGAAGATGCCGGATGCCGTCAGGTCCCTGTCCGCCCGCCTGCTGACCTGGTACCGGGGAAGGTGTACCAGGGCCACTGAGCGGACAGAGGCCTCACGGCATCCGTGTGGACGGTTCCCGGCGTGTCCGAAGCGTGAACCCGCGCCCCCCGACGGCGTGGGTGCTTCCTCGGTCACGTCTAGAAGACGCCCGGCAGAACTTCCTCTCGAGCCTTCGCGTAGCTGTCCTCGTGTTCGTCCAGGTAGCCCTGCCACGCTTGGGCGTCCCAGATCTCCAGCCTGGTGATCGCCCCGATCACCACGCACTCCTTGTTCAGCCCGGCATAGCGTCGGAGCTCGGACGCGATCGCGATACGTCCTTGCCCGTCCGGGCGTTGTTCGTCCGTCCCGGCGAAGAGATAACGCTGATAGGCCCGGACCGCCTCGTTCGTGAACGGGGCGTCGGCGACCTTCCTCGCCATCTGCTCGAACTCGGCCCGGGGAAAGACGAAGAGACAGTGATCCTGTCCCTTGGTGACCATCAGCCCACCGGCGAGCGCGTCGCGGAACTTCGCGGGCAGCGTGAGCCGCCCCTTGTCATCCAGTTTCGGGGTGTGGGTGCCGAGGAACACCGGCTCCACCTCCCTACCGATCTCGGCTGCGAACAACCAAGCCCGGCCACGGGGCTCCCTTCTGCCCCACTGCGCACCACCGTACCCCACTTTTCACCACAGTCAACGCGGCAAAAGCCGCGACCACTCCGTCGTGTCAGACGTTTTCGCTGGTCAGCCAGGTGGGGCCTGGTGGGGGCTCGGTGGGGGACGGTGGCCAAGATCCCCCTGGGCGGGTATCGAAGCAACCTCATCCATGCCTGACACGTCCGGATATCGGCCGCCGGAACCCTGCTGTGGCGCGAAGTGGGGGTGAAAGTGGGGAATCCGGTGGGGCCGGCGGGGACGGCCGAGGACACAGTGGAGGGTGGCGTCGGGTCATCCCATGACCCCGGGTCGACAAAGGACTCCGTCCCGTCCTAGTGACGGTTCCTGCCGAGGGTGTCCTGGTTCGTGAAGGTTCGGGGAGGCGTGTCGCGAAAGCCACTTTCGGGACATCAGACGTCGCGAAAGTGGCTTTCGCGACGTGATCGCCAGGGTGGTACGGGCACGGCAACGGCTGACGTTGCGAAAGCCACTTTCGCAACCTTCAACGTTGCGAAAGTGGCTTTCACAACACCGGTCAACGCCGGCACCCCGCAAGACCACGGCGAGTAAGAAACGCCGGTACAGAGTTGGTCGCGCGAGGACGGTTCTAACCGTCCTCACCACTCACGAGGTCAGCCGCGGTTGCGCTTGCGACGGCGTCCGTTCATCCCGGGTATGGCGCGACGGCTCACGCCGCGCCAGTCCTTGGGCTTCTCCTTCGGTTCCGGCAGGAGCCGGTCGATGCCCTTGCCCACGAACCAGCCGGCGACATACCCGGGGATCAGGCTCACGAAGGTGAAGAACATCCACCATCCATAGGAAAACGGAGCCCGCGGCCGGTCCACCGGGAGTGTGGCGTAGTGAAGCGCCCCATGCCGCCCCGCCCATCTATAGGACACGACCTCCACGACACCGGAAAGATCGGTGGACGATCCGATCGTCGTGGACGAGACCCGCGGTTTGCCCAGCAGCTCTCGATCCCATTTGACCTCCGCCTCGCAGACATGGGTCATCCAGAGCGCCATCGGGGTGCGATGACACCCCTTGACCTGCGCCGTGCCGAACCTGTCGACGTCGTGCACCTGGCTGATTTCCAACGCGGAACCCAGCGAAGCCATGAACCACACACCCAGCACCGCGAAGACGACACCGGTGACCATCTTCAAGCCGGACCGGCCTCGACGCTTCCTGGTCGGTGGCTCCCCGACTTCGACCGGCTCAGCCATCGTCGTCGAGCGATCCGCTGATCCGGCCGGATTTGGCCGACCCACCGTCGTATTGCTCCCGGTTCTCGGCAGCCGCCTTGCCCGCTTCCTTGCCGATCTTCAGACCCGTGTTGTCGGCGATCTTTCCCCTGACGGTGGTCTCCATCCGTTCCTTCGCGGTACGGAGGTACTTGAGGTTGTCACCCTTGAGCGCGTCCAGCGTCTCGTCGCTCGCCTTGATCGCCCTGTTCGCTTCACGCCCCAGTTCGGACGACTTCCGCCCGAGCGCCCGCGCCGCTTCTCCGGCCCGGTCGCTCGATCCTTCGAACCTCTTCACGAACTTTTGGATGGCGCTCAGCAGCTTGCCCAGCTTCTTCTGGATCTTCGCCATGACCGTGACCGCATCGGCGAAGACACTCGCGGTGAAAGCGGCGACCGAGCCGCCCAAGGTGAACCACGACGACGCGAGCGCGAGCAGCGCCCGGGTGATCACATCACTGATGAAGGTGGCGATGATGTCGAAGATCAGCGCCCGCGCGGTCGCCACCACCATCCCCCCGGTGGTGATCCACCGCGCCGATTCCTTCGCTTCCGCGGCGACATCGCGGAGCGACTGGGTGTACTGCAGCGCGACGCGCCGGTAGGCGATGGCCGCGTCACCGTCCCATCCGGATGTCGTGCTCAATGAACCTTCGTAGTCACCCGCGACGGCTTCGAGTTCGACGGCGATATTGTTCCAGGTCTGCGCCGCTCGCTGGACCAGGTCAGGGTCGCCAGTGAGGATCTCCAGTGGTTCTCGGATGAAGTCGAGGTTCTCCATCAGCCAGCCGACACCGGCCTTGACCAGTTCTCCGAGCGGATTCAAGACCATCGACAGGGCGTCCAGCCCGACGGAGACCCCGTCCATCGCGAGCGCGAACGCGTCGATGTCTTCGTCGGGCTTCGGGTTGAGGGTGCCCACCAAGCCTTCGATGCTGTCGCCGAGACCGGAGCCCTTGAAGTACTTCTTGTCGTCTTCCTTCTTCGCGATCAGGTCTTCGCTCACAGCTTCTTCCCCAGGTCCCGGCCGAGCTGCGCCGCGTCGTCGTCGATCTTCGTGTAGTCCGTGGCCGCCTTCCTCAGCGCATCGGACAACGCGTCGCCGAGATTCGCCGCGCTGGTCATCAGCTCGTCCGCGTCACCCTGGGCCAGCTGAAGGACCCCGCCGACGGGCACCGCGCACAGCAGGCCATAGCCCTGGAAGCCGCCCATCCCGACCTGGTTCGCCGCCGAGGCCGCGCCGCGGATGCGGTCGGCGAGGTCGGTGACCTGGTCCGCGTGCGCTTTGAGGCGTTCCGGCGAGACGCCGTATCCCGGCCCGCTCACGAGCGGCCGGTCCAGTCGACGTGCTGGAAGTCCTCGCCGTCGTCCTCATCGGACACGGGACGGGGCGGCCGGGGTTTAGCGGGCGGCGGTTCGGCCGGGACGCCGAAGCGTGCGGAGTCGTCCGGTTCCGGAGCGGGCTGCGTTCCTTCCCTCGGCGGCAGGGTGCTTTTGATGAAGTCCACCGCGTCGGAGTCTTCGCCGGTCAGCCCGGCCATGATCTCCAGCGTCCGGTCCGCCGCGCGCGTCGTCGCCTTGCGGTAGGTGCTCATGATCAGCGACGCGAGCTGGGCGGGCGGACGCTCCTGTGCCTGTGGGGACAGCGAGAGCGACGTCAGTCCCCCACCGGGGTTGACCGTCACGGTGACCAGCCGATCCGGGCTGCTCAGCGTGACGACGTTGTTCTCCAGATCGGCCTTCGCCTGTTCCGCCTTGGCGAGCAGAGCGGCGCTGCACCGCTCCTGTTCCCGCATCCACTCCTGCGGATCCCGCACTCGGCCACCGAATGGCACGCTCATTCCGAAACCCCCACTTCCCGAAGGCCCCCTCAGGCTTTCGACTCGTCACAACTTAGCGGTCCGGGTCGAGCAGCGAGGCCAGTCGCGCGGCCAGCCGGGGACCGTCCACAGGGGACACGTTCACCCACGTCTGCCCGCCGCGGCCCTCGGTGCGTGCCGCGCAGTACGCGCCGACGTCGGTGTCGAACCAGGTCAGCCCGCCCGCCCGGTGCGCCCGGCCGTCGCGGTCGCGGGTCCGGACGGTGAACTGGCCCGCGCTGTAGACGGGCCGCGCCTGGATCGCGAGCACCTCGCGCAGCTGACCGTCCGAAGCCGACGATCGCCCGCCGTCGCCGAACACCGGATCCTCCAGGGCGTCGCCGAAGCGCGCCGCGGGCAGGCTGATGCCGTAACCGGGGCCGGGCCGCAGTTCGGGCAGGACGTCGACGATCGCGCCGAACACCTCGCCGTCGCCGATCCCGGAGAGCGCGATGGTCTGCTCGGGTTGCGTGGCCAGCACGCCGTGCCGCCCCCGCGCGGCCGCGACCGCGCGGAAAGGTGCCGGAGCCGTCATGTCGGCCAACGCCTCGCATTCGACGTAGACCTCGGCGCGCGCGAGCAGGTCCAGCCGCGCTTCCAGGGCGGCGTCGAGCCGGTCCCCGTCATAGAGGCCCCGTTCGGCGAGGTTGTCGTAGACCGCGCCGCGGATCTCGGCGCGTTCCGCTTCCGTGGTGCCGACGCTGCGCACGGACAGCGGCCATGGCGGGGCCGCGTGTCCCAGATCGGTCCAGAGGACGTCGAACGCCGACGCGGAAACGCGGATCAAGACCGCCCCAGCTCGGGCGGTTTCCCGAAGGAGACCCGCGGGGTCAGCGAACGCAGTGAGGCATCGCGGGTGTTCATGACGTCGACGGCCTTGCGTCGGGCCTCTTCGGCTTCCGCGTGCTTGGCCTCCATCGCGTCGGCGAGCGCGGCCAGGAGCGCGAGGTTCCCGCCCGCCGCGGCACCGCGGATCATCGCGCCGGGGTCGTAGTCCACCGGCGGCGGCATGTCGGCGCGGGCCCGCGCGGCCGCCTCGGCCTGTCCGGACACGGCCTTCCCGAGCGAGGACGAGAGGTCCGCGGACCAGGCCAGCCAGCCGGACGCCGTCGCCAGCACCTCGCGGAGCGCGTCGCCCGCTTCCCCGCGCCAGTTCTCCTCACTGCTGCCGACCAGCCCGGCCAGTTCCGACGTCGCGTCCTGCATGCGCCGCGCGAGCGCGTCCCAGCCGGCGCCGATACCGCCCGCGGCCTCGGGGTCGTTGCCCGCTTCGACTTCGGCGGCCAGCGCTTCGTGGCTGTACGCCTCGTATCGCGTGGCCGCGACCGGGACCTCTCGTCCCGGCGTCTCTCCTTCAGGCACTGTCACTCCTACGGCAGTTTGGGTTCGGCCAATCCCGCCACCGTCACCGCGCGCTCGCAGGCGAGCGGGGTGTCGGTGAAGTTCGTGTTGCTCACGTCGATCTGGACGCTCGCCTTCTCCCCCATGCCGAGCAGGACCGCACAGGTCCCGTCGGCGGCCTTCTTGTCGGCGACCTTCAGCGCGTTCCGGCCGCCGACCTTGGTCTTGGTGGCGGTCTTGCGCGCGACCTCGAGATCCGCCAGGCCGTTCTTCTCGTCCACGGTGATGGTGACGCCGAACGTGGCGGGCACGGTCCAGTCGCAGGCGCGGGCGCCGTTGATCTCCTTCGCGACGCCGAGCACGTTGATCCCGGCGGTCGACCTGTCCTTCGGGTCGAGCAGCGTGCACGGATCCACGCCACGATCCGGCGCGGGCGCCGAGGACGAAGGCGCGGGAGCCGGGGCACCGTCGGCCGCCGGAACCGGCGCCTGGCCTGCGGCCCCCTGCCCGCAGGCGGACACCGTGAGGACGACCAGGACGCCGAGCGCGGAAAGACCGGACTTCATGGGGTCAGCCGCCGACACAATCCACATCCGCCGCCGCTTGTTCATCCTGTCGGGTGTACTTCGCCAGGGCCTTCTCGATCCGGTTCTTGAGCGCCTCGAGTTCCTTGCCGAACGCGGTGAGCGCCTCGACCGCGGAGCCTTCGGCGCCGATCCCGTACTGCGCCATGAACTTGCCGACCTCGTCCGCGTATCCCCCGCCGAGGGGAACCGTGCGGCCGAGCACCTTGGCCTCGCGGACCATCTGGCCGACCACGTCTTGCAGGGCGGAGATCTTCACGTGGGCGTCGGCGGCCAGCTCCGGCGCGACCGCGAACCCGCTCAGATCGAACCGGGGTTTGGCGGTACTCACCTCGCTCATATGCGATTACGCCTCTCCGTAGCCGAGCGACCTCGCACCGGAGCATACGACAAAACAAGGTGTCAGCGGGAGCACCCGAAAACGCGCTCACCTCACCCGATCGAGGTAAGGTCTCTGGTTGCACAGAGTCATCGACTGGGGTTGGCGGGGTTCCCCCCACGAGTTCGCCCGAGTTTGACACACTTCGTGGGAGGCTGACCGCTGCCCGGGGGACTGAACGGTCCGGCAGAGGACCCAGCGGAAATCCAGCCACGCGGCATCAGGAGGTCGAGTGACGTCGAGAATCCAGTCTGCGACGCCCGGCGAACACCAGGGCGAGCAGGCAACCGGGCAAGCCCCGTACCCCACGGGCGCCGGCTCGGTAAGCGGTCGGCAGAACGGCCGTGAAGCCCCAGCGTCGCTGGACGAACTGCACGAGACCGCGCGGCGGATCGCCGCCAACGTGGAGCGGGTACTGGTCGGCAAACCCGACGTCATCCGCATCGCGCTCGTGACCCTGCTCGCCGAAGGCCACCTCCTCGTCGAAGACGTCCCCGGGGTCGGCAAGACCTCGCTGGCGAAGGCGCTGGCCCGCTCGATCGACTGCACCGTCAGCCGGATCCAGTTCACCCCCGACCTGCTGCCCAGCGACGTCACCGGGGTGTCCATCTACAACCGGCAGAGCGGCGAGTTCGAGTTCCGTCCCGGTCCGGTGTTCGCGAACATCGTGGTCGGCGACGAGATCAACCGCGCCTCGCCGAAGACGCAGTCGGCCCTGCTCGAATGCATGGAAGAGCACCAGGTCACCGTCGACACCTCGACCTACCACCTCGAAGAGCCGTTCATGGTGATCGCCACCCAGAACCCCATCGAGATGGAGGGCACCTACGCGCTGCCCGAGGCCCAGCGGGACCGGTTCACCGCGCGGGTGTCCATCGGCTACCCCGACCAGCAGGCCGAGCTGGCCATGGTCGACGAGCACGCCGGGCACAACCCGCTGGCCGACCTCGAGCCCGTCTCCGACCGCGAGTCGGTGCAGCGGCTGATCGAGACGGTGCGCTCGGTGCACATGTCGCCGGAGATCCGCCGGTACGCCGTCGACCTGGTGGCCGCGACCCGTCAGGTGCCGGAGATCCGCCTCGGCGCCTCGCCGCGGGCGACCCTGCAGCTGGTCCGCGCCGCCCGCGCGCAGGCCGCGCTCTCCGGCCGCGAGTTCGTCGTCCCGGACGACCTGCACACGGTCGCGGTCCCGGTGCTGGCCCACCGCATGGTGCTCACCACCGAGGCGCACGCCGCCCGCCGGTCGGCCACCGACGTGGTCCGCGCGATCCTGCACCGCGTTCCCGTTCCGCAGGGCTCGAACCGCTGACACACGAGGAATAGCGCCATGCTGCGTGCTCTGTCCGGCCTGACCACACGCGGCCGCTGCCTCCTCGCCGCCGGCGTCGCCGCGGCGGCGTGCTCGTTCGTGCTCAACGAACGGGATCTGCTGCGGGTCGCGGTGTTCGTGATCGCCCTGCCGCTGCTGGTCGCCTTCTTCATCTCGGCGACCCGGCTGCGGCTGGGCGCGGCCCGCTCGCTGCGCCCGGAGCGGGTCTCGGTCGGCTCGCCGGGCGAGGTCCAGCTCGAACTCTGGCGCAACGGCAGGCTCCCGGCCGGTGAGGTGCTGCTCGAAGACGGCGTGCCCTACGCGCTCGGTTCGCGGCCACGGTTCGTCGTCGAACGCCTCCCCCACGACCGCCGGGTCGCGCTGCGGTATCCGCTGCAGCCGGTGCTGCGCGGGATCCAGCAGGTCGGCCCGCTGCGGGCGACGATCACCGACCCGTTCGGGCTGTGCGAGTTCGAACGTGAGCTGATCGCGCATTCCCGGCTGGTCGTCGTGCCGAAGGTGGTCGGCCTGTGGGGTCTGCCCAGCGGCGCCGGGATCGGCGCGGGCGACGACGGCAGCATCCGCCTGCACGCCGGGCAGGGCGAGTCGGACGTGATCGTCCGGCAGTACCGCCAAGGCGACGACCTGCGGAAGGTCCACTGGCGCTCGACCGCCCGCCGCGACGAGATCATGGTCCGCGTCGAGGAACGGCCGTGGCGCGGCGGCACCACGGTGCTGCTGGACCACCGCGCGGCCGCGCACCACGGCACCGGCCCCGCGGCGAGCCTCGAATGGGCCGTCTCGTTCGCCGCTTCCGTGGCGCTGCACCTGCGGCGTTCCGGGCACCGGGTCCGCCTGATCACCGAACACGGCCTGACCCTGGCCGACACCCCCGGCGAGGGTGGCGAGCACTACGACAACATCGTGCTCGACGTGCTCGCCGCGCTCCAGCCCGCGCACCAGCGCGACATCACCCTCGGCCACGACCCGGCCGAGGGACAGGAACTCATCGCGGTGCTCGGCACCGTCAGCAACGAATCCGTGCACGAGCTGTCCCGGTACCGCCCGCGCGGGATCCGGAGCCTCGCCGTGCTGCTCGACACCCCTGGCTGGTCGTCCGGCGTCAACCGGCCCGAAAACCGTGCCGCCGCCACCGAGGAATCGGTGGCGCTGCTGCGAGCCGCGGGCTGGGGCGTCGTCGTCGCCGGTCCCGGATCGCCCATGCCGCAGGTCTGGGCCGAGCTCTGCCAGACGGCCACCCGCCGGGGCACGCTGATCGGAGGCGGCCTGTGACCGCGACCGCGCCGCCCCTGCAGCACACCCCCAAACCGCGGCCCTCCGCTCCGCCGCCCGTCTGGACGAGCAGCGTGCTCGCGCCGGTCGCCGCCGGGCTCGCCACGTTGTTCGCCTCGACCTCGCTCACCGGCGTGGTCTCCGGCTGGGCGTGGTTCGGCTACCTGCTGGTCGCCGTCGTGCTGATCGCCTCGACCGGCCTCGCCCTGCGCTCGCTGCGCGCGCCGACCATCGTCGTCGGCCTGGCGCAGCTGCTGGTGCTGCTGCTCCTGATCACCGGGGCGTTCACCACCAGCGGGATCCTGAAGATCTTCCCCGGCCCGGACGCCCTCGAAGAACTGCGCGGTGTCCTCGCCGCCGCGGCCGAGCAGATCCGCGTCGGCCTGCCCCCGGTCGAGGGCACCCCGCCGATCCTCTGCCTGATCACCATCGCGATCGGCCTGGTCGCGGTCCTGGTCGACACGCTGGCCGTGGCCGCCGCCGCGCCCGCCGCGACCGGACTGGTCCTGCTGTGCGTGTACGCCGTCCCGGCCGCGCTGGCAGAGGACATGCTGCCGTGGTGGACGTTCCTGCTCGGCGCGGCCGCGTTCGCCGGCCTGCTCGCCGTCGACGGCAACCACCGGCATCGCCGCTGGCGCAACCGGGACGCGCCCGGGCTGGGCAATTCGGCGAGCACGTTGTCGGCGCCCGTCGGCGTGGTGGCCGCCGCGATCGCGATGGGCCTGGTGATCGGCACCGCCGTCACCGGGGTCGGCACCGTCGGCAGCCTTCCCGGGGGCCAGGGTTCGGGCCGCGGTGGCGCGGGCGGTTTCGGCGTCGAGCCCTTCACCCAGCTGCGTGGCCTGCTCGACCAGGGCGAGAACGTGGAGCTGTTCAAGGTCTACGGGCTGGGCGCGGACAAGCGGCTGCTGCGCGCGTTCACGTTGGACACCTACACCCCGAACAAGGGCTGGGGGCTGGCGCAGAACGGCCGTGCCCAGCAGGGCGTGCAGGCCAACAAGGGGCTTCCGCCCGCTCCGGGTGACGACGGCGCCGGGCCCGGACGCGAGATCCGGATCGAGCCGACGAACTGGGTCGACAACTGGCTGCCGATCTACGGCGCGCCGAGGGCGCTCAACGGGCTGGCCGACAACTGGCTGTACGACCCGGTCGGCGGCGCCGTGTTCACCACGACCAAGCAGAACGCGCCCGCCTACACCGAGACCGCGTCCATCAAGGAACCGTCGAAGGACGAACTCCGGCTCGACGACGCCCGCCTGGCCGAGGTGCCACCGCAGTTCACCCAGGTCGACCGCGTCGATCCCCGCGTGGTCGCGAAGGCCAAGCAGCTGACGGAAAACGAGTCGAACAACTTCGACAAGGCGCAGGCGCTCTGGTCGTTCTTCACCGCGCAGAACGGTTTCGTGTACGACACCAAGACCGCCGACGCCACCGACTCCGACGCGCTCGCCGACTTCATCCTCAACGGCAAACGCGGGTTCTGCGAGCAGTACGCGTCCGCGATGGCCGTGATGCTGCGGGCGGTCGGCATCCCGTCGCGGGTCGCCATCGGCTTCACCTCCGGGACGCCGAAGGGCGATCACGTCTCGATCAGCTCCGAGGACGCGCACGCCTGGGTCGAGGTCTACTTCCAGACGAAGGGCTGGGTCAGCTTCGACCCGACCCCGCTGCTCGACGGCCGCGCGGTCGTCCCGCCGTACCTGCAGAACGACGCCGGCAGCTCCACGACCAACGACACGCAGGAAGTGCCGAGCGCGCCCGCGTCCAGCGCCCCCGCCACCGGCACCCCCCGCGACCAGGGCGAGGACCTCGGTGCCGACGGCGGCACGGGCCAGCAGGAGGAAGAGCCGCTGTGGCCCGCGATCCTCGCCGGGATCCTCGGCGGGCTGGCGGCCGCGCTGACCGTGGTCGCGATCGTGCGGTCACGGTTGAGATACCGGGCGCTGATGCGGCCGTCGTCCTCCCCGGACTCGCCGGAACCGGAACACGGGTTCCTCGACAACCAGAACGTGACGAACTGGCTGCCGCTGATCGCGATCGCGCTGTGGGTGGCGGCGTTCGCGTTCCTGGCGGCGTGGGTGTCGTGGTGGTTCGCGCTGGCGCTGGTGGTCGTCCTCGGCGGGCTCGGGACGCCGACGGCGATCCGGGAGATCAAGCGGCGGCTGCGGCTGCAGAAGATCGCGTCCCGCTCCCCCGCCGCGGCCGACGCGGCGTGGCGCGAGCTGATGGACGAGTGCGCCGACCGCGGCCTGCCGCTGTCCGGCGGCGACACGGTGCGCGTGGCGGGCCGGAAGGTCGTCGAGAAGCACCGGCTGGACGAGGAGGGCCGCTCCGGGCTGCGGACGGTCATCGGCGTCGTGGAGCGATCGTGGTACTCGGACAAGCCGGCCGACGACCAGACGCTGGGCCCGGCCTTCGACGAGGTGCGCAAGAGCCTGAAGCGGAACGCGCCGATGTCGTGGAAGGGCCGCCTGTTCCCGCGCTCACTGCGGCGGCGGGACAAGTAGCCGACTGGGGCTGAAGGGCGCTTTCCCCGCATCTCATGCAGGGAAAGCGCCCTTCGCCGCGTCTCATGCGGGGAAGGCGTCCTTCAGCCCCCGCCTGCCGGGGCATGACAACGCGAACATGCCGACAAGGCGTCGCCCTGTCGGCATGTTCGCGTGTGTGAGAGCTATTGCTCCTCGAAGCGCTGGCGGAAGCGCTCTTCCATGCGCTGGGTGAACGAGCTCCGGCGCGTGGACGACTTGCCGCCGCCACCTCCGCCGCCACCCGGGCCACCGCTGTCCTTACCGCCCTCCGTTTCGGCTCCTTGCCGAATCGATGTGACGGCCATCATGACTCCGAAGAACATCACGAGGAACCCGAGCACGCTGATCACTGGGATCTCGGCCACCCGGATGTTGACCACCACGCCGAGCACCAACAGTGCGACGCCCACTACGAACAGGGCGATGCCCTGCAAACGCCGTCGGCGGGCGGGGCGGCGCAACCGGGTGCCTCGCACCGTGGATGCGAACTTGGGGTCCTCGGCATAGAGCTCGCGCTCGATCTGATCGAGCAGCCGCTGCTCATGCTCGGAGAGTGGCATCTTTCCTCCTCCGGCACAGCTGTCGCGGGCGCCGGGCCGCGCAACGTCATGGACCCAACAGACAACCCCAGGCGGGGTGTCTCTGTCCAGGATACGAGCCCCGCGCTCGTCCGACTACCCGATCCCGTATCCAGAAGGGATCGAATTGGGCGAAACCACCCGACTCGGCTCTCCCGAAGGCGACCGAGCAGGCGATGTCACTGGTCACGGGGGGTCAGCAGTGACGCGGGCCGCACCGCGGCGGCGCCGAACTTCGACCTCGCGACGTCGGCCGCGACTTCCGCATCCCGCCAACGGGGTTCGGATGATGCAAAAAGCAGCTGTTCTCCACTACTCTCCGTGTCCAATCCCTCGACCCTTACGCCGATCAGGCGGACTGCGCCCGTCGGCGCGTGCTCGGCGAGGAGCTCGACGGCCGTGCGGTGGATGTCGCGGGCCACATCCACCGGGACGGCGGTTGTCCTGGCGCGCGTGATGGTCTTGAAGTCCGCGAACCGGACCTTGATCGACACCGTCCGCCCGCGAAGGCCCCGGCGGCGCAAGGTGGCGGCGACGCGTTCCGACAGCCGGAGCAGTTCCAGCCCGAGCGCCGAGCGGTCGTGGAGGTCGACGTCGAAGGTCACCTCGGCGCCGATCGACTTGTCCGGCGACTCCGGGATGACCTTGCGGTCGTCATGCCCGTTCGCGAGGGCGTACAGATGCTCCCCCAGCGCCCGCCCGAGCGACCGCCTCAGCCTGGACGGCGGGGCGGCGGCGACGTCGGCGACGGTGTCGAGCCCCTGCTGCCGCAAGTGCTCCTCGGTGCGCTTGCCGACGCCCCAGAGCGCCGACACGGGCAGCGGGTGCAGGAACGCGAGCGTCTCGGCCGCCGGGACGACGACCATGCCGTCCGGTTTCGCCATCCCGGACGCCAGTTTCGCGACGAACTTGACCTTCGCGACGCCGACCGAGCAGCTGATCCCGAAGTCGGCGGCCACCCGCTCCCGGATCCAGGCCCCGAGCCGCGCGGGCGAGGAGTCCAGCCGTTTGAGCGCCCCGCTGACGTCCAGGAAGGCCTCGTCCAGGCTCAGCGGCTCCACCAGTGGCGTCAGCTCGCGGAAGATCCCCATGACGCCCTGGGACACCTCGCCGTAGAGCCCGGGTGTCGGGGTGATGCAGATCAGCTGTGGGCAGAGCCGTTTGGCCGTCGAGAACGGCATGGCCGACCGGACGCCGAACTCGCGCGCCGCGTAGCTCGCGGCCGCGACGACCGACCTCGGGCCGCCACCGGAGACGACCACCGGCTTGCCCGTCAGCTCCGGGCGGGTGCGCAGCTCACAGGACACGAAGAAGGCGTCCATGTCGACGTGCAGCAGGCCGCAGCCGGTGTCGTCGGGCCAGGCGGTGGCCCCGGTCGTCACGCGGTAGCGGGCCATCCCTCCGGGCAGTTCAGCGTTTCGTCCCACGGGCAGACGCTAGCCCGGACCACCGACAGTTCCCCGCTTCGAGTGTCATGAAGGGGTCGTTCAGGACATTTTCGTCCTGAACGACCCTTTCATGACATCCGGAAGGGCTCCGCGACGATCAGGCCGGGCGGCGGGCCAGCAGGTGCAGCCGGCTGGCGATGTCCCGCAACGGCGCAACCGACGCCGCCGCCAGCTCGAACCCGGCCAGGTCCTCTTCCCGCACCCCGCCGGGCACGAAGTCCGCCACGACGCCGTCGCCCTGCAGCGAGGTCACCTCGAGGCCCACCTCGATCAGCTGGGCGCGCAGGGCCTCGGCGTCGAACCGCCGCAGCACGGTCTCGCGGCCGCCGCCGAGCACGCCGCTTTCGGCCGCGAGCAGTTCCCGCGCCTCGCCGAGGCGTCCGGCCAGCGCGCGCTGCAGGATCGCGGCGTGCCGGTTCGCCACCAGCACCGAGACCGCGCCGCCGGGTTTGACCGCGGCGGCCAGCGCGGCGAGCACGAGCGCCGGGTCGTCGACGACCTCCAGCAGGCCGTGCGCGAGGACGAGGTCGGCCGATCCGTCGGCGACGTGGGCTCCGAGCGCGTCGGAGTCGTCGGCGATCACCGTGATGCTCCCGGAGACGCCCTCTTCTTCCGCGCGGCGGCGCAGGGTCGCCAGCGCGTTGGGGTTCGGTTCGACCACGGTCACCAGGCAGCCCGCCGACGCCAGCGGCACCGCCCAGCCGCCGCTGCCGCCGCCGACGTCGACGACGTGCGGCTGTTGTGCGCCTCGCGCCCGTGCGGCCCGGAGTTCTGCTTCGAGAACCCGGCGAACCGCCCCCGATCCCCGCGTGGCCACGGTGTCCGTCTTCATAAACGCACAGGGTAATGCCCGCCTTCGCCGGCCCGTCGGGTGTAGTCCGATGCGGTGTTCGACACCTTGCCAAGGGGCCACCCTGCGGACTGCCCGTAGGCTGTATCGAGTGCACACGGTCGCTGTTCTCAGCCTGAAGGGTGGCGTCGGTAAAACGACGGTCGCCCTCGGTGTCGCGTCCGCCGCGCTGCGTAGGGGCGCCCGGACCCTCGTGGCCGACCTCGACCCGCAAGGCAACGCCACCACCTCGCTGGACCCGCCCTTCACCGATCGCACGCTGGCCGACGTCCTCGAGACGCCGGTGCGCTCGGTGCTCGAACGCGCGATCGCGCCCAGCGTGTGGAGCGACCAGATCGACGTCCTCGTCGGCGCAGAAGAGCTGGAGATGCTCAACGAGCCCGACGCCGACAGCCGCCGTCTGGAGAACCTCTCGCGCGCGCTCGACGAGCTGCACACGAACCCGCTGCGCGAGGAACCCTACGAACTGGTGATCCTCGACTGCCCGCCGTCGCTGGGCAGGCTGACCCGCTCCGCGCTGGTGGCCGCGGACAGCGCGCTGATCGTCACCGAGCCGACGATGTACGCCGTCTCCGGCGCGCGCCGCGCCCTCGACGCGATCGAGAAGATCCGCGAGGAGCAGAACCCGGGGCTGCGGCCGATCGGCGTCGTGGTCAACAAGCTCCGCGTGCGCTCCTACGAGCACCAGTTCCGCGTGGCCGAGCTGCGGGAGAACTTCGGCCCGCTGGTGATGCCGACGGCCATCCCGGACCGGCTCGCCGTGCAGCAGGCGCAGGGCGCGTGCAGCCCGATCCACGAATGGCACTCCCCCGGCGCGCAGGAGATCGCGCTCACCTTCAACATGGTGCTGGCGAAGGTCCTGCGGTCGAGCCGGGCCGGACGGCATCGCGTCCGCGGCGGGGAAGAGCCCGAGACCACCGAGGCGCCCGCCAAGCTGAGCGACACCGGCACGGGATAGCCGCCGATGCCCGAAGGAGACACCGTCTTCCTCGCCGGCAAGGTCCTCGACAAGGCGTTGGCGGGCAAGACCTTGCTGCGCGGCGAGTTCAGGGTCCCCCAGCTGGCCACGACGGATCTCGCCGGACGGGACGTGCTCGGCGTCGGCACGGTCGGCAAACATCTGCTGACCCGTCTCTCCGGCGATCTCACCCTGCACAGCCATCTGCGGATGGACGGCAAGTGGGACGTCTACCGGGCGGGCGCGCGCTGGCGGCATCCGGCGCATCAGGCGCGGGTCATCCTGGCCACCGAAGAGCTGCAGGCGATCGGGTTCCGCGTGCACGACCTCGAACTCGTGCCCACGGACGAGGAAGACCGCCTGGTCGGCCACCTCGGCCCGGATCTCCTCGATCCACAATGGACGGACGAGCTGGCGGAGCGGGCGGCGGCCGCGCTCGCCGCGGACCCGGACCGCGAACTGGGCGACGCCCTGCTGGATCAGCGGATCATGGCCGGGATCGGGAACATGTACAAGGTCGAGATGTGCTTCCTGCTCGGTGTCACCCCGTGGACACCGGTGTCCGAAGTGGACACGGCGAAAGCGGTCGCGCTCGGCCGCAAACTGCTGAAGAGCAACGCCTGGCGCACGTCGCAGACCACCACCGGCGATCTGCGGCGCGGCCGCGAGCACTGGGTCTACGAACGGACCAAACAAGGCTGCTTCCGGTGCGGAGGACGGCTTAAGGTCGCGCCCCAGGGCGACGGCTACCAGGCGAGGCCGACCTGGTTCTGCCCGCAATGCCAGTCCGGGCCCGCTCCCGGCGGCTAAGCTGGACCCGTGACGCCGTTCAAGCTCCCGCTCTACGGGGCCGACACCGAACGCGGCGACCTCGCTCCCTGAGCCGCCCGCTCCTCCGCACGTCACCTTTCACTTCTCCCAGGGAGCTTTGTCATGCCCGGAATCCTCACGGGCGAGGCGCTGCGCGCGTTCGTGCACGCCCTGCCCAAGGTCGAACTGCACGTCCACCTCGTCGGCTCGGCGAGCCTGCCCACGGTGCTGGAACTGGCCCGCCGCCGCCCTTCCGCGGGCGTGCCCACCGAACCCGCGGCGCTCGCCGAGTTCTTCACCTTCCGCGATTTCCCGCATTTCCTCCGCAACTACCTGGCGGTGACGTCGCTCGTGCGCGACGCCCGCGACATCCACACCCTCGTCACCGGGCTGGCGGCCGACCTGGCCACGCAGAACGCCCGCTACGCCGAGGTGACCGTGACGCCGTACAACCACGTTCTCGACGGGATGTCGACCGACGATCTCCTCACCGGGCTCGCCACCGGACGGGCCGCGGCACGGGCCGACCACGGGGTGGAACTGGCCTGGTGCTTCGACATTCCCGGCGAGAAAGGGGTCGTCGCCGGCCGCGAGACGGTCGTGTTCGCGCTCCGCGAACGCCCCGAAGGGCTGGTGTCCTTCGGATTGGGAGGCCCCGAGGTCGGTGTCGGCCGCGCGCAGTTCGCCCCGTTCTTCACCACGGCGAGGGAGGCGGGACTGCACAGCGTCCCGCACGCGGGCGAGACCACCGGGCCCGCCACGGTCTGGTCGGCGGTACACGATCTCGGCGCCGAACGGATCGGGCACGGCGTGGGCGCGCACACCGATCCGGCGCTGCTGGAATACCTTGCCGTGCAACGGATCCCGCTGGAGGTCTGCCCCACGTCGAATCTGCGGACCGGGCAATTCTCGTCGATCGCGGCGCACCCGGTGCGGCGGCTGCTCGACCACGGGGTGACGGTCACGCTCAACATCGACGACCCGCCGATGTTCGGTGCCACCCTCGACGGCGAGTACGTGGCGGTGGCCGAGACCCTCGGGCTGACGGCGGCCGAAATCGCCCTGTTCGCGAAGAACGCCGTGGCAGCCTCTTTTCTGCCCTCGGCGGACAAGACCGCCCTGCTGCGGGAGATCGACGAAATCTTGTTGCAGGACCCCGAACTCCTCGCATAGCGTGGCGGTACACGAGAGAGGAGGTGGTCCAAAGTTGTATTCCAACAGGACTCGTGAGGTGGCTGTCCGCTAGCGGACCCCACGCGTAGGACTCAGAGCAGCGATACAACGCAAGTTGGAGCCACCTTCGGCTCGTCGTCTCTGCTTCGCGTGATGCCTGATAGCGAATACCAGGCAGTCACCGGGCCCCCGAGGTTCCCGAGCACCGGTCCGGCTCGGGCCCGGACGCCGATTCCCGGCGTCCGGGAGCCGCCTCGGGGGTACCCCTATTTCTGGGGTGCCATCCGGCGCTCCAGAAGACCGTCCGCCGCAGTTCCGCCCCCGGGAACCCTGTCGACTCCGATAGCCTGACGCCATGCTGAGGCCCGATTTCCCGATCATCACCCAGCGACTGACCCTCCGCGCCTTCACCTCCGCGGATCTCGACGAACTCAACTCCTTCCAGTCCCGCGCCGACGTCGCCCGCTACCTCTACTGGGGCCCGCGCAGCCGGGCCGAATCCGCCGCCGCGCTCGCGAAACGGGTGCACAGCAGCAGCCTGTCGAAGGAAGGCCAGCTCCTCGCGGTGGCCGTCGAGCTGACCGAGACCGGGCAGCTGATCGGCGACCTGAACCTCGAGTACCTCAGCAGCGAGCACCGTCAGGGCGAGATCGGGTTCGTCTTCCATCCCGATCACCACGGCAAGGGGTTCGCCGCGGAGGCCGCCACCGAACTGCTGCGCCTCGGCTTCGAAGAGCTGGGCCTGCACCGGATCATCGGCCGCTGTGACGGACGCAACACCGCGTCGGCCGCGCTGATGGAACGCCTCGGCATGCGCAAGGAGGCCCATCTGCGCGAGAACGAGGTCGTCAAGGGTGAATGGACCGACGAACTCGTCTTCGCGATGCTCGAAGACGAGTGGAAGGCGAAGCACTAAAGCTCACCAGGCATGATGGGGCCGTGCTCTTCGACAAGATCGTCCGCCCCGCTCTCTACCGGGTCTCCGGCAGCGACCCCGAAACCGTGCACGAACGCACCATCGGCTCGCTCGCCACGCTGAGCCGGGTCTCCCCCGCGCTCGCCGCGCTCGGCCGCGTCTACCGGACGGACGATCCGGTCACCTTCCTCGGCCTGCGCTTCCCGAACCGGGTCGGGCTCGCCGCCGGGATGGACAAGAACGGCCGCGCGCTGCACGCGTGGCCCGCGCTCGGTTTCGGTTTCGTCGAGGTCGGCACGGTCACCCGGCATCCGCAGCCGGGCAACGACAAACCGCGGCTGTTCACCCTCGCCCAGACCGACGCGGTGATCAACCGGATGGGCTTCAACAACGAAGGCGCCGAAGCGCTCGCCGCCCGCCTCGCCGCGACCGGGAAGCCGCCGGTGCCGCTCGGCGTCAGCATCGGCAAGTCCAAGGTGACCCCGCTCGACGAAGCCGTCGAGGACTACCGCTTCTCGCTGCGGGCCTTGTACCCCTACGCCGACTACTTCGCGATCAACGTCAGCTCCCCGAACACCCCGGGGCTGCGCGCGCTGCAGGACAAGTCCGCGCTCGCCGAACTGCTCGCCGAGCTGCGCGAGACCTCGGCCGAGCTCGCCGGCGACGCGAAGCCGACGCCGGTGCTGGTGAAGGTCGCCCCCGACCTCACCGACGAAGCGCTCGCGGAACTGCTGGAGGTCTGCCTCGACCACGGGGTCGCCGGGCTGATCGCGACCAACACGACGCTGTCACGCGAGGGGATCGCCCCGCCCGAAGCCGCCGTCGGCGAGCAGGCGGGCGGATTGTCCGGCCGTCCGCTCACCGCGCGCTCGGTCGAGGTGGTGCGATTCGTGCACGACGAAACCGGCGGCAAGCTGCCGATCATCGGCGTCGGCGGGATCTTCGACGCCGGCGCCGCCGCACGGATGCTCGACGCCGGCGCCGGTCTCGTCCAGCTCTACACCGGTTTCGCCCTGCACGGTCCCGGTCTGGTCAAGCGGGTCGCCCGAGGTCTCGCGGCCCGGCCGTACTGACGAACCTGAGGTAGGCACGCCAGCACTGGTACCGCGTCAGCTCCGTCGCCGTCGCGGTGGCGGCCTGGTCGCACAGGACGGCCAGCGGCGTTTCCCCGTTCTCCAGCCGGATCCGGCCCAGGACGAACGGCGCGGGCAGCGTGGCGGCGAAGGCGCCGAGAGCGGCGGGCGAGAGCCGCCAGCGTTCACCCGAAAGCATCGTGTGCTCGCCCGTGGCGCTCACCGGCACCACCCCCGGCTGGGGCGGATCGGTGGGCAGCAACAACATCCGGTAGCCCTCGCCGGTCTGGACCAGCCCGGTGAACCGCGCCCCGGCGCGGACCAGGCTTCCGTTCAGGGGCTGTCCGCGCAGGTGCGCGCCGAACACCACGAGATCCGCACCCGGTGCGGGATAAGGGAAATCGGCCTGTTCGTCGGTGAGCACGGCGGCCAGGTCGATGGCGACCTGGTCGTCGAACGGCCGCACCACCACCGACACCCCGTACGGCCCGAGGTCCGACGGCGACGCCGGAACCGTGACGGCGGCGAGGTCGAGCAGGTTGACGAACGCCGTGAAGCGCTCCAGCCGCTTCGAGACACCGTCCGGATCGGACAACGCCTCTGAGACCTCGGGATGGTCCGCGACGGTCGGGAGCACGAGGGCGTCGTACTCGGACAGCATCCGGAGCGCGAGCATCCCGGCCTCGGCGACCCGGTGCCTGTCGGCGGTGAAGCCGTCGTCGTGGATCAGCTCGCCGACTTTCAGCAGTGCCGAGACCTCCACGGTCTCCACGAGAGCACCGGACGCCCTCAGCGCCGAAACCGCGCCGAGGAAGGCGGATCGGGACTGCAGCGAAAGACCGGTGAGCGTGTCGGAGCCCGGGATCGCCACCCGCGGCCGGTCGCCCGCCGACAGCCGGACGTCCGGCGCCCAGTCGCGGGCGAGCGGGTCGATCCCGTCGGGACCGGTCATCAGTCCCAGCGCGCGCTGCCCCAAGGTGAGACTGCGCGCGAACAGGGCGATCCCGCCGCACGGCGCGGCGCCGGTCTTCGGCACGAGACCCAGCGTCGGCTTCAGCCCGACGATCCCGTTGAGCGAAGCGGGAACGCGGCCCGCGCCCGCCGTGTCCGTGCCGACCGCGAGATCGACGAGGCCGAGCGCGACGGCGACGGCCGCGCCGCTGCTCGCGCTCCCGGAGACCCGGGCGGTGTTCAGCGCCGCGCTCACGGCGCCGTAGGGGCTGCGCGTGTGCTCGAGGTCGCTGCCGAACCGGTCGCAGTTGGTCTTGCCGATCACGACCGCCCCGGCCGCGGTGAGCCGGGACACCGAGGTGGCGCCGGTACAGCAGACGTCCTCGCCCGCCGTGGGAAAACCGGCGACGTCGACCACGTCCGCGACCGCCACCAAGGTGCCCGCGAGCGGCAGGGCGGCGCCCGCGCGCAGCCGTTCATCGACGGCTTTCGCGTCCACGAGGGCGTCTTCCACCGGGCGGAGGGTGATCCAGACGTCGGGGCGGTCGACTTCGGCTATCCGGTCGTAGGCGGCTATGACGCGCTGGTAGGAGCTGGGAGGCGGGACGGGGGTCGGCTCTGGTTCCGGGGGGAGCGTCGTCACTGGGCGTCCTTTCCTCGGTGGGGACGAGAAAGACCACTGCGCGAGATCCACTGTGTCCGGTCCGCCACCCTGGGACGCCCGCTCACGCGGGCTGGGTTCAGGCCCGGGCTGGGATGAGCACTGCGTGCATGTAGGAAACGTTAGGCATCGCGGGTTGCCGTCACCAGCGGATTCGGGTCACGCGAGCGTTTCGGTACCACACAGTGAGCAGGTCGTTACGCAATGGAGTATTAGCGACGACGAATGAGACGATGGTCCAGGAAAGCGCCTGCTCAGACCCTACCCGTTTCCGGAACTCGCGTGATCAGAAGGCGATCTCGCGTGATTGAACAGCGATCTCGCGTGATCAGACGGACATCACCGAGATCAGGAGAGTTCGCGCAGGGCCATCGCGAGGCCGGCGAGCTTGTCGGTCGCGTCGGAGAGGGATTCCTTGGACGACGTCATGCCGTCCGAGCTCGCGGCGACGGTGTGCCCGGCGGCCGCGACGAGACCGCCGTAGCCATCGAGACCGTCGTCGAGCTGGTCTCGCAGTTGCCTGATGGCGGCGTCGAGAGCGCCGCGTTCCCGCTCGGGCGCGGCGTCACGGCCGCGCTCGATGGCCTGGATCCGGCCAGCGAGGCCACGCAGGGCCTGTGCCGCCTCGGCGGCGGTGGTGCGAGCGTCCGCGACGGCGATCTCCGAGACCGGCATGGTGCCGAGCGACGTCGGCTGCGAAAGCTGGCGAAGCAGCTCCGCCAGCGAAGCCTCGCTCTCGGCGAGGCGCTCCATCGGCTCACGCGCGACCGACCGCGCCGGGGGCAGCGGCGGCGGAGCGGCGGGGGCGGCGGGCAGCACGGTGCGGTTGAGCGTCCGCAGCCGCAGGCCCGACTTGACCCCGAAAGTCCCGAAGATGACGGCGAAGGCGCCGCCCGCGATGGCCTGGAGGACGTCCGCCTCACCGTTCTTCAACAGGCCAGTGCCCGCGACGACCGCGAACAGTCCACAAAGGAAGGTGAGGAGGATCCAGAACGTCAGCGCCCGCGAGGCACGGCGTTTGCGTCGCTCCAGTTTGGCGGCGGGTTCGTTCCAGCGCGCCCATTTGGCCTTCGCGTCGGCCACGACCGGGATCTGCCCGGCGGCCATCGACGTCAGCTGCTGCGAGATCTTCGGCATGGCCGGCATCTGCGGCATCTGGGGGCGCGGCCGGGGCGGCGCCGGCCGAGCGGGCCGCGAGGAACCCTGCTCGGAGGGCGGGATGTAGCGCTGCAGCTTCTCCTGCGCGCGCTGGGCGTAGTCGGGCAGCTTTTCGATGTGCTTCTCAAGCTTGGCGGTGAACTCCCCGAAGTCCTTGCGCCTGCCCTGCCCCATGCCCTCTCCCCTGTCTTCTGGTGAGACCGGTCCCGTACCCGCGCGGGGTGCGGGACCGGCTCCAGTTGGTGTGTCAGGCGGGGTTCTTGCCCTGTTCGGCCTGAACCCGTGCCTGGATCTCACGCTGGATGTCCGCGGAGCTCGACCCCTTCGCCGGTGCGGCGGCGGTCTTGCCGTCGGTCACTTGGGCGACGGAGTCACCCTTCATGGACGCGCGGATCTGCTCCAGCCGCGAGTGCCCCGCGAGCTGCGTCGTGGAGGCCTGGACCTCCATCATCCGGCCCTGGACGGAGTTCTGTGCGAGTTCGGCCGAGCCCAGCGCGGTGGTGTAGCGCTTCTCGATCTTGTCGCGAACGTCTTCCAGCGACGGGGTGTTGCCCGGCGCGGCCAGCTGGCTCATCTGGTTCAGCGAAGCGGAGACCTGCTCCTGCATCTTCGCCTGCTCCAGCTGCGAGAGCAGCTTGGTGCGCTCGGCCAGCTTCTGCTGCAGCATGGTCGCGTTGCGCTCGACGGCCTTCTTCGCCTGCTCCGCAGCCTGAAGCGACTGGTCGTGCAGGGTCTTGAGGTCTTCGATGCTCTGCTCGGCGGTGACGAGCTGCGCGGCGAAGCTCTCCGCCGCGTTCTCGAACTCGGTCGCCTTCTGCTCGTCGCCCTTGGCACGCGCCTCGTCGGCGAGCACCAGCGCCTGGCGGGTCGAAGCCTGCAGCTTCTCCACGTCGCCGAGCTGGCGGTTCAGCTTCATCTCCAGCTGACGCTGGTTACCGATCACCGAGGCGGCCTGCTGGGTCAGCGCCTGGTGGTTGCGCTGCGCCTCCTCGATGGCCTGCTGGATCTGTACCTTCGGGTCGGCGTGCTCGTCGATCTTCGACGAGAACGCCGCCATCATGTACTTCCAGAACTTCACGAACGGGTTGGCCATCTCCTCCGCCTGCCTTCTCGCATCCCACGGGCTGTTACCTCGAGGTGGGGCGTCCCCTCTGTGATGTTGCAACGTCCCGACCCCGGCGTTGAGTTCCATCGTGTCAGGTCGGCGTCCCGCGTTCCAGGCGACCCCGACGGAATTCAGGGATCCCCCTGACTGTGACGTCCACGACCTTTCGGGTTCACCTGCCGGTGACGGTGGGTGAGAACGGCCGGAGTCAGCGCCCCAGGACGGTCTCCTGGTCCATGCGTGACAACTTCTCGGGGTTGCGCACCGCGTAGAGGCCGGTGACGAGACCGTCCTCGACACGCAGCGCGACGACCGTGTCGACCTCCCCGCAGAGCCGGAGTATCAGCGCGGGATGGCCGTTGACCTGCGCCGTGGCCATCGTCGCCGCCTCGTCGCGGGCCGGACGGCTCGCGGCCAGCAGCGGCGCGACCAGCGCGGCGCCGACCACGGGCTCCAGCACGGCCTGCACCACTCCGCCGCCGTCGCCGAGGAAGACGACGTCCGGGGACAGCACGTCGAGCAGTCCCTGCAGGTCACCGGTCCGGACCGCACGGTGGAACGCGTCGAGCACGTCCTTGGTCTCCCCGGGGGACGCGGCACCGCGCGGCCGCCGGGCGGCGACGTGCGCCCGCGCCCGGTGGGCGATCTGGTGGACCGCGGCCTGGGTCTTGCCGACGGCTTCGGCGATCTCGCCGTAGGGCACGTCGAACACCTCGCGCAGCACGAACACCGCGCGCTCGGTCGGCGTGAGCGTCTCCAGCACCAGCAGCATCGCCATCGAGACGCTGTCGGCCAGCTCGACGTCGTCGGCCACGTCTGGGCTGGTCAGCAGGGGTTCGGGCAGCCACGGACCGACGTAGGACTCCTTGCGACGGCCGAGCGTGCGCAGCCTCCCGAGGGCCTGCCTGGTGGTGACGCGGACCAGGTACGCCCGCGGGTTCTCCACGGTGCCGAGGTCGACGCCCGACCAGCGCAGCCACGTCTCCTGCAGGACGTCCTCCGCGTCGGCGGCCGAACCGAGCATCTCGTAGGCGACGGTGAACAGCAGGTTCCGGTGGGCGACGAACACCTCCGTGGCGGTGTCGGACATGGACTCGCTCCTGTTCTCGGCGACGGTTTCCCACCGGACGCCGCGTCCCCTCGATTTCTGACACCCCGGAGCCGTGGCGCTCGTCACGCCCCGCTCCTGTCAGCGCGGCCGGGCCGACGGCATCTGGTGGTCGTCCGGTTCGGCACACGACCACGAAAGAGGACGAGATCATGGATTCCCGTTTCGACCTGAACGGCACCGAGCTCGGCGCCAAGCTCGGCAAGCGCTTCGCGAACGTCAGTGTCGGCATCAAAGGTTCATCCCTGCCCAAGGTCACCCAGGAACTGGTGTCGTTGCGGGCCAGCCAGCTCAACGGCTGCGGGTTCTGCGTCGACGCCCACGCCAAGGACCTGGCGGCCGCCGGGGAACCCGCGGTCCGCGTCAACCTGGTCGCCGCCTGGCGCGAATCGACGGTGTTCACCGAAGCCGAGCAGGCCGCGCTGGCGCTCGCGGAGGAGGGCAGCCGGATCGTCGACGCGCACCAGGGCGTCTCCGACGAGACCTGGGCCCTGGTGCGGAAGCACTACGACGACGATCAGGTCGCCGCGCTGGTCTACCTGGTCGCGATGATCAACGCCGCCAACCGGCTGCTCGTGATCACGCACACCAAGGGTGGCTCCTACCAGGCGGGCACGTTCGACGCGAACTGACGCCGAAGAGGCCCCAGGCGGACTGCCTGGGGCCTCTCCCGTTCACGACCTTGGCTAGGCGGCGACCATCTTCGGTGCGGAGATCGTCGTCCGCAGCGCGGGGCTCATCCGCGGCGGCGGCGAGATCCGCAGGTCGGCCAGGTCGTTGCCGATCAGCTCGGACACCAGCCTGCCGCCTTCGAGCTCGCCCGCTTCGGCGCTTTCCCGCTCCGGAGCGCGCCTCTTGCCCGCTTCGACCTTCTCGGCCACCGGGGCGACCTCGACGTTGTCCATCGCCGAGACGTCCGCCGCGACCTTGTGCAGGAGTTCGCCCAGCGGAAGGTCCAGGGCCTCGCAAATGGACGCCAGCAGCTCGCTGGACGCCTCCTTCTGCCCGCGCTCGACCTCGGACAGGTATCCGAGGCTCACCCTGGCGGCGCGGGAGATGTCCCGCAGCGTTCGACGCTGGTTCGTGCGGGCGTGTCGGAGCCGGTCGCCGATCGCCTCGCGCAACAGCACGGTCATCACGCGCCTCCCTTCCAGGACTGACTACCCCCTACGTTACCCAGAGCGGTGCCCTGGGCGCAGGTGTTGACACGGCAATACGCCAAGGGCGAACGCGGCGATCATGCGAGATGTTCCCCCAGCAGGGCGAACGCGCCGGAGACGGCACCGGCCCTGACCGAGGCTCGATCACCGCTCAAGTCCAGCGTACGGACGGTGAGGACGTCCGGCCCGGCGAGACCGACGTGGACGACGCCGGGCGCGACCCCGTCCTGTCCGTCCGGACCCGCGACACCGGTCAGGCCGAGACCCCAGGTGGCGCCGCACCGCTCCCTCGCGCCGGCGGCCAGCTGCGCCGCGACCTCGGGATGCACGGCGCCATGCGCGGCGAGGAGGACTTCGTCGACCCCGGCCAGCTTCGCCTTGAGGTCGGTCGCGTAGACCACCAGCCCGCCTCGTACGACGGCACTCGATCCGGGGACCTCGGTCAGCGTCGCGCAGACCAGACCGGCGGTCAGCGACTCGGCCGTCGCCACCGTCTCCCCACGCCCGATCAGGTGAGTGATCAACGTCTCAGCATTCATGCGCCCGCGGCACGCCGTCCCGCCGCGCGCAGCCGGACCGCGCGTACGACGTAGTCGAGACCGGTCACGACGGTCAGTATCAGCGCGAGCCCCATCAGCACCCAGCGCACCGGCTCGGCCGACGCGGGCAGGGGCAGCAGGTACGCGGTGATGGCCGCGATCTGCGCGAGCGTCTTGGCCTTGCCGCCCCGGCTGGCCGGGATGACGCCGTGCCGGATCACCCAGAACCGCAGCAGCGTCACGCCGATCTCGCGGATCGCGATGACGATGGTGACCCACCAGCCCAGTTCGCCGAGCACGCTCAGCCCGATCAGCGCGGCGCCAATCAGCGCCTTGTCGGCGATCGGGTCGGCGATCTTGCCGAAGTCGGTGATCAGCCCGTACTTGCGCGCGACCCAGCCGTCGACCTGGTCGGTGAACGACGCGATCGCGAACAGCGCGGTGGCGATCGCGCGCCAGAACGTGTCCTCCCCGTCACCGGCGAACAGCGCCATCACGAACAGCGGCACCAGCACCAGCCGCGACATCGTGAGCAGGTTCGCCAGGTTCAGCGTCGGGACCGGGGTGGCCTCGGGTACCCGGGCGTGCTCGCCGCCCGTCCCCTCACCGGCCCCGGCGTCGCTCGGGGCGGCATTCACCGGTCGGCCTCGGGCGGCGCGGGCCGCACGATCAGGTCGACACCCTCGGAGTCGACGACCTCACAGCGGACGAAGTCGCCCACCGCGAGCTGAGGCAGGTCTTCGGTCTCGACGAGGACGCATTCGCCGTCGACCTCGGGGGCCTGGTGCGCGGCGCGGCCGATCGGGTCCTCGCCGTCCTCCGCCTGCTCGATCAGGACGTCGACGAAATCCCCGATGCGGTCCTCGGCGCGCTGCGACGTCAGCTCCTCGACCAGCGCGGAGATCCGCGCGACCCGCTCGGCCACCACGGACTCGTCGAGTTTGCCGTCGAAGGTCTCGGCCTCGGTGCCGTCCTCGTCGGAGTAACCGAAGACGCCCACCGCGTCGAGCCGCGCGCCGTTGAGGAAGCGCTCCAGCTCGGCGACGTCCTCTTCGGTCTCGCCGGGGAACCCGACGATGACGTTGGTGCGGATGCCGGCATTGGGCGAGTGCTCCCGGATCTGCTCGCACAGCGCGAGGAACGAGTCCGTGGAGCCGAAACGGCGCATGCGGCGCAGCACGGTCTCGCTGGAGTGCTGGAAGGACAGATCGAAGTAGTCGGCCACACCCGGGGTGGTCGCGATGGCCTTGACCAGGCCGGGGCGTGTCTCGGCGGGCTGCAGGTACGAGACGCGGACGCGTTCGATACCGGGCACCGCGGCCAGGCGCGGCACCAGCAGCTCCAGCGCGCGGGCGCCGTCGCGGCCGAAGTCCTTGCCGTAGGAGGTGGAGTTCTCCGAGACGAGGAAGACCTCCTTGACGCCGTTCTCCGCGAGCCACATCGCCTCGGCGACGATCTCGTCCGGCTGCCGCGACACGAAGGAGCCGCGGAAGGACGGGATCGCGCAGAACGAGCAGCGGCGGTCGCAGCCGGAAGCGATCTTCAGCGCGGCCACCGGGGAGGTGTCGAGCCTGGTCCGCAGCACGCGCGGGCCCCAGCCGTGCTGCGCGTGCCCGGGCACCTCGACCGACTCGGCGGCGGTCGGGCGCTGGACCGGGCTGATCGGCAGCAGCTTGCGGCGGTCGGACGGCGTGTGCGACTCGACCTTCCGGCCGGCCACGACGTCGTCGAGACGCTCGGCGAGGTCGGCGTAGTGATCGAAGCCCAGTACCGCGTCGGCCTCGGGCAGGCTCTCGGCCAGCTCGTTGCCGTAGCGCTCGGCCATGCAGCCGACGGCGACGACCTTCTTGCCGGTGTCGGACGCCGCGAGCAGCGTGTCGACGGAGTCCTTCTTCGCGGACTCGACGAAGCCGCAGGTGTTGACGACCACGACGTCGGAGTCCTCGGGCTCGGCGGCGAGCTCCCAGCCGCCCGCCGCCAGCCGTCCGGCGAGCTCCTCGGAATCGACCTCGTTGCGGGCGCAACCGAGGGTCAACAAGGAAACGCGACGGGTGGCGACAGGATCAGCGGTGGGAGAAGGCACGTGCCTTAGGGTAGCTGGCCTGTTCGCGGGGTCGGCGATCGCTCGCTCGGGCGAGCCCTCGACCGGGCCGGGCGCCGGGGATGGCTTAATGGTGGGCGTGCCCTCAGACCCTCTCCCGCACCGCCGCCCGACCGTCCGCCGGGCGCGGATCGCGGACGTCCGCAAGATCAAGGCGCTGGTCGACTCCGACGCCGGGACGGTGCTGCTGGAGAAGGAGCTCGTCACCCTCTACGAGAGCGTCCAGGAGTTCTGGGTGGTCGAGGACGGCGACGACGTACTCGGCTGCGGCGCGCTCCACGTGCTGTGGGAGGACATCGCGGAGCTGCGCACCATCGCGGTCGACAAGGACTCCCGCGGGCGCGGCATCGGGCACGCGCTGGTGGGGCAGCTGATCGGCTTCGCGCGCGAGATCGGGCTGAAGCGGCTGTTCGTGCTGACCTTCGAGACCCATTTCTTCGCAGGGCACGGCTTCGTCGAGATCGACGGGACGCCGGTGACCCAGGAGGTCTACGAGGAGATGCGACGCTCGGCGGATCCGGGTGTGGCGGAGTTCCTCGACCTGCCGTACGTGAAGCCGAACACCTTGGGCAACAGCCGGATGCTGCTGGAGCTTTAAGTGATGGGCGACGCTCCGCGGCCACTGCCCCCAATGTGGCATTGGGGACGTTGAGCGTCCCCAATGCCACATTGGGGACACCGGGACCTGCGGCCCAGCCCGACCGCGAACACGCGCCTTCCCCCACACAGCCGCCCTGATGATTCCGCGGCTGAGGGTTCCCAATGTCGCATTTGAGACGCTGGGCGTCCCTAATGCGACATTGGGAACCCTCAGCGGGCGCTTCAACCCTTCGCGGCGTGGCGCGCGACCCGCACCCGGTTGCCGCACAGCGACGGCGTGCACCACACCCGCCGGCTGTTGGCCGCCACGAACAGCATCGAGCAGTCATGCGCGCCGCATCGCCGCAGCTGAGCCGAGCGCGGCCCGGACACGAGATCGATCGCCGCGACCGCGACGGCGGCGAGGGCGATCTCCCCGCCGTCCTCGCCGTGCCAGCACGTCTCCGCTCCCCCGTCGATCAGCCGCGGACTGGTCGGGACGGCGGCCGCGGCCGCGTTCACCCGCTCCACCGCCCACGCCTCGGGCTCCCGCGCCGCCACGACCGCCTCCAGCAGTTCACGCACCGCCGAACGCAGCCGTCTCGTCTGCTCGGGCGAAGGCGCGTCGGCGCCTTCCGGCAGAGCCTGTGCCGACCAGAACTTCGCATGGCCGTCGTCGAGCAGGTCGATCGACGGCGAGACGGCCAGCATGACCGTGTCGGCGAGGTTCACCGCGAGATCGTCACCGGGAAGCGAGTCGAGATCGAGCATGCCTTGACACTATCAGGTACTAATGGTTCGAGACAGTTTTAACCATTAGGGAGTGCTCATGGCGACCATCCGGCACCGTTCCGTCAAGCTCGGCGACGTCGAGGTCTTCTATCGCGAAGCCGGCGACCCCGAGTCGCCCGTGTTGCTCCTGCTGCACGGCTACCCGACGTCTTCGCACCAGTTCGTGCGCCTGATGCGGCGTCTCGCCGGCCGGTGGCGGCTCGTCGCCCCGGACCTGCCGGGCTTCGGGCTGACCGTCACGCCCGAGGGCTTCACGTTCACCTTCGACCGGCTCGCGGAGGTCGTCGGCGAGTTCGTGGACGCGCTGGAGCTGCGGCGATACGCGCTCTACGTCTTCGATTTCGGCGCTCCGACGGGCCTGCGGCTGGCCGTCTCACGGCCCTCCCAGATCACGGCGCTGATCACGCAGAACGGCAACGCCTACGTCGAGGGGCTCGGCCCGGCGATGCCGGACTTCCCTTCCCTGACCGACGAAACCGACGCGCGGCGCGGCTTCGAGGCGATCCTCGAACCGGAACAGATCCGCTACCAGTACACCGGCGCCCGCGATCCGGAGGCCATCGATCCCTCGAACTACCTGCTGGACCAGTACTTCCTCGAACGCCCTGGCCGCGCGGAAGCGATGCTGGACCTGTTCTGGGACTACCGGAACAACCCGCCCGCGTACCCGAAGTTCCAGGCGTGGCTGCGCGAAGCCCAGCCGCCCGTGCTCGCGGTGTGGGGCCGCAACGACCCGTTCTTCGTCCCGGCGGGAGCCGAGGCTTTCCGGAAAGATGTTCCCTCGGCGGAGGTCCACCTCTTCGACACCGGGCATTTCGCGCTGGAGGAGGACCTCGAACCGATCAGCGATCTGATCGACCGCTTCCTGGCGAAGCATCTGTAGAAGGGCGGAATATGGACACCTCGGTCACCGACCACCTGCTGAGCACGACGCGGGCGGTCCGCCGCAAGCTCGACCTGGACCGGCCGGTGGAACCCGAGGTGCTCGACGCGTGCCTGCGGCTCGCGCTGCAGGCACCCACACCGGGCAACCAGCAGGCGTGGCGGTGGCTCGTCGTGCGGGATCAGGGCGTGAAGGACCGGCTGTCCGAGCTGTTCCGGCGGGTCGGGAAGGCGTACCTGGAGACGAACGCGGCGGCGTTGGGCGAGGCGATCACCGAGCCTTCCGTGGCGCGGGCGTTCGCGTCGGGACAGCACCTGATCGACGTGATCGACCGGGTGCCCGTATTCGTCATCCCGTGCCTGACCGGCAGGCCGAGCGGCGACAACGCGACCGACTCCGCGTTCTACGGCGGGATCTTCCCGGCGGTATGGAACTTCCAGCTGGCGCTGCGGTCACGCGGCCTCGGCTCGACGCTCACGACGTACCACCTGACCCACGAGGCGGAGGCGGCCGAAATCCTCGGCATCCCCGCCGACGTCACACAGGTCGGGCTGCTGCCGGTCGCCTACACGACGGTGCCGGACTTCAAACCCGCGGCGCGGGTGCCGCTGTCCGAAGTCGCGTATCTCGACGGCTGGGGCAACCCGCTTTAGGACAGCGCCTAGGCCTTGGACACCCGCAGGGTGACCTGGTCGCCCCCCGAACTCACGGCGACCAGGTCCACCCGGCAGGCGGCGAACTCGACGGCCTGCCTGCCACCCCGTCCGGTGGAAGCGAGGGCCGCCGTCGTCCGCTCGCCACGTCCCGGTTCGGCCAAGGTCAGCTCGACCACGGCCTCCCCTTCCCAGACGCAGACCATTCCCGCGGCGCAGCGGGAATCGGACACCAGGCGAGCGAAGCGGATGCTGACGTCCTTCGACGCGACCTCGGTCGTGTCACCGGTCTTGAGGACGACGGTCTCCCCCAGCTCGACGCTGTTCTGGGCGTCGCGGGCTGGCTGAGGCCGCTGGACCGGCGCGGCCTGGGCCTGCGCCGGTTGTTCGCGCGCGGCCGAGCTGCCGGCCCCGCAGGCGAGGCCGACCAGTGCGCAGAGGACGACGAGCAGCTTCTTGAGGTCCACGGGTCAAGGACGTAGCGGAGGCTCCGGTCCGTTGCACCGGTCTTCAGTTGATCTTTTCGACCAAGGCCCAGACGCCGGTGGACGGGTTCCGACCGTGCTCGAAGCCCAACTCGACGTTGTGCTTCTTCGCGCGCAGGACAGCAGCCTCGATCCCGCTCTCGTAGTCCGCGAACCGCAACGCCGACTTGCTGAAGCCTGGCACGTGCTTGACCAGGCGTTTCGCCACGTCCCCGTAGCAGGTCAACGGCGCCGAACAAGCCTCGAAATGAAGCAGCAACCAGAACTCGAAGCACGGATTCGAGATCGCCAGATTGATCCGGAGCCTGTCGGCCGTCGCCGCGGCCTTGTCGAGGTCGAACTCGTCGACGTCGACCACGCACCACACCTCGTCGTGCGTCCCCTCCGCACGATCGCGCATTCCCGCCGCGTACTTGACCACCATGTCCGGGTCGCCGCGCTTCGCCTTGATCTTGATGGTGACGGCCGGGTTACGCCGTGCCCGTTTGAGCCCCTCGAAATACGCGGGCTCCGTGGCCTCGGCACCGCAGACGACAAGGACGGAAGTTCGCTGTTCCCGGAACGCCGGCCGCCTTCGACCACTGTTCTCTCTGCGGGTCATCTGCCCAGCACTGCCTCGGCGAAGTCACCCAGCACCGGAACGGCCCCATAGCTACCGGCGAGATAGCGCCGTTCGGTGTTCTGGTCTTTGCGCGGCTTGAAGTCCGTGAGCGGGTAAAGCTCGCTTACTCCTTGAGCGTTCTTGTCGACGAACCAGATCTGGTCTCGTTCCAGCACGCTCTCTCCGAGCATGGTGCCCAGGAGAGTCGTGTCATGGGTGGTGAAGACGAGTTGTGCTCCGCGTCGATTGACGCCCTGATCACGGAACAAACCGATCAGCTCCGCCACGAGTTTGGGATGGAGGCTGGTGTCGATCTCGTCCACGACGAAGGCCCACCCGTTGTCCAGCACGGTCAGCACGGTCGGCAAGAGCCCGAGCCAATTGTTCGTCCCGGCCGATTCGTCGAACAGGCTGAAGGGCTCGGAACCCTGACCATGGTGGAGTCGTACCGAACGATGGTCGCTGCCCTTGTCCTGCCAGACGACCATGTCGGTGATCCCGGTGTCGGCGGCTCGCAGCAAGGCGATCAATCGCGCCCGGTTGTCCGGGTCCACGTCGATGAAATCGGTGACCTTTCGCTGCACTTCGAGCGGCTCCCACTGCTGATTCCTGAGCCACACCCGCAGCTCTTGTTTGAACCAGCGATAGACCGGGACCAGGGGGCCCAGCTGTAGCCGGTCGCAGACACTGAGCAAGAGCGCGTTCGGCTGGATCAACTCCTCCAGCACGGCGAATTTGCTTTTGAGGTCCGCGGTCGTGCTCCCGAATCGGACGCTGCCACCCTGCCGTTCGAAGATGACTCGCCGACGCTTCTCCGGATAGGTGTAGAGCCATTCCTCCACCACCCGGTCGGCCGTGGTCTCACCGTCGATCCGGAATCCGTAGGTGTGGCGGACGTCGTCGAGCATCAGTTCCACGACATAAGTCGACGGGCGCCTGCTGTCACCCGAGCCGAGCCGGAAGTGACTCTGATCGAGAAGACTCCAGTAACCCTCCACCAAGAACCTCATGGTGAAGAGACCGTCGAGCAGATTCGACTTTCCGGAGGCGTTCGCCCCGTAGATGGCCGCCACGGGAACCGCCGCGCGCTCGTCCCCCGGCATCGCGGGCATCAGGAGCAACTCCTGCTCGTCGCGAAAAGAGCGATGGTTGCCCAACCGGAAGCTTCGAAGCACCCTGATCACCTCCCTGACAAAGTTTCAGGCCGTTCTGTGTTAGTAAACCGCACAGAACGGCCTGAAGCATCATCCAGGGTCTGGTTCAGTCGTCGGAGACGTCGCCGCCGTTCGCGTCCCCGCCGCCGCGGATCATGAACAGCACCGACTCCAGCTCCTCCGGCTTGATCAGCACGTCTCGCGCCTTCGAGCCCTCCGAAGGACCGACGACCCCCCGGCTTTCCAGCAGGTCCATCAGGCGACCGGCCTTGGCGAAGCCGACCCGCAGCTTCCGCTGCAGCATCGACGTCGAACCGAACTGCGAGGTGACGATCAGCTCCGCGGCCTGCAGCAGCACGTCGAGGTCGTCGCCGATGTCGGAGTCGATTTCCTTCTTCTCGCCCGCCTTCGCCGCGGTGACGCCGTCGGTGTAGTCCGGCTGCGCCTGCTCCTTGGCGAAGTTCACCACCGCGGCGATCTCTTCGTCGCCGACGAACGCGCCCTGGATGCGCACCGGTTTCCCGGCGCCCATCGGCAGGTACAGCGCGTCACCCATACCGATGAGCTTCTCCGCGCCCGGCTGGTCGAGGATGACCCGCGAGTCGGTGAGCGACGACGTCGCGAACGCCAGCCGCGACGGCACGTTGGTCTTGATCAGGCCGGTCACGACGTCGACCGACGGGCGCTGGGTCGCCAGGACCAGGTGGATACCGGCGGCACGCGCCTTCTGGGTGATCCGGACGATCGCGTCCTCGACGTCGCGTGGCGCGGTCATCATCAGGTCGGCGAGCTCGTCGACGATCGCCATGATGTACGGGTACGGCGCGTACACGCGCTCGCTGCCCGGCGGCGCGGTGATCTCGCCCGAGCGCACCTTCTTGTTGTAGTCGTCGATGTGCCGGACCTTGTTGACCTGCATGTCCTGATACCGCTGCTCCATCTCCTCCACCAGCCAGGCCAGCGCGGCGGCGGCCTTCTTCGGCTGGGTGATGATGGGCGTGATCAGGTGCGGGATGCCCTCGTACGGGGTCAGCTCGACCATCTTCGGGTCGATCAGGATCATCCGGCACTCGTCCGGCGTCGACCGCGCGAGCAGCGACACCAGCATCGAGTTGACGAAGCTCGACTTACCGGAACCGGTGGACCCCGCCACCAGCAGGTGCGGCATCTTCGTCAGGTTCGCGGTGACGAAATGGCCTTCGATGTCCTTGCCGAGCCCGATGACCATCGGGTGGTTGTCCTTGACCGTCGACGGCGCGCGCAGCACGTCGCCGAGGCGCACCATCTCGCGGTCGGAGTTCGGCACCTCGATGCCGACCGCGGATTTGCCGGGGATCGGCGCCAGCAGCCGGACGTTGTCGGTCGCCACCGCGTAGGCGATGTTCTTGGTCAGCGCGGTGATCTTCTCGACCTTCACACCGGGGCCGAGTTCGACCTCGTACCGGGTGACCGTCGGCCCCCGCGTGAAGCCGGTGACCTGCGCGTCGACGTTGAACTGCTCCAGCACGCCGGTGATCGCCTCGATCATGGCGTCGTTGGCCTTGCTGCGGGACTTCGGCGCGTCGCCGAGCTTCAGCAGGTCCGGCGGCGGGAGCTTGTAGTCGCCCTCGACGGTCCTGGTGACCGACAGCGGAGCCTCGGCCTTCTTCGGCTTCTTCTCCTCGACAGGCTTAGGCGCTGCCTTCGGCGCACGCAGCGGCGTCGGCGCCTCGGCCAGCGCGGCTTCGATGTCGAGTTGCTCGCCCTCCTGGTCGCCCGAGGCCTGGCGGCGGCGCGACGGCTTCCGCAGGCGGACCGACTTCGGGTCGGCTTCGGTGACGGCGTCGCGTTCGTCGTGGATGGCCTGGCGTTCGGCCTCGGCCTCCTCGATCTCCTCGGGGTCGAGGCCCCAGTTGCGCAGGCGGTGCGGGATCTCCCGGACCGGGGTCCCGGTGAACACGAGCGTGCCGAACAGCAGCGCCAGCACCAGCAGCGGCACGGCGACCCAGGTGGTGACCCCCATGGTCAGCAGGCCGCCGGAGAACGCGCCGATCACGCCACCGGCGTACATCCGGCCGTCGTTGGTCTCGGGCAGCGCGGTGAAGATGTGCAGCAGGCCGAGTACCGCCAGGACCACCAGCAGGGTGCCGATGACCATCCGCGGCCGGGCTTCGGGCACCGGTTCCGACCGCATCAGCGCGACGGCCACCACGGTGAGCACCAGCGGGAGCGTCACCGCTCCGGCGCCGAGCAGCGAGCGGGCGCCGACCTCCACCCAGCCGCCGATCGGGCCGGCGGCCCGCCACCAGACGCCGAACGCGATCACCAGCGCCAGCGCGATGAGACCGAGGGCGAGACCGTCGCGTCGGTGCTCGGGTTCCAGTTCGCGGCCGCGGCCGACCGTCCGCGCGAGGGTGCCGAGGCCCTTCGCGAGCAGATTCCAGGTGCCGCGCACGCCCTTGGCGAACGTGCCGGACGAGCGCTTCCGTGGCGCCGGACGCCGTGGAGCAGGCTTCCTCGCAGCCGTTGACCTGGGCTTCGCCGGGGTACGCGGCTTGCGCGCCGGCCCCTTGCTGCCGCCGCTTCGCGCCGTACTCCGCTTCCTGGTCGTCGACCCGCTAGCCATGTCTCCACGGTAACCGCCTCGACCCTCCAGCCCCGGCCGCCACTCGGAGCACATCCGGAACATTCGTCTCAGGTCACAGCTTGAGCGGCCATCCGGGTGAAAAGCGGTTCATGACATGCTCTGCCCCATGTTCGCGCTGCATCAGGAGGAGAATTCGGCTCGCCGCGCCCCGGCCATCTGGCGCACGATGCTGAACATCGACCGGGGGCTGGTCAACTTCGTCGGCAAACTGACCGTCACCGGCGGTGTTTCGGCGGAACTGCGACGACGGCCCCTGCTCATGACGGCCAACCACATCGGCGTGTTCGACGCGTTCGTGCTGATGGCGGCCTGCAAACGGATCGGCATCAACCCGCGGTTCATGCTGGCGGGCGGCATCCTCGACGCGCCGGTCATCGGCCCGGCGCTGCGGGTGAGCGGTCACCTGCGGGTCGACCGCAAACAGGCGTCGACGGCCATCGGTCAGTTCGCCGAGGCCACCGAGGCGCTGCGGACCACCCGCGACCCGCTGATCGTCTACCCCGAGGGGCGGATCAGCCACGATCCGGGCCTGTGGCCGGAGCGCGGCAAGACCGGCGCGGCGCGGCTCGCGCTGGCCGCCGGGGTGCCGGTGATCCCGATCAGCCAGTGGGGCGCGCACGAAGCCGTCTATTGGGGGACGGAGACCGTCAACGGACCCGCCGATCTGGTGCCGCTCGCCAAGTCCGGGCTGAGCGCGCCCGTGCGGCGGCCGCGGTTCAAGGTGCACTTCGGCGAGCCGGTGGACCTGTCGGAGGTCGAACCGGAGCGGCCGGGCGCCGGCGTCCGCGCGCACGCCAAGATCATGCAGGCGATCACCGACGGCCTGGTCCCGCTGCGCCGCGACGAACTGGACAAGCCCCGGTTCCACGATCCGACGCGGCCGACGGACACCGTCAGCCCCTGGAAGAAGCACTGAGTTCCGGATCCTGAGACGGGGGCTCACGCTCGCCTAAGGTCGGCGGACGTGAGCACCCGCATCCTCGTCGTCTACTACAGCGCGACCGGCAACACCGCGAAACTGGCGTCGGCGCTGGCCGACGGCGCCCGCGAGGCCGAAGCCGACGTCCGCATCCGCACGGTTCCCGAGACTGCCCCGCCCGGCGCGGTGGCGAGCAATCCGCGCTGGCAGGCGTGGGTGGACGCGGGGCCGCACCACGAGACGGCGACGCTGGAAGACCTGGAATGGGCCGACGGTTTCGCGGCGGGCAGCCCGACCCGGTTCGGCGGCCCCGCCGCGCAACTGAAGTCCTTTTTGGACAGTACCGGTGGCCTATGGGCCAAGGGAAAGCTCGTGAACAAGGTCGTGACGTCGTTCACCACCGCGTCCACCGCGCACGGCGGGCTCGAATCGACCGTGCTGGCGACGAACAACATCTTCTACCACTGGGGCGCCATCATCCTGCCGCTCGGCTACACCGACCCTCACCTGCTCGAATCGGGCAATCCGTACGGCGGCTCGTTCGTGTCGCGCAAGTCCGCCGAACCCGACGACCTCGCCCTCGACGCCCTCCGTCTGCAGGGGCGGCGGCTCGCCACCGTCTCGCGCTACATCGCCGACGGGCTTTTCAAGGACGGGTGAAGGGAACCGCGAGTCCGTCTCCCGCGTCGTAGGGTGGTCACACAGCGTCACGCTACGGGGAGGAAGCGGGATGACCGGCGGGTACGAGGTGGCTCTGGGGGCGATCGGCGCGGCGTCAAGCGCGGCGAGAAGGGCTTCGGCCGGCGTCGGGAAAGTGGACCTCGCGGCCACGCTCGCCGGTGTCGCGGCCGGTTTGCCGGGTGGCGTCTCCGGGGAAGCGGCCCGGCTGCTCGCGGACGCCTGGGGCCGCGCGGTGCCCGGGTGGGCCGGGAACACCGCGGACTACGCCGAACGGCTCGACGAGGCGGCCGCCCGCTACCGCGCCAACGAGCTGGCGGCGTCACGGGAACTCCCCGTCTGATGCTCACCTGGGGAGACGTACGCCGGTGGGATCCGGCCGCGATCGGCGAGGTCGCCGACGCGCTCAACGACGGGTGCACCCGGATCATCGCCGCGAACGACGACGTCGAAGCCATGGCGCGCTTCACGGGCTGGACCGGCGACGCGGCCATCGCCGCGACGACGCGGGGCGAATCGCTGACGTCGACCTTGGAGGGGCTCGTCGCGCAGGCCTCCGCGGTCCGGCGGGGCGCGCACGAGGTGCAGATCGCGCTGGACCGGATCGTCGCGTTCGTGCGGGAGACCGACGAACTGGCCCACCGGAACGGCCTGGCCATCGGTGCCGGTGGCGAGATCACGCCCGCGGGTGTTCCGTCGCCCGACCAGCCTCGCGTGCTGGCGGAACTGACGGACAGGGTCGAACAGGGCCTGCGCCGCGCGACCGACGTCGACGCCGATTTCGCCGAGATCCTGCGCCGCGCGCTGCGGGGCGAGATCACCGAACAGGGTGGCGGCACGCTCGCCCAAGCGGCCGACGCCGGAGCCGCGCAAAGCGGCCTGTCGATCATCGGCCCGCCGGAGAACGGCACCCCCGGTGACAACAAGGCGTGGTGGGCGAGCCTGTCGGACACGGCGAAAGTCGCTCTGCTGCAAGGAAATCCGGGACTCGTCGGGAATCTCGACGGCATCCCGGCGGCCGACCGCGACGCCGCCAACCGCGCCGTCCTCGCCCGCGAGATCGCGCGGCTCCAGGGCGATCCGAAACTCAAAGGCCTCGAAGCCATCCAACAGCGGCTGGACCGGTCGGACCCGCAGGCGTTCCTGCTGGGATTGGACACCGGCGGCGATGGGAAGGCGATCGTTTCCGCGGGGAACCCCGACACCGCGGTGAACGTGGCGACGTACGTGCCGGGGACGGGATCGGAGTTGTCGAAAATCGGCGGCGACCTCAACCGGTCCGACAAGATGTGGGCCGCGGCGACCACGTCGGGCTCCCCCTCGACCGCCGTGATCACCTGGCTCGGCTACGACGCGCCGAACGAGATCACCGACGCCGCGAGCGCCGAGTACGCCGACGGCGGCAAGGCGGCGCTCGCGCAATTCCAAGACGGGCTAAGGGAAACGCATCAAGGCGCACCCTCGCACAACACGGTGATGGGGCACAGCTACGGCACCACCGTCGTCGGGCACGCGGCCGTCGACGGCGGTCTCGCCGCGGACGAACTCGTCTTCGTGGCGAGCCCCGGCGTCGGCGCGCACGACGTGAGCGAACTGCGTCTCGACGGGGTGAATCAGGACGAGATCGGGAAGCACGTGCACGCGACGGTGGCCGAGCACGACATGATCAACCTGGCGAACCTCGAGATCGCCGGGTACGACCCGATCCTCGGCCAGGACCCGGCCGACGCGGACTTCGGCGGGCAGGTCTTCACGTCGGCGCCGGGTACGGACGGATGGGGCGGGTACAGCAAGGAAGCGCACAGCGAATACTGGGAAGACAACAACCCGTCGTTGAACAATCTCGGCCAGATCATCGCCGGGAAACCGACGACGTGAACCGGGCCTTCACATTCATCCTCGCCTCGCTGATGTTCTCGGCGGCCTGTTCCCCTGGAGGTGGGGACGACATGGAATCGACGATCACCGAACAGCAGGCTCGCGACAAGGTCGAGCAGTACATCCAAGGCGCGCTGTCGGCGTTGCCCGCCGGTGCTGAGTTGAAGCCGTTCACGCGGAACCGCTCCGAATGCACGGACCCGACCGACAAAGGCCCGCTGGGCCGCTTCGAGATCTCCGCGACCTACGAGATCATCGGCCTGGACTCCGCGCGGTTCGCCGAGCATTTCACGGCGATCACCCAGTGGTGGGAGTCGCACGCGTTCGAGATCCTGACCGACTCCCGGCCGACGGATCAGTACGTCTTCGCCCGCAACACCGGCGATGCCTTCGACATGTCGATCAAGGCGAACGACCTCGGCAAGTTCTACGTCGGCGCCACCTCCCCCTGCGTCTGGCCGAACGGCACCCCCGAACCGCAGGCCCTCGAAGCCACCGAGCCCGAGCAACCGGTCGCCGCTCCCCCGGAGCCGGAACCGGAGCCGGAACCGGTGCGCAAACCGCGTCGCGCTCCGGTCGACGACGAGGACTTCGCCCAGACGAACTGGACCGACGGCGGCACCTCCTTCTGACCCCTCGCCGTAAGTACATGAAAGCCCCCTTCCTTGCGCTAGACGCAGTGAAGGGGGCCTTCATGTACTTGGGGAAGGTGTGAAGGTCGAGTTCCCTCGGCTGAGCCTAGGGAAGGGGCCCTTCACGCGCATCTGCTGTGACCGCTGGGGCTGGTGGTGTCGCGGGGCCGCAGGTGGCGATCGTGTGGTCGCCATCCGCGGCCAGGACCGCTCGTGAGCGGCGAGGACGGTTCTAACCGTCCTCAACACTCACGAGGGCGACCCGAAGACCAGCCGTTGGGAAAACGGGTCGCCCCGCAGTCACCCGGCCTCTACCCTCCGGCCGTGACCGCCGAACTCGCCGCCGCCCCCAGCCAGCACGTCGCGCATCGCGGCCGGGGCATCACGCTGATCCTGCTCGCCGCGCTCTTCTTCGGCACGTCGGGTGTGCTGGGCAAACCGGCGATGCAGGCCGGGTTGTCGCCGGAGCAGGTCGCGGCGATCCGCATCGGGCTGTCGGCGATCGTGTTGCTCGCGCTGGTCGCCGTCTTCCGGCCGAAGCTCCTCAAAGTCACGAAGAACGAGTGGCCGCTGCTGCTCGCGTACGGCTCGCTCGGTGTCGCGGGCGTCCAGCTCATGTACTTCCTCTCGGCGGGCCGGATCCCGGTCGGGATCGCGATCCTGCTCGAGTTCACCTCGCCGGTGCTGATCGCGCTGTGGGTGCGGTTCGTGCGCCGGGTGCGGCTGCCGCGGGCGATGTGGGCGGGGATAGCGCTGGCGATGACGGGGCTCGTGCTGGTCGCGCAGGTCTGGGAGGGGCTCAGCCTGGACGTCCTCGGGTTGCTCGCCGGGCTCGGCGCCGCCGTCTGTTCGGCGGGCTACTTCCTCCTCGGCGAGCGGGGTGTCGCGGACCGCGATCCGCTCGGCATGGTCACCTGGGGGATGACGATCGGCGCGGTACTGGTGTGCGCGGTCGCCCCGCCGTGGACGATCCCGTGGGGTGTCCTCGACACGCCGACGACGTTCGGGCCGTGGGAGCCGCCGGTGTGGTCGTTGCTGATCGCGCTGGTGCTGATCGCGACCGTCCTCGCCTACGCGACGGGGATGGCGGCGCTCCGTCATCTCCCGGCGTCGGTGGCGAGCGTCGTCGGGCTGGTCGAGCCGCTGATCGCCGCCGCCGCGGCCTGGCTGCTGCTGGGCGAGGCGCTCAGCTGGATTCAGGCCGCCGGCGCGGTGGTGCTGCTGACCGGCGCCTACATCGTCCAGCTGAATTCGAACGTGGTCCAGACGGACTCAACCCTGCTGGAAGCCCCGTAGGTCGCCGATCTCCTGCTGCTGCGAACGCGAAGTCGTCGCGGCGAGATCGCGGGCGTCGGGGTTGCGGCCGTGCTGGGTCTCGGCGTCGGCGATGCGGACGCCCGCCTCGCGCTGGCGCAGCAACCGCGTGACGAACTGGCGGTCGAAGTCCTTTCCGGACAGTCCGGCCAGTTCCGCCATGTCGCCGGGACTGACGTACCCGTCGCGCTGGACGTGTTCGAGGTTCGGGTCGTCGGGCGCGGGCTGGCCCCACGCTTCGATGAGCCCGGAGAGCCGCGCGATCTCCGGTTCGTGCGTGTCGATGATCCGCTTCGCGAGCACCTTCAGCTGATCGTTCGCCGCGCGGGTTTCCGCCAGGGAAGCCAGATCCATGCCCTGCTGGTGGTGCGCGAGGGCCTGCCGCGCGAAGGCGACGTCGGCGTCGTTGAACGGGACGGCGGCCTGCTGTGCCACCGGCGACGACCCGGGCGGCGCCGTCTGCGACTGGGGCGCCGCGTCCGAGCAGCCCGCGAGCGCGACGGCGGCCAGGGCGACGGCGGGCAGGAACCGGAGGACGGCGTGCGGCATCGAAGAGCTCCTCGGAACGCGCGGTGGAGTGCCTAGGTTGGCAGAGTCCACATCGGCCTGTTCACCTGGGGTTGCGCAAACACTTTTCCTCCCGGCCTCGCGGTGCGACAATCCCGCGATCCGCCGTCACTCCGACAGGAGGTCACCGCGACATGGGTGCAGATTCCGGCTCCGAACGGACGGGCCTGCGCCCGGACCTGCGGCAACGCCACGTACGGATGATCGCCCTCGGCGGCATCATCGGCGCGAGCCTGTTCATCGGCAGCGGCGCGGTCATCCACACCGTCGGCCCGGCGGCCGTCCTCTCCTACGCCATCGGCGGCCTGATCGTCGTGCTGGTGATGCGGATGCTCGGCGAGATGGCGACCGCCTCGCCGTCGCAAGGGTCCTTCATGGAGTACGCGCGGACGTCGCTCGGGGGCTGGGCGGGCTTCACCGTCGGCTGGCTGTACTGGTACTTCTGGGTCGGCGTGGTCGCGTTCGAGGCCGTCGCCGGGGCGAAGATCCTCCAGACCTGGATTCCCGTTGTGCCGCAATGGATCTTCTCGCTAATGCTGATGCTGCTGCTGACCGCGACGAACCTCGCCTCCGCCCGTTCGTTCGGGGAGACGGAGTTCTGGCTCGCGTCGGTCAAGATCGCCACGATCGTGGTGTTCCTCGTGGTGGGCATCCTGTTCGTGCTCGGCGCCTGGCCCGGCGGTTCGTTCTCGGTCGGCAACATCGCGCAGGACGGTTTCCTCGCCAACGGCCCGTTCTCGGTGGTGCACGGGGTGGTGATCGTGATCTTCTCCTACTTCGGCGCGGAGATCGTCACCATCGCCGCCGCCGAATCGCGGGAACCCGAGGCCGCCGTGCGCAAGGCGACCTCGTCGATCGTGTGGCGGGTCATCGTGTTCTACGTCGGCTCCGTGACCCTGCTGGTGATGATCACCGGCTGGCGTGACATCCCGACCACGACCAGCCCGTTCGCCGCCGCGTTCGGCCGGTTCGGCATCCCCGCCGCCGAGACCGTGGTCAGCGCGGTGGTGCTGACGGCCGTGCTGTCGGTCCTGAATTCGGGGCTGTACACCGCTTCCCGCATGTTGTTCGCGTTGCGCGGCAACGGCTGGGCGCCGAAATGGATCGCGGACACGAACCGGCGCGGCGTCCCGTGGAAGGCGATCCTGGTGTCCACTTCGGTCGGTTACGTGGCCGTGGTGATGAACTTCGTGTCCCCGGACAAGATCTTCTACTTCATCATCAACTCCGCCGGCGCGGTCGCGTTGTTCGTCTACGCGATCATCGCGGGCTCGCAGCTGCGGATGCGGCGCCGCCTGGAGGCCGAAGCACCGGAACGGCTGAAACTGCGGATGTGGGGTTACCCGTGGCTCAGCTGGCTCACCCTCGCCGGGACGCTGGCCGTGGTCGCGTCGATGTTGTTCGTGGACGACGATACGCGCGCCCAGCTCTACCTGAGCCTGATCAGCCTGGCGGTGATCCTCGGCGTGTACTTCATCCAGCGCCGGCGATCCGGCCGAGAGCCCCGTAAAACACCTCTTCGATCTTCGCGGGATCACGGCTGAGGAAGGCCTGTCCGCCGGCGGGCGCGACGAGCTGTCCGAGTTCGGTCTCGTCGGCGTCCGGGCCGATCCCGATGGCGATCACCGGCACCGGACGCTCCCGGTCGCGCAGCTTTCCCAGCTCGGCCACCAGGTTCTCGCGGCTGATGCCGCCGGGATCGGTGTTGCGGCCGTCGGTCATCACGATGACGAGGTTCAGCTTTCCCCGCTCGAATTCCTTGTGCGCCAGCCGGTAGACGTCGAGGACGCTGTCGTAGAGCCCGGTCTGCCCGTCCGGTACGGCGCGGACGGCACGCAACCGATCGACCGCCGCCAGCTGTTGCCCGACCGGGGCCATCGGCAGGATCTCCCGGTAGTCCCGTTCACCGTCCACTTTGGTCGCGAAGGCCAGAAAACGGACCTGTGAAGTGGATTTGAACAAGTGCAGGGCGTTCTCCGCCGCCTCCAGCGTGATCGCCAGGCGGGATTTTCCGGTTCCCGGGACCGGCGCGCTCATCGAGCCGGAGACGTCGATCAGCACCTGGACCCGGGCGCTCGCGTTCACCCCGGCCCAGTGGCTGAGCGCCTTGTCGACCTCGGCGGCGGCCGGGATCTCGCTACTTCGCTGTCCGTGTGCCTCGACGCGTCGATCGGTTTCGGTCAGCCGCAACGCTTGCCCGCCCGGAGCACGCAGTTCGGACCGCGTGCCGGTCGCGGCGCCGTAGAGCAGGGCGCGTTTGAGCTCCGCGACGGCCTCAGCCTGCCGACGGCTCGCCCCCGCGATCTCGACGAACGGATAGTCGAGCGCCATGGCCGCGGGCGAGTACGCGGCCACCAGCGCGGTCTCGCCTTCCGAGAGCCCGGAATTGTGCCGCAGCACCGCGTTCTCCGCCGCGGGGAACACCGTCGCACCCGAAGTGGTGGCGGAGAACTTGCGGAGCAAGGCGACGTAGGCGGCGGCCGGGTCCGAGTCGTCCTCCGTGACTTCGCGGAGTGCCAGCAGCGCCGAGACTCCGACGGGATCGCGTGCCGGATCCGGCATTCCGGCGACGATCCCGGCGTGGCCCAGCACTTCTGGCCACGTCAGCGGCTCGCGGGGCCAGCCGAGCGCCCGCGCGACCGGTTCCGCGACCGCGAGCACCACCGGGGAACTGGCGATCGACGGCCCCGACGGCGGAACACCGGTGGCCCGCCTCAGGAACAGCGTCGACGACGGGATCCAGGCCTGAGGCTTGGGCGCGGTTCCGGAGAGTTCCTTCGCCATCTGAAGGGATTCCCGGGGCTGGACGTCGAACGCGACACACGCGAGATCGAGGGCGTCCGCCGCCTCCGCGACGGCGGGGGCGATGTCGGGCGACGCGGCGACGACCACCCGCGTGGTCTCGCAGTCGGGTTCGGAGCGCGCCATGGCCACGGCGACCCAGGTGGCCGCGCCGAGCACGGCCGCCAGCGCGAGCGCCAGCAGCGGGAACAGTATCCGTCTTCGGGTCCGGCTGGTGGCGTGGCGTCCCATCGGCTCTCCCGGCATGGGGCTCGAGGAGCGTCCGAGGGTACGCCGAGAGCACCCCTAGGGGAAGGCTACGACTTTCGGCGTAGAGAAACCCTACCGAGGCGGGAGGTGCGCCGACGCGGCTCGCGAAACACTTGCCCGGTAAGGAAAACACTCGAAACCGGGGGAATTCGTGATGAACCGGCCCACCCGTGCGGAACAGCGCAAAGCGCGCAACGCCCTCTTCGGCCAGGCGATCACGGTCGCCTTCGCACTGCTGCTCGCGGCCGCCACTCGCGCGTGAAGGCCCCCTTTCCTCGGCTGAGCCGAGGGAAGGAGGCCTTCACGCGCGTTCGGGACTAGACGGGGATGACCGTCGGCACGATCATCGGGCGGCGCCGGTAGGTGTCGGCGACCCAGCGGCCGACGACACGGCGCACGGCCTGCGCGATGCGGTGCGTGTCGGTGATGCCCTCGGCCTCGGTCCTGGCGAGTTCCATCTCCACCATCGGGACCACGGCGTCGAGCGCCTTCGGGTCGTCGGAGAACCCGCGTCCGGACACCGTCGGACGCGTCACCGCGCGGCCGGTGCTGGTGTCCACGGCGACGGTGATGGCGATGAAGCCGCCCTCGCCGAGCACGAGCCGGTCGGACAGGGTCGACTCGCCGACGTCGCCGACCGAGAGGCCGTCGACGTACACGTGCCCGACCTCGACCCGGCCGGTCCGCGTGGCCTTGCCGTCGACGAGGTCGACCACGACACCGTCCTCGGCGATGACCACGTTCTCCGGCGCGACACCGGTGCGCACGGCCAGTTCCCCGTTGGCGCGCAGGTGTTTCCACTCGCCGTGCACCGGCATGACGTTGCTGGGGCGCACCGCGTTGTACAGGTACAGCAGCTCGCCCGCCGACGCGTGCCCGGACACGTGCACCTTGGCGTTGCCCTGGTGCACGACGTTCGCGCCGAGCCGCGTGAGGCCGTTGACGACCCCGAAGACCGCGGTCTCGTTGCCCGGGATCATCGAGCTGGCCAGGACGACGGTGTCGCCGGCACGGATCGAGATCTGCCGGTGTTCGCCGCGCGCCATCCGCGACAGCGCCGACAGTGGCTCGCCCTGCGAACCGGTCGACACGAACAGCACCTTGCCCTCGGGCAGGTCACTGGCCTGGTCGAGGTTGACCAGCAGACCGTCGGGCACGTTCAGCAGGCCGAGATCGGCCGCGATACCCATGTTCCGGACCATCGACCGGCCGACGAACGCGACCCGGCGCCCGTGCCGCACGGCCGCGTCGAGCACCTGCTGGACCCGGTGCACGTGGCTCGCGAAACAGGCCACGATGACGCGCTGGCCGACCTTGCGGACGACGTCGTCGAGCACCGGGCCGATGTCGCGTTCCGGCATGACGAAACCGGGCACCTCGGCGTTGGTCGAGTCGACGCAGAACAGGTCCACGCCCTCGTCGCCGAGCCGGGAGAACCCGGCGAGGTCGGTCAGCCTGCCGTCGAGCGGGAGCTGGTCGAGCTTGATGTCGCCGGTGTGCAGCACGACCCCCGCAGGCGTGCGGATGGCCACCGCGAGCGCGTCCGGGATCGAGTGGTTGACCGCGAAGAACTCGAGGTCGAACCGGCCGACCTTGCGTCGCTCGCCCTCGCGGACCTCGATCAGGTTCGGCCGCTGACGGTGTTCCTTGGCCTTGGCCGCGAGCAGCGCGTTCGTGAACCGGGAGCCGTAGATCTTCAGGTCCGGCACGAGCCGCAGCAGGAACGGGACGGCGCCGATGTGGTCCTCGTGCCCGTGGGTGAGGACGAGACCGTCGATGTCCTCGAGGCGGTCTTCGATCGCGCGGAAGTCGGGCAGAATCAGGTCGACGCCGGGCTGGTCGTCCTCGGGGAAGAGCACCCCGCAGTCGACGATCAGCAGACGGCCGTCGAATTCGAAGACGGTCATGTTGCGGCCGACTTCGCCGATCCCGCCGAGCGCGACCACGCGCAAGGCGCCTTCGGGCAGCGCGGGCGGTGGGGTGGTCGGTCCGGGTCCGGTTGGCAATGAACTCACCGAGGCATGGTCCCTACGCTGGTATGTGAGGTCGGCGCCGTGTAGGCCGCCGCTGAATCTGCTTGTGCCACTCGTGCACCATGCCAGTCACTGGCGGCGCTTTCCCCGAGCGGCACGCCCCCCTGGGCGAGATCGGCGGAAATCGCCTGGAGCTGCTCGTCGCTCGCGGCCACGATGGGCAGCCGCGGGTCGCCGATGTCGAAACCGCGCAGTTTCAGGGCCGCCTTCGAGAAGGCGACCCCGCCGACGCGGGACATCGCCCGCAGCACCGGCAGCATGCCGCGGTGGTTGGTGCGCGCGGTGGAGGTGTCGCCGGACTCGTAGGCGTCCATCATGCCGCGGATGCGGCCCGCCACGACGTGCCCGATCACGCTGACCACGCCCGCGCCGCCGACCGAGACCCACGGCAGGTTGAGGCCGTCGTCACCGGAGTAGTAGGCGAGCTGCGAGTTCGCGATGACCTCGGAGCCGGCGATCAGGTCGCCCTTGGCGTCCTTGACCGCGAGGATGCGCGGATGCTCGGCGAGCCGCAGCAGCGTGTCGACCTCGATGGGCACGATCGAGCGCGGCGGGATGTCGTAGAGCATCACCGGCAGGCCGGAGGCGTCGGCGACCGTGGTGAAGTGCGCGTAGAGCCCGGCCTGGCTGGGCCGCGAGTAGTACGGCGTGACGACGAGGATGCCGTGAGCGCCCGCCGCTTCGGCCTGCTTCGCCTGCTCGATGCTGTGCGCGGTGTTGTTCGTGCCCGCCCCGGCGACGATCGTCGCGCGGTCACCGACGGCTTCGACGACGGCGCGGACCAGCTCGGCCTTCTCGGCGTCGGTGGTGGTGGGGCTCTCCCCCGTCGTGCCGTTCACGACGAGACCGTCGTTGCCCAGTTCCACGAGGTGTTCGGCCAGCTCCTGCGCCCGCTTCAGGTCCAGCGCCCCGTCGGCGTCGAAGGGGGTGGCCATCGCGGTGAGCACGCGCCCGAACGGTCTTCCCGGCGCTGCGGTAGGTGGAGTGGACATGCTGTGAAGGTACCTCCTGCGAGCGCCGAACCCTTGCCGACGTGGTCGTTCCCGCCGAATGCGGGAGATTTTCCGCGACGAAGGCGAACTCGGCGCAAACTCTCTGTGAGCTATTTGACCTTGGTCGTGATCTGCGAGGGGATCTGGCTCCCGTCGGTCTTGGCGAGCAGGCAGTAGTAGCCCCGCGAGTAGGTGCGGTCCTCCTCGCCGGGCGGCCGCTTCCACTCGGCCTCGGTCGGGACGAGCGCCCGCCAGGTCAGTGTCGCCCGCTGCGCCGCGGGCACGACGTTCGAGTTGAAGGTCGCCGAGCAGGTCGCCTCGGCGATCCGGTTGACCGTTTCCGCGCCCGGATATTCGGCGATCTTCGCGTCGTCGTCGCTGGGGGACTCGACTTCGAGCAGGGCCCGTTTGGAGAAGATCTCCAGCAGGTGGTCCTTGTCGCAGCTGACCCCGTCGTTCAGGTTGATGCCCTCTTTGAGCGGCACGTTGTAGCAGTCCCCGGACGAACCCAGCTTGACCTGGCCGTTGATGCCGTAGGTCAACGTCGGCTGCGCCTGCGAACTCCCCTCGGGCGCGGCCATCCAGCGGCCGAGGAAGATCCCGCCGACCAGCGCGCCGATCACGGCCACCGCGGCGAGGCTGAGCCACAGCGGGCGCAGGTTGCGCTTCGCCTCGGGCGCCGGGGCGAGCCGGGTCATCGGCTGGCCGGACTGCGGCATCATCGCCGTGCCGCCCGAAGGCGGCGTGGGCTGGGCCTGCACCCCCTGCGCGGCCGCGAGCAGGCTGCGCACCTGGTCGTAGGACATCCGCGCCTCGGGTTTGGTGACCAGCAGGCCGAGGATCGCGGCGGCCAGCGGGCCCTGGACCCGGGTCAGGTACGGCGCCTCGGTCATGATCGCGTGCAGCGTCGCCGCGGTGGTCGACCGTTCGAACGCGACGATGCCTTCCGCGGCGAAGAACAGCGTCGTGCCCAGCGACCAGAGGTCGGATTCGGGCATCGCGTCGCGGCCCTCGACCCGTTCCGGCGCCATGAACGCGGGCGAGCCGACGATCATGCCGCTGGTGGTCAGGCGCGGGTCGTCGGCGGCGTGCGCGATACCGAAGTCGGTGAGCTTCACCCGGCCGTCCGGCGCGACCATGATGTTCGCGGGTTTGACGTCGCGGTGCACGATCCCGGCGGCGTGCGCGGCCCGGAGCGCGGACAGCACCCGCTCCCCCACCAGCGCGATCTGCTGAGCGGGCAGCGGCCCGTGGTCGCGCACCAGGTCGGCCAGCGTCGGCGCCTCGACCAGCTCCATCACGATGTAAGTCGCGCCGTTCTCGGTGACGACGTCGTACACGGTGACCACGGCTGGGTCGTTGAGACGACCGGCGGAGCGGACCTCGCGCAGCATCCGCTCCGTCAGCACCGAGGCGTCCTCGGGCGCGTTCGGGAACTTCAGCTCCTTGATCGCGACCTGACGGCCGATCACCTGGTCCTGCGCGCGCCAGACGATGCCCATCCCGCCGCGGCCGAGCTCGCCCAGCAGGGCGTATCGGCCGGCGACGATCCGCGCGCCGGAGGCCTGCTGCGTCTGCTGGGGCGGCCCGTACGGACGGGTCTGTTCGTCGGTCAAGGTTCGGTGCTCCTTCGGTTCGCGCAGGATGCTAACTCGGACCCGTTCGCGTGCCGAAAGGTTCCTTCGCCGTGCTGGTGAATCAGACCGTGACCTCGTGCCCGGCTTCCCGGAGCGCCTTCACCGCGCGCTCCAGTTCCGGAGCCCGGACCAGCACGTGGTCGGTGTCGAACGTGGACATCGAGAACAGCGCCACCCCGGCGGCGGCCAGCTCGCTGGACAGCGCCGCGATGATGCCGGTCAGTGTGAAGGCCAGCGGCCCGCGCACCGACAGCAGCCGCCAGCCGTCCTCGACGGTGGCCCCGGCGGGCGCGAGACCGGCCGGGCAGATCACCGACAGCTCTTCCGGGGTGCGAGTGATCGAGATAAGCACGGGCTCGCCGGGGTCGAGCAGGTTCGCCGGAACCGGCGCGTCCGGGGCGAGGCGGGCGACCGCGTACTCGCCGGGCCGGACGTCGATCGCGAGGCGTCGCATCAGCCCTCGAGGACCTTCGGGCTGGACGCGACCTCGGTGCCGTCGGGCAGCGCGGAGATGGTGAAGTCCGCGAAGACGTTGCCGGAGGCCTTCTGCAGCTCGCGCAGGCAGTCGATGGCCAGGGCGCGGATCTCGACGTCGGCGTGCTCGGTGGCGCGCATCGCGATGAAGTGCCGCCAGGCGCGGTAGTTGCCGGTGACCACGATGCGGGTCTCGGTCGCGTTCGGCAGCACGGCGCGGGCGGCCTGGCGGGCCTGCTTGCGGCGCAGGGTGGCGCTCGGCACGTCGGCGAACTTCTCCTCCAGCCCGGCGAGCAGTTCGGTGTAGGCGTCGACCGCGGCCTGCGAGGCGGCGAGGAACTTCGCGTGCAGCTCCGGGTCCTGCGCGATGACGTCGGGCTCGACGAACGCGGCGTCGCGCTCCGGCACGTAGCGCTGCGAGAGCTGCGAGTAGGAGAAGTGACGGTGGCGGATCAGCTCGTGCGTCAGCGACCGGGAGATGCCGGTGATGTAGAAGCTGACGGAGCCGTGCTCCAGCACCGAGAGGTGGCCGACGTCGATGATGTGCTCGAGGTAGCCGGCGTTGGTGGCCGTCTTCGGGTTCGGCTTCTTCCAGGACTGGTAGCAGGCCCGGCCCGCGAATTCGGCCAGCGCCTCACCACCGTCGGCATCGGTCGACCACGGTACGTCGGACGGCGGGAAGAACTCCGTCTTCGCGATCAGTTGAACCTTGGGTGACACGGTCTCGGCCACGTTCGCACTCCTTTTCGACCCCTGCTCCACGACTCCGGGCAGCGTAACCGCAAGCGTCTTTGACGCCGGGGCGACATCACGGTGACGTCAGGTCTCCTTGACGTGACATCACGTGTGACGTCATAGTGGTGTCATGGATCTGACGCCGTACATCACAAGCCTTCGCGAGGACCTCGCGAACACGGCTTCGGCCGGCGACGAGCAGACGCGGCGCGCTGCCGCGCTGCTGTCGTCGGCGCTGGAGCCCGCCGCCCGACTGACCATCATGAACGCTCTCGCCGACCTTGCCGCCGAAGTGACTTCGGCTCTGCCGGGGCACGTCGTCGACGTCCGGCTCGACGGCCGCGACGTGCGCGTCGTCGTCACCGGCTCCGGCTCCGCGGAGGGCGCCGAGCGGTCCGCGCCCCGCTCCGAGGCGCCGCGGGAGACCCCGCGCGCGCCCAAGGTGGACACGGGCGACATCACCCGCATCACGTTGCGCCTGTTCGAGCAGGTCAAGGGCCAGGCCGAAGCCGCGGCCGCCTCGCAGGGGGTTTCGCTGAACACGTTCGTCTCGCAGGCCGTCCAGGGCGCGCTGGGCAAGAGCGGGAGCGAGCACTGGCAGCACAAGCAGAAGCCTGGCGGCGGTGCCGGTTCGCACCTGCACGGCTGGGTCCAGGGCTGAGGGGACGGACATGACCGAGGAAAGCATTCCCGCCGGTGAAGAGACCGTGCGCGTCGAGGACTTCGAGGCCGAGGGCCCGATCGAGGTCGACGTGAGCGTGGCCATCGGCCGGGTGACCATCGAATTGACCGACGAGAACGGGGTCCACACCGAGGTCCGCCGGGACGGCGGCGAACAGCAGCCGTGGGTGGACGGCATGACGAGCCTGCTCAGCTGGGTCGGGGAACGCTTCGGCGACCAGCTCGGCGGTTCACCGGTGGGGTCGGCGGGCTCCGTGGGTGATGCCGTGGCGCAGACGCGGATCGAGAAGGTCGGCAACCGGCTGGTCGTCCAGGCGCCGAAGGCCTGGCAGCTGAAGAACGTCCCGCTCGCCGTGACCGTCCGGGCGCCCTCCGGTTCGCATCTGGAAGTGCGGGCCGGGGCCGCCGACGTGACGGTCACCGGCGTCGCGGGACGGGCCGACCTCATGACCGGCGCGGGCAAGATCGCGCTCGAACGGGCCAACGGTTCGGCGATCGTCCGCACCGGCACCGGCGACATCAAGCTCGGGCCGACCCTGTCCGGTCTCCAGCTGCGCACCGGCAGCGGCTCCGTCGAGGCGGCGTCGGTGAGCGGTTCGGCCACGGTCGCGACCGGCACGGGTGACGTCTGGCTCGGCGAGGTCGCGGGCGAGGTCCTGGCGCGCACCGGCAGCGGCTCCCTCTCGGTGGCGGACGCCGCTTCCGGGACGCTGGAACTGACCACCGGATCGGGTGAGGTCCGCGTCGGGATCCGCGGCGGTGTCCAGGCGGAGATCGACCTCTCGTCGACGACCGGATCGGTGTCGAGCGAACTCGAGGTCGCGGAGAGCGCGCCTTCGGAGGTCTCGCTGAAGGTGCGGGCGCGCACCGGCACGGGCGACGCGGTGGTGACCAGCGCGGCCGGCTGAGCCGCGGTCTGCAGGGGGATCGAGGGACCTTTGCTCGCACTTTTCCACGGGGGTGGGAGCAAAGGTCCCTTGCTCATTTCAGGTGGTCGCGAACGGCGGCGACGTAGCGAAGGCCTCCTTCCCTACTCTCAAGGTAGGGAAGGAGGCCTTCACGGACCTCCCCGCGAGAGGCGCCGACGCTATGAAAGGTCCTTTCCTTGCAAAATTTGCAAGCAAAGGACCTTTCATAGCGTTCGCGAAGCTCAGCGCACGAGGCGTGAGAGCGCCGGAGCGAGATCGCCCCGCTCCCCCACCGCGACCCCGTCCAGCCCCTGCCATTCCGCCATCAGCCGCAGCTCGCCCGCCAGCTCACCGGCGACCCGCGCGACATCCACCCCAGGCTCGGCGAAGGCGCCCTGGACGCGAAGCACCCCGGCGGCGCGATCGCATTTGAGGTCGACCCGGCCGACGAGTTCGCCGTCGAGCAGGAACGGGAACACGTAGTACCCGTAGATCCGCTTCGGCTCGGGCACGTAGATCTCGATGCGGTAGAAGAAGTCGAAGATGCGCTCGGTGCGGGCGCGTTCCCAGATCAGCGGGTCGAAGGGTGACAGCAGGGCCCGGCCGGTGACCGACCGCGGCGCCTTCGCCGCGACGTGCCGGTATGCCGGGGCGGGCCAGCCGTCCACGGTCACCGGTTCCAGCACCCCCGCCTCGACCAGTTCCGCCACCGCCCGCTTGCTGACGTCGGGACCCAGCCGGTAGTAGTCCCGCAGATCCGGTTCGGTGCCGATGCCCAGCGCGACGGCCGCGCGGGTGATCAGTTCGCGGGCTCCTTCCTCCGGGCTCACGGTCCGCGACAGGATCTCCGGCGGGACGACGCGTTCGGTCAGGTCGTACAGCCGCTCGAACGACCGGCGCGTGCCGGTGGTCAGCTGCCCCATGCCGAAAAGCCACTCGCAGGCCTTCTTGACCTCGGACCGTTCCCACCACGAACCGGGCCTCGAACCTCCCGACTTGCCCTCCAGCGCGCGCTCGATGCCGCCGGCGCCGATCGGTCCCTGTTCCTTGATCACGGTCAGGATGTCGTCCACCAGCTGCGGCGTCTGGTCCAGCACTCGCGCGTAGTTCGTCCACCAGCCCATGCGCTTCGCCCCGGACCGCAACAGCGGCCAGTCCGCCACCGGCAGCAGGCTCGCCTCGTGCGCCCAGGATTCGACCAGCATCCGGGGTTTGCGCGCCGAATGGGACCAGGCCGCGTCGTCCACGAGCGTGGGCTCGTACGCGCCGAGCCGGGAGAACAACGGCATGTAGTGCGCGCGGACCGCGACGTTCACCGAATCCAGTTGCAGCAACTGGATCCGCGACAGCACGCGCTGCAGATGCCTCCTCGTCACCGCTCCACCGGGACGCGCGTCGGCGAACCCTTGTGCGGCCAGGGCGATCCGGCGCGCGACCGGACCGCTGATGGTCGTAGTGCTCATCGTCGGAATGGTGCCATCCACCACCGACAGTTTTCGGCGACACCGATAATCTGCGCAGCATGGCCGCCGCCGAAGTCCGCCCAGCAGTCGTGTCCGACGCCCCCGAGATCGCCCGCATCCAGCGCGATACCTGGCGAAGCGCCTACACGGAGCTGCTCGGCGAAGCGGCTGTCGCCGGGCTCGACATCGAGGAACTCGAAAAGACCTGGACCGAGACGATCGAATACCCGGGCACGCGTGTCTACCTCGCCACCGAAGGCGAATTCTCCGTCGGCTTCTGCGTCGTCGGCCGCGCCCCGGTGAGCGAGGTCGCCACGGCCGACGGATCGCTGCCCGACGACGCTTCGACGACGGCGCTCATCGCCTCGCTGCTGGTCGAGCCGCGCTGGGGACGGCGAGGGCACGCGGGACGGTTGCTGGCGAACGCGTCCGCCTGGCTGCGCGAAGACGGCGCCACCCGCGGGATCAGCTGGGTCGCCCAGACCGATCACGCGTCACTGGGTTTCTTCCGCCGCGCGGGCTGGTCGCCCGACGGGACCGTCCGCATCCTCGACACCGGAAGCACGAACGTGCGCGAAGTCCGGCTCACCGGCGGGCTCGACCTCGAGCTCACTCCCTGATTTCGCGAACACGACCCAGCGCATCACCGAGTACATGAACACGCCTTCGCACGCCCCGGCGATGAGCCGGGACAGGCGGTAGTCGACGCCGAGCGCGGCCAATCCCGCGCCGACGCCGAGCAGGAACGCCACGTAGTTGATGACGATCGCGATGACGTACAGCACCGCCTGCCTGCCGACGGGCGCGTGCGAGCGGAAGTTCATGCTGCGGTTCAGCACGAAGCTCAGCCCGAACGCCGTCGCGTAGGCGAGCGTGATCGCCAGCCACACCGGCAGGCCGAGCCAGCCGCGGAGCAGGGTCAGCAGGATCAGGTCGACCCCGAAGGTGAACCCGTTGATGAGCGCGAAACCGAGGAAACTCGGCGCCACCAGCCGGGAAAGCCCGAAGGGGAGGCGCCGCACCACGGCCGCGCAGAAGTCGGCGAAGCGATCCGCGAAACCCTTGCCGCGGACCGCGTCGTGCACGTCGGCCACGGCTCCAGCATGGCAGCGGCAAGTGGCCGCGAGCCGACGAACAGGTGATCTTCTGGTGCGGCCCCGAGGCCGGGAACGGGGGCTGGCCCCAGTGCGTCCAGGTTTTCAGCTGATAACTTGGAGAGAACGAAGATAACGGGGAGGCAACGATGGTGGGCTGGTTGCTCCTGTCGTTCGGCGTCGCCTTCGGCTCCGCGATCCTCCCCGTGGTCAGCATCGAAATGTTCCTCATCGGCCTGTGCGCGAGCCAGCCGACGCTGCCGTGGCTGCTGCTCGGCGCCATCGTCGCGGCCGGCCAAGTGGGCGGGAAGACGCTCTACTACCTCGCCGCGAAGGGCACGATCAAGCTGCCGAAACCGCTGCACGACCGCCTGCACCGCGAGCGGCCGCCCACCCCGCGCCGGGAACGGTGGCGGGCGCGCACCAAGAAGATGCGCGCCCGGCTCGACGCCCTGCGCGAGCGGTGCCATCGGCATCCGCATTGGATGGCGGGCACGTACGGGGTGAGTTCGGTCGTCGGCCTACCGCCGTACATGGCCACGAGTGTGCTCGCGGGCCTGGTGCGGATGCCGCTGGCGACCTTCCTGGCCACCGGTTTCGTGGGCCGCTGGCTGCGGTTCAGCCTGCTGGCCGCCTCACCCGCCCTGTTCGCGGGCTGGTTCCACTACTGACCTCACGCATTTAGTCCTCTAAGTGCGGGAGGCGGCTTCGAGTTCCACGGCGCGCCGCATCGTCGCGCGGGCCCGTTTCCGGTCTCCGGCGATCTCGTACGCGTACGCCAGCCGGTACCAGACGCGCCAGTTCTCCTGATCCGCCTCGACCTCGGCGCGGCGTTCGTCGAACCAGGCGTCCGCGGCGTCGCGATCCACCCGGCCCGAGGGCCGCCGCGGCAGATCGGAGACGTCGGGAAGGCCGCCTTCCTCGTCCAGCCGCCGCGAGAGCCGCTGGATCTGGACGCCGGAACGCCACGTGGTGACGATGATCCAGATCCCGAGCACCGGCAGCAGCAGGACGCCGATGCCGAAGATCACCGGCACCGTCTCGCCGGTGCGCAGCAACGCGATGGCCCGGCCCGCCAGCAGGACGACATAGACGGCCAGCGCCGCCGTCATCACCAGCGCGAAGTTGCGGGCCCTCACAGGTCGAGGATGTTCTCGAGACCGACCGTCAGGCCGGGCCGCGTGAGCACCGAGCGGACACCGAGCAGCACACCCGGCATGAACGACGTGCGGTGCAGCGAGTCGTGCCGGATGGTCAGGGTCTCCCCTTCGCCGCCGAACAGGATCTCCTCGTGCGCCACCAGCCCGGGGAGCCGGACCGAGTGCACGCGGACGTCGTCGACGAGCGCGCCGCGGGCACCGTCCACTTCGGACGTCGTCGCGTCTTCACCGGGAGCGAGACCGGCTTCCGCGCGGGCCTCGCCGATCAACCGCGCGGTGTGCGCGGCGGTGCCGGAAGGCGCGTCGGCCTTGCGGTTGTGGTGCAGTTCGATGACCTCGGCCGAGTTGTAGAACCGCGCCGCCTGCTGGGCGAACCGCATCGCCAGCACCGCGCCGAGCGCGAAGTTCGGCGCGATGAGCACGCCGAGCGACGGGTCGGCCGCGAGCCACGAGCGCAGCTTCTCCAGCCGCTCCTCGCTGAACCCGGTGGTGCCGACCACGGCGTGGATCCCGTTGCCGGTCAGGAACTCGAGGTTGCCCATCACCGCTTCGGGGTGGGTGAAGTCGACGACGACCTGCGCCTGCTTGAGCGCCGCGAAGTCGTCACCGGCGTCGAGCGCGGCGACGAGTTCCATGTCGTCGGCGCCGTTGACGGCGTTCACCACTTCCTGGCCCATCCGGCCGCGTGCGCCCAGCACGCCGACGCGAATCCCAGCGGTCATGATGCGATCACCTCGTGCAGATCGTCCGGAAGGTCGTCGGCGTGAGCGTACGGCCCGACCACCGCCGCCGCCGAGACGCCACCAGGGCGGGCGAGCAGAGTGCGAGCGAGCGCACAGACCTCTTCGGTGGTGACGGCGTCGATCCGCGCCACAGTGTCGTCGACGCCGAGATAGCGGCCGTAGTTCAGTTCGTTCTTGCCGATCCGCGACATACGCGACGAGGTGTCTTCGAGGCCGAGCACGAGCCCGCCCCGCAACTGCCCCTTCGCCCGCGCGACCTCGGCTTCGCTCAGCCCGTCCTTGCCGACGAGTTCGAGCACCTCGCGGATCACGCCGGCGACCTCGCCGAGCTTCTCCGGCTGGCAACCCGCGTACACGGCCATGTGCCCGGCGTCGGCGTAGCTCGCGACGGACGAATACACCTGATACGCCAGGCCGCGCTTTTCGCGGACCTCCTGGAACAGGCGCGAGCTCATCCCGCCGCCGAGCGCGGCGTTGAGCACCGACTGCGCGAACCGCCGGTCGTCGTGCCGCGACAGCGAACGCAGCCCGAGCATCACGTGCGCCTGCTCGGTGTCGTCGGTGTGCAGTGCGAGTTTCGGCGCCATCGCGATCCGCGCCCGCCCGCCACGCGGCGGCACGGGGGTCGCCGTTCCGGTCAGCCGGTTCCGCAAAGCCTTGCGCACCAAGCGAAGTACCTGGCCGTGCTCGATGTTCCCGGCGACCGCGAGCACCATCCTCGGCAGCGTGTAGCGGCGCCGGTAGAACCCGCGCAGCGCCGAAGCGGACATCTCGATGATGGACTTCTCGCTGCCGAGCACCGGACGCCCGAGCGCGTGGTTGCCCAGGATCGCGCCGACGAACGTCTCGTGCAGCAGGTCTTCGGGGTCGTCGTCGCGCATCGAGATCTCTTCGAGCACGACACTGCGCTCGGTCTCGACGTCCTTGTCCGTGCACAGCGCCTCGAACACGACGTCGGTGACGAGGTCCATCGCGAGCGGCAGGTCCTCGTCGAGCACCTGCGCGTAGTAGCAGGTGTGCTCCTTCGCGGTGAACGCGTTGAACTCCCCGCCGACCGCGTCGATCTCTTCGGCGATCTGGGTGGCGTCCCGGTTCGTGGTGCCCTTGAACAGCAGGTGTTCGAGGTAGTGCGCCGCGCCCTCGACCGACGACGGCTCGTCGCGCGATCCGACGCCGACCCACAGCCCGACCGTCACCGACCGGGACGCGGGAACGTGCTCGGTGATGACCCGGAGGCCACCGGCCAGCACACTGCGTTTGACCACCGCTCCGTCCGAAGTGGACTCCAGCGTGCGGGTGCTGCCGACGGGCTGTTCGTGCCCGGGAACCTGACGAGCCAACGGATTCCTTACTCACATGTCAGGAAAGGGTCGTTCAGGACGATAAATGTCCTGAACGACCCTTTCCTGACGTTTCACATCGGTCTAGCCAGGACTACTACGCGTCGGCCTTCGGGGCCTCGGCCTTGTCGCCCTCGGCGGGCTTCTCGGCGGTGTCGGCAGCGTCGTCTTCCTTGACCACGATCAGGCTGATCTTGCCGCGGTTGTCGATGTCGGCGATCTCGACGCGGAGCTTGTCGCCCACGTTGACCACGTCCTCGACCTTGGCGATCCGCTTGCCGTTGCCCAGCTTCGAGATGTGCACCAGGCCGTCCTTGCCCGGCAGCAGCGAGACGAACGCGCCGAACGCGGCCGTCTTCACCACGGTGCCGAGGAAGCGCTCGCCGACCTTGGGCAGCTGCGGGTTGGCGATGGCGTTGATCTTGTCGATCGCCGCCTCCGCCGACGGGCCGTCGGCCGCGCCCACGTAGATCGTGCCGTCGTCCTCGATGGAGATGTCGGCGCCGGTCTCCTCGGTGATCGAGTTGATCATCTTGCCCTTCGGGCCGATGACCTCGCCGATCTTGTCCACCGGGATCTTCACGCTGGTGACGCGCGGCGCGTACGGGCTCATCTCGTCCGGGCCGTCGATCGCCTCGGCGATGACCTCCAGGATGGTGAGGCGAGCGTCCTTCGCCTGCTTCAGCGCGGCCGCGAGGACCTCCGACGGGATGCCGTCGAGCTTCGTGTCGAGCTGGAGCGCGGTGATGATGTCCTTGGTGCCGGCGACCTTGAAGTCCATGTCGCCCATGGCGTCTTCGGCGCCCAGGATGTCGGTCAGCGCGACGTAGCGGGTCTCGCCGTCGACCTCGTCGGAGATGAGGCCCATGGCGATACCGGCGACCGGCGCCTTCAGCGGGACACCCGCGTTCAGCAGACCCATGGTCGAGGCGCAGACCGAGCCCATCGAGGTGGAGCCGTTGGAGCCCAGCGCCTCGGAGACCTGGCGGATCGCGTACGGGAACTCGTCCCGCTTCGGCAGGACCGGCACGAGGGCGCGCTCGGCGAGCATGCCGTGGCCGATCTCGCGCCGCTTCGGCGAACCGACGCGGCCGGTCTCGCCGGTGGAGAACGGCGGGAAGTTGTAGTGGTGCAGGTACCGCTTCGTGGTCTCCGGGGAGAGCGAGTCGATCTGCTGCTCCATGCGGAGCATGTTCAGCGTGGTGACGCCCAGGATCTGCGTTTCTCCACGCTCAAAGAGTGCGGAACCGTGCGCCCGCGGGATCACGGCGACCTCGGCGGCGAGCGAGCGGATGTCGGTCAGGCCGCGGCCGTCCATGCGGATCTTGTCCGTGAGGACGCGCTTGCGCATGATCTTCTTCGACAGGGCCTTGAACGCCGCGCCGATCTCCTTCTCACGGCCCTGGAAGGCTTCGCCCTCGCCCAGGCCGATCTTCTCCAGCACCGCGGCCTTGACCTGGTCGGTCGCGTTGTCGCGGTCCTGCTTGCCCGCGATGGTCAGGGCGTTCGCGAGGTCGTCGGTCGCGATGGCGGCGACGGCGTCGAAGGCGTCCTGCTCGTAGGCGAGGAAGACCGGGAACTCGCCGGTCGGCTTGGCGGCCAGCTCGGCCAGCTGCTGCTGGGCCTCGCACAGCACCTTGATGAACGGCTTCGAGGCCTCGAGGCCCTCGGCGACGGCGATCTCGTCCGGCGCCTTGCCGCCCGCGGCGATCAGGTCGAGAGTCTGCTCGGTGCCCTCGGCCTCGACCATCATGATGGCGACGTCGTCACCGACGATGCGGCCGGCGACCACCATGTTGAAGGTGGCCTCTTCGAGCTGCTTCCAGGTCGGGAACGCGACCCACTGGCCGTCGATCAGCGCGACGCGGACGCCGCCGACCGGGCCCGAGAACGGCAGGCCGGCGATCTGCGTCGAGGCCGAGGCCGCGTTGATCGCGAGCACGTCGTACGGGTCGTCCGGGTTGAGGCTCTGGACGGTGATGACGACCTGGATCTCATTGCGGAGACCGTCGGCGAACGACGGGCGCAGCGGCCGGTCGATCAGGCGGCAGGTCAGGATCGCGTCGGTCGACGGGCGGCCCTCGCGACGGAAGAACGCGCCGGGGATGCGTCCGGCGGCGTACATCCGCTCCTCGACGTCCACGGTCAGCGGGAAGAAGTCGAAGTGGTCCTTCGGGTGCTTCGACGCGGTGGTCGCCGAGAGCAGCATGGTCTCTTCGTCGAGGTACGCGACGACGGCGCCGGCGGCCTGACGGGCCAGGCGGCCGGTCTCGAAGCGAACGGTGCGGGTGCCGAAACGGCCGTTGTCGATCACGGCTTCGGTTTCGTGCACGGTGACTCCGGTGGAGTCGGTCATAGGGTGTATCTCCTCTTTTGATCCTCTGTAACGGCGCGAGTCTCCCACCCTGGGACCTGTTTCGCCTGCGGACGCTCGAGGAGTGAGGCCGGTCTTCGATCGAAGCCCCCGGGCCGTTGCCCGGGAACCACTACCGAGGACCGGCGGACGGTTCCTCGTGCGCGCTCGCGCCGCGTGTTTCTGTGTACTTGGACCGAGGGGGAGCGACCGATGTGGTCACTCCCCCTCGGGTTCAAGCTATCGGCGCAGGCCGAGGCGCTGGATCAGCGCACGGTAACGCTCGATGTCCACCTTCATCACGTAGTTCAGCAGCCGGCGGCGGCGGCCGACCAGCAGCAGAAGCCCGCGACGGGAGTGGTGGTCGTGCTTGTGAGCCTTGAGGTGCTCGGTGAGGCCGACGATGCGCTTGGTCAGCAGCGCGACCTGGGCCTCCGGGGATCCGGTGTCCGAGTCGTGCACGCCGTACTCGGCAAGGATCGACTTCTTCTCTTCGGTGGACAAAGCCACAGTGGTGCTCCTAGATACTCTGTGCCGTGCGGCCCGGACGATGCTTCACGCCGGGTGAGACGGTCACGGCCGCCACGGACTGCAGCCGGACCCAATCATCGAGGTTACCAGCCTCGTGATCAGCGGCTTCAGTCGCGGGCGTGGTTCAGCGCGTACGACCGGATCACCCGGTAGCGCGAGACGCCCTGCTCACGGTCACTGCTCATCAGAACGGCCTCGGTCGCCGTCCAAGTCTCACTGGTGAACCCGGCCAGCCGCTCCTCCCACGCGCTCGCGGCGTCCGGCCGGTCGCGGGGGAAGCGGGCCAGTGTCAGGTGGGCCACGTACGGCCTGCCCTCACTCTCCGCGCCGGCCCGCAGGGCCAGCTCGTGGAGCCCGGTTCCGGACACACTCAACCACAGGACCCCGGGGAATGTCGCGGCCTTTTCCAGCCGGAGGTCGAGCGGGCCCGCGCCCGTCAGCCGTCCGGCGAGCCAGTCGCCTCGTTCCGCCGGGTCGTCCGCGCCGTAGAAACCGAGGGTGACGTGCCAATCCTCGCGCGGCGACCAGCGGAAACCGTCGCCTCCGGGAGTGCCCACCGCGGCGGAGACCTGGTCGAGGACGCCGTCCGGCGGGATCAGCGCACTGAAGAGGGTCACGAACCGTTCTTGGCCGCCCGGCGCAGCAGGTCCGCCAGCGACGGGAAATCTTCGTCGAGCAGCTTCGCGGCCTCGGTGAGGTCTTCGTCCTCGCCGATGTCCCGCAGCGCGACGAGCACGCCCTGGTCGTCGGCGACGGCACCGACCGGGATGCTGTCCCGGCCCACCGTCGGCCGCGAGTCGCGGACGTCTTCCAATGCCTCCTGCATGGCCTTGCGATCGCCCGCGGCGACCGCTGGGACGAGCACCTTGCGCTCCAGCATGATCATCTTGGCGAGGACGACCGGGTTCCCGATCTTCGCGCGACGGCCACTCATCACCTGGCTGAGCATGGGGGCGCTGATGCCGAGGACCTCGGCGAGGAAGGCCTGGGAGATGTCGAAGGCGACGACCAGTCTCCGCACGCGATCGCCGAGCGGTTCCCCGTACCACTCCTTCTGCAGCGCTATGTTCCGCTGGACGATCTTGTGGTCCTCCACCTGGTCCGCTCCCCTAACCCCATCGAACGCCATGCGCGCGGTCCGTGACATCTTGCCACCGGAACGCACCCAGGCGGGCGTGTTTGTCGATTCTCGTCCGGCCGGGGCCGGGTCCGGTCAGTCCTGCTCGCCGAGCAGTTCCCTGGTCCGCGCGACGTCCTCGTCGATCTGCTTCACCAGACCTTCCGACGTCGTGAACCGGACCTGATCCCGCAGCTTGGCGACGAAATCGAGCGAAACGTGCTGTCCGTAGAAATCCTCGTCGATGTCGAGGACGAAGGCCTCGACGGTGCGCTCCCGCCCGGAGAAGGTCGGATTGGTCCCGACGGACACGGCGGCGCGCAGCCGGCGGCCGGAATCCGACGAACGGGTGAACCAAGCGCTGTAGACACCGTCGGCGGGCACCGCCGCGAAACGCGGCGTCGACAGGTTCGCCGTCGGGTAACCGAGGTCGTGCCCCCGGCCGTCGCCCCGGACGACGATGCCCTCCAGCCGATGCGGCCTCCCGAGCGCCTCGGACGCCGCCACGACGTCCCCCGCGTCGATGCACGAGCGGACGTAGGTCGAGGAGAACGTGATGTCGTTGTCCGCCTGCTCCTGCGCGAGCAGACCCTGCAGTTCCGCGCCCTGCGCCACGAAACCGAACCGCTTCCCCAGCGTGCGGAGCAGGGCGACGTCACCGGCCGCCTTGGCGCCGAAGGTGAAGTTCTCCCCCACGATCACCGCGGCCGCGTGCAGTTTGTCCACCAGCACCTCGTGGACGAACTCGTGCGCCGTCAGCCGCGACAGCTCCAGGGTGAACGGCAGCACGCAGAAGACGTCCGCCCCCAGGCCCTCGACCAGTTCCGCCTTGCGGCGCAACGTGGTCAGCTGCGCGGGATGGCTGCCCGGCCGGATCACCTCCGACGGATGCGGGTCGAAGGTCAGCACCACGCTCGGCACGCCGCGTTCGGCGGCGGCTCGGACCGTCCTCGAAATCAGCTCCTGATGACCGCGGTGCACGCCGTCGAAGACGCCGATCGTCACCACGCACCGTCCCCAGCTCCCGGGGAGGTCACCCAAACCACGCCAACGCTGCACTTGTGCCCCGTCTCTCCAGGCCAGCTCCGTGCACCACCCTAGGCGGGCAGCAACACGACCACCGACCGGGCCAGTTCGCCTTCGTCCGCGGCGAGCGCGAGCACCCGGCCGTCCGGTCCGAACATCCCGTACGTGCCCGCGATCCCGGCCGCGGGCACCCTCTGTCCATATCGGACCGCCTGCGCCGTGCGGGCGTCCAGATCGCGGCGCGGGAACGCCGCGGCGACGGCGGCGTCGAGGTCCAGCGACAGCTCCGGCTTGTCTTCGAGCTGGTCGAGGGTGCGGGCCTTGGCGAGCGTGAACGGCCCGACCGTGGTGCGCCGCAACGCGAGCAGATGTCCGCCGGCACCCAGTCCGGCGCCGAGATCGCGGGCCAGTGCCCGGACATAGGTCCCCGACGAACACTCGACGATCGCGTCGAGTTCGATCCGGCCGGCCTCGCGGCGCGTGGCGAGCAGATCGAACCGGTGCACGGTGACCGGCCGCGGCGGGATCACGACCTCTTCACCCGCCCGGACGCGGGCGTACGCGCGCTTGCCGTCGATCTTCACCGCGCTGACCGCGCTCGGCACCTGCTGGATGTCGCCGGTCAGCGCGGCGATCCCGGCGGCGATCGCCTCATCGGTGATCTTCTCGACGACGTCCGGGGCGGCTTCGGCGATCGGCTCGCCCTCGGCGTCGTCGGTCGTGGTGGACAGTCCCAAGGAGAGGGTCGCGAGATAGGTCTTGCGGTCCAGGGCCAGGTGGCCGAGGAGTTTCGTCGCGCGTTCGATGCCGAGCACGAGGACACCGGTGGCCATCGGGTCGAGGGTGCCGGCGTGCCCGACCTTGCGGGTGCCCATGAAGCGCCGCGCCCTGGCGACGACGTCGTGGGAGGTCATCCCGGACGGTTTGTCGACGATGACGAGACCGGGCGGCGGGGCGGGACGTTTGCTGGCTTGAGCCTGATTGGGGCGCGACACGGGCCGAACCCTATCTTTCGGCTCTCTGCCTAGGACGAGACGGGCAGCGGCGCTTCGGCGTCCCAGCGACGGCGCCGGATCTGCACCGGGATCGCCTCGCCGCGGGCCTCCGCCTCGAACAGCACGGCGCGGGTACGCCGCCACCACACGAGCATCCGGAAGGTGCCGAACGCGAGCACCGCGATGACCGACAGCAGCGCCAGGCGGAACGTGCCGCCCGTCCACTCCAGCAGGACACCGACCGCGAGCGCCGAGATCGTCGTGGCCACGAAGCCGCCGACGTTCACCACCCCGGTCGCGGTGCCGACGCGCGCGAGCGGGTTGTAGTCCCGTGCCAGCGCGAAACCGATCATCGATACCGGGCCGCCGAGGGAAAGGAACGCGAACACGGGGACCAGGACGGCGACCGGCATCGTCCCGCTCCAGCCGAGCAGGACCGCCCACATCACCGCGGCGCCGCCGATGTACCAGCCGACGATCGGCATCCGCAGCGACGGGCGCCGTCCGATCAGCCCGCCGATCACCGGGCCGCCGATCATCGAGCCGAACACGAACACGATCAGCAGCGAACTCGCGGTGGCCTTCGGATATCCCTGCCCCTGCACCAGGAACGGGACACCCCACAGCATGGTCAGCACGTTGGGCGCGAACATCGTGCTGAAGTGGACCCAGAAACCCAGCCGGGTCCCCGGCGTGCGCCACGCGTCGGCGACCTGGCGGCCCAGCACCTTCGGGTGGACCTTTTCGCGCACGGGCTCCGGCAGGCCGCGCGGGATGTCTTCGACGCGGAGGGCGACGACGGCGGTGTAAAGCGCCGTCACCAGGCCGACGGCGAGGAACGTCGGGGTCCAGCCGGGACCGTCGAGCAGCAGGCCGAGCGGGAGGGTCGCGGCGAGGTTGCCGACGTACCCGATGGCCCCGGTCAGCGCGGCGAGCAGGGCGTACTGGCGGCCGGGGAAATGCGCGGCGATCAGCCGCAGGATGCTCACGAAGGTCAGGGCGTCGCCGAAGCCGACGACGGCGCGGGCGAGCAGGCCGAGCGGGTAGGAATCGGCGACCGCGAGCAGGATCTGGCCGAGACCGAGGAAGAACACGGCGCCGGTGAGCACCCGTCGCGGGCCGTAGCGGTCGACGAGGACGCCGGTGGGGATCTGCATCGCGGCGTAGACGCCGACCTGCAGGACGGTGAACGTGCCGAGCGCGGCGGCGCCGACCCCGAACCGGTCCGCGGCCTGGAGCCCGGCGACACCGAACGAGGTGCGGTGGAAGACGGCGAGGAGGTAGACGGTGACGGCGGCCAACCAGATGAACCAGGACCGGCGGGTGGCTCGGCCTGTCACAGTGGTCCTCCTTGGGCGCGGTTTCGGGCGGTGAGAGACGCCCGCACTGCCGCCTCATATAGTTGTAGCTCCTAAGCAACGGCGAAACATACCCGTTACCCGGGTGGTTTTCGCCACAGCACAAGACCACCCCCACCACATTTCGTCCTCTGGATGCGGTAGTTGCGCGCGCAAGGACCGCATCCAGAGGACTAAACGCGGACGGCGCCTTCCACGGCCCACCGGCCCGAGCGCCACCGCACCAGCAGGGTCGCCAGCCGCAGCAGCATGAACAGCGAGAGCCCGGTCCAGATCCCGGCCAGCCCCCAGCCGAAGGCGAGCGACAGCCAGATCAGCGGCAGGAACCCGACCGCCGCGCTGAGCAGGGTCGCGTTGCGCAGGAAGGCGGCGTCGCCCGCGCCGAGCAGGACGCCGTCGAGCGCGAACACCACCCCGGCGATCGGTTGCAGCGCGACGAAGAACCACCAGGCGTGCGGGATCTGGCCGAGTACGGCCGCGTCCGAAGTGAACACTCGCGGCAGCACCCCGGCGACCGATGCGAACACGACACCGAGGAAGCAGCCGAACACCAGGCCGTAGACGGTGATCTGGTTCGACACCCCGCGCGCCCGTTTGCTCGCCCCGGCGCCGAGCGCGGCGCCCACGAGCGACTGCGCGGCGATCGCGAGCGAGTCCAGCACCAGCGCGAGGAACGTCCAGAGCTGCAGTACGACCTGATGCGCGCCGACGGCCTCGGTGGACGTCCGTGCGGCGACCGCGGCGGCCGAGACGAAGCACGCCTGGAACGCGAGACTGCGCAGCACCAGATCCCGCCCGAGGCCGAGCTGGGCGCGCATCACCTTCGGCTCCGGGCGCAGCGGGACCCGCTCCCGCACCAGGGCCGCGATGAACAGCGACGCCGAGATCACCTGCGCGACGACGTTCGCGATCGCCGAACCTTCCAGCCCCCAGTCCGCGCCGTACACCAGCACCGGGCACAGCACGGCCGAGATCCCGTTGCCCGCCAGGACATAGCGCAACGGTTTCGCGGAGTCCTGCACGCCGCGCATCCAGCCGTTGCCCGCCATCGTGATCAGGATGAACGGCGTGCCGAACAGCGCGATCCGCAGCCAGGAGACGGCGGCGTCGGTGATCGCGGCGTCCCCGGACAGGACGCGGGCGATCGGCGCGGCCAGCAACTGCCCGGCGACGATCACCACCAGCCCGACGATCACCGCCAGCCAGGTCGCCTGGACGCCTTCGCGCACGGCGTCACCACGACGGCCGGCGCCGTGCAGCCGCGCCGTCCGCGACGTGGTGCCGTACGACAGGAACGTCAGCTGGCTCGAAACCTGCGACAGCACGACACCGCCGACGGCGAGACCCGCCAGCGGCAGCGCGCCGAGATGCCCGACGACGGCCGTGTCCACCAGGACGTACAGCGGTTCGGCGGCGAGGACGCCGAGCGCGGGCACAGCGAGGCCTAGGACGCGTTTCGGCGGGACGCGTTCGTCGGGTTCGGAAGCTTCAGGCACCCCTGGAGACTAAAGGTCTGGTACGACAGTCCCATCCGCTGGACCGAAGCGGGCGTGCTTCACCCCGGTCGTGAACGCCCAGTACCGGTCCCCGTAGGACCAGTGCCACCATTCGCTCGGATAGTTGACGAATCCGGTCGTGGTCATCGCGTCGATGAGCGTTTCCCGGTTCTCGTGTGCTTCGGCGTCGATCAGCGCGGACTCGGTGAAGCATTCCGTCCCGTACTCCGGCGGTGTCGCGTTCACGTCGGTCCCCATCGGCAGCTCGACGCCGTCGACGGTGCACAGCGTGAGGTCCACCGCTCCCCCGGCGACGTGCGGCGCGACCTCGGGTGGTGAGACGTAGGTTGCGGCTTCGGCGGCCACCCGCCCGGACGACCACTCCGGGTTGGCGCGCGCGATCCGGGCCATGCTGTCCGCGAAGTACCGCTCCTGCACCTCCCTCGGCCGGAATCCCTCGACGACGAGCAGCCGCAGCCCGCGCGGGAGCTGGCATTGCGCCGCGACGAGCCGGTCCGCGACGCTGAGCCGCACGTGCGCGAAGACGCCCCGTTCGTCGGCGAGCCGGGGATCGATCCGGATGGCGCCGGTTTCCCGCAGGTCCACCAGGGGTTCCCCGCATTCCCGGACGGGCACGGCGGCGATGTGAGGATCCGACAACGACACGAACGAAGACATGGACCCCACTGTCCACGAGCGTCCTTCAGGAACGCTGTAACCCGGTTACAGCGGAGATAGGGCAAAGGGTTGGAGCGCCGCCCCTCGGCGTGCCGGCTCCGGATGTTGTGAAAGTGGCTTTCGCAACACCTCCCGGGACTCCGCCACCCACAAGGACCGCAAGACCGGGGTGAAGGGGACTTTCCGCTCATGCAATGAGGGGAAAGTCCCCTTCACCCTGCTGATCGCCACCGAGAGCCGGTCCGTGAAGGCCTCCTTGGTGAACCCGTATTTGCTGACCCGATGGTGTGGCCGGGCCGAGTGTGGAGGATTCGGGACGTTGTGCGTCCTGAACCCTCCACGGTCGACCCCGTTGGTGAGGGAGGCGTAATGCTGGCTGTGGTCTTGAGTGAGTGGGGAAGATTCCGGCCGTCCAACGTCCGGGATCTTCCTTACTCGGTCGTCCGCCCCGGGGCGTGACCGGCACGATCAAGCTTCACGACCAGGACGGCCACCGCGACGACAACCAGACTCTCGCTCCCACGCCGGTCACACGTCGGTACACAAATGCTAGTTCGCCGTGAAGGCCTCCTTGAGGGACTCTGGGTCCCTCAAGGAGGCCTTCACGGACTCGCCACCCGACAAGACACCGTTGCCTCACCACTCAATTCAAACGCCGCGAAACGCCGCCTCTGCCTAGCCCGGTTACAGCGGAGAGTTCCTGATACTCCCGAGCACCGTAGGTCCGGAAGATCTCGCACGCCTCCGCAGTCATCCGCTCCCCGGCAGGCACGTCGCCGAGCGCGTCGTGGACCTCCGCGAGCGTGCGCAGGGTCCGTGCCCGGAACAGTTCGGCGCGCAGGTCGGTCCACCGCCGGAGCGAGTCCTCCAGGCAGTCTTTCGCTTGGTACAACCGGCCTTCCGCGAGATGCACCTCCCCGACGACGCGGAGCGTGCACGCGTGGCCGAAGGCATCGCCGAGTTCACGGCAGACCTCCAGCGCGTTGTCCGCCAGCCGCCGCGCCGCGACCGAATCCCCGCGCCGCAGCAACGCCTTGGCCAGCGCGCGTTCGGAATACGCGGCCAGCATCCGGTCTTCGGTGCCCTCGAACACCGCGAGCGCGGCACGCGCGAACCCCTCGGCTTCGGCCCACTCACCACGGGCCCGGTGATACAGCGACAGGCTGCGCAAGGTCAGTCCCTCGCCGCGCCGCGAGCCCGCCGCCGCGAACGACGCGCGCGCCTCGGTCAGCGCGGTCAGCGCTCCCGGGTATTCGCCGAGCTCCAGCCGCACCGTGCCGGCCAGCCGGTGGACGTGGCCCATCGCCCCCGGATCGTCCAGTTCGGACCACATCCGCCCGGCTCGATCGAGGAAGTGCACCGCCTCGGGCAGGTAGCCCTGCTCTCGGCAGGCGGCGCCGAGCGCGGCGAGGGTGGCGGCCTCGCCGCGGACGTCGCCCGCGGCGCGGAACATCGACAGCGCCTGGCTCAGATGCGCGCGGGACCGGGGGAAGTCGTCGTGTTCGTAGTACAGCTGCCCGAGCCCCGCCAGCAAAGTCGCCTCACCCAAGGCGTTTTCGGTGCGGCGGGCGGCGGTGAGCGCCGCGTCGTGGGTGCGGCGCCAGGAGCCGAGCGAATCGTCGAGCACCCGGTTGTGCCCGCCGAACGCGGTGCCGCACAAGGCCGACGAGAGCCCGACCGCGATGTCGACCAGGTCCAGCGCCGCCGCCAGTTCGACGGCGGTGGTCATCGCCTCCTCCTCGGCGCGGAACCATTCGTACGGCCTGGCCACGACCCGCCGCGCGATCTCCTCGGCGACGGGACGGCCCAGCCGGGAGGCGCCCTGGATCGACGGCACGACCGGCGGCAGGGTCTCGTTGATCCGGTCGACCAGCCAGATCCAGGCACCCAGCACCCGCTCGACGGTGGCCGCCCGGTCCGCGGCGGGCTCCTCCTCGACGGCGCGTTCCAGCGCGAACAGCCGGACGAGGTCGTGCAGCCGGTAACGCATGAGTCCCAAGGGATCCACGCCGTCGACTTCGAGCAGCGACACGTCGACGAGGTCTTCGAGCACCTGCTCCGCGTCGTCCGGGTCGGCCTCCATCGCCGCCGCGGCGACCCACGCGGGGAAATGCGCGAGACCGAGCAAACCCAGCCGTCGCAACGCGGTCCGCGCCGCCTTGGGCAGGAGCGTGTAGCTCAGGTTGATACTGGCCCGCACCTCCTGGTCGCCGACCACCAGTTCGTCGAGGCGGCGCTGTTCCTGGGCCAGCCGGTTCGCCAGCCGGGACAACGACCATTGCCGCCGGGACACCAGCCGTGCACCGGCGACGCGGATCGCGAGCGGCAACTGACCGCACAGCTCGGTGATCTCGGCGGCCGACGCGGGCTCGGTGCTGGCGCGTTCGGCCCCGACGATGCGGGTGAGCAGGTCGAGCGCGGCGTCCGCGGGCAGCACCCCCAGTTCGCAGAACGTCGCGCCCGCCAGTGCGGGAAGCCGGTTGCGCGACGTGACGACCACCGCGCACCCCGGGCCGCCGGGCAGCAGCGGCCGGACCTGGGCCTCGTTCGCGGCGTCGTCGAGCACGACGAGCGTGCGGGTACCGGCGAGCACCGTCCGATAACGGGCGACGCGCTCGTCGAGGGAGCTGGGCGGCGTGGTCGCGGGATCGAAGTCGCGCAGGACACGGCCGAGTACCTCTTCGGCGGTCGCGGGACTGTCGGTGGAGCCGTGGAGTTCGAGGTGCAGTTGCCCGTCGGGGAAGTGCTCGGCGATCTCGTGCGCGACCCGGTGCGCCAAAGTGGACTTGCCCACGCCGCCCGCGCCGGAGACGACGGCGACCGGCATCCCGCCGGGCCGCACCAAGGTCGCGCGCAGCGCCGCGAGTTCGGGGGCCCGCCCGGTGAAGTCGGGTGGCGGCGACGGCAGCTGCCGCGGCGTCCGGGAGGTGACGGCCGGGAGCAGGGCGGTGTCGGACCGCAGGATCGACTCGTGCACCTGACGCAACTCCGGGCCGGGATCGATGCCCAGCTCGTCGGCCAGCACCTTCCGGCCGCGTTCGTAGGTTTCCAGCGCTTCGGCCTGCCGTCCGGATCGGTACAACGCGACCATGAGCCCGCCGCGCAGCCGCTCCCGCGTGGGATGCAGGGCGACCAGTTCGGTGAGTTCCGCGAGCAGCCGCGGCCCCTGTCCCGCCGCCAGGTCCGCGTCGACCCGTTCCTCGGTGACGGTCAGCCGCAGCTCGTCCAGCCTGGTCGCTTCGGCACGCAGGAACGACTCCCCGATCCCGCCGAGCGCGGGGCCCCGCCACAGGGCGAGGCCGGTGCGGAAGAGATCCGCCGCCTCGGTGTGGTCGCCGTTCTGCGCGGCCTGCCGTCCCCGTTCCACCAGCCGCTCGAACATCCGCACGTCGAGGGCGTCCTCGGCGACGTCGGCGCGGTAGCCGTTCCGATCGGACACGATCACCTGCGGCAAGCCCGCCGCGTCGAACGCCCGGCGCAGCGTCGCGACATACGTCTGCACCACCGCGCGGGCGGTCGTGGGCGGCTCCTCGCCCCAGATCACGCCGATCAGCCGGTCGGCGGGCACCGTCCGGCCGGAGCCCAGCAGCAGCGCGGCGAGCAGCGTGCGCGGTTTGACCCCCGGGAGCGCGATCGGCCCCGACGGGCCCGCCACCTCCATCGGCCCGAGCAGAGAAAACCTCATCCGTCCCTCCCCCAGAGCGGATCCAGCCACAGCGCGCCCCTCTCGCTGTAGCCCGCGTTGAAGCGTGGCTACAGCGGCCTCCCGGAGCCTCTGTGTCGTCCACTCCACATCATGCTCAGGAAAGGTCGTCATGAACAGCTCCGGTTCTCCCAGAGCGGTCCGGTTCGCCGCCGCGCTCATGGCCCTCGTGACCCTCGTCGCAGGCTTGCTCACGTTCGGCACGCGGAACGAGGCGAGTGCCGCGTCCACAGTGGGCGGCGTGATCACGCGCGCCGAGATCATCGCCCGCGCCAAGTACTGGTACGACCGCGGCGACACCTGGTACAGCCAGAACCAGGCGGACGCGATCTCCGACGGCACCGGCGGCAAGTACCGGCCCGACTGCTCCGGTCTCGTCGCGATGGCCTGGCATCTGCCCAAGAAATCCGACGGCTGGGACCTGAACACCGGCGACTTCGAGTCCTACTCGCACAAGTCCTGGCTGCCGAGCCTGCACGATCTGCTGCCCGGTGACGCACTGCTCAAGAACGGTCACATCGAGCTGTTCGAGAAGTGGGTCGACCCCAAGGACCACTCGGCGGGTGCCTGGGTCTACTCCGAGAACGACTACGGCCAGAAGACCAACCACAACACCAACTCCTGGTCGGAGATGACCACCTACCGCGGTATCCGCTACGACAAGGTCATCGAGAAGTCCCTCGACGGCGGGGACTTCGACGGCAACGGCATCGGCGACATCTACGCGACCGGAACCGGCACCCTGACCATCTGGAACGGCAAAGGCAGCAACAACTTCGGCACCGCAGACCCCGTGGGTGGCGGCTGGGAAGGCTTCACCCGGCCCGCCGCCGGTGATTTCAACAAGGACGGCAAGACCGACCTCGCCGCGGTGAAGAACGGCACGCTCTACGTCTGGAACGGCAAGGGCGGCAACAAATTCGGCGCCGCGGACGCCGTGGGCAGCGGCTGGGAACCCTTCACCGCACCGGTGGCCGGAGACTTCGACAACGACGGCATCAGCGACCTCTCCGCGGTCAAGGACGGCACGCTCTACATCTGGAACGGCAAGGGCAACAACCACTTCACCCCCGCCGACACCATCGGCGGCGGCTGGGAACCCTTCACCGCGCCCATCGCGGGCGACTTCAATAACGATGGCAAGAGCGACCTCGCCGCCGTCAAGGACGGCACCCTCCACATCTGGAACGGCAAGGGCGACAACAAGTTCGGTGCCGTCGACGCTCTCGGCGGTGGCTGGGGCGACTACCAAGCGACCCTGATGTCCCTCGGCGACGTCAACAAGGACGGCCACTCCGACCTCGGCGCCATCAACAAGACCAGCGGCACCCTCTACCTCTGGAACGGCAAGGGCGGCAACAAATTCGGCCCCGCCGACGCCCTGGGTGGCGGCTGGCTCCCCCACTTCTGACCGGTTCCGTCCCCACCCCACGACCTAGGAGGGTCGACCAGTGTCGAAGAACTTCACCCGCCGTGTGACCACGGCAGCCCTGACCGTCTTCGCGATCACCGCCCTGTCCCCCGTCGCGCAGGCCGAAGAGGAACCGGCCGGCTTGGTGACCGCTGCCTACGCGACGGCCCCGTGCGACCGCTCGGGCACGACCAGCGGCGACGCCGCCCTGGCCACGCAGCTGAACGGCACCCTGACCGCGAAGATGCGGGGATACCTGACCGCGTACCGGATGTCGTGCGCCCGCATGGTCGTCGACGCCGTCCGCGATCGCGGGCTGAGCCAGAGAGCCGCGGCCATCGCCATCGCCACGGTGATCGTCGAGACGAGTCTCCAGAACATCAGCGAGGAGGTCGATCACGACAGCCTCGGCCTGTTCCAGCAACGCGCGTCCTGGGGCAGCGCGACGAACCGGCTCAACCCCGTCTGGGCCACCAACGCCTTCCTCGACAAGATGGTGCGGGTGTACCCGAACGGGTCCTGGAGCTCGGCGCCGATCGGCGAGGTGTGCCAGGCGGTGCAGGTCTCGGCCTACCCGGACCGCTACCAGACGGAGGCCGGTGACGCGCAGAAGATCGTCAGCGCGCTGTGGCAGCGCTCGACCGCGGACGGCGGGGACTTCGACGGCAACGGCATCGGCGACATCTACGCCACCGGAACCGGCACCCTGACCATCTGGAACGGCAAAGGCAGCAACAACTTCGGCACCGCAGACCCCGTGGGTGGCGGCTGGGAAGGCTTCACCCGGCCCGCCGCCGGTGATTTCAACAAGGACGGCAAGACCGACCTCGCCGCGGTGAAGAACGGCACGCTCTACGTCTGGAACGGCAAGGGCGGCAACAAATTCGGCGCCGCGGACGCCGTCGGAAGCGGCTGGGAACCCTTCACCGCACCCGTCGCCGGAGACTTCGACAACGACGGCATCAGCGACCTCTCCGCGGTCAAGGAGGGGACCCTGTACATCTGGAACGGCAAGGGCGGCAACCACTTCACCCCCGCCGACACCATCGGCGGCGGCTGGGAACCCTTCACCGCACCCATCGCGGGCGACTTCGACAACGACGGCAAAACCGATCTGGCGGCGGTGCGGGACGGCAACACGCTCTACATCTGGAACGGGAAGGGAAGCAACAAGTTCGGCGCCGCCGACGCCGTCGGAAGCGGCTGGGGCGACTACCACGCCACGCTGATGTCCCTCGGCGACGTCGACAAGGACGGCCACAGCGACATCGGCGCCATCAACAAGACCAGCGGCACGCTGTATCTGTGGAACGGCAAGGGCGGCAACAAGTTCGGTCCTGCCGACGCTCTCGGTGGCGGGTGGCTCCCGCACTTCTGAAACGGTCAGCGGAGGAACGGTTGGTACCGCCGCTGCAGGCGCAGCGACTCGATCTGCCGCGTGGTGTCGAGCGAGACACCGACCAGGAAGACGAGCACCACCTGCAGGGTCACCCCGGCGACGAACAGCGTCGCCGGGGTGACGCCCAGCAGGGCCAGACCGGCGACCGGGATCAGCGCGACCACTCCCAGGCTGAACGCCCCGAAGGCGATGATCCGGCGGTTCACGTGATCGAGGTACTCGGCGGTCCAGTTCCCCGGCCGGATCCCGGGGACGAAACCGCCTACCCGCACCAGCTCGCCCGCCACCTTGTCCATGTCCTGCGCCACGGCCGCCCTGACGAAGGCGAAGAGGCAGACGAGGACGAAGTAGACCGCGATCCACCAAGGACCTCCCAGACCGAAGGGAAGGACCCACAGCAGGACCGCGGCGAGCACGGCCGGGCTGTTCGCTTGGGAGAAGCGAAGGGGAATGTAGGACGGCGTCCCGCCGAACGCGCGCCTGCCGATCATCCGCTTCGCGTACTGCACCGGAACGCGGCGCTGCCCCTGCGCGACGGCGATCGTGATCACGGTGACCGCCAGTGTCACCACGGCCATGACCACGCTGGCGGCCCAGCCCGTCTTTTCGTACAGGCGCAGGAACTCCGGCGGCAGCACCGCCAGGACCTGGGCGAGCAGCAGGATCCGGACGCCGTTGCCGAAACCCTGGTCGGTGATCAGCTCGGTCAGCCGAAGGACCACCGCGGTACCCGCCGTCAGGCACGCCACCGTCACGGCTCCGTCCAGAACGTCCTGCCCGCCGGACACGACCAAGCCGACGGCGCTCAGCAGGCCGAGCACGACGACGAGCCGTCGCCGGTACCGCGTCAGCACCCGGGCGCCTGCTTCACCTTCCGCCCGGAGCGCCGCCAGCCGCGGGAGCAGGACGATCAGCGCTCGCAGGACGAACGGGGCGACCAGGCAGGGAAGGACACCGAACCCGAACACCGTGGCCAGGCGACCGCCGGTGAGGAGGTCGAGGATCCAACGCCACGAATGATCGCTCAGCGGCGGGCGGGCCGGCTGGGGCGTGGGCAGGCTCTGACCCAGCCGGAACACCACGATCACGCCCAGCGTGACCAGGATCCGGCGGCGGAGGGAGGTTCTGTCGTTCATCGTGGCTCACGTTAGGAACCACCGATGAAATTACGATGACACCGTTCGTCAGAGCAGCGGTGCCCTCGACAAGGCCTCCCGGAGCTTGCCGAGCACCTCGTCGGGCGTGCCCTCAGCGGTGCAGCCAGCCGCCTGGCGATGTCCTCCGCCGCCCAGTTCCCCGGCCGCGGCCGACACGTCGACGCCGCCCGCCGAACGGAGCGAGACCGTCCATCGCCGCTGTGGCCCGATCGGCTCGGCCTCCTTGAGCACCACCGCGACGCCGGCCTCGCGAGTGGACCGGACGACGTCGACGACGGCTTCGACCTCTTCGGCACGGACGGACCGCGCGACGTCGAGCGTCACGACCGCGTGCGCGAGGCCGAAGCCGCGAGCCTCGTCCGGTTCGAGCCGGGCGCCCGCGAGGACCTCCGAAAGCATCGGCAACCACGCGAACGGGTGGTCGTCGACGATCTCGCGGACCACCTTGTCCGGGTCTACACCGGCTTCGAGCAGCTTCGCGGCCATGAGATGGGTGGAAGGCCGGGCCCGGCGGAACCCGCTCGTGTCCGTGACCAGCCCCGCGTACAGGCAGCGCGCGATCGGCTCGTCGATCGCGGTGCCGAGCTCCTCCAGCAACGCGAAGACGAGGACCGCGGTGGCTTCGGCGGTGTCGTCGACGACGTGGTGCGTGCCGTAGAAGACGTTGGACGCGTGGTGGTCGATCACCAGGACGTCGCCACCCGCCGCGCGGACGGCGTCCACCCGCGGCGCGAGTTTCCCGAGCCTGCCCGGCGTGGGCGTGTCGAGCGCGACCAGCAACCGCTCGCTCTCCGGCAGCTCGCTCGCCGGGACGTAGAGCCCGCCGACGTCCAGGCTCCGCAGGGTTTCGGGCATCTCCTCGGGCTCGCCGACGGAGACGCGGACCTTGACGCCGCGCAGCTGAAGCGCCCGGCCCAGCGCCAGCGCGCTGCCGAGCGCGTCGGCGTCCGGGCGGACATGGCCGAGCAGGGTCACGTCGGTGGCGCGCGCCAGGAGGGCGGCGGCTTCCTTCAGGTTCGGCACTGGAGTGGCTGTCACAATCAGTCAAGCTACGCTCTACCGGATGTCCGAGTACGCGATCCTGGTCTACCCGTCCGCCAACCGGGTCTACACCGACTCCACCCCGGCCCTCCTGCGCGCGGAGCTGGCGGTGTTCGGCCTGTCCGCTTTGGAGACCGAGATCTCCGGGATCGGCGAGACGGAACTCGGCGGCGTCGGCTACCTCACCTTCACCACGCCCGCCCCGCTGAGCGAGCGCGATCTCGCGCTCCTGTCGAACCTTTCGGCGCTGTACGCGCTGTTCGAACTCGGCGACGGCGTCCTGAAGCCGGTGACGATCAGCCCGCTCGCGAACTTCGACTCGGATCTGCTGACCATCCAGAAGTATCCGGGCAAGACGAACGAGCTGTTCACCAAACTCCTCGTCAACGTCACCCTGCTGTCGAGGGCGGAGCCGGCCGCGATGCTGGACGAGCCGCTGCACCTGCTCGACCCGCTCTGCGGCCGCGGCACCACGCTGAACCAGGCGATGATGTACGGCTTCGACGCCACCGGGCTCGACGTCGACGGCAAGGATTTCGACGCCTACGAGATGTTCGTCAAGACCTGGCTGAAGCAGAAGCGGATCAAGCACAGCGCCGAATCCGGTCAGGTGCGCCGCAACAAGGTCCGGCTCGGCAGGCGGCTCGACATCGGTTTCGGGATCACCAAGGAGCGGTACAAGGCGGGCGAAGTGCGCCGGCTGACCTACCTCAACTGCGACACGCTCACCACCGACGAACTGCTGCGGCCGAACTCGGTGGACCTCATCGTCACCGACGCCCCGTACGGCGTGCAGCACGGCAGCCACCGCACCCAGGACGCGTCGCTCGCGCGCAGCCCGCGCGATCTGCTCGCCGCTGCGGTCCCGGTGTGGACGCGGGTGCTGCGCCCGGGCGGCGCGCTCGGCATCTCGTGGAACACCAATGTCGCGCCGCGCGAGGAACTCGCCGCGATCCTGGACAAGGCGGGCCTGGAGGTCCGGGAGGACGGCCCGTACGCCGGCTTCGCCCACCGGGTGGACCAGGCGATCGTGCGGGACCTGATCGTCGCCGCCAAACCTCTCTAGTCCCCTCCCGCGTTTCGTCCTCTGAATGCGGTGGTCGGCATCGCGCACTACCTCCGTGGCCTGTCGCGAAAGCCACTTTCGCGACGTCTGATGTCCCGAAAGTGGCTTTCGCGACACGGTCGCCGGAAGGTCGCGCTCACCAACGCCATGAAAGGTCCTTTCCTGGCAAATTTTGCAAGGAAAGGACCTTTCATGGCACGAGGTGTTGCCTGCCCCGCCCGCGTTTCGTCCTCTGAATGCGGTGGTCGGCATCGCGCACTATCGCATTCAGAGGACGAAACGCGGGGTCAGGCGATGCGGTCCCCCACGAACTTCAGCACGTCGGGCATGATCTCGCGCCAATAGTCGTCGTTGTGCGCGCCTGGGGTCATCTTCGCGACGGCGGGGTCCAGTGCCTTGATGAGTTTGCGGTCGGCGCGGGCGAAGGGATCCGAATTCCCGCACCACACGCCGGTCACTTCGGCGGAAAGGTCGCCGGTGTGCAGTAGCGGCTCATGCGATTCCCACTGCGCGCGATCCTCGAAGACCTTGCGGGACTTGGCATCGGGCCAGCTCACGAACAGCGCCGCGCCGGCGACGGCGACGGCCTTGAGGTTCTTGTGGTCGCGGGCGTAGCGCAGTGCGCCGAATCCGCCCATCGAGATCCCGAACATCGCCGACGGCGGCCGCAGCTGGCGCTGGGCGAGCCAGCCGGGCAGCTCGTCGGACAGCATCCGCTGCGGGTCGTCGTCCTTGCCGACGTCCACCCAGTAGTTGTCCCCGTCGACGGCGGCCACCGCGAAACCGGGCAGCCCGGACGCGACGGCCCGGTTCAGCGCATCCTGCACGCCCAGGTTCAGGAACGTCCGGGCGTCCGCGCCGCGCCCGTGCAGGGCGACGCAGACCGGCATCCCGACCCGGGACACGCCGTCCGGCGCGATGATGACGAGGTTGACGTCGCGGTTCCGCGCCGCCGACCGCATCTTCTGCACCGTGACCGCTTCGGTGAGCGGCGTCGGCGTGGTCGGTGGGGCCACCGGCGGCGGCCCCACCAGGGGTGGTTTCTCGGCGCCGCAAGCGGAAATCAGCGCCGAGCCGCCGAGAGCCGCGGCTCCCAGCAGGAGACCACGCCGGCTCACGGCGTGGTCCGGTCCCTCAGCGACGGGTCTCCTCGTCGGCGAACTCATCGTCTTCGGCCTCTTCCCGCGGCGGCTTGTACGGGTCGGCTTCGCCGGCGTGCTGCGCCCCAGTGGCCCGCCGGGCGACCTCGGCATCCGCTTCCCGCGCCTTCGCGAGAAGGTCTTCGATGCGCTTGGCGTCCTCAGGAATACTGTCGGCCACGAAGGCCAGCGTCGGAGTGTAGCGGACTCCGGTGCCCTGACCGACCTTCGTGCGCAGGACGCCACGGGCGGATTCGAGCGCCGCGGCGGCACCGGCGTGGTCGGGCGTGGACTCCAGGTTTTCGCCGAGCACCGTGTAGTAGACCGTGGCGTCGTGCAGATCCGCCGTGATCTTCGTGTCGGTGATCGTCACGTGGTTGAGCCGCGGATCCTTGATGTCGTGCTCGATCGCGTGCGCGACGATCTGCGAGATCCGCTTGGCGAGCTTACGAGCCCGAGCGGGGTCGGCCATGGGATTTCGTCTCCTCGAAAGATCTTCTTTAGTCATCCGGGCCGAGCAGCCGGCGATGGCTGGAGAGCAGTTCGAACTCCGGCCTCCCGGCCACGAGGCGCTCACACGAGTCGAGCACGTCACGAACGTGCTCGCCACTCGCCGCGACCACGGCCACACCGATCAGCGCGCGCCGGTGCAGGTCTTGATGGCCCGCTTCGGCGACGGAGACGTCGAAACGCCTGCGCACCTCGGCCAGCACCGGTTTGATCACGGATCGCTTCTGCTTGAGCGAATGGACGTCGCCCAGCAGGATGTCGAGCTCAAGAGCTCCTACGAACATGTGGGGTTCTGGGTTGTTTCGAAGGTGAAGCGGCGCTCCCCCGCCCAGATGCGGAGGAGCGCCGCCCGTGTCACTTACGCACGCGGCTTTTCGCGCTGCTCGTAGGTCTCGATGATGTCGCCGACCTTGAGGTCGCTGTACGACCCCAGCGTCAGACCACACTCGTACCCGTCGCGAACCTCGACCACGTCGTCCTTGAACCGCCGCAGCGAGCTGATCGGCAGGTTCTCGGCGATGACGGTCGCGTCGCGGAGCAGACGGGCCCGCGCGTTGCGGCGGATCTCGCCCGAGACGACGAGACAACCGGCGATGGTGCCGATCTTCGACGACTTGAAGACGTCGCGGATCTCCGCCTTGCCGAGCTCGACCTCTTCGTACTCCGGCTTGAGCATGCCCTTCAGAGCCTGCTCGATCTCCTCGATCGCCTGGTAGATGACCGTGTAGTACCGGACGTCGACGCCTTCGCGGGTGGCCCGCTCGGTCGCCTTGCCCTGCGCACGGACGTTGAAGCCCAGGACGATCGCGTCGGACGCGGTCGCCAGGTCGATGTCGGACTCGGTGACGCCACCGACACCGCGGTGCACGACGTTGAGTTCGACGTCGTCGCCGACCTCGAGCTGCACCAGCGAGGCTTCGAGCGCCTCGACGGTACCGGAGTTGTCACCCTTGATGATCAGGTTGAGGCTGTTCGTCTCCTTCAAGGCGGAGTCGAGGTCCTCGAGGCTGACCCGCTTGCGACGCGACGCGTTGAGGGCGTTGCGCGTCCGGGCGGAGCGGCGCTCGGCGATCTGCCGGGCGACGCGGTCCTCGTCGACCACCAGGAAGGTGTCGCCCGCACCCGGCACCGAGGTGAACCCGATGACCTGGACGGGACGCGACGGGTACGCCTCGGTGACGTCGACGTTGTGCTCGTCGACCATCCGGCGGACGCGGCCGTAGGCGTCACCCGCCACGACCGAGTCACCGACGCGCAGCGTGCCTCGCTGGACCAGCACCGTGGCCACCGGACCGCGGCCGCGGTCGAGGTGGGCCTCGATCGCGACACCCTGGGCCTCCATGTCCGGGTTGGCCCGGAGGTCCAGCGCGGCGTCGGCGGTCAGCAGGATCGCCTCGAGCAGGCCGTCGATGTTGATGTTCTGCCGCGCGGAGATCTCGACGAACATCGTGTCGCCGCCGTACTCCTCGGCGACCAGGCCGTACTCGGTCAGCTGCTGCCGGATCTTGTCCGGGTTCGCGCCTTCCTTGTCGATCTTGTTGATCGCGACCACGATCGGCGCCTTGGCGGCCTGCGCGTGGTTGATCGCCTCGACCGTCTGCGGCATCACACCGTCGTCGGCCGCCACCACGATCACCGCGATGTCGGTCGAGTTGGCACCACGGGCACGCATGGCGGTGAACGCCTCGTGACCCGGGGTGTCGATGAAGGTGATCAGACGCGGGTTGCCTTCGAGCTCGGTCTCGATCTGGTAGGCGCCGATGTGCTGGGTGATGCCACCGGCTTCACCTTCGCGCACCTTCGTCTTGCGGATCGTGTCGAGCAGGCGGGTCTTACCGTGGTCGACGTGACCCATGATGGTCACGACCGGCGGACGGACCTGCAGATCCTCTTCCTCACCCGCGTCTTCGCCGTAGGTGATGTCGAAGGTCTCGAGCAGCTCCCGGTCCTCTTCCTCGGGACTGACGACCTGAACGTTGTAGTTCATTTCGCCGCCGAGCAGTTCCAGGATGTCGTCGGACACCGACTGCGTCGCGGTGACCATCTCGCCGAGGTGGAAGAGCACCTGCACCAGCGAAGCCGGGTTGGCGTCGATCTTCTCGGCGAAGTCGGTCAGCGAGGCACCACGCGGCAGGCGGATCGTCTCGCCCTGCCCCTTGGGCAGACGGACACCACCGACGCTGGGCGCCTGCATGTTGTCCATGTACTCCTGGCGCTTCTGCCGCTTCGACTTGCGGCCCTTGCGCGAGGGACCACCGGGACGCCCGAAGGCACCCGCGGTACCGCCACGGCCACCGGGGCCGCCACGGCCGCCGCCGCCACGGAAACCGCCGCCACCGGCCGGGGCACCGCCGCCGCCACCGGGACCACCGCC